>JBGSUN010000287.1:0-61050 GCA_041753475.1 Planctomycetaceae bacterium | reverse complement strand
GTACATCCGGCAACAGGAAGGAACAGAACCCCAGGATGGTGGTGACGAGTTTCAAGTGACCCCATCGTGAGCGAAGGACTTCAGTCCGTAGTTCACGATTTCCCCCGAACCTACCGGCTTCTAGCCGGTAGTCGTTGAGTCCGGTCCTGGCAGGCCGCGAAAATCGACCTCGACAGGCACATCGAGAAACAACGTCGGCGCTTCATAACGAAACTGAAAGTCAGAACCGCGGCCGTGGAGATCACGGAAGCGGTATTCGACGCCGATCGCCCCGTCCGCTTCCTGCGTCGCTTCCATATCGGTGAACGAAATCCGCTGTCCCGCGGGGCCCTGCAAGCTTCCCCCTTGATAGAAAACCCCGGCCCGGTGCGATTCAAACGCCGGACCGCCGGTGTCGTAACTCACTTGAATACGAATCGTCGCCTGAAGACGGCCGTCTTCACCGGGACGAAATTCCGCTTTGCGAATCCGGACGGCGACACCCCCGCGTCGGCGTTGCACATTCGGTCGCAGCGCGATGGCATCAAACGCAATGGTTTCCGTCATCGCCGCCAGGTGGACCATGGCTTTTCCCCGCAACGTCCATGTGGACGAGTCGGCAACCTCCGGCCAGATGAGATCCAGCGGCCAGGTCAATTCCCGTGTACCGTCCGCGAATGGGAGTTCATATTCCGCTTCCGGATTCCAGGGCGAAACGGCCTTTTCGTCGACCGTACCTTGCCAGTCGGACGGTTTGATGCGGAAAAACAACGGCCGCAGCCGCGGTTCGGCTTGCCAGAGCGTCTGGACGCGGAGGATCGACGGGGAGGCGTCGGTCGCAGTCGCCTTGAGCTTGCCGACCTGCGCGGTTACACGGAAGGGACCCGCATGGGCGACCATCCCTCGGGGGCCGTTTTCGGCCAACGGTCCCAGCACGAACTGGCCGGCTTGCGGGTTCCAGACCACCTGGGACTTGGTTTTCACGGCGATGTCATCCACCGTTTCCCAGAACGGCCGGGCTGTCCAATCGACGGTGAGCGATGGGTCGGCACTCTCCGGTGCGAATGCCACGCGGTTGCCGGTTTGCTGGGTGATGGCGGCAATCAATTCCCGCGCGGGAGCCGTGGTGTTGAGCGAAACGGTCGCAGCTCGGGCCGATTCCGCCGCCTGTCGTCGCTCCAGCACATTGCGAAGATCCACGACCAGATCCCGGCCGGCCGCCGATTCCATGCGCTCCGGCGGCGGCAGCAGCGGCAGAATCTCCGATCCCAGCGACAACAATTCCCGTACCGCCGCCGTCCGTTCCGCCGCTTGATCCGAATCGACCCGCTGCAACAGCGCTTTCACCGCCGCGGCGTCCACCGGGGGGGACTGTGCCGGTTCGGCGGCGAAGGCGGACAAGCACCCGCAGGTGCAGCACAGCCATCCGAGCCCGCTGTTCCACCGCATCGGTCCGTTCCTTTCCGAGGGAATTCCACAAACCCATCGAATCGCGTCGATGGGGGCCTGCGGTCGATTGCGATACACTGTATCATGCGGAATTCGCGCCGGATTATGCCAGTCGCAACCGGCCACCTTGCAATGGATCGCGGAAACGGTCCCCGAAAGAATGTGCGTATGTCGTCGCTGCCGATCATCACTTCACCGAATTCCGACGCGTCATTGCTGCCGGTCATCGACAGCGAGATTTCGTACAGCAAAGGCACCTACGCCTTCGTGAAGACGTACCTGATTGCACCCTAAAACCTTCGGCGGGCTAGATCAATGGGATACGACGTTCACATTACTCGGGCTTCGCATTGGACGGACAGCGAAGCGAGTCCAATTTCGTTAGCGGAGTGGGATGCTTACATTCAGCATGATCCCGAGATGCGGCGTGATGACATCGCCACTGCATATGTCGGTGAAGACATCCTCACGTGCGAAAGTGATGGTTTGGCGGTCTGGCTGACGTATTCAAAGAATGATCCCAAGGTCAATTTGGCATGGTTCGACTTCAGACATGATCGAATCGTGGTCAAAAACCCCGATGAAGAAATCCTTGGTAAGATGAAGCGAATTGCCGCAGCTCTGGACGCAAGAGTGATCGGTGACGAAGGCGAAGAATGCTGACTGACAATGTGACTGCTTGCTGTTGATACGTTCGACGCCGGTTGAAGAGATTTTACACGACTGAGACATTCTCGATGAACACGTTGCCAATCATTGATTCCGATGCCGTATACCCCGCAGAAACGCCTACAGAACCAGTCCTTTCGAAGGGCTCGTATGCCTTCGTGACACTTGGCTGTCCGAAGAATCTCGTCGACAGCGAGAAGATGCTGGGGACGCTGGCGCTCGATGGTTACACGCTGGTGTCGAATCCGGACGGGGCCGATTTCGTCATTGTGAACACCTGCGGATTCATCGAACAATCGCGGGCCGAGTCGAAAGCGGTCATCCGAGAGATGCTCGATCTCAAGCGCGAGGGGAAGACCAAGGGGGTGATTGTCGCCGGGTGTCTGCCGCAGCGGTTGGGCTCCGCGCTGTCGGAAGAACTGCCGGAGATCGACCACATCGTCGGCGTCTTCGGTCGAGATGAAATCAACCGCGTGGCGGATCACCTCGTTGGCGGCGCACGGGAACAGCGGGAGTTGTTCCGCCCCGCGCCGATCAAGGCGATGGACGATCGCGCCCGGTTGCGGATCACCCCCCGGCACTATGCGTATCTGAAAATCTCCGAAGGCTGCGACCGCACCTGCACCTTCTGTTCGATTCCCAAAATGCGTGGCAAGCACGTCACCAAGCCCATCGAAATGGTGCTGGAAGAAGCCCGGGAACTGGCCAGCGACGGTGTGCGGGAGCTGAATCTGGTCGCTCAGGACACCACGTATTACGGCCTCGATCTCTACGGACGGTTGCGACTCGCCGAGTTGTTGAAGGAACTTGAAAAGGTCGACGGCATCGACTGGATCCGCCTGCTGTATCTTTACCCGATCAATTTTACCGATGAACTCATCGACACGATCGCGCAGTCGCCCAAAATTCTGCCGTATCTGGACATGCCATTGCAGCACATCGATGACACGATGCTGCGCCGGATGCAGCGCCGTGTGAACCGCGCGCAGACCGAAACACTGATTCACAAGCTGCGCGACCGGATTCCGAATCTCGTCCTGCGAACCACGTTCATCACCGGTTTCCCCGGCGAAACCGACGCCCAGTTCGAGACGATGCGACAGTTCGTCAAAGAAACGCAGTTCCAGCGAATGGGCGTCTTCACCTACTCCGTGGAACCGGGCACCCCCGCGGTGAAGCTGACCGACCATCTCCCCGAATCCGTGAAGGAAGCCCGCCGGGATGAGTTGATGGCGTTGCAGCAGGACATCGCCTTCCAGTTCGGTGATTCGCTGCTCGGCTATGAACTCGACGTCCTCATCGACGCCCCGGCGGAAGACGGCGTATGGACCGGCCGTGCGTACTGCGATGCCCCGGAAATCGACGGCGAAGTCTACGTCACCGGCGAGAACCTCGCCCCCGGCCAGATGGTCCCCGTCGAACTCCTCGAACGCCGCGACTACGACTTCGTCGGCCAAGCCACCGGCGCCGACGAAAGCGGCCGAGCCCCGCAATTGGAAGCGGGATTGCCGATCGTGCGGATGGGATGAAATCAGTCTGCGTATTCGTTGGAGATCATGCCATGCAATTCACAGCCGTCTACCTCAAAGTCGATGAAGGCTATGTCGCTTTTGTGGAGGAATTGCCCGGAGCAAACACGCAAGGGGCGACACTGGATGAAGCACGGGAAAATCTCGTTGAGGCTGTCGCATTGATCCTGGAAGCGAATCGTACCCTTGTGGAAAAGGAAATCGCTGGTCGTGATGTCGTTCGCGAACCGTTTCCGGCGATTTCCGCATGAAGCGAGTTGATTTCATTCGTCATCTAGAACGGCACGGCTGCGTTCTTGAACGCGAAGGAAGCCGCCACTCGGTCTACCTCAACCCACGGAACGGCCATCCATCGGCAGTCCCTAGGCATCGCGAACTTAACGATTTCCTCTGCCGCAAAATCTGCCGCGACCTTGGGGTCCCCGAACCATGATTCGCTTTTCAAATCGACACTGCCGGTAAGAACTCATGACAGCGGCCAATACCGTTTCCGAACGCAATCTGAATCTGCCGAACGTCATCACGTTCGCGCGGCTGATCCTGTCGTTTGTGCTGTTCGGGATGATGTCGGCCGGGGTCGGCTGGATCTGGTCCGCGGGGTTGTTCGTGTTCGCCGTGCTCACGGACATCCTCGACGGTTACATCGCGCGGAAGTATCAGCTCATCACGCAACTCGGCCGCATCATGGACCCGTTCGTCGACAAGTTCATCACCGCGGGAGTGTTCATTTTCCTGTTGCCGTATCGAGAGTCCGGCGTCACGGCGTGGATGGTGATCGCCGTGCTCGGACGCGAGATGCTTGTCACCAGTTTGCGCGGGTTTCTCGAACAGCGCGGCGCTGATTTCTCCGCGTCCGCTGCCGGGAAGTTGAAAATGTTTCTGCAATGTGTGGCCGGAACGGTCGCGCTGTTGGCGATGGACCCGGCGATTCATGACTGGATGATCGGACCTGTTTCGATGGTCGTCTTGCGTGATGTCACATTATGGGCAATGGTGCTGGTCACGCTCTGGAGCGGTGTAATTTACATTCAACGCGGCATCGAAATTCTGCGGACGCTCGGTTGAAACATCATCAGATGAATTTGTGTGCCATTGGCTCTGCCAGTGTCTTCCGTCGATTGAAATACACACTGGCAGAGCCAGTGGCACACAGGATTCGAGCAGCACTCCATGAATGAGCCGCAGCCACCGCCGATAGATCCGACTCCACCGACCGCACCCACTGAGGAGACGACGGTGGATTTGCCCGTCTGTCCGGTGTGTGGCGGCCATCTCATCGACATCCGGCAGAAGTGGGTCTGCGAACGGTGTCACACGATCTGTCAAACCTGTTGTGAAGGCGGCCGCGGTTGAGTACCGATCTGCTGTTGCCGCGCACAGTCATCATTCAGCGCAATCCGAAAGCCGGGGCCCGCACCCGCCGCTGGGAACTTTTTGATCTGGTCCGTGAACTCAAGGGTCTTGGTTACCGGGTGCGGATGTTTCGCCACCGCGATCGGCTGGCCGCGTGGATGTCGGACCCCGTCCGCCGGCAGCGCGTCCGTTGCCTCGTGGCCGCCGGAGGCGACGGCACCGTTAGCGATCTCCTCACCCGTTACCCGGGCCTCCCACTGGCCGTGTTACCGCTCGGGACCGAAAACCTGCTCGCCAAATTCTTTCGGCTGCCACGGTCCGGGAAAAAACTTGCCGCGATCATTCACGCTGGACACACACAGACCTTGGACATCGCCAAGGCCGGAGAACGGCGGTTTCTCATCTGCGCGGGGATTGGTGTCGATGCGGCGATCATTCACGACGTGCACGACAACCGCCGCGGACACATCACGAAGTGGAATTACCTCGGCCCGATCTGGCGGGGCTTACGTCGCCGTGATTGGCCGACGCTTCATCTGCGTGACACCGACGGAAACACTTTCGACGCGGCACACATGCAGTTGTTCAATCTGCCGACGTATGCCGTCGGTCTCCGCTGGGCGCGGGACGCTGTGGGGGATGACGGCCGGTTGGAAGTCCGCTTGTTTCCGCCCGGTTCGATGTGGGACCGCATCGTCGATGTGTGGTCGGCATGGTGGGGGATCATCGAAAGCCGCGGCGATATCCGTTGCCTGTCGGTGACGTCGGCGACCATTACCAGCGCTGTCCCCGTGCCGGTCCATGTCGATGGCGACCCGGCGGGCATGACCCCGGTGGAAATCACCGTCATTCCGCGGGCGATGACGTTGTTCGTCCCCGCTTCGCGTTCGATTCCGTAGGGATCACCCATTCCGAGCCGCGACCGTCAGGGAGCGAGTTCTTGTCTCTGACCAAAGGAACTCGCTCCCTGACGGTCGCGGCTCGGAACTTCACCTCGATTGTGTGACATGATAATTTCGCCAGCGCGACATGGTGAAATCGTTTACAATCCCTGTTTTGAACTCCTTGCCGAGAATCCCTCCGTGTCGACCGCCGCCGTTGAAATTGCTGTTTCGTCTTCATCCACCCTGACTCGGCCCGAATTACTCGCGCCGGTGGGGAGCGTGGCATGTCTCCCCGCGGCGGTGGAGAACGGGGCGGACGCGGTCTACTTTGGTCTCGATGTCGGTTTCAATGCGCGGGCGCGGGCGGCGAACTTGTCGCTGGACGAAGCCGCCGAGGCGATGAAATATCTGCATCAACGGGGTGTGAAAGGGTTCGTCACGCTGAACACGCTGGCGTTCTCCGACGAACTGCCGGACGTCATCGCCGCCGTGCGGGCCATTACGAAGATGGGTGTCGACGCTGTGCTTGTGCAGGACATCGGCGTCGCGCGATTGATCCGCCGGTTATCGCCCGATCTGCCGTTGCATGCGTCGACCCAGATGACGCTCACCAGTGCGGAGTGCATCCACGTCGCCGCCGAACTGGGCATCGAACGCGTGGTCCTCGCGCGGGAACTATCGCTGGACGAAATCCGGGCGATCCGGCAGCAGACGAGCGTCGAGCTCGAAGTCTTCGTCCATGGGGCGTTGTGTGTGGCGTATTCGGGACAGTGCCTGACCAGTGAATCTCTCGGCGGTCGCAGCGCGAACCGCGGCCAGTGTGCCCAAGCGTGCCGGTTGCCGTACGAGTTGATTTGTGACGGCAAGGACGTCGATCTCGGTCCGATGAAATACCTGCTCAGCCCGCAGGACCTGGCCGCATACGAACTCACGCCCGATCTCATCGCCGCCGGGGTGAATTCGTTCAAGATTGAAGGCCGGTTGAAGACGCCGGAGTACGTCGCCAACATCACTCGGCACTACCGTGAAGCGATTGACGCCGCGATGAATCAGCAACCGGTGCACTTCGATGTGAACGCCCGGCAGGAGATGGAACTCTCGTTCTCCCGCGGGTTCTCGCCGGGGTGGCTCGAAGGGTGCGATCACAAACGACTGGTCCCCGCGCTCAGTTCCGCCAAGCGCGGCGTGTATCTTGGTGAAGTCGTCACGGTCCTCACCGACTGCGTGGAAGTCCGGCTCGCGGCATCCATCAAACGGGGCGACGGCATCGTCTTCGATGGCGATCGCACGGTCACCGGGGACGAACAGGGCGGCCGCGTGTTCGGCGTTTATCGTGATCAGAAACGATTGGAAGAATCTGTTGCCACCGGCAACGTGGACCTCGAATTCCAGCCCGGACACATTGATTTCTCGCGCATCACGCCCGGTCAGAAGCTCTGGAAAACCGACGATCCGGAACTCACCGCCCGGCTGCGGCAATCGTTTTCGTCCGCCGATCCCGCCCGTAAGCAATACGTCGATTTTGAAGTCGTTGCATCCGTCGGTGAACCGCTACGGATTATTGCCCGAACCGAGAGCGGCGTGACCGTCACCGTCTTCAGCGAAGAACCGCTGCAAACCGCACGGACTCGACCGGCGACCGACGACTTCTTCCGTGAACAACTCGGACGCTTGGGTCACACGGTTTTTCGATTGCGCGACGTCCGCTGCGACATCGTCGGCAGTCCGATGGTGCCGCTGAGCGTCTTGTCACACGTGCGACAGGAACTGATTCGTGAACTGACCGAGCGCAGCGGGCAACCACCGACGCGCGTGTTATCCGACGCCGATATTCTCGCCGAGATGCGCTCCTCAATCACGACGACCCTCCGGGAGGGCGAAGCTCCCGCTGAGCCGCTTGGAGGCAACCCGCGTGGTGAAGCGATCGCGGCTCAACAGGAGCTTCGCCCTCCCGTTGAAACACCGCAGCGGTTGCATGTGCTGTGCCGCACCTTGGACCAACTCCGAGCCGCGGTGAGCGCCCCGGTAGCGACGGTGTATGCTGATTTTCAGGACATCCGGGAATACCGCACCGCCGTCGAGATCGCTCAGGCGGCGGGCAAACCGATCTGGCTCGCCCCGCCGCGGATCCAGAAGCCCGACGAATTCGGCATTTTTCTGGCACTCCGAAAATGGTCGCCGGACGGGTTGCTGGTCCGCAATCTGGCGGGCATGCAGTTCTGTCAGGAGCACGCGATTCCGTTCATCGCGGACTATTCGCTCAACGTCACCAACGAGTTGACCGCCGCGTGGTTGATGTCCTTCGGCACCCGTCGGTTCACGGCGTCGTATGATCTCAACCGCGACCAGTTGCTCGACCTCGTCGGTCACACCCCCGCGGCGTGGATCGAAACCGTCATCCACCAGCACATGCCGATGTTCCACATGGAGCATTGCGTCTTCTGCGCGGTGATGTCGCCAGGCACGAACAAGCACAACTGCGGCCGCCCGTGTGACGATCATCTCGTACAACTGCGCGACCGTGTCGGCGCGGAACATCCGTTGAAAGCCGACGTCGGCTGCCGCAACACACTCTACAACGCCCGGCCGCAAAGTGCCGCGGAAATTGTGCCCACATTGTTACAGCGCGGCGTGCGTGACTTCCGTGTCGAATTTCTCGATGAAACTGCCGAGCAGGCGGTCCGGACCATCGCCCTCTATCGCGATTTGCTGAATGGCCACACCACCGGTGAAGCCGTCTGGCGAGCCCTCGAAGCCTCGAACCGCGTGGGCGTCACTCGCGGGACATTGGAAGAACGCCGTAATCCGCTGGCGATTCTGTAGTCCAGTAGGGCGCTACTTGACTTGCTGCCCTGGTCGAAATTTGGGTTCGAAGTTTGTCCTGGGGATGGCGTCGAGGATCGCCTGCTTCAAATCGGGATCGAGTCGACTGCCATAGGAAAAGCCCACCCAGTAGTGCTGGTCGCCTTTCTCTGTCGGAGGACCATCGATCAATGTCGCGAAGTAAGGTCCCTGCAACGTTTGTGGGATCACGGCCGCCCCTTGATACGGACCATCCTGCAAAGAGACTTGCAACAGAAAGCCTTTGAAATTCGGCCCTTCTTCCTGATGCGTGGCGGGGAAGATTTCTCCGGTCTTCGAACGGTTGTGGACCGTGAACATCATCGTTCCCGACTTGGCAATGAACGCCCGCTCGGTCACCTCAATCTGGGCCTCGGGACAATGCTGGCGAATCTTCGCTGTGAGTGAGCGAACCAGCGCATCCGGTGGCGGGGATGCCTGAGCGACACCGGCGGTGACCCACACGGCAACGAGTGTTGAAATCGCATTCGGCATTGTCATGACCGATACTCCCTGAGTGTCTGTGGAACGGTGCCATCAGAATACTCTCCCCGCCAAATCGGTCAATTGCGATTATCGTGACCTGCTTTCGTATGCCAAGGCCGTGCCGCACAATTCCTACCCAGCGGTTAAACACTTGTAGCTTGTCGATGGCTGAGATGCCCGTTGGCGAGGCGGTGCGTGATCTGCACTTCGCGATGGAGTTGTGCCACCAGTGTTGTCAGCAGTGTTGTCAGCAGTGTCTGTGGTTCCTCGGTTGCACAGATGCAATCGGCGAGTGATTCCACCATGCGCTGGAGTTCCACATGCAAAGTTTGCGTTCCGGATCGAGGGGCGAAGTTCATGATCCGATCTCCCTGAATGGACCAATCGAAGGACGATTGGCTGGGCGAACAACATGCCGAGAACCACGTCTTTGGATCAGCCGCTTCTCGGCGGGCGGCTGTCAGGAAATAATCGTTTGCCGGCTGCCGCAATCGACATCGTCCGGAACAATTTCCGACGGGATTCGCTTTCTTTTGCCGGCGTCTGGACTTCACCACGCTGACCAACATCGCTTGCGGTTTTCTCCTCCGCACAGGATCCACCACGGGCGTGCCAGCGTTCCCGAGTAAAGTTTCGTCACGATGCATCAAATTCCGCCGACATATTGGACATTCCTCGAAAGACGGATTAACGTGACGAAACACAGCACCTGGCGCATTCGTAAGACAGCATCATGGAAGGGGCGGTTATGAATCGGGCGTGGTTCAAGGCACTTTGCACAACATTTATGCTGTTGTGCACGGGGCCGGCTGCGGTCTCTGCCGGGGAAGCGGACCTCCAGTTGCCTGCGCTGCCGGTCTTCTCGTTTGAGTGGAATCTCCTCTTTCTCGGCATGATGGTCTGCGTCGGCGGCTTGATCTTTGGTTACCGGATCTACAGCCGCCTGCAGCAACTTCCCGTGCATGAATCTCTCCGGGAAGTCTCCGAGCTGATTTACGGCACCTGCAAAACCTATTTGTGGACGCAGGGCAAATTGATCCTGATGCTGGAAGTCCTCATCGGCGGGATCATGGTTTACTACTTCGGGGTCCTCGAAGAGAAACCGTGGTTTGAAGTCGGTGTGATTCTGCTGTTCAGCATGATTGGGATCGCTGGCAGTTATGGCGTCGCCTGGTTCGGCATTCGGGTTAACACGCTGGCCAACAGCCGGTGTGCCTTTGCCGCAATGAAAGGCAAGCCATTCCCGGTCTTTGACATTCCACTTCAGGCGGGGATCTCCATCGGGATGATGCTCATCAGTGTCGAGTTGCTGATGATGCTCGCCGTCCTGTTGCTGGTCCCCCGACATCTGGCCGGTCCGTGCTTCATTGGATTTGCGATCGGGGAATCGCTGGGAGCCTCTGCGCTGCGTATCGCTGGGGGGATCTTCACGAAAATCGCCGACATTGGTGCGGACTTGATGAAGGTTTTCTTCCGCATCAAGGAAGACGACGCCCGGAATCCCGGGGTGATTGCAGACTGTACCGGAGACAATGCAGGCGACTCTGTCGGCCCGACTGCAGACGGCTTTGAAACCTACGGCGTCACCGGAGTCGCGCTCATCACGTTCATCAGCTTGGCGATTCGTGCTCCTGGCGGAGCCGAAGCTGACACCGGTGCGCTGCAATGGCAGCTGCTGACATGGTTGTTCGTGCTGCGGGCGCTGATGATCGTCACGTCGATGGCGTCGTATGGCATCAATCAGCTTCTTGCGAAATCCTGGTACGGCAATGCCGACCGGATGAACTTCGAAGCGCCGTTGGAAACACTCGTCTGGCTTACATCCGCGCTCTCCGTTGCCGTTACCTATCTGGCTTCCTATTTCCTGCTGGGCAACCTCGCGGGAGACGGCTCGTTGTGGTGGAAGCTGGCGTCGATCATCAGTTGTGGCACACTCGCCGGGGCTATCATTCCGGCACTCGTCCGCATTTTCACGTCCACCAGTTCGTCCCATGTGCGTGAAGTCGTCGAAGCCTCGAAAGAAGGCGGCGCCAGTTTGAATGTCCTCTCAGGACTCGTTGCCGGAAACTTTTCCTGCTTCTGGATCGGGATGGCAATTGTAGCGCTGATGGCAGTCGGAAACTGGTTCAGCAGCTGGGGACCCGAAGCCCTGATGGTTCATCCGCAAGCCGCGTCGGTCTTTGCCTTTGGACTGATTGCGTTCGGTTTTCTCGGCATGGGTCCGGTAACGATTGCCGTCGACTCCTATGGCCCGGTGACCGATAACGCGCAGTCGGTCTTCGAGTTGTCGATGCTCGAAACTCAACCGAATGCGTCGGCAGAGATCCAGCGCGACTACGGTTTCACGCCCAACTTCCACCAGGCCAAACACTTCCTGGAAGAAAACGACGGTGCCGGGAACACATTTAAAGCGACGGCCAAACCGGTGCTGATCGGCACCGCCGTGGTCGGATCAACCACGTTGATTTTCTCGATCATCATGATGCTGACCAACGGACTGACAACCGGTCTGGAAGAGTTGTCGATCTTGCACGCGCCGTTTCTGCTGGGGCTGATTCTGGGAGGATCGGTGATTTACTGGTTCACCGGGGCGTCGATTCAAGCCGTTACCACCGGGGCTTACCGGGCGGCGGAGTTCATCCGGCACAACATCCACCTGGAGGACGAGGGCGGCAAAGCGTCCCTTGCGGACAGCCAGAAGGTCGTACAGATTTGCACCGAGTATGCCCAGAAGGGGATGCTCAACATCTTCATGGTTGTGCTCTGCATCACGTTATCGTTGGCCTGTTTTGAGAACTATCTCTTCATCGGCTATCTGATTTCAATCGCCATCTTCGGGTTGTACCAGGCAATCTTCATGGCGAATGCGGGCGGCGCTTGGGACAACGCCAAGAAACTGGTAGAAGTCGAACTCAACATGAAGGGAACTGATCTGCACGCCGCGACCGTGGTGGGAGATACCGTCGGCGATCCCTTCAAGGACACGTCCTCGGTGGCGATGAATCCCATTATCAAGTTCACCACGTTGTTTGGGTTGCTCGCCTTGGAAGTGGCGATCCAGTTGTCGGCCCGTGGCCAGGAATCGATTCGTCAAGCCGCGGCCTGGGGACTGATGGCCGTGGCCATGTTTTTCGTCCACCGTTCGTTCTACGGGATGCGGATCAAGGCGGAAGCCACCAGTCCCGACTCGACACGTGTCGCCTTCGGGCAACCGGCCTCGCATGATGCGTAAGTGAAACTCAGTTCCCTTGGGTAACGCACCACCTCCGGACTTCTCACCGGGCTGGACATCGACTACGCTGCTTCCGCGGGACAGCGCGCTGCCTGATGATCCCGGACGGAGCCGGTTTGAATTATGTTGAGTCATCGCGCCAGTGGCGTGCTGTTGCATCCCACTTCCATTCCCACCTCTTTCGGTATCGGCGATCTCGGGCCGGAAGCATTCCGCTGGATTGATTGGCTGACTGCTGCTGGTCAGAAATACTGGCAAGTGCTGCCGTTGGTTCCCACCGACCGCGGGGATTCGCCGTATCAATCGCCGTCCGCCTTTGCCGGGAACCCGTGGCTCATCAGCCCTGAACTGTTGCAGCGGGACGGGTTGCTCAATGCCGAAGAATGTGTCGATGCCGCGCGGGGAATCGATCCCGCTGCACCGCGGGTAGTTTTTGATCAGGCCGGTTCCCGCAAACAACGTCTGCTCGAAATCGCGGCATCACGCTTCCAGAGCCAGCGACAGCATCATCCTCTCCACTCAGCCTTCGACGAGTTTTGCGCTGCCGAACACGCCTGGCTGGAGCCCCATGCCGAGTTCATGACGCTGCGCGAGATCAATGGCGGCAGTTGGTGGCTGGATTGGACCGTCGATGTGACACCAGACCATCGGTTGTCCGACGCGGGTCGTCACCGCCACGCCGCGCGCGTCGAGGCACACCGTCTTTGGCAGTTCCTCTTCTTCCGCCAGTGGAATGCGCTGCGCGAATATGCCGGCGAACGCGGAATGAAGATCATTGGCGATGTTCCGATTTATGTGGCTCACGACAGCGCCGATGTATGGGCCAATCGCGCATGGTTTCAGTTGGATGACGCGGGCCGGTCAACGCGCGTGGCGGGTGTGCCTCCGGATTACTTTTCGGAAACCGGACAGTTGTGGTCGAACCCGCTCTACGATTGGGAGGCCCTGCATCGCGACGGCTATCGCTGGTGGATTGCCCGGATGCACGCCGCATTGCGGTTGGTCGATCTCGTCCGGCTCGATCACTTCCGCGGCTTTGAAGCCTATTGGTCGGTTCCCGCCGGGGAAACAACCGCGATTCATGGGGAGTGGATTCCCGGTCCCAATGACGCGTTCCTGGCGGCCATGCGTGATGCCCTCACAAATCACCACGGCCCCTTGCCGATCATCGCGGAAGATCTCGGGATGATTACCGAACCGGTGCATGCGTTGCGAAAACGCTTCGGTTTGCCGGGGATGAACGTGTTGCACTTCCGCTTGCCCGGCGCACCCCACGAACCCCGATTTCGCCTGGATGAGTTCGATCCGAACTCGGTTGTCTACACGGGGACACACGACAACGACACGACGGTCGGCTGGTTTCATAGTGAAATCGTTCCCTACCCGGAGCGGCTCGAACAACTGCGAGAATTCACTCCATGTGATCCACAGAACATCGCCTGGGAATTCATCGAACTCGCCTGGAAGTCCAGTTCTCTGCTGGCCGTGACGCCGCTGCAGGATGTGCTGAGCCTCGATCGGACAGCGCGTATGAATACCCCCGGGACCGCCTTCGGCGAATTCGCCAACTGGCAATGGAAGTACGCTCCCCCGATGCTGACGAGTGAGACCGCCGCACGATTGGGTGAATTAACAGCCTCCACGGGGCGATGAGTCTCGGTCATCACAGTCCGGAGCGCGAGCGACGGCCGAGAATGGAATGATGAGTGATGATCGATGAATGATGAGTTCGTCGAGTTCGATGTTTGCATGACTCATCACTCCGCCATCATCACTCATCACTTCCCGGAGGCCGTCGCTGGCGCTCCGGGCTGGGACAGCACCTCCACCAACGCATTCGTGTCGCGCAGATTGCACCAGCGCACTCGGGGCAACTTTCCGGCGACCGCTGAGAACTGGGGATCGACGTCCCCCGTCATCACCGCATCGCCGGGGGGACAGGGGACGGACTTGCACAGCCACAACTCTGCCGCCGGCCAATGCAGCGCCGTCCAGGCGGCAAGAGAATCACTGGTGACCTCCCAGTTGTGCGGCAACACCGTGGTGGGATGAAGTTGTTCTGCTTCACGAAGGAAATATGCGGGGGCCAGCACGGGAGATGCACCGCATTGCCAGGCCTGCACCGCTTCGTTCCGATCACGAATCATGCACCCGCGCGGGAGAATGTTCGCGAGCATCACGGCGTTGAAATCCAACGCGGCAATGGCCACATCATGCGCCACGGCGTCGGTCCAGCCGAAGCGCGGTTGCCATTGGCGCACCAGATCGGCCGCATCACCGCCGCCGGGAAAAATGAGGAAGCGATGATCGGTGTAGCATGCTAAAAGTGCCGTCACCCGCTCGCCGAGATCGAGCAGATCGTAGAGACTGCCGCCGAGCTTGACGACAATCGTGGACATCAGCCGATTCTCCGCCGTCAGAGCCGCGACCGTCAGGGAGCGCGTTCTTCACGCGATGATCGAAGAACACGCTCCCTGACGGTCGCGGCTCTGAAAGAGTGTGGTCAATCAATGATCTTTGAAATCGGATATTCGACGATCCCGCGCGCTCCGGCGGCTTTCAGTTGTGGGATGATGTTCCGTACATAGGCTTCGTCGACGATCGTGTTCACGGCGACCCAATCGGGGTCCGACAGCGGGGCGACGGTTGGCTTCTGCAACGCCGGTAATTGGGCAATCACCTGCTGCAGATGACTGCGGTGGGCATTCATCATCAGGCCGACTTTCGTCTCCGCGGCGAGACACGATCGCAGCATCAGGGCGATGTTTTCCAGCTTCGTCCGCTTCTTCGCATCGGCGAATGACGTCTTGTTGGCAATGAACCGCGTCGTGCTTTGCAGGACTTCATCGACGATCCGGAGGTTGTTCGCCCGAAGTGAACTTCCGGTCTCGGTCACTTCGACAATCGCATCGGCGAGCAGCGGCGGTTTGACTTCCGTGGCTCCCCACGAGAACTCGACGGTTGCCGAGACTCCGTGCCGGGCGAGGTACGCTTTCGTCAGCCCTACCGCTTCGGTGGCGATCCGTTTGCCCTCGAGATCCTTGACGGACTGCACCGTCGAATCGTTCGGCACGCACAACACCCATCGGACAGGGCGGCGGCTGACCTTCGAGAACATTAACTCGCCGATCTCATGCACATTCGCCGTCGTTTCCACGATCCAGTCGTGCCCGGTGATGCCCGCATCGAGAATGCCCTGCTCGACATACCGCGCCATTTCCTGCGCACGGATCAGCATGCACTCGATCTCCGGATCATCGATCTCCGGGAAATACGATCGCGACTGAAACTTGATGTTGTAGCCCGCTTTCTTGAACAGTTCGGCGGTCGCCTCCTGCAAACTCCCCGCGGGAATGCCCAGCTTGATTAACTTGTCGGCCATGATGCTCAATAACTTTCGATTTCAAAGCGCTGCGAATTCAGGCTTCGGCCTGGGCTTCCATGCCGACGAGATACGCCCGTCGCGGCCAGTATTCCGCATCCCATAAACTAATGAGTTCTTTCTTCCATTCCGACACTTGTGAATCGCCGGTGGGAATGTCCTTCAACCGCCCTTCCACGACGACGCCCATGCAGACGGCCCCCATCATCCGTACGATGCCAAACAGAGCCACCGAGTTGAGATCGGGGACATGAATCCACGCCAGTGTCGTTCCCACACAACAGATAACGATCGACGAATTCAACAGGACGATAAAGCTGAATGTCAGTTTCATGCAGTCGGTCACCAGCCGTCGGTATTCGCTGAAATCTTCGTCGGTTTCCAGACGGGGATGACGGCGGAGGAATTTGCGGCCGCGGGCGGCGATCCAGACTAAAATCAACGTATCGAGCGCCATCAGAGTGGAAATGACGCTCACCAGGATGGTCGACAACATGCGCCGATCCTCGCCGTTCGTCCCAGTTATTTTTTGTAGACCGCCTTCGGGTCAAAGACCCGTTCGCCGACTGTGCTGACGGACCGCGTTTGCGGATCGATCTTGCGGAAGAAGCAGCTCTTGTAACCTTCGTGACACGCCGCCCCACCGATCTGGTTCACTTTAACCAGCAGCGTATCGGCGTCGCAGTCGTAAAAGAGTTCCTGCAATTCCTGCACGTTCCCGCTCTCTTCGCCCTTCCGCCACAGTTTCTGACGGCTGCGGCTGTAGTAACAGACGCGGCCGGTTTGCAGCGTTTCTTCGTACGCCGTGGCATTCATGTAGGCGAGCATGAGGACATCGCCGGTCGCCGCGTCCTGCGCGATGACGGGAATCAAATCGTGCTTCGAGAAATCCGGACCGTCTGCCACGAACTCAATCCTGAAAGAATGTCACTGTTGAGAGGGAACATTCTAACGTGAAAGACGGGTTGACGTCACGCGGCGGAAAAGAAAACCACCCAGGGAAGGCCTAATCTGGGCTTCTGTTGGCCTCGAAATCACAACGCGGGACGTTATTCGTCACCGCCGGCGCGGGATTTTTCGAGGGTGAGGCAGTTTCCCTTCGAGTTGTACTCCACACGGGTCATAAAGGCCCGCATGAGCATGATGCCGCGACCGCAGGGGCGTTCAAGATTTTCTTCCGCGGTTGGATCGGGCACATCCGACACATCAAAGCCGGGGCCTTCGTCTTCGATCTCGACCCGCACCATCGCTTCATCAATCCGGCAGGTCACCCGCACCGATTTCTCAGGGTCCATGCCGTTGCCATGCTTGATGGCATTGACGAGCGCTTCTTCGAGTGCCAGCCGCATGCCGAAGACATCTCGGGGCGGGAATTCAAGCTCTTCCAAACGATTCACGATCCGTTCCTGCACGGCTTGGCCGGCAGCGGTATCGCTGGGAATCGTGACCTCAAACTGTTCGGGCGTCGGCATGACGGGGGCAGCAGGGAGGTCGAAGAAGGGACCGGCCGGACTGTGACGTGTGGCCTGCACGACAGTTGGAGCATCAACCCCGCTGCGCGATCGCAGCGGAATTGTCCGGCGACGGCTCGCGATTCGCTTAAAACCCTTCGAGGGCTTGTTCCTGGTTCGTCTTGATGTCAAAAATCTTGTTCAGCCGGGTGATTTCAAAGACTTCGTAGATTTCCGGGCGAATCGCACACAGCCGCAGTTTGCCTTTCGCGGCTTTGACCTTCTTGTCCATCGTAATCAGCTTGCCCAGCGCCGCGCTGGAGAGGTATTCGACATTGCTGAAATCGAGGACAATCTTCTTGCGCCCATCTTCATCAACCAACCCGAACATCTGGTTGCCGATGATCTGGATGTTGGTTTCGTCGAGAATCTTCTTATCGACGAACTTGGCGACGGTCACATCACCGATTTCTTCAATGTCCAAACGGCGCGTCGACATGCAGCGTTCCTGTCACGAATCAATCTCGATCCCGATGTCTCCGGACTTCCCATCACGAGACCATTCCCCGCGGATCGGGAGTGGTTGCGAAATGATTCTGGCACGGCGAGAACACAGGTGATCGAAGAACCCAGCGTGAATTGTCTGTAACCGGTATCATCCCGAGCGAATTCCACCCTGTCAAGCGCCGAAAATGACTTCCGTTGCAGCGGCATCACCCGCCTGACGGAAAAGTCATGTCAGTCAGTCTGGCGAAGAAAGTCTACCTGCGCCACAGCAGTTCGGTGAGGGAAATCCCCCCACGAATGCCAAAAATCGCATCGAGCACGATTACGGTAAGGACGGATTCGGCGGTCGATCGCCGAACTTTGCCAGGAGCGGCGTGACCACCTGAGCGGGGATGAAGTCACGGAGGCGGGCCGCTGCGGAATGGCGGCCCAGTAACGCCACCTGCTTAATCAACGAACTGGAAATGTGCGAGAACCGTTCGCTGGCCATCAGGAACACGGTTTCAATCTCCGCATCCAGGGCGCGGTTCGCCAGAGCCATGGTGAACTCGGTTTCGATGTCCGAGAGTGTTCGCAGCCCGCGGAGCATCACCCGGGCACCGCATTCCCGCAGGAACTCGACCGCCAGTCCGGAAAAACAGCAAACTTCCACATTCGGCAGCGGGGCTAGCACCTCGCGGGCCATCGACAACCGTTCGTCGGGGGTGAAGAGCGGCTGTTTTTCCGGGTTGATCCCGATTCCCACCGTCAACTTGTCGAACACCGCCGCCCCCCGGGTAATGATGTCCTGATGCCCCAGCGTGATGGGATCAAAGCTACCGGTATAAACCGCATGACGGCCGCTCAGCGAGTTGGTGGGCATCGGCGTAAATTCCCGAGAGATGCAGATGGAGATTGGCAATTAGAAATTGAAAAACGAAAATTGCCAATTGGAAAACGGCAATTCTGCTGGTCAAGGAGCAAATCGCGTTTTCCAATTCACAATTTTCAGTTTCTAATTTTCAATTGCCAATCCTTCTCCCTGCTGGATCGTCGCTTCCCGCTCGCAACCCCGTCGTGAATCGCCTATTCTGCGATGCAGAACGATTCTTTCCGGGAGCACCGGCCTTCATGAATAGTCCGTCGTACCTCACCGCCCCGCAGCCGATCACCACGTTACCGCCGGGCATTCCGTACATCGTCGGCAACGAAGCCGCCGAACGGTTTTCATTCTACGGCATGAAGGCGATTCTGACGGTCTATATGACCAAGTTTCTGATGGGTTGGGATTCGCAACCGGCGACGCTCAATCCAGAGGATGCGAAATCCGCCGTGCATTTGTTCGTCGCATCGGCGTACTTCTTTCCGTTGCTGGGAGCAATTGTCTCCGATTGGCTCTTCGGAAAGTATCGCACGATTCTCTGGCTGTCGATCGTGTACTGCATCGGCCACCTGCTGCTCGCCGTGGTACCGGGACGCGAAGGGCTCATGCTTGGCCTGGTACTCATCGCGATTGGCGCTGGTGGGATCAAACCCTGCGTGTCGGCCCACGTTGGCGATCAATTCGGCGAACAGAATCAACACCTGTTATCCAAGGTTTTTGGCTGGTTTTACTTCTCGATCAATTTCGGCGCGTTCTTCTCGACACTGCTGACACCGTTATTGCTGAAGGAATTCGGCCCTCACGTCGCGTTCGGTGTCCCCGGGGTGCTGATGGGATTGGCGACGATTGTCTTCTGGATCGGCCGCAATAAGTTCGTTCATATCCCCGCGGGGGGGGCAGAGTTTCTCCGCGAATCATTCAGCGGGGAAGGACTTCGCGCCGTCTTTCAGTTGATTCCGCTCTACCTGTTCATTTCCGTCTTCTGGGCGCTGTATGACCAGACCGCTTCGGCCTGGGTTTTGCAGGCTGACAACATGGATCGCCGGTGGGCATTCGGCGGGCAAACCGGTGAATGGCAGTCGTCTCAGATCCAAGCCGTGAATCCGATTCTTGTCCTCGTACTGATTCCGCTCTTCAGTTACGTGATCTACCCCGCCATGAACCTCGTGGTGAAGCTCACACCACTAAAGAAGATTGGCCTGGGATTCTTCGTGACGGCATTGGCTTTCAGCATCAGTGGGTGGATTGAAACCCAGTTGGAGCCGCTCGATGCCCAGGCTGCGAAGCTCTCAGCCGAGCGTGGAGTGAAAGTGACCGATGTCGTTGCTGAGCAGGTCGAAGCCAACCTGCGACCCCACATCGGCTGGCAGGTGTTGGCGTATTTGGTTTTGACCTGTGCGGAAGTGATGGTCTCGATCACCGGGCTGGAGTTTTCCTATACCCAAGCACCAAATCGAATGAAGTCCTTAATTATGTCGCTCTATTTGCTTTCGGTATCGCTGGGGAACCTGTTGACGTCGGCCGTCAATCAGTTAATTCAGAACGGTGACGGCACGACATGGTTGCCGGGGGCGAGTTATTATTGGTTCTTCACCGCTTTGCAGGTCGTCACCGCAGTATTGTTCATCGGCGTCGCGGCAGCCTTCCGGGAAAAGAGCTACATTCAGGAATCTTCACCCGCGACTGGTGGTCCGCAAGCTGGCCCCGCGTGATTGCAGAATCAGCGGATTTGTCCCACACTGTTGAATGCGGCGGACGTAGGGATGGGCGCCGTTGCCAATGACTCAATTGATTCTTCAGGAAGGCCGGAACATGTTACGTTGGACGAAGCAGTTTGCAGCCCTGACGGTGCTCGGCGTCGGACTCTTGGGTTGCAACGGGGGTGGTGAGTACAAGCCCGCAAAAGATCTCCCCGTTCCCAAAGCCGATGCCCACGATCACGGCCATGACGAACACGCCCACGGTCCGCACGGCGGCGAGTTGATTGAACTCGGCAAGGAAGAATTCCACGCCGAGTTGATCGTCGACGGCAAATCGCATTCGTTGAAGGTGTACCTGCTGGGGCCCGATGCCAAGGCCGCGGCGACGACGGACGCCACCGAGGTGATCGTCGTTCCGGAAGGTGCCAAAGAAGGGCTAGTGCTCAAGCCCGCGGAAGGTCAGCCGGAAGGGAACGTGTCGGAGTTTGTGCTCGTCGATGAAAAAGCCGTGCATGAGCTCGTCGAAGCCGGCTTCATTCACGGTGATTTGAAGATCAAGATCGGCGGCACCCCATACAATGCCCATCTCGACGTCCATTTCCACGGGGACGATCACGATCATGGGGACGAGAAGAAGAAGGATGAGGCCCCCGCCGGAAGCCCGACCCCGATCGAACCGGAAAAGACCGAACCCCCGAAATAACGGATGCGGCATGAAGCCCACGGTTTCTGAACCGTGGGTCGCTTCCCAAAAGTACAATCGGAACTTAGCAAAACTGCGGCGACTTTGCCGGCCTGTTGCTTTGAGCATCACCCGGCAAGGTCGCTTGTTTTCCTGCTGCTCCCCCCATCTTTCCTAACCGGAACTCGCGCGGATCATCTCGCGCCGGGAGCCGCGGGAACGTCGGCGACAATGAAGTCCCCTTTTCTTTCGTTCCGATAGCGTTAGCCAGAGACACACGGCTTCGCGAGCGGGATTGAAAACGGCATGGACGGAACGCCACGAGACAATCAGTCGGCACGGATCGCACAGTTGGAAGCCCAGGTGACCGCCTTACAGCAACAGTTGCTGCAAGCCCAGAAGATGAGCACCATCGGGGCGCTGGCGTCGTCCATTACTCACGAATTCAACAACATCCTGACCACGGTCATTAACTACGCCAAAATGGGCGTGCGGAATCAGGATGCTCCGACGCGCGACAAAGCCTTCGAGAAGATTCTCGCCGCCGGGCAACGGGCGTCAAAGATTACCACCGGGATGCTGTCGTACGCCCGGCAACAGTCGGACCGCCGCGAACCGATGGATCTTGTCACGCTCGTGGAAGACGTGCTGGTGCTCGTCGAGAAAGATTTGCAGCGGTACCGGGTGCGACCGGAATTGCGGTTGGAAGGCCGTCCGTGGGCGGCGGTGAATTCCGGACAGGTGCAGCAAGTCCTGTTGAACCTGATCGTGAATGCTCGGCAGGCGATGCCGAATGGCGGGCCGCTGATCATCAGCATCCGTGCCGATCAGGCGAGCGGGTTTGCCGAGCTTTCTGTGAAAGACTCCGGCTGCGGGATTGCGGCGGAAAAGCTGCGGAAGATCTTCGAGCCGTTCTTCACAACGAAAGTCGCGGATTCACAAGGCCAGGGCGGCACGGGACTCGGGTTATCTCTCGCGAAAGACGTGATGGAAAGCCACGGCGGCCGGTTACGCGTGGAAAGTACCGTCGGCACCGGCACCACGTTCACGCTGAAGTTCCCGCTGGTCGCCTCACCACGCACAACCGCCCCGCTGCAAAAAGTGGGATGATTCCCCCGAAGCCCACGGTTTCTGAACCGTGGGTCTCTTCGTTCTACCCCAGCGCCTTCTTCAACCGCGCCCGGTGATACTCCAGCCGTTCCGCAGGCGACATCGTCGCAAAGTTCGGGGCTTTCGGCTTTTCCACGACGGTCGGTTTCGCTGCCGGTTCGGTCTTCGTCGGGCTTGTCGACTTCAGCTTTTCACTTTCCGCGACCACAGCCACCGGCACACTTACCGTGGCGCTACCACCGTAACTCATCACCGCGGTGCGCAGTTGCATATCGTCTTCGAGGGACCGCGTCGGCTTGACGTTCAGCTTCTGTAACACGCCGTGATAAGCCCGCACGGCTTCTTCGGGTGACAAAACATCGTCCGCAATCAACCGCAGGAATTCGATGAATGCGAGTTGATTCTCCGCTTGGTTGATCTTACGACCAAAGAGCGCCGCGCGGGCACCGTATTTCTTCGCTTCACCGAGCAGTTTGAAAGCATCGTACGTCGTCCCTGCAGCGCCGCCGAGGACGCCCACAACAAGGTGTGGATCGTAGCGGACGAGTTCTTCCATCGCCTTCGGGCCGTGGTAGACGATCTTCAGAAAGACCGGTCGCCCAGCCTGCGGTACCCCGGCGAGCGTCCGGGCAATCAAATCATTGATGAAGCCCCCCAGCAGTTCACTCGGGACGACGCCTGGCAGATTCGGGTCGAAGACTTCCATAAAGTGCCGGAAGCCCTTGCGTTCGGCTTCTTCACGGAACTCCTTGTACTTCTCCAGCGTGTGGAGGTCGAGTTCGAGATTGTTATTGAACGTGAGCGAATACAACCCGAGATTCGCCCCGCGCGGCCGTTCGGCGTCGTCGCAGTCGAGATGCCCGCACTGCATGTGATCGATCGCCGCGGTCCGGAACGGTCGCGCCGCCGCGGTGTGAATCTGCCCGCCACGTGGAAGATGCACATCGGTCGCATCATTGGCCCGCGCCGCCGGGGTGACGTGCGAGTTGTCGAACAGGCCTTCCTGCAACGTGAGTTGATCGCTGGTGCTGGTCGACATCAGCACAATGTCGACAATGCCCTGTTGGATCACCGCGCGAATTTGATCGCGATACTCACTCAGCGTTTTATGCCGCAGTTCGCCATCATGCCGTTCGGGCGACAACCCCGGTGCTCCGATGCCGAACGCCATGTCGGCGTCCTTGGCATCGGCGAGGATAAAATCCTTCGCCCCGGAAGGGTCTGCATGAATGGCGGCGAGTTTTTGATCGAGGGATTTGGGCATAACAGGCGATGGCTTCATGGCAGGAATTGTCCGAGGTCTCGTGCTCCATGCACGACGCGGATGATTCCGACGCCATTCCCTTCTGGCTGGTAGATGATGACGTAATTTCCGACGGGCCAAGTGCGCCAGTCCGCGACCGAGTCTTCTATCCGAAATCCCATTGTTGGGATGCGGGCCAGATCCTCACAGGCAATTTCGAGGCGAACCAGCATTTTCAGCGCGGCCGCAGGATTATCCCGCGCAATGTATTCGGCAATTTCAAGCAAATCTCGCTGGGACCGTAGCGAATACCGCAGCGATTTCATGTCGCTGCCCCGGCGTGCTGCTCCGTTGCGATTTCCTCAATCCGACGTCGAACTTCGGCAAACACCGTCTCATGATCCAGAACGCGTCCTTGTTCAAGATCATCGACACCTTCCTGAATGAGCGCGTGCAACCGCTGCTTGCGTTCCAGCAAATCGAGCGCGGCCGCGACGACTGCGGTCTCATCCGCAAACCCGCCGACCTGCATCAGATGACGAACTCGTTCCGATTGGGATTCGAGCAATTCCACGGCCATGTTTTGTCCCTTTGCAAGATCTATGCGAGTGAGACAACGCGCGTGCGGAAAAACTCAATCGCATCATCTTTGGAGTTCTCGCTGCCGGCAACCTTCAGCACAAATTC
This sequence comes from Planctomycetaceae bacterium, assembly GCA_041753475.1. Classification (GTDB taxonomy): domain Bacteria; phylum Planctomycetota; class Planctomycetia; order Planctomycetales; family Planctomycetaceae; genus DSVQ01. The sequence continues at coordinate 37,004 of JBGSUN010000287.1, read as the reverse complement.
GGCAAGGTCGTTGTTCGTGCATTCCAGCCGCGAACCATTCATCCGCAGAAACACGTTGGCTGCTGCGGCCCCGACGCGTTTGTTTCCATCGACGAACGGGTGATTCTTGGCAAGATGATAGAGGTAAGCCGCAGCCATTGATGCAAGATCGGCATGAAGATATTGCCCCGCGAATTGTTGTTGCGGCATCGCGATCGCGGCATCGAGTAGGCCGGCATCACGCAATTCCATCGATCCACCATAACGCTCGATTTGGTCGCGATGGATTTGCATCACTTCGTCGATCGTCAGGAATCGAATGGGAATCAATGGGCCAAACGCCTTAATGCTTCACCAAACTGCTCATTGGTCGCCTGCAACGCAGCTTCAAAATCCTGTCGGACCGCACCGGATTCCGGGGAAATCACCAAATCTCGACCTACGACAGTAATTTCAACATCGGTTTGGTCTCCAAGTCCCATCTGTGCTACGAGGTCCTTGGTCAACGGCAGAATCCAGTCGGGTCCTTCACGTCGCAATTTGACAACCATGATCGATTTCCTTGCTGGCACATGATCCCGGCCAGACACAATTCGCGACCAGCCGGTTCACTATCATAGCACCTTGTCAATTGTCTCCCGCAAGACTTGTCCGGACTTCTGCAATGCGAGCTTTTCCTTTGGCCACAGGTCGATCTCGATCGTATCGAGCACGCCCTTGCGGCCGATGACCGTGGGAATGGAGATCGCCACGTCACGCAGGCCGTACGGACCGTTGACCAGCGACGACACCGGCAGGATGCGGCGTTGATCGAGGGCGATGCTGTGAACGACGTCGGCGATCGAGACGCCGACCGCGAAGCCCGCGCCGCCTTTTTTCTTGATCACTTCCGCACCGCTGCCACGAGTCTTCTTTTCGACTTCGGCGATCAATGTTGAGTTGACGCCGGGGTATTTTTCCAGCGGCAGACCGGCGATCTGGGCGTTCGACCAGATGGGGACCATGCTGTCGCCGTGCTCGCCGAAGATGGTGACCTGCACCTGTGTCGGCGGGACATCGAGCCGTTGCGCGAGCATGCTTCGCAGCCGCGTGGTATCGAGCACCGTGCCGAGGCCGATGACCTGCGACGCCGGCAGTCCGAGTTCCTTGATCGCCAGGTACGTCAACACGTCAACGGGGTTTGAGACCACGAAGACGATCGCGTCTTTGCGAAGCCCTTGCGTCTTCATGTCGGCAAGAATGCCGCGGAACAACGTTACGTTACGGTTGATGAGATCGAGCCGGCTTTCATCGGGCTTACGCCGCAACCCAGCGGTGATAACGATGACATCGGCATCCTTCACACCGACGGTGGTCGAGAACGTGATCTTCTGGTCTGACAGTATACTGGCCCCATGTAGCAGGTCGAGGGCCTGCCCTTCGCACAGTTCCTGGTTCACGTCGACGAGATTGATCTCACGAACGATCTTGCCGGCCTGCAACGCAAAGCCCGCGCAAGAGCCAACCAGTCCGCCGCCGCCGATAATACTGACTTTCATGTTCGATCCAGAGCTAAGAGTCGAGAGTCAAGAGCCGGAGTATTCGATCGAATTCAAGGGCTGGAATCGGGGTCAATGACTTTCTTCCAACGATCGGGGACACCCTTCCAGGCCGACGAATAAGTTTCATCGAGTGGGACGTTCACGTATCGATCCGGGGTCAGAAAGAGAGGCATTGTCGGTAGCGGCCCCTGCTGGCCGAAAGGCTCGAAATACGCTGTCGGATATGCCATCGGCGCAGGGAGTTTGTCGGTCAAAACTTCCACACGGTAAGCGACAGCGCAAAACGGCTCCTTCGCTGTAACTCCCGGCGCATCGCCGTAAAAATGTTCCCAGAACGCAGTGTGCATCCCTCGTGGAGCGTGTCTGTTGGGGGGATGGACGTCGACCATCAGATAGTGCTTACCCGCTTCCAGTAACTGACTGACCTTTTGATTGAAGCGGTCGACTTCGGCATCGGAATGCTTGTTTCCCGCGCTGACAATCTCGATGAATGCAACAACTCGATCATCGCTGGCGTGATAAATCGCGATCCGGTTCTGCATACGTGAGTAGATGGATTCTTCCGCTTCCTGAGTGAAACGCACTTTAGGGGGAGCAACGGCAAGGGCCACGGTGCCGTTGGTGGCAGATTCCGCGGAAAGTTCGTCATCCATCTCAGAGAATGCTTCCAACGTGAGCACATCCGGTCGAGGTCCCCCGGCGACTTGTTCGGCCATCGCATAGTAGCTCGATGGAAGCAGCCCGCCGTTCAGCGATTCTTTCAGCGCGGCAATCCAAGTGTGATGAAAGTCATGAAAAATCCCCGCGACGACGCGCGTCCAGTCGTGAACAATCATGACATCTCCTTTTCACACCGTCTCAGGAATCGACTCAACTTCTTCAAAACTCTGCGAACCAATTCCTCCAGTGTCGCTAACTCCACCTTCTTGCGCCAAGAGTTTTAATCGTGGCAGAAAGACCCTCCCCATTCTCTCCATGATGTCGCACATCCAGGCATGTTGCCGCGGCCAATCGGTACGGTCGGAGATCGGCTGATCGCGCACATCGCAACGGATGTAGTCCGACTTCCCAGCTTGAAAGAACTCCAGCGGCAGCCCAAATTCTTTGATGATTTCGTCGCCGTCATTTCTTAAGCGATCGAACCATGTCCGGTATTGGTCGAGAAACCACAGCGAGATCCGATTGAGCCCAGTCCTTGCGGCAATGGCTGCGTAGATCGGAATTCCTGTGGAAAAACGCATCATCATCGCTGTTTGAGGGAGGGCCTTCGTGGGTCGAATGTAGAACTTGTCTGCTTCGAGTTTTGCTCGAAACTGCTTCCAGTAATCAAGGTAGAGAAGATTGCCAGGGCCAAGGTCCGCTATTCTCGTTGACTCGCGAATGCGTTCGGTCCAATGATTGGGACGGCTGACGATATTAAACCGAGGTGCAGGAGCCGAGTTGCCGATCCGCCACAATTCCAATTGAATACCGAAAAAATCAATCCCGTCGACGGACTGGCGATTGAGCCAATCCAGCGCGGCACGATGCTCATCCTGGAATTGCTCGGCAATCCAGACCAAGGTACGAACATCAAGGCCGGCCGCATAAGTGAGCAGCTTTCCAAAATGATCGTGGTCGGTCTTCCCATACTGGTTCTCAATCAGAACCAGTGAGTTTTCCTCGGTGACATCCTGGCACAAGATGTCGGCGCGAAACGGGCCAACGTTGACCTCGATTCCTTTCACTTCCAATTCGAGTTGTAGCGTCTCCGCAAGCAGAACAATATTCTCCGGCTGACTCAGCCATGGCGTGAAATCTCGCGCTTCGTCGGGCCATGCGTCCCGTAAGTTCACCTTTTCAAGTCGTCCGATCGAGTTGGCCATGGGCATCTCTGTTGAGTGAACTCGATCGATGCATTACTTACCCAACGCCGCTAGCACCTGATCCGTGATCGCCTTTACGAGGGCTTCTTTGTCGAGACTCCCATTGGTGGCGGGAGCCGATGCGGGGCTGTCGCCTTTCTGGCGCGCGAGGTAGCCCTTGTATTCCGGAGCCGCTTCAAAGGCTTGCTGCTTCAGGGCATTTTCTTTGTAACCGTCGCGGAAGGCGCTGTTGCCGCAGAGGTCGCAGTCTTCGACGTGGAACCGCGGGTCGTCGAAGCCGAGCTTTTTCTTCAGGTCGAGCAGTTCCACCGATTCGCGCTCGTTGAGGTACGTCACCTTACCGAGTTGTTTCGCCAGCAACAGGATGCGGCAATAGGCGTCCAGAATCTCCGTCTTCCAGTACGCTTCTTCGAGGTGGGCCCCGAAGGTCACCGTGCCGTGGTTGGTGAGGATGATCGTGTTCACGCCATTCTTCAAGAAGGGCGTCACGGTCTCGGCGAACTTTGATCCGCCCGGGGTTTCATACGGGGCGATGGGGACTTCACCCATGAAGACTTCGATCTCGGGCAGGATGCACTGGGGGATCGGTTCCCGCGCGACGGCGAACGCCGTGGCATGGGGCGGATGGCAATGCACCACGGCTTTCACATCGGGCCGGTTTCGCATGATTTCGAGGTGCAGCAACACTTCGCTGGTCCGCTTCCGCTTCCCGGCGATCTGCTTGCCTTCCATGTCGACGGCACAGATATCGTCTGGCGTCATGAAGCCTTTGCAGATCATCGTCGGCGAGCAGAGAACCTCATTCTCACCGACGCGGATCGAGATGTTGCCATCGTTCGCGGCGGCGAAGCCTTTGTTGTAAACCCGCCGGCCGATTTCGCAGATCAGTTCTTTGAGCTTGCGATCGTTAATGCCGGAATTCCATTTCGGGGTGTCTGCCATGGTTTTTCCTTTTATGAGACCCACGGTTAAGAAACCGTGGGCTTCTGATTATTCCACTTCGATGGTGTCGAGAATACAGGCGTTGTACGCGTCTAACGGTTTCGGTTCGGGGAACGGGGCACCGGCTTCGGCACCTTCGCTGATGCCGATGAACGCACCGGGTGACGCGCCCCATTCGTCATAAGCAATGATCGGTTCTTCGCGACCGGCGGGGTCGCCCTTCAAGCCGGCATGTGACAATGGCACGACGACGATCCACGTCCCGCCCGAGATACTCGGGTGGCACTTGGCCAACGTCACCTTGCCGATCACTTCACCGACGCGCATTATTCATTCCATGAAGCCCAGGGTTTCTGAACCCTGGGTCTCTTTCATCAATCCCAGCCCAGCGGAGGTTGCGGACGGCCCGGTGCCGCACACGCTCGCAGGATGTTTCGTAGCTCGATGTAACTTCGCCCATTCGGATCAATCACGATCAGATTCGCGCCCAGGCTTTTCGCCATCGCGGTCAGCGTCTCGACTGATGACACCACCGCTGCACGAACTTTCGCTGATCGATTTGCATAGCACGCAATCAATTCCGCCCGGTCGGAGAAGGCAATCACCAATTCCGCTTCGGCCGTGGCCAGCAACCGGGTTGCAGTCTCGACGACTTCGGTCGCCTTGCCGATGAGATCGCAACTCCAACCCGGCAACTCGCGACTGAGTGTGCCCTGTACCGCCCGCACCGTGGGGGTGACCGTGCTGATTAATAACCGTCGCGCGGCAGTGGATGAACTGGCCGCTGTCGTCGCCGGTCCCGCTTCACGAGACCAAGTGACTTTGCGCGTGTGCAGCCAATCTCGCGCAGAGGGCGTGAGTAGCGACTTCGGACCGAAACGCAACGAGGATGCCGTCGCCGCCCGGTCTTGCAGGAGTTTCGCGGTGATGACGGGATCAAGCAGTTCGATCGCGACGGGCTTGGCGACCGGCACTGTGGGAGTGGGCTTTGGCATTTCAAACGGTGGTGACGGTGGCATCACCGCGCGCGATGAACCGACGGGCTGGAGTTGGGCCAGCACGTTGGAGACGATGCGATCGATGAGAGCTGAATCGGTTGCCACGTTGTTCGCCGTCATCCCCCGGTTGCGGACAACCGGGGGCTAAATGTCCTGTTAATCTACGATGCCCATGATGGTCCATCGCACGCAGGTGATGTCCGTCCCGACAAGTTCGCGTGCCGTTTTCCCATCCGAAGAGATAATCACTGTGTCACCGCGACCAGCCCCTTGGTTGTCAATCACGAGTTGTGGAGAACCATCGGGTTGTCCATTCACCCCCAATGGCTGTGTCAGCACCAGCCGCCAGCCATGCATCGTGGGATGCTTGACGGTCGATGTTGCGCGGCCGATCACCTTTGCCAACTGCATCGGTCGTTCCTAGATCACGCGAAGATCGTCGACCAGCACGCAACGTCGTTGCCGGGTGAACGTCAATGGGTTCGTGACGCCTTCCCCAGTCGGCGTCGCGATGCTGAAGCTCAGGTAACCTTCGCCGCCCAGTCCGAGTCCAGCCATGCACGCGCCGTTCTTGATGAACAGCGTGGTGTCCATTTCCTTGCCCATGCGTGTCATGTGACGCACATTGCGGCTGTGAATCAGGCTGGTGTGGCGGAAGCCGTGTTCAAATTCCAGGGCCTTCTCGATGCCCTGGCTGAAGTTCTTCACGCGGACGAACGGAACGAAGGGCATCATCTGTTCTTCGGGAACGAACGGGTTCGATTCGTCTGTTTCACCGTAGAGGAGTTGCGTGCCAGCGGGAACGCGAACGCCGATCGCTTCCGCGAGGACCGACGCGTCCTTGCCGACGTACTCCTTGTTGACGTGGTAATGATCTTTCGCGTCCTTCGGGGGCGTGAACGCGATCTTGGTGAGAGCATCAATCTGCGACGCGCTCAGCTTGTAACCGCCGTACTTGCCCATCTCTTCGAGCAACTTGTCGAAGATGCTTTCGACAGCGAAGACTTCTTTCTCGCCGATGCACAGCAGATTGTTATCGTACGCACCGCCCTTGATGATCGACTTCGCAGCGTTCTCCAGGCAGGCGGTGTCATCGACGACCACGGGCGGGTTCCCCGGACCGGCGACAACGGCTTTCTTGCGGCTTTCCATCGCCGCCCGAGCGACCGCAGGACCGCCTGTCACGCACAACATCTTCACACCACGATGACCGAAGATCGCCGCGGCCGATTCCAGCGTCGGCGTGTTAATGATCGTGATCAGGTTCTGCAACCCGGTCGCTTTGTGAATTGCTTTGTTGAACCGGCGAACGCCTTCACACGCGATGCGGGCCCCGCTCGGATGCGGGTTCACGATCATGGTGTTGCCGCCGGCGATCATGTTGATCACGTTGCCCGCCAGCGTCGGCAGTGAGTGCGTCACCGGCGTGATCGCGCCGATGACGCCGAATGGGGCGTACTCAGTGACCGTAAGACCGTGATCGCCGCTGAAGGCGTCGGTGCGCAGGTATTCGGTGCCGGGGACGAGCTTGATGATCTTCAGCTTTTCGATCTTGTGATCAAGCCGGCCGATCTTGGTTTCTTCGAGTTCTTTCGTGCCGAGTTCGACGGCGTCCCGCTCGCAGATTTCCTTCACCAGTTGCACCGCGGTGGTGCGGGCGGCGAGGGGAGCTTCACTCAGGGCGTGAAACCCTTCGGTCGCGGCGGCGACGGCCTGGTCGACCGATTGGAAGACGCCCCAGTCGCCATCGACGGGTTTCGCCTGCGACTTCGGGGCCTTCCCCAAAGCGGCGAGGACTTCTTCGACGACCTGGCGGATGGTATCGGCGTTGGGTTGAGCCATTGTTGCAGAGTCCGTTGTCAGTGGTCCGTTGTCCGTGGTGAGTTTGTCAATGGTCGACAGTTAAAGCGTGTCGCGCTGGATCTGGTCTGCCCAGTTGTCAAATTGCGTTTGCGAGGGAAACGTGACCGCCATGATGGTCAATAGCACAGCGATTGCCCCGAGATTCAATGTCGACGCGGTGAGGATGTAGGCAATTCCGTTAAAGAATCCCGCCCCTTCCAGCAGTGCCGTGCTGATAATGACCTTGCTCATGTAAATCGGCGCGAGTTGTTGGCGGCGTTCGCTTGCAGGCTGTCCTGCTGTGCCCTGAGCGGCGGAGTTCGCCTGCATTCCGGGAAGAACAAAACGGAGAGTCGTGTTCATGCCCGTGAGACCTAGCGCGAGATATGACACCATCATCGGCGGTGCGGGCTTGGGTTCGCTGCCGATCACCAGTGCAATGATCGTGAAGAACACCAACCCGGACATGAGCGCGGCCACAATGATCATTGACGTGCGACCGACTTGTTCGGGCTGCACGGGTGTTCGCGGCTGCTGAGCAGGAAATGTCATTTCGGCGTCTCCTGTTTCGCATCGAAGATGTTCAGCGAGCCGAGATGCACCGAATCCACAATCCCGATGATCGCGCAGTCAATCGGCAGCGGCTTCGTCTGCGGCGTGAAGCGGGCGCTCGACCCCTGCACGATCAACACCACCTCGCCTTCACCCGCGCCGACCGTGTCGACGGTGATGAACGTTCGCCCGGTGCCGACCAATGTCTTTTGATCTTTTTCCTGCACGCGCAACGGCTCGACGATCAGCAGCTTCTGGCCAATCATGGCCTCCACTTTCTGAGTCGCAACTACACTGCCGGTGACACGGGCTAAGAACATCGGGACATCCTGAAGGTCGAAATTCCAAGTTCCAAAGGCCAAGTTCCAAACAAATTACAAATTCCAAACGAAGAGCTTCTAATCACGGCGGTCGTCAAACGAATTGAGAATGGCACTGAGTATCTTGAGCAACTCGACGCATTCACCGATCAGGCGTTGCCGTTCCTGTTCAACTTTTGAGTCATCCCCCACATCGATCAGCCGCAACCAGTACCGTGATTCTTTGGCTTCCTTGCGAGAGATTCGGAGTCGTAATCGAAAGTCTTTCTTGCTGAGAGATTCGTTGGCTTCAATGTAGTTGGCACCAACCGAACCCGATGAGCGAACAAGCTGCTTGACGTCTTCAAAATTGCAAATCGTTCGTGGGAGACGCTTCACAAACATCCGGACATCGCGCGCGAATTCAAATGTCCGTTCATCCAGTGCAAAGGTCCGCTCCGAACCACTCGTCATGATTCCCTCCGAACGTCAGCAATCGAACTCTTTCTCTTCGTTTGAAACTTGGAATTTGAAACTTGTTTGGAATTTGGATTTTGGAGCTTGGAACTTATTTGTTCTTGATCGCTTGTGCGGTTTGCCGAGCGACCACAATTTCTTCGTTGGTCGGCACGACCCAAATCTGCGTACGGCTGTTGGCTGATTGCAGCGCCGATTCACTGCCGCGCGGCACGGTCTTGTTCTTCTCGGCGTCGAGTTCTATACCCGCCCATTCCATTCCCGCACACACATCGCTGCGGATACGAACGCTGTTTTCTCCGATACCGCCGGTGAAGACGATCGCATCCGCGCCACCGAGCACTGTCAGGTAAGCCCCGAGGTATTGCCGGATCGATTGCACGAAAACCTTGAGTGCCAAGTCGGCTCTCGTGTTGCCTTGAGCCGCGGCGTTTTCGAGGTCACGCACATCGCCGCTGAGGCCGCTCATGCCGAGCAGACCGCTTTTGTTCGACAGGTCTTCGAGAATCTGTGCCAGCGATTTTCCCGTCGCCCGCATGATCACAGGCAGCGCGAACGGGTCGAAGTCGCCGACGCGGTTGTTGTGACACAACCCCGTCTGCGGACTCATGCCGAGGCTGTTGGCCTGCGACACGCCCCCCTTCATCGCACACAGCGAATTGCTGCCGCCGAGATGACACGATATCACTCGCAGATCGGTGCGACCGAGCAGTTCACCGATCCGTTGACCGATGAAGCGATGGCTTGCCCCGTGGAAGCCCCACCGCTTGATGCCGTGCTCTTCCTGCCATTCAAACGGAATTGCGTATGCCCGAATCTCCGGCGGAATCGTTTCGTGGAACGCCGTTTCCAGCGCGGCCACGAGCGGGATCTGCGGGAAAGCCGACCGCAGTTGCCGCATCGCTTTCGCATACGGCGGATTGTGCGCCGGAGCGATGTCCGACAGCGATTCCATCGTCGTGAGGAGTTCCTCATCGACGATGCGGATACCGCTGAGCTTCCCCGCGAACACCGCTTTGAAACCGATCGCCTCGACTTCGTCCGCCGACTTCAAACAGCCCCATTGCGGGTGCATGAGTTGTTCGAGGCACAGCTTCACTGCCGCGGCGTGGTCGGGCACACCTCGCGTGTCCTCTTCCCGATGCGTGCCGATCTCCACAAAGCACTGGCTCTGCGGCTGTCCGATACGATCAATCCCCCCGCGCGCCAACTGCCGCTCGTCCGACAAGTCGAACAGACGGTACTTGAAGCTGGTGGAACCGAGGTTGGCGACGAGGATTTTCATGGGGAAGCCGGGAGGTCAAGTGCTGAGAGTCAAGTGTCAAGTGCCGGATAAAAGCCATCGCATCAGTCCCTTCCGGCACTTGACACTTGACCCTTGGCACTTGACCCAGTTTGCACGCTACACGAAATACTCCAGCAACGCCTTATCCGGCCGTGCAATCACATGCGCCGACACAAGTTCGCCCACTTGCGACGCGGCACCCGAACCGGCGTCGATGGCGGCGCGGACGGAGCCGACATCGCCTTTGATCACAGTGGTGATGTAGGCACCACCGATTTGAATCTGCTTCACCAGGCTGACGTTCGCGGCCTTGAGCATGGCGTCCGCGGCTTCAATCTGAGCGACAAGGCCCTTCGTTTCGAGCAATCCAATGGCTTCGTTCATGGTAGAGGACGTTCCAACAGAGGTCGGTATCGGTGCAGTGGGAATCAGTGCCGTGACAGGCGGTTCAGCAGCGGGCGGAACCGATCCGTTCGACACCGGTGCGGACACAGTCGCGCTGCGCGTAGCACGCTTCGGCGGAGCTTTCTTCAGCGGACTGCGTTTGGGCATGGGAGACTCGGAGGGCTAAGGGCTGAGGGTGAAGAGCTAAGGGACAGAGTCATGCAATGCCCTCTTCGTCTGGCTCTGGACTCTCGACTCTCCGCTCTTGACTTCTTAGCCAACGCTGGACGCGCCAGCTTTCGGCTTCGGCAGCACGCTGGCGATGTCTTCATGCGGGCGGGGAATGACCTGCACGCTGACGACTTCGCCGATCTTGCTGGCAGCACCGGCCCCGGCATCAACCGCGGCTTTGACGGCCGCAACATCGCCGACGACGAACGCCGTCACGAGGCCACTGCCCACTTTTTCCCAGCCGACCATCTGCACGTTGGCAGACTTCAGCATCGCGTCCACGCCTTCAATCAGGCAGACGAGTCCCTTGGTTTCGAGCATTCCGAGCGCTTTCATCGGTTCGGCCATTGGTGCGGATCCTTTTTGAAGTTGAGAGGCGAGTTGTTGGGTCAAGAGTCAAGAGACGAGAGTCAAGAGCCAGAGGACGGTTTCAGTAAGCTGGCTTTGAGTCCGCTCATCATTCGTGCCAGTTCTTCACCATCTGTGAAGATCGTTGTTAAGTCTGCGTCGGCGAGCATGTGTCGCCGATTTGCTAATACACTTTGCGAAATGACTTCCATCAGCGAACCATAAGCAATTTCCACGAAGCGATTGAATTCGACGTCCGATGATCTTCCCGAACCTTCTGCGATGTTGGATGAAATCGAAACTGCCGCACGTCGCATCTGACTGATAAGTCCGAATCATTCATCCTGTGGAAACATTGTCGTGAATTCATAAATCCGATCAGCGAAATCGATCGCTTTTTGCCAGACCGCCAACTTCTGAAACCGAAACGCGTTCATCACGTCCCGCCTTTCTCTGGCTCTAGTCTCTCGACTCTCCGCTCTTGACTCACGAATGCTTACACGCACATCCCTGCGGAACCGTCAGTTCCACTGACGTCGCGTGTTCCAGATCGATCGCGTTGCCTTCGTCCGTGTCGAGGTGCACTTCGAGTTTCACCGTGGGATCGGCACGGACGATGACGTCTTCTAAGGTGGTGGTGCAGTGCGGCGAGACGACGCGCAGGTTGAGCGCATCGCCGTTTTTCACGCCGTAGTGCGCGAGGTCCGCGGGGCCCATGTGAACGTGCCGCATCGCGCGGATGACGCCTTCTTCGAGTTCGACGACGCCTTTCGGGCCCATCAGTACACAGCCCGCTGTGCCTTTGACATCACCACTGATGCGGACGGGAAGATCGAGTCCCAGCGAGATGCCATCAGTGAAAGCGAGTTCCACTTGTGAGGCACTGCGGCACGGACCGAGCACGCGCACTTCCGGCAACATCCGGCGGCGCGGACCGATCACCGCCACCGTTTGTTTCGCGGCATAGTACCCGTCCTGATACAGCCACTTCTGCGGTTCGAGTTGCGCGCCCTTGCCGAACAGAATCTCGACATGTTCCTGCGTCAGATGCACATGCCGTGCGGAGATGTTCACGACCAGCGGATTCCGCGCTGCAGCCGGTGCGGGAGCCGCGGCAGGCAGACCAAAATGTTTGCCGAGCACGCTGCGGACAATGTCTTCGACTTCGCGACGATCAGGAGCCATCAGTTGCGCCATCGATGTAGTTTTGTTGTGGATCAAAATTCGTCGGGGCCCCTGCCCCGACGCATTCCAACTTCATTCGACAATGGATAACGGCACGCCGGCGTCTTCGAGGGTTCGCCGCCAGCGTTCATCCAGACCGCGATCCGTAAACAGACGCGTCACGGTCGAAAGCGAACAGAGATGAGCCAACGCCGTGCGACCAAACTTGGTGCTGTCGGCAACGACCCAGACTTCGTCCGCGGCTTTGAGCATCTGCCGTTCGCAATCGACGAGCAGCGTGTTGCTGTTGAACAGACCCTTCTCGGTGATGCCGCCGCAGCTCATCACCACACGATTGACATGCAAGTCGGTCAGTGCCGCCGCGGCTAACGGTCCCAGTGCCACCCCCGTGCGGGGATAGAGGTAACCGCCGATGAGAATCAGTTCGATGTTCGGTTGGTTGACGAGCAGGTTCGCGATGGGCAGCGAGTTCGTCACCACTTGTAGCGACTTGCCGTTGAGACACCGTGCCACTTCCAGAGTGGTGGTGCCGCCATCAAGGAGGACCGTGTCGCCCGATTCGATTTCCTCGGCGACCGCCCGGCCGATGCGTTGTTTCTGGCTGAGGGCGGTGGTGCCCCGTTCTTCAAACGGCGTGATGTGTTCGCCGGTATAAGCCGCTCCGCCCCGGGTCCGACGCACTTGGCCGACACCGTCGAGATATTCCAAGTCCCGCCGAACCGTGGATTCACTCGCGCCCAGTTTGTCGACCAGCTCATGCAACGACACAAACCCCTGCCGCTCAATGAGTTGCAGGATTTCATCGCGTCGCTGATCGAGAAGCATGGCGACCACTGTGGATTCCGGACGGCAAGACGGCGTCAGAAAATTCTTCCCAGACGCACTATCCTACCACCGTTGTGACGGAACGCAACCGTTACCGGTCAGATTCGGTCAGAAGCGGTCGAATCCACCACAGAATGTGAGTGCTTCGTTGACAGATTTGCCAGTGACGGCGGCAATCTCTTCGTCACCGGCTCGTTGCTCACCCAGAAGCCCAGTCTTTCTTAAGACTGGGTTACTCTCGATCCATCCACCCGCAGCCGCCCCGTGGCAAACTGGGCAATGGCTTCCGGATAGGCAAGGCATTCCTGCTCAAAGACGCGGGCCGCCAAGGAGGCTGGCGTGTCGTCGTCGAGCACCGGGACCGTCCGTTGAAGAATGATCGGTCCGTGGTCGTAAAGATCATCAACGAAATGCACGGTGCAACCGCTGACTTTGCACCCGCGGGTGATCACCGCCTCGTGGACTTTTTCACCGTGGTAACCTTTGCCGGCGAACGAAGGAATCAGCGAAGGGTGAATATTCATCACACGCAGCGCGAAATCGGCGGGGATTTGCAACAGCGCAAGAAAGCCACCGCAGATGACGAGATCGATTTTCGCCGCACGGCATTCCTCAAAGATCGCGGCGCTGAATTCCACGACGGATGGGAACGACTTCCGCTCAATCACCCGGCAAGGCAACCCCGCGGTCTGTGATTTCGCCACGCCGCCGCAATCGGGCCGACTCGCAATCACCAGCCCGATCTCCGCCCGCAGCGCTCCGCGCTGAATGTGGTCGACGAGATTCGTCAGCGTCGTCCCACCGCCGGAGATGAGCACCGCCAGACGCAGCGGAAGGTCAACGGGTTTCCAGGGGGCAACGGGCATCGTGGAGGGATTCTCAGTGATGATGTTCAATCGACGTATCCGTCACGCTTCCGGCGGGGACGAAATCGCCCATGTCGGCTTCCATGAACAAGCGGCCTTCGGCGTCAAACACCGGGGCGGTCGGACGGAAGAACCGGCGGTCACGATGGAAATGCACGACGCCAAACACACCGGCCAGAAAGAGGATCGCCGTCGAGGCGTAGCCCCAAGGCGTCGGCGCGGCCGTGGCGGCCAGCGGTGGCATTTCGAGCCAGTCCACCCCCCCGGCGAGAAACAGTGGTGCCTTGCGGGGCACGTCCTGCGCTTCGTAGCCGTAGTTCTTCAAAAAGTACCCGGTGAACTGGACGTCTTCACACAGATCGGCACCCATTGGCAAGCCGTTCGGCTTCTTCGTGAAGACGACCACCACGGGGTTGCCCTGGGCATCATCCGGATAGATCCATGCTTCGTAAACGTGTCGGAACCCTTTGCTATTTTGGCCAGGGTCATACTTCACAAGGCGACGTAGACAACCGCGCATCGAGACGAGTTGACCGCGGTAGTCGTGCGGATGTTCGAGGACATCACCAAAGACGGACGAATCCATTTGTGCTTGCCCGGCGGCGATCGACAGCGTGGTTTGCCGGTTCTGTTGGAAGGCCGCCGCCCATTCTTCAAGCTGTGCCGTGCGCAGATGCCGGCAGGCCTGCAACCCTGCGAAGTATGCCGCGCGGTCTTCTGGTTGGAGTCCAATCGTATCGTCCCGCACGCCTTCCAACGCCCGCGGGTTGATGGACGTCCCGCGGTCCAATGTCGCCTGGACATCCTCGTCGACGTTCGACAACGGCGGCAGATCACGCAGCGGCGGCCGCGTATTTTCAGTCCGTTCGGCGCGGTCGCCAAAGACGCCGCGCGGATCGGGGCCGAAGTCCTGTGCGGCGACGATGACGGGCAGTGCCAACATCGCCGCGATGATTGTCGCGTAGCAACGTAGTCCTGTCGCTCCGCGACAGGAAAGCCGATGTACCACAAAGCCGCTTTGTTTACCGGCTTTCCTGTCGCGGAGCGACAGGGCTACTTGGAAGAGCATCCGTGCAATCCTTTGTCTATTGTCCACCCGCGGGGGTACTCAGCGGCACTTGTTGCGGGGACATCAGGTAACCAATGAGGTCCCGCACTTCGTTGGGCTTCAGGGCGTTGAACAAACCGTCCGGCATCAATGACAGTTTTGATGGCTGGATTTCATCAATATCGGCCCGGTTGATCGTCACCTTCTCGGTCGGAGTCTGCACGGTGATCGTGCGGTCGGTCTGTTCGCCGATGACTCCGGAGACCACGCGGCCGTCGTTCTGCAGGATGATCGACATGCGGAAGTTGGTGGCGAGCGTCGCCGACGGATCGACGATGTTTTCGAGCAGATAATGAAGGTTCGTCCGTTGCGCTCCGGTCAGTTCGGGACCAATCGCACCGCCCTGACCGAAGAGTTTATGACACTTTGCACAGTTCTTCTCGAAGAGCATCCGACCGTTCGGTAACTCGGCGGTGGACCGGGTGGATTCGTCGAGTTGGTCTCGATACTTCGCGATCAATTCCACACGGTCGGCAGCGATGAGACGTTGATCGGGCCACAGCGCGAGGATGCGTTCGTTGAGCGCCCCGTTCTCGATCACCTGCATCTGTCGTAGCAGGAAGGGCGACACATCCGCCGCGGGAATTTTCTTGTCGGCGACTGCGTTGAGTAGCAACCGGGCCGCATCCGCACGGGACGCCAATGCGGTTGCGGCCGCATCACGCCCCGGTGGTGGCATGCGGTTGTAGTTCTCGACGAAGACCGGCGCGAATGTCGTCAGGTCAATCGCCGCCAATCCTTTGACCGCGGCGTCGGCGAGATCCCGATGCGTGATGAGATTCCGCAGAATCGGAGCCAACTCCTCGGTCTTCGCGGCTGAAAGTGACTGAATGGCTTGTCGACGGCTGTCGGTCGATTGGTTTCCATCGCCGACGAGTTTCAGCACTTCCGCGATCGCTCGGCCGTCACCGAAGACGATCGACAGTTCCTGGACCAGTCCGCGGACTTGCGGATCCGTCCCGTTTTTATCGAGTTTCGCAGCCAGTTCGGTCCAACCCTTCGGCGTAGCAACTTTCTGCCAGCCGCGCACCGCCAGCGACATCCCCGTCAACGCTTCGCGTTCTCCACCGTCGACGCGGTTGATGCGAATCGCGTGAACGAGACTTTCGCCGACATGCGGGCGGCGTTCGAGTTCGCTCGCCAATCGCCGGGCGAGGCACTCCGTCACGATCGGCATGCGGGACACCGGCAGGATACTGAGTGCCCCTTCCGGATCGACCATCACCGCCGCTTCCAAACCATACCACACCATCAACGGCAGCACGCGATCCTCAGCGAACTCTGCCTTCGTTGCGAGCGATTGACCGATGCGAATGCGGAAGCTCACATCATTGCCGTGCCGTTCGGACGGCAACCGTTGCATCGCCGAAGCAATCGTTGTCAGGACCAGGCCCGATTGCTCGCCAGAGGTCAGATTCAACAACGCCTTGCCGGTCCGTTCATCGGTGGAAAAATGGTTTGCCAGTAGTTGAACAGCGGTTGCGCGGACGTGTTCATCACGGTCGTGAATCAACGAGAGCAATGGATCCAACTTCAGACCGTTCGTCACATCGAGCACCCACAGTCGCCGCAGTTGCAACTTGGGATTCGTGGGTTTGACCAACTCGGCCCACAACTGTTGGTGCACCGCGGAAAAATCTTCACCGGCGACAAACCGTTCCTGCAACAACCGTCGCGCGGTCCGGCCGTACCATTCATTGGCGTGGCTTTGCAGCTCGATGAGTTCTGCCGTCGTTTTCTTCGACAGATCGAAGTCCGCCGGGAGTTTGGCGGGCGTGCCGAAGTCGATTTTATAGATCCGACCCGAAGTGCGATGAACGCCGTCGTTTTCGTGACATTCGCCGATGTCCGACCAATCGAGCACGTACACGCCGCCGTCAGGGCCGGACATCAGGTCGACCGCGCGGAACCACGGGTCTTTCGCCTGCATGAAGTCCGGACGGTGCTTGCCGACGTAGGTTGCACCGCTGCGTTCAATCGCATCATGGTTAAGTCGCAGACCGTGCAGGTTGACGGTGAACATACCGCCGCGATATTCCTTCGGCCAGTTGTCACCCTGGTAGATCATCATGCCGGAATGCGCATGTCCGCCGCCGGCTTTGCTGGTCCCTTCCGTCACGCCCTTGCGTTGAGCCGTCCACTCTTCCGCGCTGCTGTCCCAGTGGACATGGTCGGCCGTCTGTTCGATCAGTTTGTACGCAAACGGGTTCAGATCCTCGCCGAACATCCGCCGGTAATGGGCACCGGGGACGACGTGCCAGAAGTGACCGATGACGGTGTTGATGAAGTAGAGCTGGCCGTTTTCGTCCCAGTCGTGCCCCCATGGATTGGTGGTGCCCACGCAGACGACTTCAAAGTTTTTCGTCTGGGGATGGAACCGCCACATCCCGACGTTCATCGGCGTTCGCTGATCGAGGGGCGTCTCAGGAGTGCCGACTTTGGAATTCGCGAGAATCCCGTTGCGGCCGTAGAGCCAGCCGTCCGGTCCCCATTTGAGGCCGTTCGCGAAATTATGTCGGGCCGAGGCAATGTCCCAACCGTCGAGCATGACGACGGGTTCGCTATCGGGAACGTCGTCGCCGTTCTTGTCGGGAATGAACAGCAACTGCGGCGGACACATCGCCCAGACGCCGCCGAAGCCGACTTCCACGCTGGTCAGCCGCTGGGCTTTGTCCCAGAAGACGGTCCGCTTGTCCGCCTGGCCATCACCATTCGTGTCGGCGAGGATCACGATCTTATCGTACTGTTGCAGATCGTAATTGACCGCACTTTCCGCGTAGGTATAGTTCTCAGCGACCCACATGCGACCACGGCTGTCGAAAGTCGCTGCGATCGGTTGCTGCACATCGGGCTCGGCCGCAAAGACGGTGGTGCGAAACCCCGGCGGCAACTTGGTCGCCGCGGCGGCGTCATCCGCCGACATCCGCGGCACCGTTTCCGGCTGCGTATTCGCCAACGGTTCGGCTGCCGGCAGCGAACCGACGACGAACAAAACGAACGGGGCGGTCCACCACGCAGCAAGTCGACATTGCACCATCACGCAAGCTCACTTCGGAAAAGGGCGGCTGTTCTCGATGTGCGTGCAGAATAACGGCGAAACGTCCGAAAGCGAAGCGGAGTTCATCCGACGGAGCCGCAACCGTGAGCGAGCGCGTACTTCATCATGATACATCGTCACGGAACACACTCCCTCACGGTCGCGGCTCTGACTGATTGAGTCTTTCGGTTGGCGCATCCGCATCAAGCGACCACAATCGGGACACTCCCTGTGACACACTTTGAAGAGACGTGCCATGACTGCGACTCTGCTGTATCTGGCGGCGCTGGTCTCGACGGCTGCCGTTGAGAAACCCAACTTGCTGTTCATTCTCACCGATGACCAGCGGTGGGATGCGCTGAGCATCGCCGGGAATCCGCACCTGAAGACGCCGCACATCGACCGGTTGGCGAAGGAAGGGCTGTACTTTCCGAACGCCTTCTGCACGACGTCGCTCTGTTCGCCCAGTCGGGCGTCGATTCTCAGCGGGTTGTATGCCCACGCTCACGGGGTCAGCGATAACTTCACCGAATACCCCGTGAATCTGCCGAGTTTCCCGCGGCAGTTGCAGCAGGCCGGTTACGAAACGGCGTACATCGGCAAGTATCACATGGGGGAAAACAACGACGAAAAACGCCCCGGCTTCGACTATTTCGTCACCCACAAAGGCCAGGGGAAATACTTCGACACCGAGTTCAACATCGAAGGTGAACGCAAAGTGGTGCCGGGGTATTACACGCATGTCGTCACGGAGATGGCCCAGAACTGGCTGAAACGCCCGCGCGAAAAGCCGTTCTGCTTGATGCTCGGCCACAAGGCGCCACACAGTTTTTATGTGCCGGAGCCGAAGTACGAACACGCCTTTGATGACGTGACGGTGAAATACCCGACATCGGCGTTTCGCCTGAAAGACAAACCCGAATGGTTTGAAACCCGGCTCAACACCTGGCACGGCATCTATGGGCCGCTGTTCGATTTCCGCAAGAAATTCCCGGACCGTCGCCCCGCAGCCGTGAAAGATTTCGAGGCAATGACGCGGGCGTATTGGGGCACGTTGCTGTCCGTCGATGACAGTGTCGGCGTGCTTTATGAATCGCTCCGGGCCGCGGGACAACTCGATAACACGCTGGTCATTTTCACCGGCGACAACGGCTTGCTGAATGGCGAGCACGGCATGGTCGATAAACGGACGATGCACGAACCGAGCCTGCGTGTCCCGCTGGTGGTGCGGTATCCGAAACTGGTGCCCGTCGATCAACCCCGGACCATCGACGGCATGGTGTTACATCTCGATCTGGCCCCGACGATTCTCGAACTCTGTGGAGCCGCCCCACTGCCGAATATCCACGGCAAATCGTGGGTGAAACTCGCGCAAGGGGACCGCACCGGCTGGCGGACGGCGTTTCACTACGAATACAACTACGAGAAGCAGTTCCCCTACACACCCAATGTCCGCGGCGTGCGGACCGACGAGTGGAAGTACATCCGCTACCCCCACGGCGACGGCAGCCCCGACCGTCACAAAGGCGAACTGTATCACCTCGCCAGCGATCCCAACGAACTGCGGAACCTGATCGATTCCCCGCGGCATCAGCACAAGGTCTATGAACTCCAGGCTCAACTCTTCCGCACCATGGCCGAAACAGGCTCGTTCCCCGATGTGATGCCGATCGATGCGGGGATCAAAGACGAACTGCCGGACTTGAAGATTCGCTGAGCATCGCTGGCTTCAGAACTGAAAATAGATGAAGCCACCACTCGTGGCTTTCGTCACCAGCACGATCGCGATAGCGGTGCCGCTGTAGGCGAACGGCCGCAGCAGCAGCCACGGCGATGAGGCGTGGGCCTCACGGCTCCGCAGGCGCTGGGACACCAGATGGGCGACCAGGAGTGCGGCCATCGCCAGGGCCGTGGGTCCCAGCGCGTTCGCACCCTGCATGCCCGCCGCTCCCAGTTGCTGGAGCACTGCAAACGCGGTAGCGAAATCGGGCGCGCGGAAGAAAATCCACCCCAGGCACACCGCGTGGAAGGTCGCCGCTGTGGCCAGAACCCGATACGGACGGCCGGGAAAGAGCGGCTCATTCACGGGTACGTTCGCGAGGTTGTGAACCCACCGGTTGACGGCCAGCAACACCCCATGCAGCAGGCCCCAGACGATGAACGTTGTGCTCGCACCATGCCAGAGGCCGCCCAGAGTCATGGTGAGAATCAGATTTCGATACGTGTACCATTCTCCTCCGCGGCTGCCTCCCAGGGGAATATAGAGATAGTCACGGAGCCATAAACTCAGTGTGATATGCCAGCGTCGCCAGAAGTCACTGACATTGCACGCCAGATACGGATAGTTGAAGTTCGACGGTAACGTATAACCGAGTGCGAAAGCACAGCCGCGGCCGATGTCTGTGTATCCGCTGAAGTCGCAATAAATTTGAATCGCATACGCATAGACCGCCAGCAGCACGCCGAGGCCGCCGGCCAGCGCAGGGTCGGCAAACGCCCGGTCGACGAAAGGGGCCAATTGATCGGCAATCAGCACTTTCTTGACGAGGCCGACGGCGATCAGATCCAGACCGTGAAGGAACTGCGCTGGCGAGAACTCACGCTTCGATTGCAACTGGGGCAGAAACTCATGGGGACGCACGATCGGGCCAGCAATCAGTTGCGGGAAAAACGTCACAAACAGCGACATTTTCCACGGATTCCGAATCGCTGCCGCTTCACCTCGATACACATCGACGAGGTATCCAATCAGTTGGAACGTGTGAAAACTGATCCCCAGCGGCAGAAAAATCCCGAGCCGCGGCGGCATCCATACTTCCCCGGTGACCCAGGTCCACAACGTCCCGGCCGATGACAGGCCAAAGTCGAGATATTTGAAGAACGCTAGGTTCAGCAGGTTGGCAATGACCGTACCCGCGAGAATCCGTCGGGCCCATTGCGGATTTCGTTCGCGATGGTTCGCAATTCCAATGGCTGCTAGATAACACAGAAATGTCGCGGCCAGCATCAATAATAAATACGCTGGATACCAAGCGGCATAAAACACCCAACTGGCAATCAGTAGCCAGCCCAGCCGGACGCGGTGCGATGGGACTGACCAATATGTGGCCAGTACGATCACAAAGAAGACGAGGAATGTCAGGCTGTTATAAACCATGGTCGAAACCGGCATTATTGGACAGAACGCGAATTCTCAGGAGCATCTTCTTCAAAGTTCACCACCCGCAATCGCGGAGGATTCGAGTCGCGATCGGGTGAAAAAGAGAAATGCTCGGCGACGGCGCGGCCTAGCACGGCATGTCCCGACGCGAGAAAGTGCAGCCCATCGGGTGAACCGTCCGGAAACGTCCCGAAGTGTTCAGGGCCGAGCAGAGATCGCATGTCGATCCGTTGCAGCTCACCACGAGAGGTCAACCCATCCAGGTCGGCGGTGAGTCGTTCCTCGTCTTCACGGACATACAGGATCGGATCGCAGGTCGGATGAAACGGCATCACGATCACTGTGAACGGAACCTGCTTTTCCCGGCAGAACGCGGCCATGATCTGCACCACGGCGAGGCTCAGGTCGTAGTTCGGTCCGGCGTCATAGGTGCGAGCTTTGAATTGGCCGCGGGCTTTTTTTCGCCAGAGCTGACGGACATCGCGCTCAAGATCACCGGGCAGCTTGGCCAACCACTGCGCCATTACTGACCGATGCCGCACCGTCGCCGACCGATCCACCAACCAGTCCGAGATTTGTTCGTCGAGTTGCTCCTGAATGGTCGGATCGTGCGCTGAAACGTGTTCACGCGGCGGGTTGTACAACTGGGAGAGTGAATGCTGAATGTTAGGATCGATACGGTCCGGCAGATGACGTTGAGCCGTCTCCTGGATGTGTGCCCAGTCACAGAATTCGACCAACTGCGGCGGAATGGTGATGCCACGCATGTTCGCGAGGCCAAGGCCGAGCATCACGTGGTCGGGGCGGACACGGTCAAAAGTGTCGATCAAGATCGCCAGACTTTCGAGGACCTGTTGTCCTCCTGCTGAGAGATCTGCGACTTCCGCTGGTGTGCCCTGCTCGACCAGAGCGGTTTGGAAGCGGGCGGGGAAACCGTAGGTCTGCACGTCTTCCTGATCGCGGACGTAATGGATCTGGCTGTTGCCAAGAATCATGACGCGCGGTTGTGGACGGAATTCCGCCGAGTTGTGCTCCGGTGGATCGAGCGGAATCGAAAGAGCGGCGAGCGGTGGTTGAACGGGGACCGGGGGCGTGAACTGGCGGGCCAGCAGTTCCCATCCGCCGAGCAACAGCGGGACGGTCACTGCGACATACGCCAGCGGATGTCGTTGAACCCAGTTTCCCATCTCGGCCTCTTCTGCAGCGACTGCAATGCGCCAAACGGAAGGCGACGGCTTGCCGACTGGCGGCGGAAAGATAGGTCCATTCAGTTGTTACGTCAATCCCGATCAAAACTCTCCACAGCCCGCAAGTACACCCCGCTCCACCTAATCTCGCCAAGCCTCTGTATCGGCTGCGATGGAACAGGCCTTGCCGAGCGAACTGCAAGTGTTTTTTGTCATTCTGTTGGGTCACTTTGCCGATAAGTCCAAGTGAGGCGCGGAAGATGCGTCTACCCAAGATGGATGTTCTCTGTTATGACTCCGACTCCGTGTCGGAGGTTGTCGGGGATCGACAGGGAGGTCGAAACCGCTGTATGGCCCGGATCACCCCTTTAACTTCGCTGCGAAGTATCGCCGAGTTTACGGCAGAGGGAGAGAGTCTAAACCGGGTCTGCACCCCGCGAATGCGCTGTGGCGTGGCGTCGGTTCATCTGGCATTGGCCGGAATCTTGGTGATGGCCGCCGTGTCGGGTTGTGCGTCCATTCGACAACGCTTGTCGCACCGTTCTTCGGAATGCAGCCAACTCTGTGAAGAAGCCCGGTCTGCGCGCGATGCCGGTCGAACCGAAGACGCGGAGAATTATCTGAATGCGGCACTCCGCCGCCGACCGACCGATGACGACACGCGCATGCAATTGGCTGAAGAGTTGTGGTCCAGCGGACGGCAATTGGCTGCGGCGGAAGAAGTCGAGCGTTTGCTGGCCGACTCGCCGACGGATGTGCAGGCTGCGATCCGACTCACCCAGATGCAACTGGAAATCGGCCGGACCGAAGCGGCTTATCAAGCCTTGCAACTGGCTTTGCGACACGAGCCCGAGTTGCCGGAAGTGCTGCGATTGAAGGCGATTCTCGAAGAACGGCGGGGGGACACCGACGCGGCTCTGGAAACCTCATTGCGGCTGGTGCGTTCGTCTCCCGATGATGTCGAAGCGTTGCTGCGGCTGGCGGTGCTGTATCGCCGTCGGGGTCAACCAGAACGGGCAGCACCGTTGTTGCGTTCGGCCAGCCAATGCTCACTGGCCACCAGCGAACAACGCCAGGAAGCGGAATGGCAGCTCGGCCTGGCTTACGCGGACAGCCACCGTTGGACCGATGCTCATGAGGTGATGAGCGGCGTTGTGAAAGAACGCTCCCGAATGACGGCGGAGGATTGGTATCAATTCGCGCAGGTCGAGTCCCAGTGCTCACATGCCGATCAGGCCAATCACGCCGTCCGGCAAGCCCTCGCTTTGCAGCCCAAGCATCCGCGTGCTCGGGCATTAGCACGCAGCCTGGATGCCCCGGCGATGTCGGCCTCGGCGGTCGTTCCCGCAGGGTTTCAGCCCATCCATGAGCGGGCCATTCACTGATCACTCCACATCGCTGCGGACGCTGAATTCGAGCTTCCAGCGGCCGTTGCCACGCGTGCTGACACACCAGAGTTCCAGCGTACCCAACTCGGTAATGTGCGTGTGGAACGTCACCGGGACGTAATGATCTTCGGTCGAATCATCCAGCGGCAGTGTCGCTTCGAGAGAGTCTGTCTCGGCGAGTTCTTCATTCGTCCAGGCGGAGAGACGCGAACCGGGCTGGTCTTCTTTTCTCACAGCCGAACTGAAGAACCGGAAGTGGGCAGGTTGTCCGACGATCAAACCGATGGGATCTGAAGGAACCTCCAGTTCAGTCCCTTCTTCCATGCCGAACGGTACGACGCACAGGGCCCGCAACGGCCGGGGGGCTCCGGGAATGGCGAGCCCAGCGGTTTCAATACCGATGTAGTAAGACCGGGCCGTGCCGCCACGGATGCGGACGCCGCCGGACATCTTCGCCCAGCCGTAGTACGCTGCGCCACGCGCCACGGCGTGGTCGAGATCGTGCGTGCCATCCAAGCGCTTGGGGGGAGTCGCACCGGGGAACCAGCTTTGCAGGGCGTCCATTAACCGGGTGCGTAATGAATCAGCCTTAAACACACCGCCGTTGAAGAGAACGTGTGTGGGGCAGACCGGGCCATCGGTTTCCGTGCCGTGATTTTGTAGGAACGCGGCGACATGCCGTGTGACGGCGGTATCCGCTTCGTAGGGCAGCCCGAGTTCCTGAAAGCCGGACATCCGCGGCCGTTGCGGACGATCGGTTGCGGCGCACTCCGGGAAGAAGCCGCTGGCGAGAAGTTCGGTGATGGTCTTCTGATCGACTTCGACCGTGACCGTGCCGCCGATCAGCTTGCTGCCGCGACCGAGGACCGAAATCGGATGCTTCTTCGGGGCATCGGGACCGAGCAGCACTTCCTTCGCAGCCCGGCACGAATGCCACAACGACACCGATTGCCACGGATCGAGTTGCACGCCCTTCTTGGCGAACAGCCCGGCAACATGATGGGCGAGCAACAGATCCATGTTGTCGCCACCGACGAGCAGATGGTTGCCGACGGCGATCCGGCGCAGCGTCAGTTCGCCGCTTTCTTCCGCGACACCGACGAGTGACAAATCGGTGGTGCCGCCGCCGACGTCACACACCAGCAGCGTCTCACCAACCTTGAGCAGCTTCCGCCACTTTTCGCCGTAGGTGGTGAGCCAGGCATAGACCGCGGATTGCGGTTCTTCGAGCAGCACCAGCGACTGCGGCAATCCTGCGGCGAGGGCGGCTTCCCGCGTGAGTTCCCGCGCACTGGCATCGAACGATGCCGGGACGGTCAGCACGACATGCTGGTCGGCCATCGGCGTATTCGGAAACTGATTCGACCAGCAGGCCACCAGATGTTCGAGATACCGCCGGGAGGCGGTCACCGGCGAAACCTTCGGAATGTCCTCCCCCGCCCCCCACGGCAAGATCGCCTGATGCCGATCCACCCGGCTGTGGCACAACCACGACTTCGCGGCGCCAACGGTCCGTTCCGGGACATCGGCCGATTGCCGGCGGGCGAACTCACCAACGGCGTAGTCCCGCTGCTTGGCCCACGGGACATCATACGCCCCGGTCGCTGCTTCCCCTTTGTTGCCGAGGTACAAAAACGACGGCAACAATGTCCGCGGCTCCACCGCCCCCGGCGCTACCAACTGCGGCACTGCGAGCAACTGGACTTCCGGCTTCTCCGTCCCCAACGGCGCGTACGCCAGCGCCGAATTTGTCGTGCCGAGATCAATTCCAATGACGTACTGCGCGGGCATGCAAAGCTTTCGGGAGGTCAAGAGCGGAGAGTCAAGTGTCAAGAGCCAGATCAATACGACTCGTTCCCACGTTCTGCGTGGGAACGCACGGCCGTGACGCTCCGCGTAGTGGATCGAACTACTGCGGAAGCTCCGGTTTTTCAATCATCGGGTAACTGGCGCTCGCCAAGCCTTCTTTCATGAAGGTGACGAGATCGGCTTCGTCTTCTTTGCTGATCTTAAGAGGGAAGATCTCTTCGTCCTGCGCCGGGTTGTTGTTGCCCCCTTTGACGTAGTGGGCAACGACTTCTTCCAGCGTCTTCAGGCTGCCGTTGTGCATGTACGGGGCCGTCCGGGCGATCTCCCGCAAGGTCGGTGTCTTCATCGCCCCTTTGTCACCTGTCATCTTGCTGATGGTGAAGCGGCCTTCGTCGGCGGATTCGAGACCGATGTTGTGGAAGGCGCTGTCGGTCAAGTTCGGGCCGGAATGGCACGCACTGCAGTTCGCTTTGCCGAAGAACAACTTCATACCGCGCTGTGCGGCTTCGCTGAGTGCCGCCGTGTCGCCCGCTTTGAATTTGTCATACGGAGCGTCCCCCGACAGGACGGTCCGTTCAAAAGCGGCAATCGCCTTGGCAATTCCGGCCTCGGTGACGTCCGTCTGGAAGACTTTCTGAAACTGCTCTTTGTATCCCGCGATCTTGTTCAGCTTCGGAAGGACATCGCCAATCGTCATCTTCATTTCGATGGGGTTTTGAATCGGCCCGAGCGCCTGCTCTTCCAGCGTCTTGGCGCGGCCGTCCCAGAACTGGAATTTGAAGTAGGCCGAATTGATGACGGTTGGAGAATTCCGGCCCCCTTTCAGATTTCCGACGCCGGTGGCAAACTGTTCGCCGTTGCTCCAGCCTTTCGCCGGGTCGTGGCAGGACGCACAGGAAATCGTGTCATCGGCCGACAGACGCGGATCAAAATAGAGTTGCTTCCCCAGCGCGATCTTCTCTGGCGTCGGCGGATTGTCTTTCGGATGTTCAACCGGCGGCAACCCGGCCGGTTCGGCAGCAAACAGGGACAAACTCAACGCACAGAAAGCAACACTCAGAAACAATCGCAGCATCGGGCACCTCTTCATCAGGGCTCGCAGGGGAGAGTCCAGCACGTCGTCGGATTATATGCAAAGCGAGGCGAGGACAGCGACTGTGCGCAATCTCACGCATCGAAAATCGGACGGAACAAACTTATTCACGGAGCCCTGCCGTCCGCATCAATCGACTCGTTGCCGCATAGGCTTCCGCTACCCACGCTTCAATCTGGCTTGGCTCGGGGGAATACTCCAGCTCGATCGACACGGCTCCGTCGATGTTCAGGCCGGCGATTTCTTTCAGATACGGAGCAAAGTCCACCACGCCACGCCCGGGAGGCAAATCCCCGTGAACCTTCCCGTCGCAATCCGAAATGTGGACGTGAATTGCGCGGCCCTTCAGCCGCTGCAGTTCCTTCGGTGCCACGTTCGCCAGGCAGAGATGCGACACATCAATGTTCGCCGCCACCGCCGGGTGAGCCACGTCGTCCAGGAACCGCACCATGCTGTCGACGTTGTTCAGCAGCGACAGCGGGAACGGTTCCAGTTCCAGCGCGATCTGCACACCCAATTCTGCGGCATAGTCCCCCAGCCGCCGACAACTCTCAACGGCGAGTCGCCATTGATGTGCGGGCGGAATCACTTCCCGATTCCAGATGTATTCCCCGAGCACCAGCAGCAGATTGCGGCCGCCAAACTCGTAGACCATGTCGAGGTACTGGGCACACCGATCAATGTGAAATCGCTGCACACTCGGATTAAAGTCAATCAGTCCGGTGGCGACACAGCAGACCGACACGATCGGTAGTTGCAACCGCTCACATTCACGACGGATGAGCTGGCGTTCCTGAATCGAGGTATCGAGCGGGTCGGCAAAGATGTCGACCGTGTCGAACCCGAGTTCCTTCGTCTTCTGCAAACCCCATGCTGTTTCCCGTCCGGACTGAGCCCACGCTGAGTTGATTAATCCGAGTTGCATCCCGCATCCTTCATGAGTGTGTTACACAGCCCGGAGCGCGAGCGACGGAGTCCGACTCAGGGAACTCGTCCGTCGCTTGCGCTCCGGGCTGCGAAAGACGTTAATCCTCGTTCTCATCCGGCGATAACACCATCATCCCGTTCACCGCGGTCAGAAATTGAATCGCGGCCATGCGGGGATTCGGCGCGGAACAAATGCCGCTGGAAATCGCGACCCGTTGGGCCCCGGCAAGCGTCACATCGTCGATGTTGTCTGCGTTGATGCCGCCGATCGCGAACCACGGCAGCGCCATCTCCTGGGCCACCTGGCTGACGAATGCCAAGCCAGGGAATTCGTCGAAGGATTTCGTCATCGTCGGGAAAGTGGGGCCGACTCCCAGATAATCGGCGCCGTCAAGGACCGCCTGCCGAGCTTGCTCGATCGAATGCGTCGACACGCCAATGAGGCGATCTGGACCGACGATCATCCTCGCATCGGTCACCGTGCATTCGTCCTGTCCAACATGCACTCCGTCAGCATCGACCATCGCCGCGATGTCGGGGCGATCATTGACGATCATCAAGGCCTCATGCGATCGGGTCCATTTGCGGACGTTGCGGCAATGTGCGATCAGTTGCCGGTCACTCATGGACTTTTCACGCACCTGGATCATCCGCACCCCGGCCGCCAGTGCTTCGTGAATCACCCGTCCGGCACCCAGTGGACAGAATGCCTCCGTGACCAGCAGATAGATGCGCTGGTTGGCCAACCGGTTGATGTTGAATTGTGATCGCAGCACGGCTTTTTCGAGAGTATAGATGCGGTAACGGAGCGATTCGAACCGCTGCCCGAGCGCGCCGTCAAAGACTTTGCTGTACTCTTCGATCGATCGCAGCGCTTCCTGCAACCGTTTGAACGCTGCGGTGAGGACGGCGGCGACGCCGGCTCGTTGATACTCGGCCGTGGTACTGACCGAAGTACCAACGTCGCCCAGCGTGTCGCGCGTGGCCAGCAGTCTTTCTTCCGGAAAGAATGCCAACGCGGCGGCGAGATCATGCCGGGACTGCTTAAGTTCGCGCGAGAGGAATTGGTCGCCGAGCACAAACCGCGTGTAGTCTTCGATGACCCGCAGCGCTTCCCGTGCGCGGTTGGCAGACGCATCGATCAAACGCCATAGCACCAGCAACGGCGGTGGCTGGCTGGGGGAAAGGTCCAGTTCCACGCCATCCGGCATTGCCAGCGGAGCCGATTCCACATGATGCACAGGAGCAGGGGCATACGCTTCTGGTGTCAAACCATGTGCGGCCAGAATCTCGCCGGCGGATGAAGCGATATGGACGAGACTCCACAAGATATGATCGGTTCCCACACCGGGGATTCCGGATTGCCGTAATGCCAATGCTTGGGCTTCATGCAGCAATGTCGAAGCGTCACGGCTCCACGGGACAACCGTCGAGAAAGCCTCGATTTCCTCCGGCCAGGAGGTTGAATTCGGCGCGACAAGCGTGAGCAATAGGGCCGGTGACAGGCCTTGTGTGGCTAACCGTCCGGAGGCGCGGCCTTCGTCGAGAATCAATGCGGCCAACAAATGAACGGCGTCGACTTCCGCAGACTGTCGCCAGTGGGCCAGCCGCGCGGCCCGCTCCACTGCCCGGCGTGCCCCGTCCGTCCATTCATCGAGCGCCAGTTGATCCAGCATGGGTTCCCCGCCTGTTTGCAATTCCTGCCATCCGGCGTGTTGCCGCGTCCCTTCATCTGCAAGTCTGGCAGATGTGGGGAACGAGAACCAGTGGGGCGCCGGCACAGTCGCGCAGCGTCTGGCAAAATCAACAGCCGAGAATCTCAGGTTGTCACCGTGAGCCGCACCTTGTCCTGTTCGCGACACGCCACTACAATCGAGGGTTGGCGTTAACCAGCCACGGCTGCAAGACTTGGAGCAATCTGCATATATTGACAGAGATTGGGACTTCGGGCAGTTTCGCCCGGTTTTTCGGGTGGGAACTGGAATTCCGATGCTGACGATTGCAGCCGCAACGGCAATCCGTCAAGGTTCCTGAACAGATTATCGTGTCCAACTGCTGAACGTGACTGGAACACCGATTGCTGACGAAGACCGCAAGCTAGATTAATTTGGAAGGTCAGGCGTCTTGACGTGACGGCAAGCCCGTTCGGCAAGATGTCAGGCGGGAGCCTGACCGACAAGAGACAGACGCACAGACCGCACCTCGGCCGGAAGGAGTCTCGGCCGCCGTTCGACCAAAATTGTCCGATGGAGATCTGCGAATGTACGAACGCTTTACCGACCGCGCCCGCAAGGTGATGCAACTTGCCAATCAGGAAGCGCAGCGGTTCAATCACGAATACATCGGCACCGAACACATCCTGCTGGGCCTCGTCAAGGAAGGCTCCGGCGTCGCAGCAAATGTGCTGAAGAACCTCGACGTCGACCTGCGTAAGATTCGCCTGGAAGTGGAAAAGATTGTTCAATCGGGACCGGACATGGTCACGATGGGCAAGCTGCCACAAACGCCACGGGCGAAGAAGGTGATCGAGTATGCGATGGAAGAGGCCCGCAACCTCAACCATAATTACGTCGGTACCGAACACCTGCTTCTCGGCCTGATTCGTGAACAGGAAGGCGTTGCCGCGCAGGTCCTGATGAACCTCGGTCTAAAGCTCGAAGATGTCCGTGAAGAAGTCCTCAACCTGCTCGGTCACGGGACCGAAGCCGCAGAAGGCACTCCGGAACGGGGCGGAGCGGCTTCCGGTGGTGGGACGTCATCCAAGTCGAGCAAGAGCAAGACCCCGGCCCTCGACAGCTTCGGTCGCGATCTGACCGAACTCGCGCGGCAAGGGAAGCTCGACCCAGTGATCGGCCGTGAGAAAGAAATTCAGCGCGTGATGCAGATTCTGCTGCGTCGCCAGAAAAACAATCCGGTCCTGCTCGGTGAAGCCGGTGTCGGCAAGACGGCCATCGTCGAAGGCCTGGCCCAGATGGTCGTCGACGGCAGCGTGCCGCAACCGTTGCGGGACCGTCGGATCGTGGTTCTCGACCTGGCCATGATGGTCGCCGGGACCAAGTACAGGGGGCAATTCGAGGAGCGCATCAAAGCCGTCATGAACGAGGTGAAGCGGGCGAAGAACACGATGTTGTTCATCGACGAACTGCACACCCTCGTCGGTGCCGGGGGTGCGGAAGGAGCCATAGACGCCTCGAACGTGCTCAAGCCCGCGCTCAGCCGCGGTGAACTGCAATGCATCGGGGCGACCACTCTCGATGAGTACCGCAAGTATATCGAGAAGGACGGGGCGCTCGAACGCCGCTTCCAGACCGTGGTCGTGGGGCCGCCATCGGCCTCGCAGACTGTCGAAATTCTGAAGGGCCTGCGCGAACGGTACGAGCAGCATCACCGGGTGCAGATTACCGACGATGCGCTTGCCGGCGCGGTGGAACTCAGCAACCGTTACATCACCGCCCGGTGTCTGCCGGACAAGGCGATCGACGTGATCGACGAAGCCGGGGCGCGGGTGCGGCTACGCTCCATGGTTCGTCCGCCGGATTTGAAGGAACTCGAAGAAGAGATCGAAAAGCTCAACCTGCAGAAGGAAGAAGCGGTCGCGAATCAGGACTTCGAACGGGCGGCATCACTGCGTGATCAGGCCGACAAGCTCAAACGGAAGAAGGAAAACCTCAACAAGGACTGGCAGGAAAAGTCGAAGGAATCGGACGGCGTCGTCGACGCGGAAGTCATCGCCGAAGTCGTCTCCAAGATGACCGGCATTCCGCTCACCCGGATGTCGAGCGAAGATGCGGTCCGCCTGCTGGAAATGGAAAAGGAGCTCCACAAGCGCGTCGTCAGCCAGGACGAAGCGATCAAGCAAGTGGCGAAAGCGGTCCGCCGCAGCCGCAGCGGATTGAAAGATCCGAAGCGGCCGATCGGAGCGTTCGTCTTCGCCGGGCCGACCGGTGTGGGCAAGACGCTGACCGCCAAGACGCTCGCCGAGTTCATGTTCGGTGAACAGGATGCGCTCATTCAGATCGACATGAGCGAGTACATGGAGAAGCACAACGTCAGCCGGCTGATTGGTGCTCCTCCGGGATACGTTGGTTACGAAGAAGGCGGTCAACTGACCGAGAAGATTCGTCGTCGGCCGTACGCCGTGGTGCTGCTCGATGAAATCGAAAAGGCGCACCCCGATGTCTTTAACATGCTGCTGCAGATTCTCGAAGAAGGCCACCTGACCGACAGCTTCGGTCGCAAGGTCGACTTCAAGAATACGATCATCATCATGACGACGAACATCGGTGCCAGCGTCATCACGCAGGGGAGTGGGTTCGGCTTCCAGAAGCAGGACGCCGAGACCAGTTACGACCGGATGAAAGAACGGCTGATGCAGGAAATCGAGCGGGAATTCCGTCCGGAATTCATTGGCCGTCTCGATGAAGTGGTTGTCTTCCGTCAGTTGTCGAAAGAAAACCTCAAGGCGATCGTCGACATCGAATTGGCAAAGGTTCGCGAGCGGCTGTCTGAGAAGGGCTACAAGCTCATTCTCACTGACGAAGCCCGTGAGTTCATCATCGAAAAGGGTGGCGCGGTCGAATACGGTGCCCGTCCGCTGCGTCGCGCGGTCGAGAACTACATCGAAGACCCGCTGTCCGAAAACCTGCTGCAAGGGGTCTTCCAAGGCTCCAACACCATCAATGTGACCGTCAAGGAAGTCGGCGACAAGAAGCAACTGGACTTCATCCCCGCGAACACGGATGGCGAAGCGGAGCTCGTTGGTGCCGGGGTCAGCGAGGCGGCTGAGTAACCTGAATCGGTCGAATTGTGTCAGTTCCAGGAAGCCCGGCATTTTCCAAAATGCCGGGCTTCTGATGCGTTACCACATGAACAAGTCTTGTCACAGGAAACGACGATGGATGCTCTTCCCGCCCGTGAACTGCTGGAAACGATGCACGTCTTTCCGGGTAAGTATGTCTTCAAGGCGATCGGGCTCAATGAGAATGATTTTGTCGAACGGATCGTGGAAATGGTCCGCACGGAGCTCCAGCACGATTTCGATGACCCATTTGAATACAAAGCGACACCACGCGGCCGACACGTTTCGGTCACCATCGAACCGTGGGTCGAGTCGTCTGAACAGGTCCTGGCGGTCTACCGTCTGCTCAATACCGCCGAGGGGATCGTGATGTTGATGTGAGAATTTCCGGAATCTTGCTTCGAGGGCGATTCTGTCTTCAACACAGTCAAGATGATCGCCGTTATGGCGAGAGGTTTCCCCAGCGCTGGCGGAATTGCTGGACTTCGCCGGCGGACAGCGGGCTTCGTGCCGGCTGGATGCGAAGTGGCGTCGGGGAGATCGCGCTGGTGTCGACTTTCAGGACTTCCCAGCCTCCTTCCGGCAGAGTGTCAGTGGTGTCGGTGAGCAAGTTTGCGGCTGTGGCGGTCCCGCAGTACAGCCCGGATTCATGGCTGATCATCGTCCGCAGTCCCAGATTGAGGACGTTCCCCAGACCGGTACGGGAGACCAACAGCGCTGGTGTTGAAGTGGAGGTCATTTGCAGCAGGTCCAGGCCCATGTCACTGGGAACCGATTCTCCTTTCACATAGGCATTGCCGTACCTCATGAATGACCAGTCAAAGGTCCCCATGTAGAGTTTGCCTTCGTGAACCTTCATCGACCAGATGTAGAGGTTGTCGGGATCACCGAATCCGGCCGGTCCCAGCAAAGCCGGGCCGGCTTTGGTTGCCGCGGTTGACCAGGTCCCTTTGCCTTTGCCCGTCGCAGTGAATACGGGCACGGTGGCATCCCCGTAGAGCAATTCGGTTTGGAAGACTCCATCCGGACTCACCTTGCCCCGAAACATCGGCACGCCGCGGAAACCCTTGATGAAGGACTCCACCAGCAGACCAAGGGTCTTCGGTTCGCCGAATTCCTTGAACAGTTCCTCGCTGCCGCTGCCGGGAACTTGGATGGTTCCCCAGACCAGATGGCCGTCAAACGATTCCGCACCACCCAGCCAACTGGCCCGGGCAATGACGGGATCGGGATCATAGCGATCAATGGTCCACACGTTCTGCCAACGCGATTGATCGGCGATGGTCAGTCCACCGGTGGGGAGCGGCGGGCTCATCCATACGGCTGGTAACGCGGTCACTTTGCCGCCCAGCAGATTGGCCGCCATAGCGCTGAGCACGGGCCAGGTCAAGGCGAACAGTCGGCCGTCATGAGCGACCAGGTTCGCTGCTTCGTTATCGATCCGACCAACGATTTCGTACTGGAACGGATTCGTCCGCGTCCCGCGCCAGCGGACGATGGCCCCGCCGCCGTTTTTCGCCCAGGTTTCCAGGGTCCCAGTGTAAAGCACGCCGTCAACCGTGGTCCAGTTCCGAATATCGCTGAACTCGATAATCGTTTTCGAGCCGAGATACGCTCCGCTGACGGCATCGAACGCAAACACATTGATGCCCAACAGCAACATTGATGGTCCGGCCAGAAGAACGATTTCATCGGTGGCTCCGGCCGATCGAATGCCGATCGTTTGCGGGATCAGCGGATCGCTCGGCGTCACATCCTGCAACGCATGCCCTGGTTGATACCGATAGATGTGCGGGGGGCGCCAGTCGCCGATGTTGGACTTCAGAAATGGCGTCACGCCGGGGTACTGGCTTTTGGAATATTCACTGACGTTGAATTCACTCTCATAGGGAATCTTGATCCCGAAAATGCCCGTACCGGCCATGCTGAACGCGTTGGCGGCGGTTCCAAACCAAACGGACGGTCCTGCCTTGGTCATTCCCCACGCCCAGGCTTGGTTGACCTTCGGCTGGCCGGTCGTCCCCGGCGGCTGTTGCCCCAGCGGGTAATATCCCTTACCGAGCCCGGTGTAAAATTCGTCCGGCGATGCTTTGCCGATCCGCGTGATGCCTGGTTCGGCCGCCGACGATGGCGTTGAATTCACAAACATCGTCAGCAGGAACAGTAAACCCAACGTTCGGAACCGACTCCGTGCCGGGTTAACCCGAAACTGGTGCACGAATCCTTCGGATACGGAGCGCAAAACAATCCGCCAGTTCAACATTGATAACGTCCTGATTCGGAAGAGACCCGGCAAGAGAAACGGCCACTCAGCGTACCTCCGCCGAAATGGAAGACGCTATCAAATTGTGGGAAATCCACTCGGGAGCTACGGCGGGGTTGTGCCGCGCTGTAACCATTGCTGCATGACATCGGCCCCGCCTTGTGCCGCTCTGGCCGCCGCATTTCGCAGCGGCGATAGCACCGCGGCGGTGGGGTCGAGCTTCAGGAACTCCCAGCCCCCTTCCGGCAAAGTGTCGTCTGGACTGGTGAGCAGGTTCGCGCTGGTGGCCGTGCCGCAGAAGAGTCCCTCCGGGTGGCTGACCAACGTGCGGATGCCGTTATTGATCGCGTTTCCAGCCCCGGTTCGGGTGACGGACATCCCTGGGGTTGAGGTCGATGTGAACTGAATCAGATCCGCTCCGAGATCACTGGGAACCGGTTGCCCCTTCGCAAAGGCATTGCCGTAGCGAATGAACGAACGGTCGAACGTGCCGACATACAATTTCTCCGCATGCACGGCCATCGACCAGATGTAGGCATTGTCGGGTTGGCCAAACCCCGCGGGGCCAAGCAGCGGCGGTCCCGTCTTGTTCGCCACCAGGGACCACGCTCCTGGTCCCGATCCCGCGGGTGTGAACTTCGGCAACATCGCATCGCCGTACAAAAGCTCCACCTCGAACGCTTGCCCCTCCGTGAGCTTGCCACGGAACAGCGGTGCGGTGCGGAAACTCTTCAGGAACGACTCGATGAAGAGCACGGCGGAACTTGGCGCTCCATACTCTTGCAGTAGGGCTTCCCCGCCGAGGCCCGGGATTTGAATCGTGCCCCACACCAGATGGCCGTCAAACGATTCCGCGGCCCCCATCCATAACGTCGGGGCAAGCACCGGGTCGGGATCGTACTTGTCGATCGTCCACACGTTCTTCCAGCGAAATCGATCGGCCGCCGTGAGACCGTTGGCCGGCAATGGGGGACTCATCCAAATCCCCGGCAAATGGAGTGATTTGGCGCCCGTCAGTTTTGTCCAGAAAGGGCTGACCGCTGCCCACGTCAGCGCATACAGCCGGCCTTCGTGGGCACACAGCGTTGCGGCTTCGTTGTCGATCTTGCCGACGACTTCGTACAGAAACGGGTCGGCGACGGTCCCTTTCCAACGGAGGATTGACCCGCCGCCGGTTTGCGTCCAGGTATCGAGCGTGCCGGTGTAGAGGACGCCATCGACTTCCACCCATTTGCGGATGTCGCTGAATTCCAGCAGTGTCTTCGATCCGAGAAAGGCACCGGTTTGAGCATCAAACGCAAAGACGTTGATCCCCAGTTGCGGCAGCGTCGGTCCGGCCAGCAACACGATCTCGTTGGATGCCCCGGCCGAACGGAGGCCGACGGTGTTCAACAGCAACGGATCGTTGGGCGTGACGTCTTCAACATTGCCACCCGGTTGATACCGATAAATCCGCGGCGGCCGCCAATCACCGAGGAAGGCCTTCAACAACGGACTGATGCCGGGGTACGGACTCCGCCAGAACTCGCTGACTTGGTATTCATTCTCGAAGGGAATCGAAATGCCGAGCAATCCGCCGATAACCAGACTGACCGGATTGGCCGCGGTGCCGAACCAGATGGAATCCCCCGCTTTCGTCATCCCCCACACATACGCCTGATTGACCTTCGGCTTGCCGATCGTCCCCGGCGGCTGTTGTCCCAACTCGTAGTATGGCCCGCCGATCTTGACGAAGAACTCCTCGGGGTCGGCTTTGCCGAGGCGTGTGAAACCGGGTTCGGCGGCGGTGGTGATCGAGCACAGTGTCAGCACCAAGAGAAACAGGTGAACTGAACAGCGATATTTCATAGAGATGTCTCGTAATTCCGTCGCAGCCCGGAGCGCAAGCGACGGCGAATCCCTTAAACGGCGAAGTCTTTGTGTCCTATCAATTCTCGTCGTCCGTCGCTCGCGCTCCGGGCTGGGATCGCGTTATTCCTTCAACAGGAAAATCGCTTCCACTTCCACCGTGATGTTGCCAGGCAGCGAGCCCATACCGACGGCACTGCGAGCACCGCGACCGTTGGTATCACCCCACAGTTCCACCATCAGGTTGCTGAACCCGTTAATGACGGCGGGATGGTGATCGAAATCCGAAGTGGCATAGACCATGCCGAGAACCTTCACCACACGCTCGATGCGATCAAGACTGCCGAGTTCGCGTTTCAGCGTGGCCAGCATCGTCAGTCCCACTTGTCGGGCCACGAGTTGGGCGTCGGCTTCGGAAACCTGATCGGGAACGCGGCCGGTCATCATCGTGCCGTCGGTGCGAATCGGACCATGGCCGGAAACGAACACCAGGCGATCGACAATCACCACCGGCGCATACACACCACCGGGTTTGGGAGCCGTGGGCAGAACCAATTTCAGATCGACAAGCCGGGCTTCAGGAGACATAAGGCACTCACGCTGGGGAAACGGGGGAAATCCAATTCTTCACTAGCCCTCAAACCAGCATGCCCTGGCGTCCGTTTTTGGGTGGGCGCGTGAAAAACTCGAAATCCTTCGGCATTGTTTGGGGTTTCATGGGTGTTGACGATCCATGACCCATTCGCAGGCAAAAGGATTTCGAGTGC
>JBGSUN010000286.1:0-14979 GCA_041753475.1 Planctomycetaceae bacterium | reverse complement strand
GGTATCAACTCACCAGTCGACTGGCAGCTCTCACCAAGGAGAAGCGGCCCGTCTTCCAACCCGCCTGAGTGGCCACACAGTCCAGCAACCATCAAGAAAATACCCCGAATAAGCTGCCGTGACTTTTTCAGGGCCGACTTAGTACGTCCAGATCGCATCGACGCCGACGACCGTGGCGTTGAACAGGTCGCCGCGGCCGGGAGTGGCCACGGTGTTGTTCGCACCCGGTGAGTACATGTGGCGGACTTCAGGCCGAACCACAATGTTCTTCAGCGGCTTGATGTTCACACCGTAGGTGAAGGTGTTGTAGGACACACCGTCGGCCTTGTACCATTCCTGCCGCGCACCAAGCTTGACCTTGTCGTTGACTTGGTAGAACAGATAGTTGATCTGACCGATCGAATCACCCGCAATCCCGGTTGTGGCGAAGTCCGTTCCGAGATCGCTACCGAGAATATCGAACTGATGGACTGACGAGATCTTGTCGGTCCAGTTGTGCGACAGGATGACGCTGTTGATCGCGCCATTGCCGCGCCAGCCGAGGTCGCCGGCGGTCATCATGTAGGTCAGGTTCGTCGATTCGGTCATCTGGAAGATGAACCCGCCGAGGTACGAGTTCCCATCAGCCAGTTGGTCAAAGCCCGTGTCCATCCCCAAGGTCCAGCCGGTGAGGAGTTGCAGCTTGTCATTCACCTTGATCGTGGCCAAGGCCCCGGTGTGGGTGAACGGTTCGCTGTTGTAGAACGTCAATTGACGGCTGAGGAAGAAGTTGCCGCCGGAAGGAATCACTTCGTACCCGACCGGGGTGTAAAAGTGACCGACCTTCACCGACACATTTTCGTAGGCAAGTTCACCGTAGACTTGCGGCAGCGACCATTCGTAGATGCCATGGTCAAAACCGGCGAGGAAGTCGTACTGACCGGCCGGGTTACCGAACGACTGGGCTTCGTTGCCGTCGACCCCGAAGATCGATTCGATGCGGAAACCGAGTCCCAGGCCATTGCTGCCGTCGGCGACTTTGCCGAAGTACAGGCCTTGCTGGTTCAGGTGGACGTTGTGCCATTCCCGAGCGTTCGGCAGATTGGCAGCGTCACCGAAGTAGACGTTGTTGAACACACCGTTGCCGGTGAAGGCACCGTCCGGACGGTTCTGATAGCCGATCTGCGTCCAGCCACCGAGTTGGTAGCCGTTGCACTTCAGCGTGTTATTGCCACAGGCATCGGTAAACGAATCGAGCAGTGTCCAGTCTTCAAAGCTGGTGTTTCCACCACTGAAGACGGCGTCGGGATTGCACGGATCGCACGCCGGAGCGACGGGTCCGCAGCCCGCGGGAACGGCACATCCATTCGGTGTGCAGCTACCGGGGTCGAGATTTTTCAGCTTGGCCGCAGCGTCTTCGAAGACCTTTTGGCACTGCTGACAGTCCGGACCCGTTGGCGTACAGGCGGCGGGCGTGCAGTTGTCTGCAGCGTACACGGCCGTGCTGAACATCAGCCCGGCGGCACCAAAAACCAAGGAGACGCCAGCTCCCAGGTAGTCGGTGAAGCGAATTCCACGAGAAGCTGTCATTAAGAACTCCCTGTTCCTATGTGTGTGGGCGTCTGTTCCGGAGTCGACCACAAATTCCGTTCCAGCCGAACAGGGTCGAGTTCTATCGTCGCTTTCCGATGACGCGGGTTGGCGGACGACGTAACACGACCGACTGTGCCGACCCCTTACGGCCCCTCTAGAGAGCGCCTTCAGGCCCGTAGGTCTCTCAGGCAAGATCGGTCTTGTCGGAACAACAGGCGTAACAATTGCTTTCGATCATGAAAGTGTGTTACGACCCGGAGAATCGCTACAACCGGTAGTGTTACAACCAGCCCACCCAGTCTGACCGGTAATTCCTGCCGATCTCGGACAATCGGCCCGAGTGGAAATCGCGCAACCACCAGCGCACCAAGCAGATGCGTCCATCCGTGCCGCGGCGATCCGTTTCCGCGGGAAGCTCTAAAACCACGGTCTGCGGGGCAGGCAATCGTCGTCGGGCCACCAGAAGTGGATCACCTGCCAAGCCAGAAATCCCAGCACGAACAACCCCAGGCTGATGTGCGGTTCGTGTGGCAGGTCCTCGAAAAGAAAGTCCGCGCCGAGGGCACCCCCAAGCAGGAAGAAGGCTGCCAACGGGACAAATCCCGCGATCAGTTTATACGTCAGCGATTGCTTGTGTGCGAACACGACATAGGTTGATTTCAATGCGCAATCACCGCAGATGTAAGCGGATTTGTCGGGGGCTTCGATCAGCGTGCATCCGTCGTCGCCGGCACGACCACAGAATGAACAACACGCACGGGTTGTTGCCTGATCGGGGGACATCGATCGCTTCCATTTCGCCCCCGGTTGTCCGCAACCGGGGCGCATCTTCCGGACGACGACACCGTCAACGCAAAACCCCCTGTTGCAGACAACGGGGGGCGAAATCATCAATCATGATTCGTCGGTAATCACGCCTTGCGGATCTTTTCCCGGCCGCGGACCACGTTCTTCGTGGCGTTCCGGGTGTCGAGCACCATCCTGCTGTGTTGTACGATGAAGTCGTAATCGTAGGCCGAGTGATCGGTCGAGATCAGCACGCAGTCCTGCGATCCCAGGTATTCCGGTGTCAGCGCCTGGCTGTCCATCGCCGGGAGATCGGGATAGTGCCGCATCTTCGGCAATGACGGCACGTGCGGGTCGTTGTAAGTCAGGACGGCCCCGCGCTTCAGCAGCAGCTTCATCAGTTCGAACGACGGGCTTTCGCGCGGATCATCCACGTCTTTCTTGTATGCTGCGCCCAGCAGAGCGACCTTGCTTCCCTTGATCGACTTGCAGTTGTCGTTGAGGAACTCACCCAGCCGGTTCACCACATAGTGCGGCATGTGCGTGTTGATTTCCCCGGCGAGTTCGATGAACCGCGTCTGCTCACCGTGTTTCCGGGCCAGCCATGTGAGGTAGAACGGATCGATCGGGATGCAGTGTCCACCGAGACCGGGGCCGGGGTAAAACGCCTGGAAACCGAACGGTTTCGTCTTCGCGGCGTCGATCACTTCCCACACGTCGATGTTGAGCTTGTCGTAGAGCATTTTCAGCTCGTTGACGAGCGCGATGTTCACGGCCCGGTAGGTGTTTTCGAGGATCTTGCAGGCCTCGGCGACTTCCATGCTCGACGCGCGGACGACCTTCACGACCGCGTGACCGTACATGGCACAGGCCAAGTCGCCGCTGTGAGCGTCGTAACCGCCGACGACCTTGGGAATCGTCGCCGCCTGGAAGTGCGGATTGCCGGGGTCTTCGCGTTCCGGACTGAAAGCGAGGAAATAGTCCTGGCCCACCTTCAGACCGGTCGCTTCCAGCACGGGGAGCACGTTGACGCGGGTGGTGGTCGGATGCGTCGTGCTTTCCAGAACGACGAGTTGCCCCGGTCGCAGCGTCTTGGCGATCGCGTGGGCGGTCCCTTCGATGTAGCTCAGGTCGGGATCACGACTTTCATTCAACGGCGTCGGCACGCAGATGATGATGCAATCCGCTTCGCCCAGCCGACCCATATCGGATGTCGGTTCAAATTTCTTCTCGGTGATCAGCGCCTGAATGGCAGCGGAATCAATGTGCTTGATATAGCTTTGCCCGGCGGTCAGCTTGTCGACTTTGGTTTGATCGACATCAAACCCCAGGCAACGAAACCCACTGGCGGTAAACGCGCGGATGAGGGGCAGACCGACATAACCCAGCCCGATCACACCGATCAGGGCCTGCTTGGACTGGATTTTCTGGGAGAGTCGCTCGTGACTCATCGGCGGGCATCCTTGCGCGAGTGGTAAAGGCACCACGACTGGGGGACTTACGAAACTCCTTACGAACGCGGCGATAATAACAGTGGCGTAAAGTCGCGACAATGCGAGTTCCGCCTGCGCCCATCACGGTTTGCGACGTCTCTCTCGCTCCCGGGGCAGGATCAAAACGACGAAAGACGGTATCACCTCCTAGATCGTCTGGAAAACCGGCGGGATGAGCCAGATTCCGTTTGAAAGGGCTTGTCGCGGCGTGTTACAGCGGATTCTGTGTCGGACTCTGTCCCTGAACCTGTACGCCGCAAAATTTGCCTGAGGACCGTCATGCACGCCAGTATTCTCGTGACGCTTTTGGAATTGCTTTACCGCTATTTCCTGCTGCCCATCAAATTGTTCATCATCTATGTCCTGACGACGATTGGCATTCCGTTCTAACTCCGCCCGATGTCCACTTGGACCGCCAGATGGGGTGCGGTTTCCTTTGGATCGATGCGAGATCGTGACCGCGGCGTACTTGCAGAGTTTCAACGCTGGCGTTAGACTTTCGCGTTCCCCGCGGCGTCGATCGGCGCGAGCGGCTTGAAACGAAGGTGTTTTCGATCATGGTTCATCGTCCCCGGACAAAACTGAAGCTGGCTCGCAAAGCCAACCGCTGCCCGAAGTGCGGAAAGCTCGTGCGGATGGCGTTTCGCTGCAAAACCTGCCATAAGAAGCTTCGTTAATCCTTATCCAGTAAGACGTTCGGTCTCCAGGAAGACTGTTTCCCATGCCCCGCATTGAACGTGACCGCGAATTAACCAAGCGTCGTACGCGCAAGGTGAAAATCCTCAAACTGATCGCCAAGTACGCTGTGGCGTCCGGTCAGGAAAAAGAAGACATCGCCTCGAAAGTCCGGCGGATCAGTCCGTTTTACGAACTCGACAAGCGGCTTGCGGAACTGACCGAAGCCGGCAAAGTCCCGCGCGTCGGCCGTCCCGTCACGCAAAAAACGACGAAGAAGTAAACGCTTCGTCCGTCATTCCCGCTTGAATCTCGCAGAACCCGACCGGTCGCCGGCCGGGTTCTGTTGCATTGCCGGGAGTCATCCACCGACACTGCGTTGTGTCAGCGCAATTCTTTCTGTCGGGAACCGATCATGGATCTTCGCGCCGAAACACTCAATCGCTTCCTGGTCGAACCGGGCAAGAAGTGCAAGCTGAAAGACTTCGACCCCGGTTGGGAAGGGGATGAAGATGTCCCGGAAGCCACCCGGAGGGAACGGGCAGAGCAGATTCTGAACGAAAGCCGCGAGGCCGTCGCCCGCTCGCAGGAATTGCTGTATGCCAGCGATTCGTGGTCGGTACTCGTGATTCTGCAGGCGATCGACGCCGCCGGGAAAGATGGCACCATCAAGCACGTCATGTCCGGGGCGAATCCGCAAGGGGTGACCGTCACCAGCTTCAAAACACCCAGCGCGGAAGAACTCGATCACGATTTCCTCTGGCGGTGTGCGAAAGCGCTGCCGGAGCGCGGCCATATCGGGATCTTTAACCGTTCGTACTATGAAGAAGTTCTCGTGGTAAAGGTGCACCCGGATTTCGTCGCGGCGCAGCGGTTGCCCGACGGTGACTCCACAAAGAAGAAATTCTGGAACCATCGCTACGAGGACATCAACGCCTTTGAACATCACCTGACCCGCAACGGCACGAAGATCATCAAGTGCTTCCTCCATCTCTCCAAAGCGGAGCAGAAACAGCGGTTTCTCGAACGCATCAACGAGCCGGAAAAGCACTACAAGTTCTCCGCCGGGGATGTTCGCGAACGGCAGCACTGGGACGATTACCAGAAGGCGTATGCCGAGATGCTGACCGAAACGAGCACCAAATGGGCGCCGTGGCATGTGATTCCCGCCGACCATAAATGGGTGACCCGAGCCGTAGTGGCGGCACTGATCGCACGCACGATTGACGATCTCGATTTGAAGTGGCCGACGCTCAGCGATGAATTCATCCGTGAAATGGACGCCGCCAAACAACAACTCCTCGCCGAAGACACCATTTAGCCCCCGGTCGTCCGCGACCGGGGGGGCTTCGTCGCCACCACGCGGTGGGATCAGTGCGGGGCGCGAAACCGCAAGCGGGAGATGGTAGACTGATGCGAACACACCGGGGACGGGGTCATCACGGATAGCGCATGAGCTGGGACATCGCGGACTTTGCACGGCGATCGCGAGCGCTGGCCGAATCGGTGCACGGGCTGGAACCGGCACTGGTCCGACTGGGCTTGCCGCCGCTCGCCGGTCGCGAATGGTTCGAACTGCTCGAACGAAAACTGCTGCCGCAACTGGGTGAAAACGCATTCCTCGTCGTCGCGGTCACCGGTGGGACGAACATCGGCAAGAGCGTCGTCTTCAACCATCTCGCCGGGTTCCGCGCGAGCGCTTCCAGCCCGCTGGCTTCCGGAACGAAGCACCCCGTCTGTCTGGCACCCATCGGCTTTCCCGAACGGCAATCGCTGGAAGCGTTGTTTCCCAGTTTCCAATTGATCCCGTGGAACGAAGCGGCCCAGGCGCTGCAGAACAGCGACGACCATCTACTGTTCTGGCGGACGCACGAATCGGTCCCACCGAACTTGCTGCTGCTTGACACCCCCGATGTCGACAGTGACGCGCAGATCAACTGGCAACGCGCCGATGCCGTGCGGCAATCCGCCGATGTGCTGATCGCCGTGTTGACCCAGCAGAAATACAACGACGCCGCGGTGAAGCAGTTTTTTCGACGTGCCGCGGCGGAAGACAAGGCCGTGGTTGTCGTCTTCAATCAGTGCGAACTGCCGGACGATGAAACGTACTGGCCGCTGTGGTTGAAGACGTTCTCCGCAGAAACCGGCGTGTTGCCCGAGTACATTTATCTCGCGCCCAACAACCGTTCCGCGGCCGAAGCGATTGCGCTCGATTTTTCCGAACGGACATGGTCACCGGAAGACACCGAACCGCGGCTGATTGAACCGACGCGCGTCCGCTTGCAGGACGTCTTCTCCCGGTTTCGCTTCGCGGACATCAAGCGACGCACGCTGCGCGGATCACTGACCCGGCTGGCCGACGAGCAAACCGGAGTGCCGGGATTCCTGCGCGAAGTCTCCAGTCGCAGCTCCGAGTTCCGTACGGCTGCCGATCTGTTGACCGCGAATGAACTCGCCGAGGTCGACGACTGGCCCGCCCCGCCGACACCCTTGATGATTGCCGCCGTCCGCGCCTGGTGGGCGACCCATCGGGAAGGCTGGTCCGCGAAAGTGCACGGCGTGTACGACACCATCGGTCAAACGATGTGGAAGGGCGTCAGCACCGTCCGCGACTGGTGGCAGACCGCCCCGCCACCCGAACCGTGGGAACTCTACCGGGCCCGCGAATGGGACGCCGTCGTCCGCACGGTCGGCAAGGTGTACTCGAAACTCGAATGGCTCAGCGAGCTCGGCAATTCGCTGTTGAAGACCCGTCTCGAACAACTCCTCGCCGGGACATCGCGCGTCGAACTGCTGCGACGATTGGAAGCTGATCATCGTTCGATCGACTTCGCCGCGCTGCTGAATGAAACGGTGACCGTCGAGTTGCAATCGTTTCGGACCGAGAACCCGCAGTTGTTCGGGTTGATCAAACGGCTCGATGAGGCGTCCGCGGCAGCGCGGCCAGCGCTGAGTGTGGTCCTCGTCTTCACGGGCGTCGGCTTGCCGCTGGGTGAAGCCGCCACGCAACTCGCTTCGCACGGCATCATGTCGGCGGCGATGCACGTGGT
Organism: Planctomycetaceae bacterium; assembly: GCA_041753475.1. Taxonomy (GTDB): domain Bacteria; phylum Planctomycetota; class Planctomycetia; order Planctomycetales; family Planctomycetaceae; genus DSVQ01. The sequence goes on along the minus strand of JBGSUN010000286.1, from coordinate 7,403 downwards.
GGGCGATGTCGCCGCGGGGACAGCGGTCGCGACGGTGGGGGAATCGGCGATCAGCCAGACGGCGTCCAGCGGTGCGGGGTACTTGCAGGCGAAGTTTCACCGCTTGCAGAGTGCGTTTCTCGCCCGCCGGGCCGCATGGCTGGCAGAACGGTTGCAGCAGCACGTGTTGGGAACGCTCGCCACCGATCTGCAAACCGCCGCCGGAGTGGGACAGTCCCCCGAGTTCCGCGCGATCCAGGCGCAGGCCCGTGAGTGGACCGCGCTTCTCCAGCACGCATGATTCTTCGCTTTGCGGTTTCGCGCCTCGCGCGGATCCCACCGCGTGATCCATTACTACGGCGCAGTCCGTGTTCCCTGCACCGTCACCACGCCCACAGGCACGCCATTCAGCGATTGCAGCGACCAGCCCGTCATGGTGTTGCCATTCACAAAGATCAGCGCTTTCACCGTCGGCAGCGCGGGAATCGGGATCGGCAGAAACGGGACCAGCACCTCAATGTCGAATGACGCATCGGCGACAAAGATCGGTCCCCAGATGTGCCGGCCGGTCATCGTGCCTTCCAGACTGGCCACCGGCGGCACGGAAAGATCCCACGTGCCGTCGAACCCGGTTTCCGTGTCGGTCAGCGTCCACACGGGCGTGCCAGGCAATTCGCTGATCTGCGGGATGTTGAGCTTCCATGTGCCACCGACCACGGGGGCTTGTGCGGAAGCCGTCTGTGCAGACAGCACGCCCGCCATGAACACCAGACTCATCAGATAACGCATGGTTGTGTCTCCCCGTTGTCGGACCGGTGAATGGAATGGTTTCCAACCAGTCGACTTCGGATCGGCATCACCGTCAACAAGATTCAGGGGATGTCCGCATCGGCAGACAGACGTCCTTGATCCCTGTCCGACGATCAGATGTTTCCCGCAGAATCGGTGTGATAATCGCATCCCATAAAAGCCGAAGGACACGGTCAACCGCTGGGTTCACCGTGTCCCTCTTTTGCCACATGCCGGTAAAACTACTTCACCCGAACCAGCTTCATGATGCGGCCGGAGACGTTCCAGTCCTGCACGTAAAGGTTGCCGTCCTTGTCCCAGTTGGAACCGTGGGTGCCGCTGAAAATGCCTTCGACCCACTGCTCCTGCGGGATGCCGTGGGCGCGACCTTTGCTGGGATCGGGGTTGTAGCCGAGCACCGCCATGATGGTGTTGGATTTGTCGAGAATCACGACGCGGCCGAGCAGATCGGGCACCGAAACGTAATCCCCCTGGATCGCCACCGACGTCGGCATACCCAGCCCGGTGACCACTTCGTCGATGTAATTGCCGTCGAGATCATAGTGCAACAACCGGCCCTTCGGCGTGTGGTTGCGGTCGCAAATGAGCAGCCGCGGCGGGGTGTAACGGGTGTCGAGCGTCATGCCGTGACAGGTGTTGAACTCTTTCAGACCGTTCCCCTTCTTGCCGAAGTGCATCAGGTACTTGCCGGTCTTGTCGAACTTGAAGATGTGATTGCTGGCATAACCATCGGCGAGAATGATATCGCCGTTGGGAGCGACCGTAATGGCCGTCGGGCTCCACTTGGTGAGGTTCAGCCCCGATTCCGCGGGGATGCCGAGCTTCAACACGACATCGCCGGTCTCGCAATGAATCTTGACGCCTTCACCGGCGGCATTGCGAGCGCCGTACAGGAATTCGTCACTCCCTTCGGCGTGAATTTCGATGTCGTGGATGTTCGAGTACGCATCGCCCACGAACCGGCGAACGACCTTGCCTTCCGGCGAGAAGACGAAGACTCCGATGTTCGCACTGGTGTAAATGTTCCCGGCTTTGTCGATCGCGACTCCGCCGTGCGTGGCCCCGATGATCGACTTGCCGTCTTCACCCAGACCCCAGCCGGGGACGGTGTCAAACGTCATGATGCCGCAGCCCATGCGGACGGGCTTGGCGAGTTCCGCGGCAAACGAGGGTGATGCGAATGCACACAGGGTCGTGCAAGCCAGGACCAGCGAACGGCATTTCATATTGAGGATTCCAAGGGTGGGGAGATCGTGATTTCTTAGGTAGCAACGCATCGGCAGTATCTGATTCCTTCCCGACGATTGCAACCAGCGGAAACGCGTGGTGGTCGTGATGAGTCGAGCAGAAAGGTGAACAGACCGTGGATTGATTGTGTGCCACGGCGGAGGCACACAGAACGGCGGCCTATTTCATCCCCAGCACGTGCATCAGAAAGGCGTACTGATCGGCGACTTCTTCGATGATTTTCGCGGTTGGCTTTCCGGCTCCGTGACCGGCGCGGGTTTCGATGCGGATCAGCGTCGGTGCCGGCCCGGACTGGCACTCCTGTAACCGGGCGGCGAACTTGAAGCTGTGTCCCGGCACCACGCGGTCGTCGGTGTCCGCCGTGGTGACCATCGTCGCGGGGTACTTTGTGCCCGGCTTCAGCACATGATACGGCGAGTACTTGATGAGCGCTGCGAACTCCTTGGGATCATCGGCGGAACCGTAATCATCCACCCAAAACCGGCCCGCGGTGAACTTGTGGAATCGCAGCATGTCCATCACACCGACGGCAGGCAGCGCGGCACCGAAGAGTTCCGGCCGCTGCGTCATACACGCACCGACCAATAACCCGCCGTTGCTGCCCCCTTGAATCGCCAGCTTTTCCGGCTGCGTATATTTGTGGGCGATCAACCATTCTGCGGCACCGATGAAGTCGTCGAAGACGTTCTGCTTGTTGAGCTTCGTCCCGCCCTGATGCCATGCTTCGCCGTATTCCCCGCCGCCGCGCAGATTGGGCATCGCAAAGACGCCGCCGAGTTCCATCCACAGCAGCCGCGACACGGTGAATGACGGCGTCAACGAAATATTGAACCCGCCGTAACCGTACAGCAGCGTCGGCAGTGCGCCGTTCTTTTCCAGCCCCTTCTTGTAGCAAAGAAACATCGGGACTTTGGTGCCGTCTTTGCTGGTGTAGAAGACTTGCTCAACGACGTAATCTTCCGGCTTCACATCAATCGCCGGGCGACGCAGCAGCGAACTCGCCCCGGTCGCAGGGTCGTACCGGTAAATGCTCGGCGGCGTGGCGAAACTCTGGTACGAGTAAAATGTCTCGGTATCGGTCCGCTTGCCACCGAACCCGCTGGCTGTGCCGATGCCATCGAACTGCACGTCACGTTCAAACTTGCCGCTGGTGGCGAACACTTTCACGGCGGTCACCGCGTCACGCAGGTAGGTGGCGAACACACGGTCGCCGAGCAGATTCACCCCCGTGAGCACATGCGGTTGCTCGGGAATCACTTCCCGCCACGCATCGGCGTTCGGATGCACCAGATCGATCGCCACCACCCGGCGTTTCGGCGCCTGGTGATCGGTCCGGAAGTAGAACACTGTGCCATCGTTGCCGAGGAACGTGTATTCCTGATCGAAGTTGCCGACGAGGTGCACCGCCTCGGCGTCGAGGTCCGCAATCGACTTGTAATACACGCGGTACTTGTCGTCGGTCCCTTTCCACGCGGTGATGACGAGGTACTTGCCGTCGTCGCTGACATCAGCCCCGAAGCCCCACGTCGGTTCCTCCGGGTTCGCGAAGATGACTTTGTCGTCCGCCTGCTTCGTGCCGAGCTTGTGGAAATAGACCTTCTGATTGAGGTTCAGCTTCTGAAACGCAGCTCCCGGTTCGGGCTCGGGATAACGGGAGTAGAAAAAGCCACTGCCGTCCTTGAGCCAGGACGCACTGGTGAACTTGAGCCATTTCAGTTCATCATCGAGGACGGCCTTCGTCTCGACGTTCATCACCTTCCAGGTATTCCAGTCCGACCCGGCATCCTGCACGCCGTAGGCCAGCAGTTTTCCATTTTCGCTGAAGGACGTCCCCGAGAGCGCGACCGTGCCGTCTTTCGACCAAGAGTTCGGATCGAGCAACACTTCCGCGGGGGCATCGAGCGCGGGCTGAATGTAGAGGACCGACTGATTCTGCAGGCCGTCGTTCTTCGAGAAGACGTAATTTGCTCCCTGTTTGGACGGGCTGCTGAAGCGTTCGTAATTCCACAGCTTCGTGAGCCGGTCTTTCAACATCGTTCGCTGCGGCAGTTTTTCCAGATAGCCGAACGTGACCTTGTTCTGGGCTTCCACCCACGCTTTGACCTCAGCGTCTTCACGGACGTCGTTTTCCAGCCACCGATACGGATCGGCGACTTTCGTGCCGTGAAATTCATCGACCTGGTCGACCGTTTTGGTTCGCGGAGAATTCTCAAATGCCACAGCCGAAGCGACTCCTGAAAACACAACACTCACGACGCCAAACCACTGAGCCCATCGCATCCGTTCGCTCCCCCTGACAGTTCGATGATGTTCCCGGTTGCTCCGGATCATACCGTGGCGGCAGCCCGTTCCGTAGCGCAGGCGCCGGTTCGGTCAGAAACCACATGACGCACCATCAGCGAAAACGATCCCCGTTGGGTTCGGGTCGCACGGTTCCGTGAAGACCGCGACTTCTCACCGCGCCCGTCGATGGAGGGGGGCGTCGCAGAATGGTTGGTCGAGCAATTCACGGTCGGTCGAGCCGCAGCGCTGCGTGGTCGGTGGGACTAGCGTTTCCGTCGCGGGAATGACGGGTTCGTCTGCGGCGGTTCCAGTCACATGAATGCGGCCGTCTTCCCGGTCGACATCTTGTTCCAGTTGACGCATCGGTTCATCGAGATCGAGTGGGGCCATGATGGAACTCCTGGGTTGCGGCCCACAAGGACAGAAAACCGGCCGGAAAAAGCGCGTTTCGGCCGATTGCGTTGGATTGTACCGCGCGGAAAGCAGTCGTCTACAAAAATCGGCTTTTCGATGAGATGAAGCCCCGCCGGTCGCGGACGACCGGAGGCATCACAACGCGCTCTTCCGGGGCACGGGTTCTTCAATCGCAATCACGGCGAAGAAACCAACGGACAAGGCGAGACCGATCTTCATGCTGATCCAGAACACGCTGTAATTGCCAATCACCAGCGGCATCAACTGCGCGGCTATCGTCAGGTCGATCACGCCGGCGAAGCGAAACAGGAGAATCATCACGTACAGCAATTCGCCTAACGCCACTGCCACGGCGACAAACAAGCCACCGAGCCAACGCGGAGCCCGACGGACCAGCCCTGTCTTCTTCAAGGCACTGCCCAGCGGTGTCCCCAGCACGCCGCCGATGATGAGCAGTCCCACGAAGAAGACCGCCGACGTGAATTTGTTGATCTCGATCACCTGCACGCGAAACCAGTCGAGCAACCAGTCGGCGAGTGTCCACGCCCCGGCCCAACCCAGGGCGACATAGAAACCGAGTGCCGGCACCCCCATCCAGGCGTTGCGGCGCGGCCGGTCGCGCGCGGCCTGTTCGGCCTCGAGTTGTTCCAACCGCTGCGTGAAGCAAGTCACACAGGCTCGACTGGTGCGGCCTTCGTGATGCACCGTCCCCACTTCTTCGGTGGTCCCGCAGTAGAGGCACCCTTCCGGGAGATCGAGCCCGGCGGCTTTCAACGAGTCGGCGAACTCGGTCACGAGTTCCCGGATGGCGTCTGCCGACTGTCCCGCCAGTTGCAGCAGCGCGAGTTGCACTTCGTCCTGCTGGACCGACACCCGCATCGATGCATCGGATAAACCCTGCAACACCGGCCGCATTTCGAGCAACCGTTCCGCATGCAGGTCGACGCGGAAATCGAACGTCAGCACCAGCGGGTCGTTGCTCACCAGCGTTAAGGTCGTGGGCAAACCCGCGATGTCACCGCAGGCGTGTTGGGCATCGATCAGTTGGAACTGCAGTTCGTCCAGCAGCGTCGTCAACACTACATCGGTCGGATGAACAGGGGCGGTTTCAGTCACCGATGGGCCTCCGATCGTGCATTCGGGAGGGCGAAGCTCCCGCTGAGCCGCAAATTGTCCCAGCGGGTGAAACCATCGCGGCACGGCGGGAGCCTCGTTGTGTGCCACTGGCTCTGCCAGTGCTGTCTTCTCTTCCCTCAAAAAGACACTGGCAGAGCCAGTGGCACACGAAAATCATGACGTAACGAACCACTAACGACGCACATCAATGCACACAATCTCCGAATCATCGCGCAGATACAACAATCCACGCGACAGCGCCGGGGCTTGACGCGTCGTGCCGATGTATTCCTTGCGGCCGATTTCTTCGTATTCCTTCGGGTTGGCGCGGGCGATGACGAGCTCGCCGTTCATCGTTGAGAAGAACAGTTTTCCTTCCGCCGCAATGAGATTCCCTTTGCCCCAGCGCGGCTTTTGCCAAACGCGGGTGCCGGTTTTGGCATCGACGCAGGTGAGGTGCGTCACCGGCCCGGCACCGCCGACGTTATCGAGACCGTAGAGGTAACCGTCCAGCAGGATCGACGTCTGCCATTCATTGCGGAGGACGCTCTTCGTCCCCTGAGATTGCCACACGGTGCTGACATCAAATTTCTCGCCGTTCGGTTTGAGGGCGAGCATCACGCTACCGTGGTTCTCCCCGGCGGACAGGAAGACGTTGCCATCGACGGTGATCGGCGTGGCGATGTTGCAGTCGTAATTCGTTTCGTACGGATACTGCCACAACGTCGTCCCGGAAGCCGGCTGCAAACCGAGTGCGGCATTGCCGACGAACGCCACGACCTGCGGGCTACCACCGATGGTCAGCAGCGCTGGCGAGGAATATCCCGCGGGGTTCTCACCGGCGGCCCATTTCCGTTTGCCGGTCTGAACGTCGTAAGCCGCGACGGTTCCCGCGGTGCCGCCGACGGTGACGATGACGACACCATCATGCACCAGCGGCGAGCAGGCCATGCCGTATTCTGCCGGTTTGCCGCCGAGATCTTTCACCGTGTCTGTTGACCAGACCATCTTCCCGGTGGTGAGTTTCACGGCGACGAGAATCCCTTCGCCGGTGAAAGCGTAAACGGTGTCACCACTGATGGCGGGAGTGCCGCGCGGGCCGTTGCCCATGCCGTTGCGATACTCCGGGGCGAGCGGCGTTTCCCACTTCGTGTCGCCGGTTTGGGCATCCAGTGCGAGGAGCCACTGTTGTCCCTGTTTCTGGACGAGTGTGACCGCGGTTCCGCCGTGGATCGCGATGCCGGACATGCCGACGCCGCCGGGCTTTCGCCAGACTTCTTTCGGGCCGTCTGCGGGCCATTGATCAATGAGGCCGGTTTCGGTCGAGTGGCCGTTCCGTTGCGGTCCGAGAAACTGCGGCCAGTCGCTCCCTTTGTCAGCCGCAAAGGCCGACAGGGACAGCAACCCCCAGGTGGCGACGATCATTCTGAGACGAAGGTAGGCGTGCATGATGATCTCCGCTCCCCGTTGGCTTGGTTTTCGGGAGGGCGAAGCTCCCGCTGAGCCGTGATTGTTTCACCCGCTGGGACAATTTGCGGCTCAGCGGGAGCTTC
>JBGSUN010000285.1:0-17534 GCA_041753475.1 Planctomycetaceae bacterium | reverse complement strand
GTACATCCGGCAACAGGAAGGAACAGAACCCCAGGATGGTGGTGACGAGTTTCAAGTGACCCCATCGTGAGCGAAGGACTTCAGTCCGTAGTTCACGATTTCCCCCGAACCTACCGGCTTCTAGCCGGTAGTCGTTGAGTCGTGTATTCCGCGTGTTTCGTGGTTCTTCTCTTTCGCATTGAATTTCGTGCAGGCACGTCGCCTTGGGGAGGTCTGCACCTCATGTGAGTCTACCACCCCTTGGAAAGCGATGCGATCCGGTTCCCAGCGGAACCGTTTCGGGGTACGACAGTTCGGGGTCGATCCGATATACTCCCGTTTTGATGGGATGCGGGGCTCAGTTCTGAAGCGCGTGTCCTGTCGCGATTCCAACTCCACGACACACATCCAGTGAGAATCGGTATGTCACAAATTCTGACCGTCATTCTGGGCGGGGGCAAAGGGACCCGCTTGTTCCCGCTGACACAGTACCGGTCGAAGCCGGCCGTGCCTGTTGCGGGGAAGTATCGCATCATCGACATCCCAATTTCCAACTGCCTCAACAGCGGCATGAACCGCATTTATCTGTTGACGCAGTTCAACTCCGTCAGCCTCCACCGCCACATCCGACAGACCTACCGCTTCGATCGCTTTGATGGCGGATTTGTTGAGATTCTCGCTGCGCAGCAGACGATGGAAGGCGAAGCGTGGTACCAGGGGACCGCTGACGCTGTGCGGAAGAACCTGCGGTATCTGCAACAGAAAGACGTGGAATACGTCCTGATTCTCTCCGGCGATCAGCTCTACCGCATGGACTATCGCGAGATGCTGGCCACGCATCAGCAAACCGGGGCCGATGTCACTATCGCCGCGTTGCCCGTGACCCGGCAGCAAGCCCATGGCTTCGGATTGATGCGGCTGGACGACAGCGGTCGCGTGCTCGGCTTCCTCGAAAAGCCGAAAACCGATGAAGAAATCGATCTCGTCCGCACCGAACCAGCGTGGATCGATGCCCGCGGGATTCCGAGCAAAGGCCGCGATTGCCTCGCCAGCATGGGCATCTATTTGTTCCGCCGCGATGTGCTGGTGAATCTGCTCGAAAAGACCGACTACCACGACTTCGGCAAGGAAATCTTCCCGATGTCGATCCGCACCCACAAAGTGCAGGTCCATCTCTTCGATGGTTACTGGGAAGACATCGGCACGGTTCGCTCGTTCTTCGATGCCAATCTCGAGCTGGCAAAGTCAAACGCGGCGTTTGCTCTGGAAGATCCGACCGGCCCGATCTACACCCACGCGCGGTCATTGCCGCCGACGCGCTGTGACGGGGCGATGATTCGTCAAAGCCTGATTGCTGACGGTTGCACGATCGGTGAAGGGACGGTGATCGAAAACTCCGTCGTGGGTCTGCGCTGCCGGATCGGCAAGAACGTGACGATTCGCAACACGATCATTATGGGGGCCGACTTTTTCCAGGCCGAAGCCGAACGGGACAATGAAGATGGTTCCGGCGAACCAATCATCGGCATCGGCGACGGGTCGCTGATCGATGGGGCCATCATCGACAAAAACTGCCGCATCGGCCGCAACGTACAGGTGAAGCTGAACACCGCGGTGGAACAAGGGACGTGCGACCCGGTCGTGATCGCCGACGGCGTGATCGTCGTCCCGAAGGAAGCGGTGTTGCCGAATAACTGGGTGCTCAACTGCGGCTGAGCGTCGGGGCGCGGATATTCGGTGTGAGCGGCGCGGGGCGCGAAGCCGCAAGCGATGAATGGATGACAGCACTCGATTCCAGCCTGGCGCTGGAATCGAGTGCTGATCACATGTGTAATTGCTTATGCCTGGTTCTCAATCAGCACCGGTTCGGCACCAATGCCGGCGGGAGTGAAGAGGTCGCGGCCTTCGGACCAGAGTTCGTAGCAACCCTCTTCTGTCCGGCGGAAGAATTGCTGGAACCACAACATCCGTTGGACGTTCGGTTGCGGCAGCGTGAGCGCAAACCAGACACCGCGCTTCTCGTGCCAATCGAAGAGCATCCCAAAGAAGCCGGAGGGGATGTACTTCACGAAGTGCATGTCGATGATGATCGCGCGGATCCCATCCCGTTCGATGAGCTGCGTGAATCCTTCGCGGAGCAGGGAGAGATCGGCACCATCCCAAATCTCCATTTCGCCCATATGGAGCAGGTGCGTGCCATCGTCCATGATGTCAATAACCATCCGCTTGAAGTGGCGTTGCAGCGTCATGGAGTCAGCGTCCTCAAGGGTGTTCGTCTCCACTGCGGAGTGATCGCAGAGGGACGGAACTGAGAACGCAATCGGTGCGCCGGAATCGCTACCGCTCAGGTGAATTGACGCAACTTCTTCATAGAAAACATTTTGCATTGGGTGTGGGCCTGGGTGGGGACGTGTTGCCGCCTGTCGCCAAACGACAACACGTGGAGATCAGTGAGGCGGAAAAACATCGCGGCCCGTGCGAGTTCATCCGGATTCAATTCAGTTCAGGACAAGAAATCTGGAATCTTTTTTGCTTTGGTCACGTCTTTGAAGGAAGATTGGAGGCCGGCTCTATCACATCATGCCGGTTTTTCCTGTTTTTCCGATTCTGCACACTCGACAAGCGCCGCTCAATTTGCTGAACTTCACAGGCAGCACTCGCTTTCGAGAAGGATGCTCGGCATGCAACGTCAATCTTGGTCTCGGTTTGTGGTGATTTTCTACTTGGCCGTCGGAGCGATGATCGCTTCCCCCGTCCTTGGCCAGCCCCCCCAGCCTCCCGGCGATGGGGATGTAGCGAAAACGCCTTCTGAACAGATTATCTACGTTCCCTTCAAAAACCTTCGTGGGATTTTTGAAAAACAGGGAAGTTCGGTCTTCCTGTCCTACCAGGAGTATCTCGGCCTCTGGGAAAAGGCTTGGGGAAAAGCGCTGCAGGATGCTTCGATCCCTCCCGTTCCCGGAATTATTTCGTCCGCGAAATATGTCGCCACCGTCGAGCAGGACGTCGCCAAAGTGCAGGCAACGCTCACTGTGCAAGTTCTCAAGCCAGGCTGGGGAGAAATCCCGGTCAAATTTGGCGGCGCAGCCATCGGCAAAATCACTTCCGCACCGGGCAAAGTGTTGCTCCGCGGCGTCGGTCCCGGTGAATACGGCCTCCTCTTCTCCGAAATCGGCGAGCACACGGTCACCCTGGAAATGACCGCGCGGGTGTTGACCGCGCCGGAAGGTCGCAGCCTCGAATTGATGGTGCCCACCGTCGGCGTCACCAGTTTCGAACTCGCGGTCCCGGATGCCGATCAGACGATTGAAGTCGAGCCGAAACTCTTACAGGAAGCCGTGGAAGCCGCGCCGAAGACGACACGGATCCGGGCGAATCTCGGTTCGACGGACAAGATCGCCGCCCGTTGGCATCCGCGCGTCGGCACGAAACCCGACATGGAGCTCCTCGCCAGTGCCACCAGTGCCACGCTGGTCCAGGTGGAAGACGGTCTCATCCACACCGATGCGTTCTTCAACATCGAGGTGCTCCGTGGCCAAGTCGAACGCTTGCGCTTAGCGGTCCCCAAAGGTCACAGGGTATTAGATGTGGTCTCCGCGGCGCGGGTACGGGAATGGAAAGTTGCCGAAGAAGCCAATCGGCAAGTCGTCACCGTCGAACTTGTCAGCCGACAGGGGGGCAAAGTCCCGCTGGAAATTCACACCGAACGGGTGGTCGATGCCGAACCGTTTGACGTTGCCGGGCTGGATGGCGAAACGGCCACCGGCATTCATTTGCTCGATGTGCTCCGCGAAAGTGGCCAGATCGCGCTCCGGGCCAGTGCTGATCTCACGCTAAGTGTCACCACGCAGCAGGGTGTCTCGCGGATTGATGAAGCCGAAGTCGACCAACGAATCAAACGCCCAGGCGCGGCGTTCTACAAATTCTATACACCACAGTGCAAACTCACCGCCGCGGTGAAGCCGGTGGAACCCCGCCTGCTGCTCGAACATCTGGCGATTGTGACCTTCACGCAGGACCAGTTGAAGCTCGAGACGCTACTCAACTACACCGTGGAACGGACCGGCGTCTTCGAGTTGACACTCGGGTTGCCCGACGACTTCACCGTGGAAAATGTGCGTTGCGACAGTCTCAAGCAGTTCGACGTTTCCGCGGACCGCAAAACGCTGCGGATCGCGCTGACCGAACGGAAACTGGGTGCGGTGAACGTGGTCGTCATTGCCAGCCGACCGCGGGATGCCTCGACCGAAACGGCCGATGCCCCGGTTCCGTTGCTCGAACCGCAAGGGGTCGAAATTGAGAACGGCAAGCTGCGAGTTCGCGCCCCGGAATCGCTGGATGTGATTACCGACTCGGAGAAAATCGTTGGATTGCAGCCTGATCCGCAACCGGCCGATAGCACACCAAGCGGTCTTCGTTTGATCTCTGCCTGGACATTCAACCGCCGCCCGGTGGCACTTCCGGCCCGCACTGTTGCCAAACCGACGCGGCTGACGGCGTCCATCGGCACCACGCTCGATGTAAAACAGGGCCAGATTCAGGTCACCGCGGCCATCAATTATCTCGTCGAATATGCCGGGTTGGACACGTTCCGGTTCTCGGTTCCTGAAGCCGTGGCGGACACCCTTCAGATCGTCACCGGTGACGGGGCCAGCGCTCCGATCAAGCAGAAGAGCCGTGCGGCGGCGGCCGTCGAGGGCTGGGTGACGTGGACCGTGGTCCTGCAACGCGATGTTGTGGGGAATGTTCCATTCAAAGTGACGTACGATCTGCCAATTCCCGGTGATGCCGATGGCAAAGCCCAGACGCTGACGGTGCCAACGCTGCGGATTGTCGATCCGTTTGAAGCGGCAGAGAACGATGCCCGCCGGCGGTCCATCACCGTGGCCCGCATCGCCGGGGAAGCGACCGTCAAAAAGGACCGCGTCCTCTCCGTCGCGGCGATGGCCACCGGCGGTGATGTCGAACCGATCGATGTCCGCGAACTGACCCGCCTGCCGCAGGACGGCCTCGTTGGCTTTCGCTACTTCAAACAACCGGTCGAGCTCAACCTCACGGTGTCCAAGTATGAAGTGCAGAACGTGATCGAGACCGTCGTGTCCCGCGGGTTGATGGAAGTGGTTCTCGACCGCTCCGGCGGGGCCACGGTCCGCGTCCGGTTCACTGCCAAGTCCAGTGAACGGCAACGCCTGCGGCTCGATCTGCCGCGCGGTGCGGAACTTCTCGGCGCGATGGTGGAGCGCAAACCGGTCTCGCTGGAGAAGAATCCGGACGCGAAATCCAGCGAGTATATGGAAGCGTATTATGTCAATGTGACCCGCGCGAAGTCGTCAGAAGAACCTTTCTCGCTGGCGGTGTTGTATCGTTTGCCGCTCAATCCGCCCCCATTCCGCAGCAATGGCGGTTCGCTGGAACTGCGGGTCCCGATGCTGGGGGGTGCGGAAGGGGCCGCAGTGCAGCAACTCCGCGTTGGTGTCTGGGTGCCGGATGAATACGCACTCGTCGGACAGCCGAAGCATTTTGTGAACGATCATCCGCCGCGCGTTCGGCCGATGTGGCAGCGCTTCACCCGGACCGACTTGCCTGAACTGCGACAATGGATCGGTGACGATGGCGGCGGGTTGTTCGACTTCCCGACCGAAGGGCATGCCTACGCTTACAACAACCTCGGCGGCCACGATCGCATCGAAATCATGTGGTGGCATTTGCCGTTCTATACATGGATCGTCAGCGGGGCGCTGGTGTTGATTGCGGTCGTCCTGCGGAACACCAGTTGGGAGAACAAGCTCACACTGGTGCTCCTCGGCGGTTTCCTCGCCGCCGTGTATGCCCTGCGGGATGCGGACCTCGTGGCGCATGGCATCGGGGTGGCGAGTTACGGACTGATTGCGATGGCGGCGCTGTGGTTGATTCAAGCGCTCTTCCGGCAAACCGACCGCGGCGGCAGTTCGCCGAGCAGTGGTTCGCCGCCGATTCCCCCCGCGCCGGTGATTCCACCGCCAGGGGCGTTCGATGCAGTCGTGCTGGGAATGGACAAGCCGAAGCCGGCAACGTGAGCCAATCACGTTGTGGGCGGGTCTTGTTCCCTTCTTTCTCCAGCCAGGACGATGTCATGTTTTCTGATTTGAACTCATCACCGCTGCTGCAACGCTTCGTAGGGTGGGCTGTGCCCACCATGATGTTGGCGATGAAGGGGCCAACAAAACCCGGGGCAATGCTTCAGCGAAGAACAATCTGTCAACAAGCCGCGTCTCCGGTCCCCTCTCCCCCGTCCGCGGGGGAGAGGGTTAGGGTGAGGGGGCGTGTTGAAACGCTCGGCCCCCTCATCCGGCCTTCGGCCACCTTCTCCACCGCAGACGGGGGAGAAGGGTCTGGATGCAGGCCGCTCCTGGTTGAGAGGACACGGAATTGGTGGGCACAGCCCACCCTACGAGTTGTCGCCCTTTGCGCGATGTCAGTGATTGCGATCTTTGGGATTCTGCAAAGCGCCAGCGCGGAAGATGTCAAACTGGATGTTCCCGCACGGCGCATCTTTGTTCCCACTGAGGAACTCGATGTTGTCGTTGAGCGCGACAAGAAAGGCGTCCTGCTCCCACAAGCCGAGTTGAAGACACTGCTGGAACTCGCGGCGAAGAACCCGGCGCTGAAGAATCCCCCGCCGACGGCGCAGCTTGTTTCCAAGTGCGATTACGCGGCCCGCATCGTCGGCGATCATCTGCTGCTCACCGTCACCGCGGATCTGCAACAACTCGTCCCCGGCTGGCAGGCGTGGACATTTCCGCTGCAACGGCTGTCCGTCGAGAAGGCCACGCTCAACGGCGAGCCCGCGTTCATCGGTCGTAAAGAAGATGGGGCGCTCACACTGCTCACGCCGAAGGATGGCACCTACGTCCTGAAGCTCGAACTCTCGACCGAAATCGTCACCCTCGGCAGCGATCAGGCCATCGCGTTCTCACTGATTGGCAGCCCCACCGGCGAACTCACCATTACGCTGCCCGCCGGAAAGCGGTTGCTTCTGGATGGTCTCCAGCGCGAACGGCCCGCGGCGATCGATCAACCCGCGGAGTACCAAGTCGCCATCGGGGGCCGTCCGTCACTGCAACTGCGAATCACCGACCGGGCTACCGATCGCAAAGCCGATGCGCTGGTCTTTGCCACGACGGGGTACGGTCTGTTCGTTTCACCGGGCGAAGTCACCTGGCACGCGCTGTCCACACTGCAAGTCTTCGGCCGTCCGGTGGACCGTGTGGTTTGTTCGGTTCCCGGTTATCTGGAAATCGCCGATGTCGACGCCACTGGGCTCGAATCGTGGACGCTCACCGATGACCCCGCGAATCCGCAACGGACGCTCATCACGCTGACGTTCGGTCAACCTCTCGATGGGGCCCGCAAGATCACGTTCCGTGGCGTGATGCCCGCCCCGGCCGGAACGCCGTGGCTCGCGCCGCCGCTGACCGTGGTGGATGCCACGTCGCATGTCGGCCAGGTGGTGCTGCAATACCCCGTCGGTGTGCGGTTGCAGATTCAGGAAATGGACGGCATCCGCCGCGCCACCGTCGGGCAGAAGTCAATCATGGACATGCCCAGCGATATGCTCAAAGCCAACGCCGCCGAGACCCTGCGGTTCGATGCCTGGCAGGACAATTTCACGCTCCGCTGTTTGACACAACCAAAGCCACGGGAACTGCATGCCGCGATCGCTGCGGTGCTGGATGTCGCCTCGTCGGGATTGTCGTTGCAGGCGGCCCTCACTCTCACGCCGCGGTTTGCTCCGCTGTTCGAGGTCGACGTGCAACTCCCTGCGGAATGGTCCGTGGTGGCGGCGACCGGTCCCGATGGGCAGCCGCTCAAATGGGAAACGATTCCGCAAGACGCCGGGACCTCCCAGTTCCGGTTCGCACTCCGGCAACCGATCGCGCCGGGCGCCGAAGGGGTGGTGAAACTCGAACTCCGTCGCGAGGTCGAAGGCTGGCCAGTCGAAGCGGAACCGATTGCGTTCCCGCTGCCTGAGTTGGTCCTGCCACAGGCGACGTTGGCTGAAACGGCGATCATTGTCCGGGGCGATAACGATCTCGATCTCGTCGCCGAGGAATTCGTCGGTCTCGATCCCGCGCCGCTGAAAGCCGAGTGGGAGCGGTTGCGGTTCCAGTCACAGGACACACGGTATTCCGGCCGTATTAAGACGATCCGCAAACCGGCCCGTGTCGCTGCGGAAGTCATCGGTGTCTACCGGCTCGATCCGCAGACGCTCCATTCCGAGCTGTTCGCCCGGATCTTCGTGGAAGGGGGCGGTGTCCGCCGGATCATCGTCTCACTACCGGAAGCCGTGGGGAACGATGTCCGCTTTGAACTCCGCGGGCTCGTCGAACAACAACCGTTGCCTGTGGAAAAAGGTCAACGGCGCTGGCGGCTGCAACTCGCCGAACGGTTGCATGGTGAGACGTTCCTGTCGACGCGGTTCGAAACGCCGCGACCGGCTCAGGGGGCGATCACGGCGCCGGTGCTGACGGTCGAAGAAACCGACCGGCAATTCGGTGCGGTAGTCGTGGAAGCCGGGCCCGAACAGCAATTGACGATTGACGCCACTGATGCGCAGGGGTTGCCGCTCGCCGAGACCGATCCACTCGATCTGCCGGCGGTGCCGTACACGCCGAAGGAACGGATCGTCGGGGCGTACCGCACGGTCTCGGCGGGGGCGAAGCTGTCGCTGAGCGAACAACGGTTCGACAAGTCCGCGGTTCCCACGGCGGTCTGTCGCGATTTGCTGGTGTCGAGCATTGTTTCCAAGACCGGCGAATTGCAGCAGAAAGCGGACTTCCAGTTGAAACTCGCCGGGGTGCCGCAACTCCGTGTGACGTTGCCCGCGGAAGCCACGTTGTGGGCGGCACTCATCAATTCCCAACCAGTGGAAGTCCGTCGGCAGGGGGACTTCTATGTGTTGCCAGTGTCCTCATCGGGTGGGGCGATTGAAGTCGTCGTGACACTGTTCTACCGCTCCCATGTCCCGGCATTGGAAAAAGCGGGGACGTTCCGCCAATCGCCGCCGGAACTGACAGCGGTGTCGGGCCAGGGGCAGGACGAACCGATTGAAGTGCTCGAGCAGCGGTGGGACGTGATCCATCCGGAAGACACGCTGCTGGTCCACAGCCGCGGTCGCTTGGAACCCGCGTCCGCTCTCGATCAACCCGGCTGGCTGGTGGAACTGCAAGGACTCGTGAGGCAGCCCACGTGGTCGTCCGCGGGATGGGGATTGTTCACGCTGGTCGTGACGGTGGGAGCGGTCGCCTTTCTCGTTCTCCTCCATCAACATCGCGGCACCCGCGGCGTGATCGAAGGGCTGCTCGTCATTGGGGGATTCGGTTGTGTCAGCTTCTGTATGTATGCGTTCTCGGCGCAAGAGCAGCGGAGTGCAAACTCCTATAAAGAAGGTGTCGCATGGTCGATCCACGGTGGGACATCCCAAACATACCGGCTTGACGAACAAGTTCAATACGCCGCTCCGACCTCCGCCCCCGTTGCCTCACCCACGCCCGCGGCCGACGATGGCTTCTCGCTGCGTTCGGAACTGAGCGATTTCTCCCGACCGATGGACGAATCGAAGTCGGAAGCTAGAGCAGCCGCGACACGCAAATCCTTGTCGGCGATAGTGGATGAGCGGGAAGAAATGCTCCTGGAAAAGGGACGTGCCATTGATCGGCTGAAGGACGCCGCTCCCCAAGCCAGGGTGCCGGCGAAACCCAACGCGGAAAAGTTAAGAAGTCAGGTCCAAATCGAACGAATTGATGACCTTGGTGTCATGATCCTCAAAGGGAATGAGAAGGACGTCGAGCAAGTTCAGGGTGTGATTAATCAACTGGAAGCCGCCGAGCGCCGTAGCGGTCTCGCCAAGGGCAAAGGCTTACTCTCCCTATCTCTCGCACTCGAAGCCCCATCGCACAGTCGGTCGAAATCGTTCCGCTATCTCGGTGCGGCGAGTGGTGGCAGTGGCGATGCGCTCGAACTCGATTACGTCGACCGGCACGCCGGTTCCGTCTGGCGGTTGATGCTCTTCGTCTTTGGAGTGTTCGTCGGCTGGCTGTCGCGCAAGGTGCCGGGACACCGCCGGGTCACGGTGTTGGCCTTGTTGCTGGCGGCGTCCATCGGGCTGTCGCCGATTGCTCCCGTCACGTGGCAGATCACACTCGACGGTCTGTTCAGTCTGGCGTGTGGTGCCGCAATGAGTTGGGGGCTGTACTGGCTGGTGTCGCAATGCGTGCTCAAGTGCCGTTCCTGCTGCGGGTTCTTCAACGCCGCGGTGATGTTGGTCGTGGTATTGACCGGCGCGTCCGCGGAAGCGCAGGAGAAAGCGGTTAAACCCGTCGCTCCGCCGCAGACGGTGCAACGGCCGGCGCTCGTTGTGCCGTTCCATGTCGACCAGGACCCGCAGACGGCCGACCGCGTGCTGTTACCGTTCGAGAAATTTGTCGAACTCTATCAACTCGCGCATCCCGAAAAATTGCTGACCACGCCACCACCCGAAGCGGGCCGCATCCTCGAAGCGCTGTACCGAGCCGAGGTGGTGGTCCCCGAGAAGCAACCCGAAGCCGCCAGCGTGAAGCTCAACGCCCGGCTCGTCCTGCGGAGTTATGTCGACGGCCAATGGACCGTGCCGCTGCCGTTCCAGAACGTGGCGCTGAACTCGGCGAAGCTCGATGGTCAGAACGCGGCGATTCAAGTCAACAGTGGTCAACTGACGCTGATCGTCCCCGTGGCCGGGTTGCATGTGCTCGATGTCGAATTCTCCGTCCCCGCGAAGGTGCTGGGGGCTTCCGGTTCGTTCCATCTCGCGATGGCTCCGACGCCTGCCGCTCAATTGTCGTTCGCGCTGCCCACCACCGGTCTCGCCGTGCGGGTGAATGGGTCGACGACGGCCTACCGCCGCATCACCGAAGCGGAGAAACAACGCATCGAGTTGCCGATCGACCGCGGCGGCGACTTGCAGATCAGTTGGCAGCCGGAACAGAACCGTGAGGGTGGTGCCGCGGTGGTGCATGTCGAATCGGTGACCGCGGTGAGCGTTGCCGATGCCGGCGTGACCGTGAGCGCGGGTTTCAAATACCGCGTCCGGCAGGGGATCGTGCGGGACCTTGCGTTCGCGCTCCCGGAAGGGGTGAAGCTGCAAGGGGTCGCCGGGCCCGATGTCGGCGGCTGGGAACTCGTTGGCGATGGAGCGCAGCGTCGGTTGCGAGTTTTCCTGCGGCGCAACGTCGGCGATGCGACCGAACTGACGATCGACACGTATCTGCCGCATCACGTGCAGGCCACACCCTCGAATTTGACCGTGACGGAAATCGCCCCGTTGGAAGTGACCGCGGAGGTTGGCCACGTGGTGATTTACGCCGGCGACCAGTTCTCGGTGCGGCCGGAAGCGTTGACGGGGCTGGCACAGGTCGATACGGCGAACTATCAGCCGGTTGTCCCCGTGACGCGGATCGATGCCCCGGCGCAACTGGTCTACCGCTTCAGTCGCCGTCCTTGGACATTGTCGCTCACCACGTCGCGGGTCACGTCCCAGATGCAGGTCACGTTGCTTCAGGGGCAACGGATCTCCGACCGCAAAGTGGAAACGACGACGCGGTTGTTATGCGATCTCGCTGTCGTGCCGCGCTCGGCCCTCGACCTCCGTCTCCCCGCCAACTGGGTGGTGCTCGATGTGCAATCGAATGGGCTGAAGGACTGGTTCCTCACCCCCGGCGACGGCCCCGCGGTGCTCACGCTGGAATATGACCAACCCCGCCAGGGTGTCGTGGAAATCGTCGTGCTGACGACGCAATCGCGCGACCCGGCCCAAGCCGATGTGGCGCTCGGTTCTCTCTCCGTCACCGGGGCCGTGCGCATGCAGCGGCAATCGGCGGTGTGGCTCGATACCGGCCTCAACGCGCAAGTGGCCGCGCTCGACAAGTGGAAGACCATCGACGCCGCAGCGATCAACCCGCATTTCCAGCAACTGCAGCCGACACCGGCCCATCTCGCGTTTGAATCATCGCAACTCGAACCGGGAGATGTGACGCTCACGCTGAATCGCGCGACGCCTCGGCTCATGGGGGAATCGCTCACATCCATCACCGTGACCGATGTCGCCGTGGTGTACGGGTTCGTTTTCCAATGGAAGATCGATCAGGCCACTGCGGACCGGCTCATTGTTGATACCCCCGCGGAACTGGCCGGCAAGCTTGATTTCCAGGGAACGAATCTGCGCGACGTCGCCACGACGGTGTTGCCCGATGGCCGTCTGCGCTGGACACTGGCCCTCCGCTCGCCGGTGATGGGGCAATTCAAACTGACCGCGGCAGCCACCTTGCCACCGCAGACGGGGCGGATTATTGCTCCCGGATTGCTGTTCGTCGGTTCCGATGCCGCGGCGACTCCGCTCGAAACTCAACGGCACTATGTGCTGCTGGTTAACACGTCGCTCAATCAACTTTCTGCCACCGATGCCTCGGTGCGGGAGCCGGTCCAGCGGGAAGATGTGTCGATCGTGGTTCGCAAGGAACTGACCGATCAGGCGACGGAGTTCGTCCGCGTGAAGACGGCGGGCGTGGGACTGGCCTGGACGGTGCAACGGTACACTCCGACCGCGGGGATTCCGGCATCGGTGAACCTCGCCGACCTCACAATGATTCTCGCGCGTGACGGCAGCTACCGCGCTCAAGCCGCATACACATTGAAAAATCGCAGCCGTCAATTCCTGGCGGTCAAGCTGCCCAAGGATTCGCGGCTGCTGTCGGTCTTCGTGGGGAATCAACCATCACGGACGGTTCTCACCACCTTGAAAGAAGAAGCGGTTCATTTGATTGCGCTTCCCAAAACCAGCGCGGCGGATTTGTCGTTCCGCGTCACCTTGACACTGAGCGGACGGTTAGACAAAGCGTTGCCGCTCGGCAGCAGTGTGCTGGGCCGCGATCTCGATTTGCCGGCACCGATGGTTGTCGGTCAGGAGGAAAGCCCGGAGTTTGGCATTCCCGTGGCGCGCACACGGTGGGCAGTGTATGTGCCCGATGATCTCGATGTCTGGCCGGTGCGCGATCCCAAGCGGAACAATCTGAACGATCGCGTGTCGGAACTGGCCGACACTTACGGAGCGCGGGCCGTTCTGCAGGACTATGCCGAGTTGCTGTCGAACTATGATTTGCTCAGCAGCGAACGTTCTCTACTCCTCTGTGCCAGCAACCTGAAACAGTTGGACACGGCATTGCAAACTCAAAATCCGGCGGTCAATGGCGGCGATGTTGCGCTGACCGAAGAGTACCGCAAGTTGCGGACACGCTATCAGACGATCGTGCAGCAGGAACAGCAGCAGCAACAACCGATTGCCCAAACCGGGCCGGAAGGCGTGCGGCTGAACATCAATCCGAACGGCAAGCCGCAGTCGCAGGACGTGCAGCAACAGCTAGGGAACGCCGTCTCGAATAACACAGCCCTGTTTTTCGATAACGGACTCCAAACCGATGTGAACATCAACGGCATCTTGGATGGAAGCGCCGTCCAGAACTTCAATTTCATCGTCGTCGATCAGCCGGGAATGACCACGAAGTCCGCGGAGAAAGCGGCGTCCGAGGCGCAACAGGCGTTGAAGAACAGTGGCAACCTCGATGCCCGCAATGCTTATCGGTCACGGAATGACAAGGAATTGTTGGACCTGAACCGCGACATTGCCGGCAAGAAACTGAGCGTGCAGCAGGGACAAGGTCTGGCGGGCAATGCGAGCGGACCGCAGGGGGGGAGCAGAGCCGCCGAATGGCGTTCCTTCGGACGACCAAACCGTGGCGGTGCTGCCGCAGCAGAAGGTCTCTTGTTGCCGCAGTCGAATACACCGTTGATCTCCAACGCATTCAACACACCGGGAGGGGAAGCCATGCCCGCACCAGGACCAGTGGTCAATGGCCCGGGCTCCGGCATTCTGGCCAACGGTGATTTTACCTCCAGCGGAACGGCTCCGTTGTCGGGTCAGGCGGGCATGTTTGGTGGCATGGGAGCCGGTGGTTTTGGCGGCGGGGGCGGGGCGTTGGGTCTCCAGTTGAACGACATGGACGGCGATGGACTGGTTGAGAATGCCTGGATGGATCAAGGGCCGACGGTGTCCCTCGGCACGGGGTGGAAGCAATCGGGGGGGCTCTCTCTCGACATGGCTCTGCCGACCAGTGGTCAACGCCTGGTCTTCGGCAAGTCCGGCGGTGATGCCCGCCTGGCACTAACTCTCCGGCCACGGCGGGCGTTGTCGCTGTCTCTCGGTGTGGTGTGGACGCTGTGCTGCCTGGCACTCGCCGGAGTGTGTGTGCTGTCGAGCCGTCACCCACGCGTCCGCCGCATGGTCCCACTCTTGATCGCTGGCCTCGCGGCGATTGGCGTGGTGGTGTTGGCCGGACCGCTCAGTGCGCTGGCATTCGTCGTGTTCCTCATCGCCGCCGCCAATGTGGCTTGGACATATCGCCACTCCGCCGCGATGTGATATGGTCCGTGGCGAACGAACAACGATGGCGAATCCAGGAGATCCACGCTTTCCGTTGATCCGCTCATCACGCGGAGCGTGATGAGCGGATTTACACCCAGCGCTGCTGATTGCTCGTTCTGCCAACACTCCTTCTCTAGCAACCAACAGACTCTTCATCGGAACGGCATGCGCGCGGCATTGATGCGACAGTGGTTTCTTTGCGCGCTGGCGGTGGGTCTGGGTGGTGGACTGCTGGCCGGTTGCTACGGGCCGGAGAACGCCTCGAAGCTCTTTCTACAGATCGTTCATCCGGCATGGACCACGGCGATCGTCCTCTTTCTGATGGCGTTCAGCCTCGACACATCCCGCTTGACAGAGGCCCTGCGCGATCCGCAAGCCGTGTTGTGGGGGAGCATCGTCAACCTCGGCCTGACACCGCTGGTGGCCTGGCCGCTGGCGAGACTGCAATCACGGCCCGATTTTTCGCTCGGGTTGATGATTACCGCCATTGCGCCGTGCACGTTGGCCACAGCCTCGGTCTTCACCCGTCGGGCCGGTGGAAACGACGCCATTTCGTTACTGGTGACCCTCGTTACCAACATCGCCTGCGTGGTCATTTCACCACTGTGGCTGGCAGTGATCCTGAAGAGTGACACGCGCATCGATCTGGCCGGCATGATGGGGCAATTGATGTGCTGTGTGTTGCTACCCACGCTGCTCGGTCAGCTTGCCCAACGGCCGCGGTGGGGAGCGGCCCTGTCATTGCAGCATCGCGGCCTGATCAATACCGCTGCCCAGTGGCTGGTGCTGCTGCTCGTCTTGGTGGCGGCAACACGCGGGGGGACCATTCTTCGTGGGCAACCAACGGGCCCGGGCATGGTCGCACTGCTGGAGATGGCGGCGGCCTGTGTGGCGGTCCACCTGGCGAGCCTGGCTCTGGGCTGGTTCGGTGCCCGTGCGCTGAGATCTCCCGCTGACAACGCAATCGCGGTGATGTTCGCCGCAAGTCAAAAGACGCTACCGATCGGACTCCTGATGGCCACGCATCCGCTCGTGGCCCGCGATGATTCCCCCTACATCACGTTTCCGCTGCTGGCATTTCACGCCGGGCAACTGCTCATCGACGCCATGCTCGCCGACTGGTGGGCACGGCGTCAGCTAGTGCGTCAGGAGGCTACTCCGCTTTCGGCAATTCCACGCAGATGATTTCCGTGTCACTACGGGCGATCACCCGGCGGCCACTGAATGCGGGATGGGCCCATGTGAAGCCGATGATTCTGGTGCGAGACGTCTCGTGATACCCGGAGGGGTTGAGACGCGCGAGGATCAAATCCCCGTCGGCATTGAGCATCATTGCACGGTCTTCCTCGCCGATCCACACCAGAGATGCATGCGGGTTGCGGTCACGCGGCGTCATCGTGTTGTTATCGTCCCACAGCTTCTTGCCGGTCGCGAGTTCAAAGCATGTCAGGCCATATTGCTTGTCGAGCAGATAAACATGCCCGTCACGATATAGCGGTTGTGACATCAACCCGCGGAGAAAGCGGTTTTCTTCCCATGCGAGTTTTGCTGGCGCCGTGCCATCACCCGGACGAATCGCTTTGGAACCGTGCCAATATCCGGCGATGAAGACCAGCCCCTCCTGAAAAATCGGTTTGGCGATCGACACACCGTAGGTGATCTCGTACGGAATCTCCCACAGCGGCTTGCCTGTGAGAAAATCGACACCGCGGATATGCGACGGCGTCCAGTGCACGATCTGTTCGCGACCAGCGTGCTCGACCACAATCGGCGTGGCATACCCGGCCTCGTCGGATAGTGTCCGCCAGAATTCCTTGCCATCTTTGGGATCAAGCGAAACCAGTGAGGCTTCTTCACCACCGGGGGCAAGCAGCAACCGTTCACGATGAATGAACGCCGATCCGGCATAGCCCCAGATGGGAAGTCGGCCGCCGAAGTCCCGCTGATAGTTCTTTGCCCACAGCAAGTCACCCGTTTTGAGATCGAGGCAACGGACATCACCGAGTGCTCCTACGGTGATCAACGTTGAACCATAGACCGTGGGCGTCGCGCGGGGACCGTTGCCATAATCCAGTTTGTCGTACTTGACCGGGTACTCATGCACCCAGGCGAGTTCTCCAGTCGCGCCGTGAAAGCAGAGGACACGCTCGCGCTCGGTCGGTTCCGTCTGGCGGTCCATCGTGAAGACGAAGTCATCGCCGTGCGTGCTGATCCCCGCGTAGCCGCCACCGATCGGATGCTTCCACAGCACCTTCAGTCCGCCCTCGGGCCACTGCTCTGATAACCGTGGCCCTTGCCACGTGCCATCGCCACGCACACCCCGAAACTGCGGCCAATCCTCGGCCCACAACGGCGCGGCGACGATGACGGCGAACAGAAAAATGAAGCGCGTCATGGATTGTCCAAAGGTGATCGGTGGTCGGTGGCAGGTGATCGGAAAGGACCATCCGGTCACACTCTGCCTACCACCGCCCCCCTGCCGCCTGCCACCTATTCCTTGATCTCAAAAATCGCTTCCACTTCTACTGCGGCTCCTGTGGGAAGCTGCACGAAGCCCAGTGCGCTGCGGGCGTGGTAGCCGTCGCCGGTCTTCCCGAAGATTTCGTGCAGCAGGTCGGAACAGCCGTTGATCACGAGATGCTGGTCGGTGAAATCAAGCGTCGAGTTCACACACCCGAGCACTTTCAGCACCTTCAGGCCGTTGAGCGTGCCGTGGGTGTTCCAGACCGAATTGAGAATCTTCACCGCGCAGTTCCGTGCAGCGAGTTTCCCTTCTTCGACCGTCACCCCAGCTCCGAGTTTGCCTTTGAGGTCACTCACATGACCGGACGTGATGAGCGTATTGCCCGTTTTGACGCAGAGATTGAGATAACCGGGTTCCTGCTTGGTGAACGTGAGACCGGCATGTTCAGCGAGTTGTTGGGGAGTCATGGAAATCCAGTGGGTAGTGGGTAGTGGGTAGTGGGTAGTGGGTAGTGGGTAGTGGGTAGTGGGTAGTGGGTAGTGGGTAGTGGGTAGTGGGTAGTGGGTAGTGGGTAGTGGGTAGTGGGTAGTGGGTAGTGGG
>JBGSUN010000284.1:0-7397 GCA_041753475.1 Planctomycetaceae bacterium | reverse complement strand
GTACATCCGGCAACAGGAAGGAACAGAACCCCAGGATGGTGGTGACGAGTTTCAAGTGACCCCATCGTGAGCGAAGGACTTCAGTCCGTAGTTCACGATTTCCCCCGAACCTACCGGCTTCTAGCCGGTAGTCGTTGAGTTAGCCCCCCGTTGTCCGCAACGGGGGGGTTATACTTTCGCGGCGTTCAGGGCCGCGGTGACGATTTCACGGGCTTCGACCACAATGCGATCCAGGTGCGCGGCATCACGTGTGCTTTCCGCGTAGATCTTGTAGATGTTCTCCGTCCCCGAGGGCCGGGCGGCGAACCAGCCTGCGTTGGTGACGACTTTCAACCCGCCGATGGCCGCGTTGTTGCCGGGGGCGGCTGTGAGTTTCGCGGTGATTGGGTCACCGGCCAGAGTTTCTGCTTTCACGACGGCGGGGGAGAGTTTTTTCAATACGTCCTTCTCGGTGGGGGACGCGGGCTGATCGATGCGCGTGTAGTGCGGAGCCCCGTACTTTGCCGCTAGTTCGAGGTAATGTTGACCGGGGTCCTTCCCCGTCACGGCGGTGATTTCCGCGGCAAGCAAACACAGAATCAGGCCGTCTTTGTCGGTCGACCAGACTGTGCCGTCGTGCCGCAGGAAACTCGCCCCGGCGCTTTCTTCACCGCCGAGACCGAGCGTGCCGTTGTACAAGCCATCGACGAACCACTTGAAACCGACGGGGACTTCATACACCGTGCGACCCAGATCCCCGCCGACACGGTCGATGAGGGCACTGCTGACGAGTGTCTTGCCGATCGCCAGCGTGGCGGGCCATTTCGGACGATGCGTGTAGAGATACCGAATCGCCACCGCGAGGTAGTGGTTCGGGTTGAGCAACCCCAGTGATGGTGTGACGATGCCATGCCGGTCGGCGTCGGGGTCGGTTCCGAAAGCCAGTGAATACTGATCCTTCAGTTTCACCAGCCCGGCCATCGCGCACGGACTGGAACAATCCATGCGGATCTTGCCGTCATGGTCGACGGTCATGAATCCGAACTGCGGGTCGACCTTGTTGTTCACGACCGTGATGTCGAGACCGTAACGCTCGGCAATCGGTTGCCAATACAACCGGCTCGCACCACCGAGGGGATCGACGCCGAGGTGCAGCTTAGCCCCCTTCAGCGCGGGCATATCGATGATCTGGTCCAGCTCATTTACATAGCCGGACACGAAGTCCTTCTGCTGCGTCGAACTGGCGGAAACGGCCCGTTCATACTGCATCCGTTTGACCGCCGCGTTTCCACTCTTGAGGAGTTCGTTCGCCCGTTTCTGGATGACACCAGTGGCATCCGTATCCGCGGGGCCACCGTTGGGCGGGTTGTACTTGAAGCCACCGTCTTCCGGCGGATTGTGCGAGGGCGTGATGATGATGCCGTCCGCGAGTTCCGTCTTCCGGCCGCGGTTGTGATTCAGAATCGCATGGGAAATCACCGGCGTCGGCGTGACTTCATCGCCACTCTGAATCAGCGTCGCCACGCCGTTGGCCGCGAGGACTTCAATCGCCGTCCGTTGTGCCGCGGACGACAGCGCGTGCGTGTCCTTCCCGAGATACACCGGCCCCGTGTAACCCTGTGCCGCACGGTACTCGCAAATGGCCTGCGTGATTGCCACAATGTGCGCCTCGGTGAACGTCCCATCGCGCGACGTCCCCCGATGCCCGCTGGTGCCGAAACTCACGGCTTGTGCAGGATTCGTCGGATCGGGTTTGCCGTCGTAATACGCTTTCTCAAGCTGCGCAACATCAATCAACATCGAAGCGGGAGCGGGTTGACCGGCGAGGGGGTTAAGCGACATGGTGACTCCGGATGGCTCATTTAGCCCCCGGTTGTCTTCAACCGGGGGTGTCTTCGGGCGCTAAATTCAATTTCCCCCCGTTGCGGACAACGGGGGGCTAAATGGGCGTTACTCCGCCCGCAGCGGGCGCAGCATCAAAGAATGCGTCGCTGCGGCGGGGGACTTCTTCTCGAACAAGACGCGGTAGACTTCCGACATGATCGGCATGTCGATGCCTTCCTGCTCGGCGACTTCAAACACGCTCTTCGAGGTTGCCACCCCTTCAGCGACTGCGGCCATCGTGGTCAGAATCTGATCGAGTGTTTCCCCTTTGCCGAGCCGTTCCCCCACACTGCGATTGCGGCCGTAGGGGCTGACGCACGTGGTGATCAGGTCGCCCATGCCGGCGAGACCCGTGAACGTGCCGGCCTCCGCTCCGAAGCGCATGCCGAAGCGGGTCATCTCCACCAACCCGCGGGTCATCAGTGCGGACTTGGCGTTGTCACCGAAACCGAGTCCGTCCGAGATCCCCGCGGCGATGGCGATCACGTTCTTGAGAGCGGCTGCGAGTTCGACACCGATCAGATCCAAGTTCGTATAGACCCGGAATCGCTCGGTGTTGAACATTTTCTGCACTTGCCGCGCGAGACCCAAATCTCCACTGGCAGCGACCACCGTGGCAGGCAACCGCCGTGCGATTTCTTCCGCGTGACTCGGCCCACTCAGCGCGACCACGGCCCGGCTGCCGAGCGCTTCCGCGATGATTTCGCTCGGTCGCTGGAAGGTCTCGTTTTCGAGGCCCTTGATGACGCTGATCACCGGGCGGTTGAGTTTCAGGTACCCGCGGATTTCGTTCAGTGTCGTCCGCAGGAACTGCGTCGGAATCGCGGCGACGAGATAGTCGGAACTGTCGAGAGCCTGTTCGAGATCGGCGGTCACCTGCACTTTATCGGGCAGCCGTACTCCCGGCAGGAGCCGCTTGTTTTCGCGGGTGGTCTGGATTTGTTCAGCGTGGGCCGGGTTGCGGGCCCAGATGGAAACGTTCTGGTCGTCGTGCTCGGCCAGCAGAATCGAACAAGCCGTTGCCATCGCTCCGCTGCCGAGAATCGTAATCTTCGTACTCATGAGCGTTGGAATTCTCCCGGAACCGGGCAGGACGGACTCGTCGGGAATCGCACCACCCGGCAGTGACCTAGGCTTAGTGTGGTTCAAACCGCCAGGGAGTATCGTAATGGAAACCGTTCTCGAACAGAACACTCGCCCGTTTGTCGATCGTCGTGGCAACCGTGAAGGGAGTCATGGAGGGCCGGAACGCCGCCAATTCCGGGCCACGCCGAACACCGAACGTCCAGAAATCGCCGAGTTAGGCAACGCGATCGACCAGTACAAGCTGGAGCACCGCCGCCGGTTCATCACGTTTGAAGAACTGCATGCAGTGATTACCGGGTTGGGATACCACAAGTAATCCTCGTCGAGTTGTGATCGCACACGACCGCGTGGCCCTCACGCTTCGCGGTTTCGCGCCCCGCGCCGATTCACCCAGTGCTATAATCCCCGAGACAAACCTCCGGGGAGAAACAAGCATGGCCGACGCCACCATCTGGGATGAATTCCGCGGGCAGGAAGTGGTGCTGGATGTCGTCAGCCAGTACGTCATCATCGGCACGCTGGAAGGGATCGACACCCACTTCGCCACGCTCACCGACGCCGATTGCCACGATCTGCGCGACAGTAAAACCACGCGCGATCTCTACGTGCTGCAAGCGCGCCGCCACGGCATCCGCCCCAACCGCCAGCGGCTCTCCGTTCGCCAGAACGAAATCGTGAGTCTGTCGCGTCTGGTGGACGTGATCGAGTAATCTCTACGGCGAGCGTCGCGGCGTCAGCCCGGCGTAGAACTCATCGAAGCCCGGCATTTTCCTCAATGCCGGGCTTCTGGATTTCGATTGGTTGCAAGGCGAAAACATCCTCGCATTCTCTCATCCGAAAGGCAGAAGTCCGGCGTTGAAGAAAACGCCGGACTTCGAGAGATGAAAAGTGTCATGCTTGCCCAAAACTGCAAGCATGGCATTCCTTGAATGACCGCTTGTTTTCAGAATTTACAGATGCCGCGTGAACCGAAATCCTCGCGCAGCGCGAACCACAATCGAGCGTGGTTATGGGGCCGGCACGCGGTGATCGAAACATTACGGGCGGGTCAATGGACACCATTGGAAGTCGCTTTATCCCCGCGCTGCCCGAATGATATCGCGATGGAAATTCAGCGCTGGACGCAACAGCACTCGGTGCCGTTGATTGAGGAAAGTGACGCCGCGCTGGCGAAGCGCTGCCGCTCCGAAGAACACCAGGGGGTGGCCGCGCGGTTGCCGGAGTTTCCGTATGCGGACTTCGCGACGCTGTGCCGGACGCTCGGGGATCACGCGGTCTGGCTGGTGCTGGATCGGATTCACGATTCGCACAACTTCGGGGCGATGGTCCGTTCGGCGGTCGGACTCGGTGTGGACGCGGTCCTCGTCGGCGCGACAGAACAATCGGCGGTGAATCGCCAGGTTGTCCAGAGTTCCGCGGGAGCCGTGAATCTGCTGCCGATCGCGCGCGTGAACAGTTTAACGACGGCGATCGATCAGTTGCATCAGCGTGGGGTCAAGATCGTGGCGGCGTCCGAGAAAGCCGAGCAGACGATTTTCACGGCGGATTTACGCCCGCCGGTCGCGATCATCATTGGCAACGAAGGCCGCGGGGTGGCTCCGGAATTGTTGGAACGCTGCACGTTGCCGGTGCGAATTCCGATGGCGAACCAACTCGGTTCCCTCAACGCCGCCGTCGCCGCGGGGATTGTGTGTTATGAAGTGCTGCGGCAGAAATTGGCATAATCTCCGACGCTCGCCAATAACCGACATCGCGCCGCGCACGAGCGTGTATGGTTTTACCTGTGCGCATGAACAATGCGCGCGGCTTGCTGTTCTGCCGATAATAGGGACGGACACGAGCAGGGCCGTGGCGGACCAGCCTCAGGGTCGCCCGACCGAAGCAGCAGCGTAACCGCTTTTAGCGGAAGACGTTGGGAATCGGAAGGCAGGATTGAACCATGCAGGTTTGGCCGGGGCGACCGTCCCCGCTGGGGGCAACTTGGGACGGACGGGGCGTCAATTTCGCCGTCTTTTCCGAAAATGCAACAAAAGTTCATGTCTGTCTCTTTGAGAGCGCCGACGATGTTGCTCCCACGCACACCATCGAACTCCCGGAACAGACGGACTTCGTCTGGCACGGTTACTTCCCCGGTTTGAAGCCCGGTCAGCTCTACGGTTTCCGGGCCGACGGGATGTATGATCCCGCACGGGGCTACCGCTTCAATGCTAACAAACTGCTGCTCGACCCGTATGCCAAAGCCATCGGCCGCGATCTTACCTGGGACGATTCCCTCTTCGGTTATCACGTTGGTGACGCGAAGCAAGACCTGAGCATCGACCGCCGGGATAGCGCCCCGTTTGCCCCGCTGGCCACCGTGGTCGATACGCGTTTTTCCTGGCGCGGGGATGCACCCCTGCGGACACCCTGGCATAAAACGCTGATCTATGAAATGCACGTCAAAGGCTTCAGTTATCTGAATCCCTACGTGCCCAAAGAACTTCGTGGAACGTATGCCGGGCTCGCCAGCCCCGGGGCCATGCGGCATCTGCGCGACCTCGGCGTGACGGCACTGGAACTGCTGCCCGTCCATTACCACATCAACGACCGATTCCTGGTCGAAAAGGGGCGCGCCAATTACTGGGGCTACAACACGCTCGGCTATTTCGCCCCGAACCGGTGTTACTCCGCCGATCAATCACCGCAGGGTTCCGTGAACGAATTCAAGCGGATGGTGCGGACGCTGCACAAGAATGGTTTTGAGGTCATTCTCGACGTTGTGTACAACCACACGGCGGAAGGAAATCAGCACGGCCCGACTCTGTCGATGCGCGGCTTGGATAATTCGGCGTATTACCGCCTGGTGGCGAACAATCCCCGGTTCTACATGGATTACACCGGCTGTGGCAACACGCTCAACATGCTGTCGCCGCGCGTGCTGCAACTCATCATGGACAGCCTGCGATACTGGGTGCAGGAGATGCACGTCGATGGTTTCCGCTTCGATCTGGCGAGCGCGCTTGCGCGCGAATTGCACGCCGTCGATAAGCTCGGCGCGTTCTTCGACATCATTCATCAAGATCCGGTGTTGTCGCAGGTGAAGTTGATCGCCGAGCCATGGGACCTCGGCGAAGGGGGCTACCAGGTCGGTAACTTCCCGGTATTGTGGACCGAATGGAACGGCAAATACCGCGATTGTGTCCGCAAGTTCTGGAAGGGGGACGGCAACACTGTTTCCGAGTTCGCCACACGTCTCTGCGGTAGCAGTGATCTGTACGAACACAACGGCCGCCGACCGTACGCCAGCATCAACTTCGTGACCTGTCACGATGGCTTCGCACTGCATGACTTGGTGAGCTACAACCACAAGCACAACGAAGATAACGGCCAGCACAACGAAGACGGCGAATCGCACAACAACAGTTGGAACTGCGGTTTCGAAGGCCCGTCGGAAACGCCCGCAATTCGCATCCTTCGCGAACGCCAGAAGCGAAACTTCATGGCGACGCTCATGCTGTCCCAAGGCGTGGCGATGATCCGCAGCGGCGACGAACTCAGTCAAACACAACTGGGCAACAACAACGTCTATTGCCAGGACACGCTGCTCGGTTGGATCGACTGGCGGATGACCGACGAGCAAGCCGACTTCCTCAACTTCACGAAGCAATGCGTCAAGCTGTGGAAATCACAACCGGTGCTGCAACGCCGGCAGTTTTTTCAAGGCCGCGAAATTCGTGGACGGGAAGTGCGCGACGTGCTGTGGCTCACGCCGCAAGGTCGCGAGATGACCGACTACGACTGGCACGCGGGTTACGTTCGGTGCCTGGGAATGCGTCTGGAAGGCCAGATGCACGACGAAATTGATGATCGTGGTCGCCACATCACCGGCGATACGCTGCTGGTGCTGATGAACTCCCATCACGAAACAATTCCGTTTCGTCTGCCCGATCACGAAGACGACGAGTTCTGGCAACCACTGCTCGACACGGCGCAACAACCGCTGTATCGCCGGCTGTGGTCGCAGGATTTGTATCCGTTGCAGGGCCGTTCCATCGCGGTGATGAAGTTGTCTCACAGTTGGACGAGATTGTTCCGCGGTTGGTGGTCATCTTTATGGCCAGGGAAAAGCGGTGCGACTTTCGAGCGCAAAGCGCCACCCGAAGAATCCCGCCTCGCGGCGCGCGAACTACCGCAACCGAGCTAGCCCTTAAACCAGTATACCCGGCGTGGTTTTGCCCGGACTCGGCGCGTCGTTGAGTGGGCGTATCGCGAGCGATCCGCGACGGCGGGCGTGGTGGCGTCGGTTATGGGTTTGCAGCAGGTGAGCGGTTTCCATTCCGTGTGTGGCGTGGCGGCGGGCGGGGATGAAGCGGGACGAACTTCATCATCGGGAGAGGCGCGTCGGGGTATCGGCCGTTCGACTCCGCCGCGCCGACTTGTCAGCAGCGCTGCGGATGAGCACAGCGCCG
>JBGSUN010000283.1:0-17938 GCA_041753475.1 Planctomycetaceae bacterium | reverse complement strand
CCACCGCCGTCCCTCCCTGGAACGCGAATCCGAATTTCCTGGCGACAGCCTACAAAAACCTCCCGCGCTGCGAAAAGCCTCCCGCATTCTGGAATCGCTGAAATCTCCCTGTCCGGCACCCAGAAACGGAAGAGCCATTTTATCTACGCCAACGACCGTCTTGCGACGCACTATGGGCTGCCGCCGCTGGATGGGTCCGCCATGCGGAAAGTTGCTGTCCCCGAAGGCAGCCCCTACGGCGGATTGCTGACGCAAGGGGCACTGTTGAAAGTCACTGCCAATGGAACGACCACGTCTCCTGTGGTTCGGGGTGCGTGGGTAATGGACCGGCTGGTGGGCGAACCACCACCGCCACCTCCGGCCAGCGTCCCTGCGGTTGAGCCAGACATTCGCGGCGCGAAAACGATTCGTGAGTTGTTGAAGCTGCATACGAATTCCGTGGCGTGCGCGAACTGTCATGCCCGATTCGATCCCGTCGGTCTGGCGCTGGAAAACTTCGACATCCTCGGCGGTTGGCGGACCCGGTATCGTGGTCTTGAGAGTGGCGAACAAGTCAGCGGCATCGATCGCGCCGGGCACGACTTCGTTTATACACTGGCTGGTCCGGTCGATGCGGTCGGACAACTGCGTGACGGCCGTGCCTTTCAGAACGTGCAGGAAATCAAAGCGCTACTGGCGGCGAATCCGCGTCCCCTGGCCCGGAATCTGTTGCAGCAGTTCACCATCTATGCGACCGGAACCCCCGTTCGCTTCTCCGACCGTGCCGAGATTGAACGGTTGCTCGATGACTGCGCGGCCGCCGACTACCGGGTCGGTGATCTGCTTCGCGCGCTGGTCACCAGTCGCATCTTCCTCGGTCAGGCGGGATGCGAAGTTCAGAGACCCCAGGGAGCGACTCAATGAAGCCATTGCCGAAGTCCGCTCTATCGCGCCGCACCTTCTTGCGTGGCATGGGGGGCACCCTCGCGCTGCCTTGGCTCGAAAGCCTGCAATGTGCCTCTGCGGCCGAGTCAAATCCACCTCCACAGCGGATATTGCTGATCTCGAATAATCTCGGTGTGCTGCCGAAGCCGTTCTTCCCGAAGGACGCGGGAGCCAACTATGAACTGTCGCCGTACCTGAGCACCCTCGCTGAATTCCGCCGCGACTTCACCGTCTTCAGCGGGCTTTCCCATCCCGGCGTGGTGGGCGGGCACAGCACCGAGAACTGCTTTCTGACCGGAGCACGCGGCCCCACACGCAGCGGCTTTCGCAACCAGATTTCACTCGATCAATACGCCGCGGAGCGTCTCGGCCCCGTCACGCGGTTTCCCACGCTCAATCTCGGCGTCAACATTGATAAGGCGAACCGCAGTCTCTCCTGGACGCGAGACGGTGTGCTGCTCCCTGCGGAAGACAGTGCCCCGGCGCTCTTTCAGAAGATGTTCCTGCAAGGCGATCCCGCGGCCGTCGCTCGCCAACAGCATCGTCTGGAGGAACGCGGCAGCATCCTCGATACTCTGCGGGATGAAACCCGCCAGTTCGGTCAGCGTCTCGGCCGCAGCGATCAAGCCCGGCTCGATCAATACTTCACATCGGTACGAGAATTGGAAGAGCGTTTGCAAGCGGCCCGTGAATGGGAGTCGCGTCCGAAGCCGACCACGATGCAGACCCCGCCCGCCGACATTCAGGACCGTAAGCTGTTCATCCCCAAGTTCCGGCTGATGCTGGACATGGCGAAGCTGGCGCTGGAGACCGATTCCACACGCATCGTCACGCTCATGGTCGATGCCTTCGCCACGCCGGTCTTTCAGTTGCACGACAACAAGGACACGACCGATGGCTACCACAACCTCAGCCATCATGGTCAGGCCGAGGAGAAGGTGCAGCAGCTCGAAGATGTCGACCGCCAGCAGATGCAGTTGCTGCGCGATCTATTCCAGCAACTGGCGCAGTCCCGTGAAGGAGAGCAACGACTTCTCGATCGGACGATGATTCTCTACGGGAGCAACATGGGGGACGCCAACACGCATGACAACATGAACCTGCCGATTCTCCTCGCCGGCGGCGGCTTCCGTCACGGCCAACACCTCGCCTTCCGTCGCGACCAGAACACACCGCTGTGCAATCTCTACGTGGCAATGCTGCAACGAATGGGCCTGGAGACCGAACAGTTCGGTAGTAGTACAACGGGATTGTCGGGAATTTGACCGTCGATACCTCTGCCAAATCGATGCGATGCACATCGACTTGGCAAATCCCCTGCGGATGCGCCAATTTCAAATCGAAGCAGCCCGGCATTTCGGAAAATGCCGGGCTGCTGTGCAGTGCCTCAGAGTCTTATTCAAACGCAAGCTTGCTGGCATTGATGGAGCGGTTGTCCTCGTCAACTTCTGCATCCTGGGCGATCGTCAGTTTTTCAGCGAAGGCAGCAACATCAGCCACCGGTTTCACGGTGATGATCGTCTTGCCGTCGAGTTTCGCCGACGTCGTGGAAAGAGGCGCGGTGTCATCCACCAGGTCTTTCAAGACGTCGCCCAGCTTTGTCAGTTCGTCATCGGACAGTTCCTGGGCAACAGTGATGGTCACCTGCGGGGCGGGTTTCGATTTCGATGGGGAAGCACCGCTCATCTGGGCCTGCAATCCGGACATCATCATCGCCGCCGGGACGAGTGAGAATGTCGCTGCTTGAATCTGCTCGGGCGTCTCGGCGGTGAGCATCTGGTCGAGCGCACCGTCCACCGATTTCAACACTTGCAGGATTTGCGGCTTACTGGCCGTCAGGGCGTCTCCGCCGACGCTTTTCAGATTTTCGCGAGCTTTCTCGATATTCGCGGCCCATTCGTCGGCGAAGGATTTCGGAATCCATTTGCCTTCCACTTTGGCGAACTCCACGGATTCCGGCTCGGCCTGATTCGGGGAAGTGATCTTCACCGTGGCCGTGCTGTCCGTGGATGTGACAACCTCGGCCTGGACTTTGTCGAGATCGGCCAGGGATGGGGCGCCGGGCGGGGAAACGACGGCACTGAGCGCCACGAGTTCTTTCATGAGGGGCCCTACCCCCTTTTGCAGAACGCTGCGGGTCGTTGTCGATCGGAGCTTACTGAGCTCAGACAGGTCACTGGTCACGAGTTGCTCGAGTCCGCCAGCAAGACCATCCCACTTGTCGGCCAGGGCTGCCGTTTGGGCTTCCGCGCCGGGCTGCTTTGGAAGCATGGACAGGAGCAGCTCTTTCTTCGTCTTCAGCAGGGACGTGGCTTTCCCGAGGACGCCGAACGTGGCGTCCCACACGTCCGCGTCCATTTGGTCAGCGAATTCATGGACGAGTCCGTCAATGTCTTTGTGATACGACGCCGGGAGTAAATCGTATGCGTGTTCCAGTTTGCCGTCGCGCATGGCACTGGCGGCGGCGGTCACAGCAGCCGCGGCGTCAGCCGGAGCGGCGGCCTTGTCTGCATCGGCGGTCGACAGCGATTCCGGTCCAGTCGTCGGCGTGGAGGAAGTCCCGCAACCGCAGACAGCACTCAAACTGAATACGACGAGCAGCAAACCATGCAGACGGACCATTCCAGTCAACTCCCTGGCCAACGGTGACAAGCGGTTTTCTCGGAGAACGCGCGTGTGGATCACATTCCACAAAACGGAATGGTCGCAGCATACCAGAACAGGGGAAAATCCGCGTTGACAACGATGGATTTCGAGTTTTCATCGCTGCCGTACCGTCCGGCAATTCGAATTCGCGCGTCGTCTGGAAACGAGTATCATCACCGATGGCGTTTTGCCGAGCGTCGTCTGGATCGGTTCATCATGCCGCGCGTGATGAGCGCCGAATACGGATCAGAACATCGATGCACAAAACGCGGCGGGGAAAGGATGCCCATGCTTTCGTGGTGTTTGAATGGCATTTATCTACTGGTCCTGGTGCTCGCTGCACCGTGGTTGGTGTACCGCCGTGTTGTGCTGAAGAAACCGGTGGCGGGACTGCGCGAGAAACTTACCGGATGGGTTGAGCGGCGGTCTCCGGAACGGCCGTGCGTCTGGTTCCACGCGGTGAGTGTGGGCGAAGTGCTGCAATTGCCGACGCTGATCGCGGACTTTGTGGCGACGCATCCACACCACGAGATTGTCATCACGACCACCACCGGTACGGGGTTCGATGTTGCGCGGGAAAAGTTCCCACAACATACGATCGCCTTTTGGCCGTTCGATTTCACGTGGGCAGTGAAACGAGCACTGCAAACCGTGCGACCCGAGATGGTGGTCCTCGTGGAACTCGAACTCTGGCCGAATTTTCTGTTGGCCGCGAAGGCATTGAACGTGCCCGTGGTGCTCATCAACGGTCGCATCAGTGCGAACAGCTTCCGTGGGTATCAACGCTTGCTTCCTCTGTGGCAGCGCGTGCTGCCGGCTCTCGCGCACTGTGCCATGCAGACGGAAGAATACGCTGCGCGGTTGAGTGCGCTCGGTGTGCTTTCCCCCCGTGTCACCGTGACGGGGAACATTAAATTCGATCGCGTGCAGTCAAACCGCCGCCATCCCAAGACCGAGGAACTGCGGCGGTTCTTCGGCATCGGAGATCAAGAGCTGGTCTTCATCGCCGGCAGCACTCAGGAGACCGAAGAGGATTACGCCATCACGGCCTGGGAAACTTTGCAGACCGAGTTCCCCCAACTGCGACTGATTCTCGTGCCACGACACAAAGAACGCTTCGACGATGTTGCAAGGCTGGTGGTCTCACGCGGGCATAAGGTGCTGCGGAGGAGTGGAGAGTCAAGAGTCGAGAGTCGAGAGCCCGAAGAAGCTGCTTTGTCCGGCCATCCACCATCCACCATTCACCATCTCCCCATCGCCCTCCTCGACACGCTCGGTGAACTCGGGGCGTGCTGGGGTCTCGCCGATGTGGCCTTTGTCGGCGGTTCGCTCACCAACCGTGGTGGTCAGAATATGCTTGAGCCGGCCGGTTACGGAGCCGCCGTGCTGTTCGGACCGAACACGCGGAACTTCAAAGAAATCGTGGAACAACTGCTGGCGCGCGACGCTGCGCGCGTGGTGACGACAGGGGACGATCTCATCACGGCAGTTGGTGCCCTCCTGCGCGATGAGCAAGAGCGAAACCGGATGGGCCAGGCCGCCCGTGAATTCGTTCAGACCCAACAAGGCGCGACGGCAAAGACGTTGGCCGTGATGGCTGCGGTTGTGCCCACGGTTCATCACGCCGCCGCATAACACTGAGGTGAGTGCGACCCGGACGAAAGTCAGTGAGCCGGATCTTCCTCGACAACCTCTCGAAACAACTCTCGTAGTTTTTCTCGCCCCTCGCGGAGCAGCTTTTCACCCTTCTTGGTGGCACGGTAATTTTTCCGTCGTTTTCCGTCGACAACTTCGTCCTCACTAGTGAGGTAACCGGCTTTCGCGAGACTGTGCAAAATGGGGTAGAGGGTGCCGGGACTCAGTTTGTACCCGTGCCTTCCCAATTCTTCGATCATTTCGATCCCGTAGATCGGTTCGATTCCGGCGTGGTGCAGGATGTGGAGGCGCACGAACCCGCCGAAAAAGTGTTTCAGCAAATCGTCACCGGGCATTGCACCACCCCCTACTATCGATTTACGATATCGTCCCTGGATACAGATGGAAGGGTTCAGTTCGTCACAAACCGAGCATTCCGATGGAACCAGGAGCGAACATCTTCCGGATTCTAACGAAAGCTGGGCATGAACCCCATCGCATTCGCCCTGCGGCGGCCGTTCACCGTCATGGTCGGCGTCGTCACCATCGTGCTCGCCTGCGCGGTTGCCTTGCGGCCGAAGTCTGTAGACCAATCGCTGCGGACAATTGGCATTGAGCTGCCGCTGCAGACGATGAAGGTCGACATCTTCCCGGCTCTCAATCTGCCGGTCATCTATGTTTGCCAACCCTATGGCGGGATGGATCCCGCACAGATGGAAGGGTTGCTGACGAACTACTACGAGTACCACTTCCTTTACATCAGCGGCATTCATCACGTCGAAAGCCGAAACATCCAGGGCATGGCGCTGATGAAGTTGTACTTCCATGCCGGCACGGACATGGCCCAGGCGATGGCGGAGACCATCAACTATGTCAACCGTTCGCGGGCCTTCATGCCGCCGGGAACGGTGTCGCCGTTCGTCATGCGGTTTGACACCGGCAGCGTTCCCGTCGGATACCTTGTGTTGTCGAGTGAGACCAAGACCGTCGGTGAAATTCAGGATCAGGCGCTGTTCAAAGTCCGACCGATGTTTTCCGCCTTACCGGGCGTTTCTGCGCCGCCACCGTTCGGAGGCAGTGCGCGGACAATTGTGATTCGGGCCGATCCAGAACGGCTGCGATCCTACAGCATCTCTCCCGATGAAGTGGTGACTGCACTGGCTTCCGGGAATGCAGTCAGTCCCTCGGGAAACCTGCATGTCGGCTCGAGCTACCCGGTTGTACCGACGAACGCCCTGGTGAAGGATATCCGTGATCTCGGCAGCATACCGATCCGGACGAACCAGGGACCGCCGGTGTATGTGCGGGACATTGGGGTCGTGGAAGATGCCACCGACCTCCAGACCGGTTATGCCTTGGTGAACGGCCGCCGCGCCGTTTACATCCTGGCGACGAAGCGGGCCGAAGCCTCGACGATGAGCGTCATCGATGAGATCAAAAAAGCACTGCCGGCCATGCAGGGGGAACTGCCGGACGACATCAAAGTATCGTTCGAGTTCGACCAGTCTCCGTACGTGACGCGTGCCATCAACAGCCTGTTCACCGAAGGGGTGCTGGGGGCCATCCTCACGGGATTGATGGTGCTCTTGTTCTTGCGTGACTGGCGGAGTGCGGTCGTTGTCGTGTTGAACATTCCGCTCGCAATCATGGCATCCGTTCTCGGCCTGTGGCTTTGCGGCCACACGATTAATCTGATGACCCTCGGGGGCCTGGCATTGTCCGTGGGCATTCTGGTGGATGAGGCGACTGTCGAGATCGAAAATATCCACACCCAGTACGCCAAGACCGATTCCATTGCGCTCGCCGTGCGGCTGGGAAATGCCGAGACCGCGATCCCACGGCTTCTTGCCATGCTGTGTATCCTGGCGGTGTTTGTCCCGTCGTTCTTCATGCAGGGGGCGGCGCGGAACCTGTTTGTGCCGCTGTCACTGGCTGTCGGTTTTTCGATGATCTCGTCGTACATTCTCTCCAGCACGTTCGTGCCGGTGTTGTCGGTGTGGCTCTTGCGTCATCACCGTCATGGGCACACGGAGAACCGTCAAACCGTGATGGATCGCGTGACGGGAGTGTATGGCTGGTTCCTGCGGGGTCTGGTTGCGGCACGGTGGGTGGTCGTGCCGGCTTACTTGGCGGTGGCGCTACTGATCGTTGCTGGTGTGGGATGGCAACTGGGAGTAGAAATCTTTCCGAACACCGGAGTCGGCGAGTTTCGGCTGCGGTTCCGGGCGCCGGTCGGAACTCACTTCGAAACCACCGAGCAGTATGCACTGGGAGTTCTGGATGCCATCGGCAAACACGTCGGGCAACAGAACGTCGACATCACGTTGGGCTATGTGGGCACCATCCCATCGAGCTTTCCCATCAACGGAGTCTACCAATGGTCGCGCGGGCCTGAAGAAGGTTTACTAAGGATCGCACTGAAACACGGTAGCGGGATCAATCCGGAACGGGCCAAGGATGAATTGAGAGGGATTCTCGCACAACAGTTCCCGGAATTGAGGTTCTCGTTTGAACCCGCCGACATCGTCAGCGAAGTCATGAGCTTTGGTTCGCCGACGCCGGTGGAGGTTGCGGCCCGCGGGGCGAATCTGACGGAAAGCCGCGACTACATGCTGCTCGTTCAAAAGGAACTGGCATCGATTCCGGCGCTGCGCGATGTGCAGATTGCGCAGTCGCTGGATTATCTCACCGTGAATGTCGTGATGGATCGTGAGAAGGCTTCTTACACCGGTACGACGGCATCGCAGATTGCCCGCTCGGTGGTTGCCGCGACATCATCCACCAGATTCGTTGTGCAGAATTACTGGCCGGATCCGAAGACCGGAATCGGGTACCAGGTGCAAGTCGAGATCCCACAACCGGTGATGTCCCAGCCCGAAGATCTGGCCTCGATTCCGATTAACTATCGTGACGGACAAGCCCTGTTGTTACGGGATGTCGCCCAAATCTCAGCAGGGACGATGGTCGGTCAGTATGACCGCTATAACATGAAGCGGGAGATCACCCTCACGGCAAACATCAGCGGCAAGGACCTTGGCTCGGTCTCTCAAGAGGTCAGTCGGGCGCTCGAGAAACTCGACGCCGAAGGCAAGCGGCCCAAGAGTGTTTCGACAGAACTGCGCGGTCAGATTCCGCCGATGCGTCAGATAGTCAGTGGCCTTGGCGTAGGGCTGGTGTTGGCAATCCTCGTCATTTTTCTCCTGCTGACCGCCAACTTCCAATCGTTGCGCCTGGCATTGACGACGGTGTCCACTGTCCCGGCCGTACTGGCCGGGGTGGTGCTTTCGCTGTGGCTCACGGGTTCCAC
This sequence comes from Planctomycetaceae bacterium, assembly GCA_041753475.1. Taxonomy (GTDB): domain Bacteria; phylum Planctomycetota; class Planctomycetia; order Planctomycetales; family Planctomycetaceae; genus DSVQ01. Next base: position 9,426 of record JBGSUN010000283.1, on the reverse strand, counting down.
GCTGAACATTCAATCGTTTATCGGGGCCATCATGGCCGTGGGCGTGGCGATGGCCAATGCGATTTTGCTGGTGACCTTCGCGGAATCATCACGGCGGCACAGCGGAGACTCCCGGCACGCAGCCATCGAGGCGGGTAAGCGACGACTCCGTGCGATCCTCATGACCAGTCTGGCCATGGGCGTCGGCATGGTGCCCATGGCATTGGGGCTCGGAGAAGAAGGCGCGCAAACGGCACCACTCGGCCGGGCCGTCATCGGCGGATTGGCAGCCGCTACGATCGCTACGCTGCTGGTCCTACCGTCCGTCTTCGCGCTCATTCAGCGACGCGCTCCTACTCGGTCGGCGTCGCTCGATCCGCTGGATCCGCAGAGCGTCCAGTTCCGTCAGGACGCCGTGCAAGTGCTGGCGTCAGAGTGAGATTTTGTGCCGGTGTCCGCTTTGAAGTTTTGCTTGCCGGAAAGACCGTCTATGAATCGGCCATCGATAACCACGGGACTGCTGCTGAGCCTGCTGCTGTGTTCGGCCTGTGCCGGTTGCCGGCCATCCGGTCCGGAGAATCACGGGGAGGCGTCGGACAGCCAGGCTCCGGCCCGCGCTACCGTCATTCCACCGCAACGAAAGACTCTGGTTCGTGTGGTGGAGTTGCCGGGGCGTGTTGAAGCCTACGAAGCAGCACCGCTGCATGCCAAAGCCACGGGCTATGTCATCAAGATTCCAGTGGATGTTGGTGACCGGATCCGCGGTCCGCACGGAGACGAACCCGGTACGCTGCTGTGTGAATTGCAAGTCCCGGAGCTATTGGAAGAATTGGCTCAAAAGACAGCGTTTGTCGCCCAGGCCCAGGCCGAAGTGCTGCAATCGGACGCCGGTGTGAAAGTTGCCGACGCGGCGGTTCGCTCGGCCAACGCCAAAGTGGCCGAAGCCAAGGCGTCTATCGAGAAAGAGGAATCGATGTATGTCCGGTGGCAATCGGAGTTCCAGCGCGTCTCGCAACTGGCCGAAACGGGAGCGGTGACAAAGAAGGTTGCCGAGGAAACTCGTGCGCAACGGGATGCCGCCGATGCCGGTCGCAAGGAAGTTGCGGCCCACATCGTCTCCGTGGAGGCACAACAGCAGGAGATTACAGCCGACATGGAGAAAGCCAAAGCCGACGCCGTCGCCGCACGTTCTCGACTGGCCGTTGCCGAAGCCGACCAGCGGCGTATCGCGGCGATGCGGGACTACACCATGATCCGGGCCCCGTTCGATGGCGTAGTGGTCGAACGGAACGTGCACACCGGCCACCTGGTGCAGTCGGGAGCCGGGAGTCTCAAACCCCTGTTCGTGGTGATGCGTATTGATCCCGTTCGTGTGATTATCGACGTACCGGAAATCGATGCCCTGCACATCACTCCCCAAACCAAGGTGGAAATCAAGCTCCCGTCGCTTCCGGGGAGCGCGTATGTCGGCACGATTACGCGGTCCGGCTGGTCGCTGAACACTACGTCACGGACCATGTCGGCCGAGGTTCATCTTCCGAACGCCGATGCCCTCTGGCGTCCGGGACAGTATGTCCAGGCCAAGTTGACGACGGCGGAAGTAGAGAATTGCCTGAGCTTGCCCAAAGCCGCCATCATCACTCAGGACAAGCAAACCTATTGCTTCAGTGTTGATGCAGAGGGCCGGGTGAACCGATTACCGATTTCGCTGGGTTTACAGGCCGGGGCGGATGTGGAAATTCGAGAAGGTTTGACTGGTACCGAACAGGTCATCAGCGTGAACGCTGGCGCTTTTCGGGAAGGCCAGGTTGTCGAAGCCGTTCCTCCCACGAAATAACTCCGGCAACGGCGATGGCGACAAAGTCGCCGCATTCTACCGCGTTGTTACGATCGGACCGTGATGATTGTCCGCATCGGAGGGGGACGTATCGCGGTTCATTATCGCAATATCGACCTTCGATAATAGCTTCGTCGACTCTCGTTCCCCGTCGGTTCGCCAAGGATGGCTGCATGACGAAACAACCCACCTTGTTCACGAGCCGTTGCCTGGTCGGGCTCGTCATCAGCATGGCCGGATGCACAGCCGTTCCTGTAGGCTCCAGACACGTCAGCGCCGATGCGGGTTCCCCCGCCGCACGTCCAGCACGAATGAAACGGTCACAACTCGTCGTCTCAGAGTTGCACGGTCGCTCGATCTCGTCTGCTCCAGGCCAAGACACCAAATTGGTCTTGCCACCCGAACAAACGGCAGAGTCCCCCTCATCGACAAACTTAATCGCCGTCAGCCATTTCACGGATCCCACTTTTGTGGACGAACTCGCAGCCGTTGAGCCGGCGGTTGCTGCCATCGACGCACCGGACTCTGCGGAAGAAGTCGCAGGAGAACCGGTGGCGGAATTGCCCATCGGCAGTTATTCCCTGAGCCTTGGAAACGTGCTTCATCTGGCCGACGCGCAGAATCCCAACGTCGCTGTCGCGCGGGAACGCATTAACGAAGCGTATGCTCGGGTTGAGCGTGCAGAGACTCTCTGGTTGCCATCACTGCGCGCCGGTTTGAACTACAACCATCACGAAGGCGTCATTCAGGACGTTGCAGGAACGGTGTTCAACACGAACCGGAGTTCATTCTACGGCGGAATGGGGGCAGCCGCGGTGGGAGCTGGGTCGCCGGCCGTGCCGGGACTGGTGGCGCAGTTTCACCTGACCGACGCCGTTTTCCAACCGAAGATCGCCTCGCATCAGGCAGCCGCCCGCCAGTTCGGTGCGACCGCCGCGCGAAATGATACGTTGCGTGATGCCGCGGTGGCTTACTTGGAACTCGTCCGTGCAGAACATGCGCTGGCAATCGCGAAAGAAGCCCAGGAGAACACGGAAAAACTCGCCCTCCTGACACGTCAATATGCCGACTCCGGACAAGGCTTGCAGTCCGACTACCAGCGGTCGGAGGCGGAGTTGGCTTTACGGCAGGATGAACTCGTCGCGCGGCAGGAAGGGCTTCAGGTCGCTTCCGCACGTCTGGCACAGATTCTTCATGCCGATCCATCGACGGTCATCCTGAGCGGCGAACCGGCGGTTGTCCCCTTGGACATCGTGGCGCTGGACGGCGGGGCGGCCTCCTATGTTGCGACGGGATTGTCACGCCGCCCCGAACTGGCGGAACAGCAACATCTGGTGTGCGAGGCGATTGAACGGCTGCGTCGTGAAAAGTTCGCCCCTCTGATCCCCAGCGTGTTGTTGGGGATGAGCTACGGCGGCATGGGGGGCGGGCTTGGGAGTTCGATTATCAACACCGGCGACCGGTGGGATGCGGATGCGGTGGCGTACTGGGAAGTGCGCAACCTTGGATTCGGGGAACGTGCGGCCCGAGACGAATCAGGGTCGGTGCAGCGTCAGGCCCAACTGCGGCAACTCGCCATCATGGACCGTGTCGCGCGGGAAGTCGCCGAAGCCCATGCCCAGGTCACTCAACGGCACCAGCGCATCGAACTCTCGCGACGAGGAGTCGCGGCGGCGCAGAAGTCCTATGCATTGAACGTCCAACGGATCGAAAATGCACAGGGGCTGCCCATCGAAACTCTCCAGGCCATTCAGGCTTTGGCCGGCGCACAGCGCGCTTACCTGAATGCGGTCGTGGATTACAACATCGCGCAGTTCGAACTCTGCCGGGCCACAGGCTGGTTCCTGGAAGTCGATTGAATCTCATGCACCGTGAATGGCGAATCGTCGGCGCGCCATCTGGACAGCGCACGGAGAACGCCCGGACCTCACCAGTCGCATGAACTTCATCGGTGAACCAGATATGCTCCCCAGAGACACCAACGCGGTTCCTCTCCAGGGAGAATCTCATGACTCGACAGGTGTGGCGCTGGCTGACGCCGATGCTGATCTTAGTCACGGTCACGGCCGGGGCTCAAGATCCCGCGCTGCTGGACTTGTCGTTGGAACCCCCCGTCGTGCAGACACGGCCGGGACCGGAGTACGACGATCAGGTCCGCATCGGCAATATGGTCATCGGAATCGAGCGCACGCCGAAAGGGAGATTGTGGGCGTGCTGGGTCGGAAACGGAGACAGCCCCAACGGCTTCTTCATGCTTTCAACCAGCGACGACGGCGGATCCACTTGGTCCAAGCCGCGTGTCGTCATCGATCCCACCGATCCCCCGAAGGCCCCGCAACGGCGGAGTCTTGTCGGCAACATCTGGATGGACCCGCTCGGCCGGCTCTGGTGTTTCTTTGATCAAAGCCTTGGTTACTTTGATGGCCGCGCCGGCGATTGGTTCATCCGCTGTGATGACCCCGACGCGGCCGATCCGGTATGGACCAAGCCGGTTCGCTTCGCCGATGGTTGCACGTTGAATAAACCCACGGTGCTGAAGACCGGCGAATGGTTGCTGCCGGTTTCACTCTGGACGCGCGACCGCATCGGCCCGGCCAGTTTGAAAGACGCACACCGGGATCTCGACGCGATCCGCATGGCGAACGTGTACGCCTCCACGGATCACGGGCAGACATGGACTCGCCGCGGCGGAGTGGCATTCCCCGGCACCGATTTCGACGAACACATGATCGTCGAGAAACAAGACGGCCGCTTATGGATGCTCGCCCGGACAAAACTCGGGATCAGCGAGAGCGAATCGACGGATCGCGGCGCGACATGGAGCACACCCAAGCCGTCGTCGATTCAGAACACCAGCGCCAGGTTTTTCATCCGCCGGCTGGCCTCGGGAAATCTGCTGCTGGTGAAGAATGGACCCTTGGATGTCCGTTTGCCACGTCGTTCCAGCTTGACGGCGTTCTTATCACTCGATGACGGAGCCACCTGGCCCCATCAACTGTTGCTCGATGATCGGGCCGCGGTCTCCTATCCCGACGGAATTGAGGCTCCCGACGGCATGATCCACATTCTGTACGACTGGAACCGCCACACCGACGCGGAAATTCTGCTGGCGAAGTTTCGGGAAACGGACCTGATCGCTGGTCGATTCGAGTCTCCCGGAGCACGCAGCCGTGTGCGGGTGAACAAAGCGTTGGCCCCGCATCTGCCGAAGGCGATTGTCCCGGAAGAGAAGTGGCAGACGCAGGCGCGCGAAGATGCCCGGCAGGATTTCCAGAGCATCCCCTACGACGGTGTGACTCCCAACAAAATGGTGTGTGACACCACACTTCGCGAAATGCCCGATGGATCGTGGGCGCTCTTCCTGCTGGCGGGGGATGATTTTGAACCGTCACCAAAGAACTACACCGGCATCACCCGCAGTCGTGATCAGGGAAAAACCTGGTCTCCCCTCGAACCGATGGCGACGGGGTTACCGCGGTCCGGTGCGAGCGCGGGCCAGGGCGTCACCGAGGTGATCGTCCGGGAAGGGCGTTGCACCGCGTTCCTGTCGACTCACTCCCAAACCTGGGGCCGCGACTGGAAGTCATGGATGCTCCACAGCGACGATCATGGACAGACCTGGACGAAACCCGAGCCTGTCCCGGGCCGACTGGCTAACTTCACGTTCATCCGTAATCACATCGTTACCAGCGATGGCAGAATGCTGATTCCCTTTCAGCATTACGTCGGCCCTCCGGAAGGAACACCGCCCCCCGCACCGGAAGAAAAACCGTGGCATGGGGCACTCCGCCATTACGTCAGTAATCCGCGGAACGGTGTCTTAATGAGTCCTGACGGTGGTCGAACCTGGAGTGAGCACGGAATCATCCGCCTCACGCCGAACGAGCGCTACCACGGCTGGGCGGAGAACAACATCGTCGAACTGGCAAACGGACGGGTCGCCATGATCATTCGTGCCGACGGGCTCGGCGGGATGTTGTATTCCGCGATTTCCAGCGACGGAGGTCGAACCTGGCCCGACTATGCCAGTATCACGGTGGTCCCCAATCCCGGCAGCAAAGCGACACTCTACTCCCTCGGCGGCGATGTCGTTGCCATGCTGCACAACCCGAATTCCAGGCATCGCAGTCCATTGGCTCTCTGGATTAGTTTTGACGGCATGAAGACGTGGCCGTATCAGCGCGTGCTGGTGACCGAAAGCGTGGATGGTCCCAAGGGCCGATTGAATTATCCAGACGGCTTTGTGAGCCGCGATCGTCAGTGGCTGCATTTCGCCTTCGACGACAACCGCCATCGCGCCGTCCACTACAGCGCGAAACTTCCACCCCTGCCGTGAGGGTTCAATCCAACGCCTGGCACGAGCGTGATTGACAACCCGTCTCAGCTCGTCTTGGATGAATGTGGATCCTCTTCCATCCGCTCGGTTTCGGTCACAATTGAGGTGATATCATGGATGAGGGAATTCGTCAGCGTGCGATGCATGGGTAGGTACAGCAACTGTGGCACCCATGTTGAGGCCTGCGGCGTGTCCCATTCCGGACGCGTGGCGGGAGCAGGAATGACGCGCAACTGGGAGCCGCGAACGGTGGCATCAAAACCGCGCCGCCAGAGTTGATCCCGCAAGATTCCTGGCTGCCGACTCAGGATTGGAAAGACCCAATGGCTTGGGAATGCAGCTGCCAGACCAACTTGTCCATGCCTCGGCAACAGGCACCGGTAGTCTGCGGCAATTCTGGCTTTCCATGCCGCAGTCTCTCCGCTCACATCAGCGAGTCGGCGAGCCAACAGCCGCAGTTGAGCGGCACTGGGCCGGTAACGCAGTTGATTCAATAACGGTCCCGTTTTGAAGCCGCGGAGGGCATCACTCAAGAGGACATCCAGTTCTCCTCCCAATGCGCTCACGACCAAGCTCATGACCGTATAGCAGGCATGCTGTCCCAGGAGCTTCAAGACGGCTGCGCGAAGAATCCGTCGACGGAAGACGGAGATTCGCTGTTGCGGCAATGTCGATTGGAAAACGTGAAATTGTTCCGCCCGTTCGACACTTCGAAAGCGAACCAATGCTCCACCGAGCGCGGTATGAGTCTTGATCAGCCCGAAACTGAAGAAGCTGATGTCGGCGGGCGAATCATCCCGATGCTCATTCTGATGAAAGCCTTGAGCAACGTCTTCCCACAATTCGACGCCATGTGCATCGGCGATGGTCCGCAGCGGACCGAGGTCGAGATGACTGCCGAACAGATGGGCGACCAGAATCGCCCTTGTTTTACTTGTGATGCGCGACTCGACTTGTTGAATATCGGGAGCCAGCGTCGACGGAGAGACATCGACTGCCACAGGCACGAATCCGTGCTCGGCGATGATCGCCGACATAGCAGGAATATTGACCGCGGACATCATGATTTCCGAACCCGCGGGCCAGGCCGAGAGACAGAGAACAGCATCAAGGCCGGATCGCACGGACAGAGAGCCGCAGACCTTCAACTCGGGATCAAAGCGAACCACCGCGTCGGTCGTTCGGCCGAAACCGTCAACGGCGGCGGCCAGCAGCGAGAACCAATCGATATCGAGTTCACCGCGCGGAATCACAGCCGAGCGCTCCCGAGAACAGTCGCACCGCACCATGCAGAAAAGTCACGCCCACTGATGATTCTGCCAAGATTCATCGACGATCAGAGCATAGCCTGCCCGCGAGGCATGAAATGAGGTGCGGGGCGACACAAGGCCGACAGAAGTTGACGGCGCCGAATCAATTAGAATTGATCCGGTATGCCCGCGAAAACGGCTGATGTTCACAAGACTGCATACTGTGCATCGACAGGCGTTTGGGCCCTGAAATCGAGTGTTCCCGGCGTGGTTCGAACACGCGACCTGCGGTTTAGGAAACCGCCGCTCTATCCAGCTGAGCTACGGGAACAAGACGGGAAAAACGCTGGGATCTTAGGGTTTTCCGGGCGAATCGTTGATCCTACGAAAAAGGGTTTCGCTTACACGTACTACCGTTTATACTACCTGACGTGTACATTTGCTCACATTTCGGTTCGCCGGTCGATGTGATGCCCTTCACGCGAGGAGTTAAACAACGTGCCTAAGTCTACCGTATCGAGCCGCTCACGGAAATCTGACAACGCCCGCCCCAAGAAACCCTACGACGATTTCCCGTTGTCGCCGCACCCATCGGGCGCGTGGCAGAAGAAAATCAAGGGCCGCATTTTCTATTTCGGTCGGTGGGGTCGGGTTGTTGACGGGAAGATGCAGCGACTGCCTGACGACGGATGGCAGACTGCCCTAGCGCTCTACAAGGCCCAAGTTGACGATCTCCAAGCGGGCAAGACGCCACGCGCAAAGCTCGTCAACGGCGAAGTCGTCACGGAGGCAAAGGGGCTGACCGTCAAGGTTCTTTGCGATACCTTCTATACTGCAAAGCTCCGCAAACTGGAGTCGGGGGAGCTGTCCCCTCGAATGCTGACTGAGTATGACGCGACGCTGACGCGACTTCGCGATGAGTTTGGCCGTCACAATCTCGTTGACGAGTTGAAGGCTGACAACTTCGCCAAGCTCCGCGCCAAACTCGCGAAGCAATTCGGACCGGTGCGCCTTGCCAACGAGATTCAAAAGGTTCGCACGGTTTTCAAGTATGCCTATGAAAGCGCGCTTATCGAGAAGCCAGTGCGGTTCGGGCCAGAGTTCGTCAAACCACCGAAGCACGTGATGCGCAAACATCGGGCATCCGGTGGCGGCAAATTGTTCACCGCGGATGAAGTGCGGTCTATGCTCGATGGTAAGTCGGTCACGGAGGAGAGCGGCGAAGTGAAACGCATCGCAGGTGCTTCAGTACAACTGCGTGCGATGATTCTACTCGGCGTAAATGCAGCCTTCGGCAACGCCGATTGCGGGACGCTGCCGCTTTCCGCTGTCGATCTCGACGGCGGTTGGATTCGATATCCGCGGCCAAAGACCGGTATCGAGCGGAGGTGCCCGCTGTGGCCGGAGACCATCACAGCGTTGCGGGCGGCGATAGCTGACCGCCCGAGTCCGAAAAGTGCCGCTGTGCCGCTCGTCTTCGTCACCAAGTATGGACATGCTTGGTCCGCTGGTGGTTCGTCTGACGCAGTGACGCTGGAAACCCGCAAGCTACTACATCGGCTAGACATTAACGGCCGACGGGGGCTCGGGTTCTACACTTTGCGACACACGTTCCGTACCATCGCCGATGCCACGCGGGATTTCCCCGCCGTCCGGCTGGTGATGGGGCACGCAGATGACAGCATCGACGATGTCTACCGCGAGCATATTGACGATGACCGCCTTCACGCTGTTGTAGATCACGTCTGGAGATGGCTTTTCGCCGCGCCATCGTCGAAAGCGAAAGGGGTATCATATGAGTGAGCTTGTCCAAGCAATTGACGAACTACTAGCCTTCATCAACGATGACGCCCGCATATCAGAGATTGAAGAACAGACCGGAACCTTAGCAGCGTGTGGATTTATTCACCTTGGCCTCCTCCGAGCGTGAGGTGATTGTTAAAGTGACCAGGCGACAGTCGCGGGTGCGGTTTGGCGTTGGGGATGCGGGAGTGGTGGGATGGCGATGGGGCGGCGGAAGACGG
>JBGSUN010000282.1:0-5345 GCA_041753475.1 Planctomycetaceae bacterium | reverse complement strand
CTTGTCGGGTTGGCAACATGTCGAGCGCCGTGAGCGGTGTGTCGATACGTGGATACCCGACGCGCGTACATTGGGGATGGACGCGGTGTTTCTGCTAGGCATCGCCAACCTAGCGCGCCCCGAAAGGCATGGCGACTTGCTCTTGTTGCCCTGCCCCGATGACTATCCCTCGTTGCCACAGCGGACGCGCTGGTTCTGCCAATGGGCGCTCGGGCTCGATACGTGGGACTATCTCTTCAAGTGCGATGATGATACGTATGTCGCCGCGTCGCGTCTAGCTTCCTATGACCTGGCCGGTCGCGATTATGTCGGTGCTGAATGGTCGCTGGGTGTTGGCTATGGTTCCGGTGGTGCTGGGTATTTTCTGTCGCGACGAGCGGCATCGCTTGTCGCCGAACGCTTGATACATTCCACGGGTGCTGAGGATGCGCTCGTGGGCCAAGTATTACGCGAGGCCGGTATCTCGCTGTCCATCGAGCCACGCTTGATTCCCTTTGGCGATCACCATCGTCGCCCGCAGCCCGACAATGACTTGCTGACGTTGCATGGCGTGAATGCGGATTTGTTCTATGCTTCGCACTGTGAACTGGTCAATGCCGGGGAAACACCACGCGTGCCGCAGTTGCGCAGTGGTGTCGTGTTGGAGGGCTTACGACATCTAGCGGAGGATCTACCAACCGATGGCCACCTCGTGGAGATCGGCGCCTTCGCGGGCGAAAGTACGCAAGTGTTTCTGGAAGCGGGACTCCATGTCGATGCCATCGATCCGTGGGATGCCACGGGTCGCGATCAACTGTTGGCAGGCAATGTCCGTGAGCAACGACGCTTTACGTTCGACATGCGCGATGTGGAAGCGGCTTTTGACCAGCGAGTCGCGCCATTCGCGGATCGCTTGCGAAAGCTTCGCGGGCGCGATGAGGCGCTCATTGATCGCTATGCTTGCAGCAGCCTCGACGCCGTCTATATCGATTCGGTGCATACGAGCGAAGAAGTCCACGACACAATTGCCCGTTGGTGGCCTAAGCTGCGGATTGGGGGTGTGCTCGCTGGCCATGATTACTCGACACTGTATCCCGGCGTGCTGACTGCCGTGCAAGAAGCGTTTGGCGAACCCGATCGCGTCTATGCCGATACCAGTTGGGCGGTTTGGAAACGAGCGAGGGTGGAACCACGCGAGGCACCGCGCGTCGGCTTGTTGTTTCTGATCACTGATGGCCTGACGCAACCCGACCTCTGGCGCGAATGGCTCGACGCTGCCGGCGATCGGTTTCGGCTGTGGGTGCATTGTAAGCATCCGGATCAATTGTCGATCGATTGGCTGCGAGAGCACCTGATCCGCGAGTATGTGCCGACCGTGCATAGCTTCTACTGGCCCCACAATGCGATTGCCAAGGCGCAAGTGGCTTTGCTGCGAGCAGGTTTGGCGGACCCTTCCGTGACCAAGTTGGCCTTCATTTCGCAAAGCACGATTCCCATCGTGTCGCCCGACGAAGCCTACGCCAAGCTCACGAGTGATGACAAGAGCTGGATCGATCGCGAAGGCTTCTGTGAAGAACGTTACTTGGGTCTAAAGCCTGGCGTGATCGCCCGCGAGCACTACCAGAAGAGTTCCAACTGGCTAATCTTAAATCGTCGCCATGCTTGGCAATGCGTCACGGCCGAAGCGCAGTACATGGATGCGTTTGTGAATTCGCCCGCAGCCGATGAGCATTACTTCCACACGATGCTGTCGATGCAGGGTATCGACTATGAGCGCGAAACGTGGCCCCGTTGTGGGACGTATGTCGATTGGCAGCGCGGGAGTCCGTTTGTGTTTGAGAGTCTGTCCACGGACGAGTTGGAGGGAATGCGACAGGGTGGGTTTTTGTTGGCGAGGAAGGTGGCGGCGAGGGCGAAGGTTGCCAAGATCGGACGCGAATCGTAGACGTACCTTTTTAAGGGCGCCGGGTCACACGTTGGCTTATTGTAGCTGTGGGGCTGGGGCGTCGACCGCAAACGCCTCGTGTGGCTCATGACCAACTGGTGTACCCGCAACCCGAAGTGCTTCACCTGCAACTTTCGCTCGCAGTATCGGCGAACGCGGAAGGAACTGTTTCCCTTCCTCAGCCGCATCCAGAACATCGGCTACGAGCTCGGCGAAAACAGCCGCACGGCGGAGTGGTATCGCGCGAATCATCGGACGCCGTGGGTGGCGGGAAACATCGTAACCCCTTGCCAGCGATTTACTTGCGTTGGCAGCGCCATTGTTCGCTAGCAATTTTTCAGCGAAAATTGCGAATATCCATGTAAGAAATCAGGAGTTGAATTGTGTTAACCCTTAGGAGCCAACGATGGAAATGCAGCCGGAGACCAACGATAGCCTGATTGCGCGGGTGAAAGACCCCGCGAATGAAGCGGCTTGGATTGAGTTTCTGGCGATTTACCAACCAGTTGTGTTGCGGCTGGCTCGAAATCGAGGTCTGCAACCTGCGGATGCGGACGATTTGGCGCAAGGGGTCTTCTTAACGCTGTCCAACGCGATCAACGACTGGGAGCCCAATCCCCACGGCCCGCCGTTTCGAGTGTGGTTCTTCAAGATCACGCGAAACGCCATCATCAATGCACTTAGATCACGGCAACGATACCAAGCCACTGGCGGCACGAGCGTGCTGGAGTTGCTTGAACAGATTCCTGACGATGCAAGCTCGGCAGAGTTCTATCGGGAAAGTCAGCGGGAAGTGTTTCGTTGGGTCTCGGCCGAAGTGCGACCCGAGTTTAGCCCTTCGACCTGGAACATTTTCTGGCGCACTGCGGTTGACGATATCCCCGCCGAGCAAGTTGCCGCCGAGATGCAACGGAAGGTAGGGGCGATTTACGTGGCCAAATGGCGCGTGCTGAAACGCATTAGGGAACGGGTTGCGGAATGCACGTTCGGCTGGGACCAGTCGAAACACGTCAAGCGGATGCCAGGGGATGAAAGGACAGGAAATGAAGCATAGCCGCACTTGCCCCAAATGCACGGGCGCAGAGATCGTTCGCGTCGAGGGAATCCGAGGTCAGTTTGGATCTGGCAATGTGATTCCAACCGGTGGATTGACAATCTTCAGTTCGATCAAAGTTGCTCGCTACGTTTGTGTTCAGTGCGGCTATTCGGAGGAATGGATCGATTCCCCTGATGACTTGCAACGAATCCGCAATTTGGCGGAGACCCAAGGATGGGTGTACTCAGGGGCTCTCGGCGGTGAATTTCGGAGAATGTTGGACTCCCTCTTAGGAAATCCCCAGTTTGAAAAGCTTGGCGGAAAGCCGAAGGACAAATCGCATGGCTAAATCAATTGATCACAACAACTGCCGACTTCATCCGCAGTACGACGATTGCCTGACAACCGATAGGATTCAAGCGATGTTGGAAGACTCGCTTTCTCCGATGGAATCAGCCGTCGTCGAGGACCATCTTTCGACCTGCGAGCATTGTCGCACGCAATTAGAAGCGAAGTTCGGCGTGCCCGAATGGTGGTCCGCCGCCAAGGAATCTTTGAGCGAGAGTTCTTTGCAGGAGTCGGTCAAGCACGAAGACAGTTCGCATCCCACGGACTGGAAGCAACTGCTTGGTCCGACTGATGATCCTCGGATGCTCGGGCGCATCGGCACGTATGAAGTGGTCGGTGTGTTAGGACGCGGTGGCATGGGCGTCGTGTTTAAGGCCTTTGACGCTGCTCTGAATCGGTATGTAGCGATCAAGATGTTGGCTCCACATTTGGCATCCTCGGGGGCAGCGCGTAAGCGATTTGCACGGGAGGCCCAGGCAGCGGCAGCCGTGGTCGATGATAACGTGCTACCGATCTATGGCGTCGATCAGTGGCAAGGCGTTCCGTACTTCGTCATGCAGTATTCGCGGGGCATGACGCTGCAGAAACGAATTCAAGAACAAGGCTCTTTGGCTTTGGAAGAGATCCTTCGCATTGGCATGCAGACTGCCAAAGGTTTAGCCGCAGCGCACGCCCAAGGGTTGGTTCACCGCGACGTAAAACCCTCGAACATTCTGCTCGATGGCAGCGTGGAGCGAGTGCTTTTGAGCGATTTTGGTCTGGCTCGTGCTGTGGACGACGCCAGCCTCACAAGAACCGGAACCATCGCTGGCACTCCACAATACATGTCGCCTGAACAAGTTAGCGGCGGCACCGTGGATGCCCGCTGTGATTTATTCAGCCTGGCATGCGTTCTCTACGCACTCTCCACGGGACGGCCTCCCTTTCGCGCCGAGAGCAGTTACGCCATTCTACGACAAATCACCGATCATGAACCGCGATCTGTTCGCGAACTGAATCCGGAGATTCCTGATTGGTTCGCGGCAATCGTCGCCAAACTGATGGCCAAATCGCCCAATGACCGGTTTGCCTCGGCGGGGGAGGTTGCCGAGTTGCTTGAACAATGTTTAGCGCACGTGCAACAGCCTCTTCATTCCCCACTTCCGGTTCGGGTGCAACAGCTGGTCGTTGGTCGGAAGAAACCGATAACAGTTTCACGATTTGCGCGTCTCGGAGTAACGCTTGCATCAGCGGCTTTGATTGCTGCGGTCTCGTTCGCGTGGCTGTTCGGTGTCGCCGCTCCAAACGTCGAAGGAAAATGGCACGACGAAATCTGGGGAGAAATTACGCTTACACGTTCTACGCCTGGAGAGTACGACGGGACATTCCGTGGTTTGGATGGCAAAGCCAAGGGGCTGATTCGACTGCGTTGGTCGCGCCAGGAAGGTCGCTTCAACGGAACGTGGAGCGACGGTAACTCGCAATCCGGACGTATTTCGCTTCGTCCGACGGAGGGTGATATCCGAGGAGCGCTTACCACAGCTCCAGGTGAAGGCTCGTCTCCATCAAATGAACAGGATCAGGCCTGGGACTTTACGCCTCCTAAGAGCGCGCCGGGGAACGAGCCGATTGTGAAAAGTGGGCCTGAAAACAAGTGGTTTGCCACGAAACAACCACGTTTGGGCGACTTCGTGTGGACGAAGACCCGCCCAGCATCCAATGAGGCGATATCGAATCGCCTGGACAAGGAATCCATTTTGGACGGCGAATGGCTCTGCGTAGCGGCCGAACAACGCGGCGAGGAGGTATCCGAATCCGAACTCACAAATGCAGGGCTAAAACTTATCATTGTGGGTAACTCTATATCACTCCTCAAAAAAGGCGATCAGCAGAATGCCCTTCAGGGAACCTTTTCGACGTCTCCAGCGGGCCATCCTGAGTACTTCGCCATCGATATCGAGACAAGAGTTGCAAACAGAGGCAAAACTCGCGTTGCAGGCATTTACACGACAGAAGGAGACCTTCTGCGATTCGCCTATGGCAGAACGCGCCCAACCG
>JBGSUN010000281.1:0-18832 GCA_041753475.1 Planctomycetaceae bacterium | reverse complement strand
CCTGAAAGCCTGGTCCCGACTTCCAACATGGCACCCCAGGCCCCGCACCACCCCGGAAACATTCCTCAACCCGTTCACACTCGCCCGCTGGGGCAATTCGATCGGCCGATACCAAACGGCTTAAATCCACAAGCTGCTAAGAAAAGACGAAGGCTAGATGAAGATTTGGAAATGAACGCACTCACGTTGGGCATCGACAGAAACACATCGCTTGCTGTTGCAGTCGTGTCCAGATCGGACGGCAGACTCGATCGCTCCGCTCAGAGCGTGTTTTCAAATCTCGGAGGCTGATGTTTCGGGAGGGCGAAGCTCCCGCTGAGCCGCTGTTTGTCCCAGCGTGATGAAGCGCTCGCGGCACGGCGGGAGCCTCGCCCTCCCTTTTGAAAACACGTTCTCAGAATTCAAACAAACTGGGAACAGGCATCGAAGCAGTTTCATCGGTCACCGTGATACCGCGTTGATGCCCTATCGATGGCAGACAGCCTCTGGCGTGGTCAGAATGGAAGCCTCGGCCGGTCCTCCTCAGTTCGGAGATTTGCGATGAAACGCTCTTCCGCAGCGGCGCTGCTGGCTGTTCTGGTTGCCGCCAGTGTCGGTCCCGCAGCTGATCCTCCGTCGCCGTCTGGAGCGTCGGCAGATAAGCCGCGCGTCGTTTCGCCGGAGGGCTTGGCCTACCTGGAACGATTGCGCAAAAATACGCCCTTTGGAACAATCCACTTTGACCTCAACGGGCTGCGGGCCGGCATGGGGACCCGTCAGGAGCCTGCCAACAAAGACATCCAACTCCTTCGTGTGAAGGTCGGAGACGTTCCGTGTGAATGGGTGCTGGCCCCCGGCGCGGACCACGATGTACGGCTTCTGTATCTGCACGGTGGCGGCTGGGTTTCCGGGTCGGGCGGAAACTACCTTCCCCTGGCGGCCGACATCTCGGTGGCGGCCAAGTGTGCCGTGCTCCTGCCGGACTACCGACTGGCCCCGGAGCATCCGTTTCCCGCGGGACTCGAGGATTGTGTCGCGGCTCACAACTGGCTGGTCGGAAACGGTCCATCCGGCCCCGGTCCTGCCAAGGCGACCTTCATCGCCGGGGATTCGGCGGGCGGTAACCTGACGTTGGCCACGTTGCTGGCCTTGCGCGATCGGAAGCGGCAGCTTCCGGCCGGGGGAATCGCCATTTCCGCCGCTACGGATTTTACGCTGGCAAGCGATTCCCTGAAGGATGTTCACGATCCCATCATCAGTGCCCGCACCATGCCCGAATTTCGGGATCGCTACCTCGGACAGCAGGATCCCCGGAATCCGCTGGCGTCACCCGTCTTCGGTGACTATCACGGCCTTCCGCCGCTGCTGATTCAAGTCGGAGAGCACGAAATGCTCCGCGACGACAGTGTTCGGGTGGCGAAGAAAGCGCTGGCGGACGGGATCGCGGTGAAGTTGGAAGTCTGGCCGGGGATGGTTCATGTGTTCCAGATCCGCGGGCTGCCGGAATCACGGGATGCCATCGAGCAGATCGCAGAATTTATGCGATCGAAGTTGCCCAAACCATAGCTGTCCGTGGATTGGTTCAACGCGCGTGCCACGGCCGTGTCGGCCGTGCGATTATGCAGGGGGTTATGCCACGTCTCACGGGCCGACACGGCCGTGGCACACAATTCATTCACATGGTGCCAGTCGTCACCGAATTGCGAGCAGAAAGGATCGTGGATTTCAGAAGTTGGCTGGAATTTCGTATCGTACTGAAACGGCTTTGAACGCCACGTGGACAATCTCTGACAACTTGCAGGACTTCCCGATGTTTCTCTTTGCGCGAACTGTCATCGCGTTCTCACTGATGGCCGTGGTTGTCATCGCTGCCGAAGATTCTCCGCAACCAGAATGGAAGTACGACGCCGAAGCGCTCGTGCCGTTCTGGACCACCGACACGATGCACGGTGAGTCGATTCTGTTCATCAAGAACAACGGAGAGGAAGCCGCCAGCGGTGAACTGCTATTTCCTCCGCGGAAGATTCTCTCGGTCCGCAACTCGAACGGCGATGTCGAATACGAACAGGGCCGCGATTTCGTCTGGGAACCCGGCTCACGAAGAATCACGCTGCCTGCCGGTTCACGGATTGTTTCCAAAACGCCGGCCGATTTGCGACGACCGGCGAAGACACAGAAGTATGAGCTGACCCATCGCGATGGCAATGGAGAAATCTTCTTCGGAGCGAAGCTCGAATATCATGAGATGCAGACTTGTATCACCTACACCCATGAACCGAACGTGTGGCCCGTGAAGCCGCCCACGTTTGATGAGAAACAGTTGCCACGCACAATCCAGAAATTGCGGAACAAGGAGCCATTGAAGATCGTGCTGCTGGGTGACAGCATCTCGGCTGGTTGCAATGCGTCCGGTTGGGCGGAAGCGTTTCCGTATCAGCCGCCGTTTTCCAAGTTGGTCGAAATGCGGCTGACACGCTTCTATGGCACGAATGTCACCGTCAACAATCTCTCTGTCGGAGGCAAAGACACCGGTTGGGCCGTGACAGTGACCGATCAAGTCGTGGCCGAAAAGCCCGATGTCGTCATGCTGGCATTCGGGATGAACGACTCCAGCGGCCGTGAAGCCGCCGTTTATCAGTCACTGATCGCCAAGGCCATGGCGAACATCCGTGAGCAGCGTCCGGAAACGGAGTTCATCCTGATCGCTTCGATGCTCGGCAACAAAGACTGGATTCGACTGAAGCAGGAACTCTTCCCGCAGTACCGTGATGCTTTGCAGGCGTTGTGCCAGCCGGGCGTCGCGCTGGCGGACCTGACCTCGGTCTGGAGCGAATTCCTGAAGCGGAAACAGGACTGGGATCTCACTGGCAACGGTGTTAATCATCCCAACGACTTCGGCCACCGCGTCTACGCTCAGGTGATCACATCGCTGCTCATTCCAGTCGCTCCCTGATTCACCAGGGCATCGTTTGCACTACGGCGAAGTTAACTCTGTCATCCGCGGTCTGTGGTCGCCGACGCAGGGTGACCACAGACCGCGCTTGCAGACCGTCACCGGCACGATGCGTTCGGAGGCATGTCGAATTTGACCTTCGACGTCTTCCAGCGGGAAATTGCCGTGTTCTTTACGGAGCAAGACGACATCGGCTTGAAGGCCGGTGCGCAGTGTGCCGAGGCGGTCTTCGAGTCGCATGGCGGCCGCCGGGGTGGAGGTCGTCGCGCGGATGACTTGTTCCAGCGGCATGCCGAGGTGCAGGAACTTCGTCATTGTGGTCGGCAGATCGACGACGGGGCCGCGCAGGTTGAAGTGGTGGAGGTCGGTGCTGATGGTGTCGGGCCAGAAGCCGAATTGCTGACAGGCCGGTTCGGCGACGCGCCAGACGAAGGCACCGACGCCGTGACCGACGTCGAACAGCACGCCGCGTGATCGGGCTTCAAGGAGCGCGTCCAACGGGGCACCGTGCTCGTCGAAGCAGTGATCCGGATGTGGATTGTAGAGGTGCGTGTAGGTATCACCGGGCCGCAGCGTTTTGAGCACGGTTTCGGTGGGAATCTTCGACGCCGCATGATGGATCATACACGGCCGCGCGGTGAGTTCGGCCGCCTCGAAGACGCCGTGAAAGCCGGCCCACTCGTTCTTTTCGTCGTAGTTGGCGAGTCCCGAGGTGAGCCGCACTTTCATACCGACGAGTCGGTCGGGCCAGCGATTGATGCATTCCACCGCCGACGGCACGTGCGCATGACGGCCGTCGTTCAAATCACCCATGTACGGCGGAAACTTCGGATGCCCCTGAATGCAGCCGATCATCGAGATATTCAGCAGCGCGAAAATATCTTCCTGCGCGGCGGGAATAATGAAGCGGGCCATGTTGGCGTACGTCAGTGAACCCGCGGTGCCGGTGTCGAGCATCGTGGTCACACCGGTGCGCAGGCCGGCTTCGAACGGATCGATGGAGTACAACCCGATGCCGCTGAAAATATGGACGTGCAGATCGATCAAACCGGGGGCGACGATCAGGTCGGTGGCGTCGATCACGTCTTCGCCGCGCGCGACGAGATTCGGGCCGACCTCTTCGATCACGCCGTTGGTGAGGCGGATATCGACCCGTTGCGCTGGACCGCCAGTTCCGTCGTACACCGTGCCGTTACGAATGAGCGAACCGCTTGGCGAATTCGATTGAGCATCATTCATCGTGCGGCCTGCTTCCGGTGTGCGGTAACAATCTCCCGAAACGCGGCGACGATCTCGGCGGCATCGCCCGGCATGAGACAGGAAGGATAGAGCACGGCCCGGTCGGGGGAGCGTTCGTCTTCGGACAGCAGGATGCGCTTCGGACGGCTGCGGAGTGCGAGCAGCAAGTCACGCACCTTCAGTCCAGATGGTGCCGCACCAGACTCGACCAGCAAATTGGGATATGGCTGGCCATTCGCGCCGTGGGTCCGCCGAGTCAGACAGAGTTCGGTCAGATCACGCAGCCCGGCATCAATCTCGTTGATGTTTGCGTCCCAGGCAGCATGCTCAGCGGTGAAGTCCCGTGTGCCGTAGCGGCGGAGCGCGACCATCACGCCGATCATCGCTTCCTTGCTGACCTTCATCGAACGGCCAATGCCGTGGCGGGGTGGGCGACTGATCCAGCCGCTTTCCACCCAGCGTTGCAGGGACCACGTGCCGTGGCGGACATCCATGTCGACCATCTGCACCCAGGCACTGCGGATCAGTTCTTCGCGCCCGCAAAGAATGCCCGACGCTTGGGGACCGCCGAGATGCTTCCCGCCGCTATAGGCGATGAGGTCCGCACCATACCGACTGAACGACCGGATGTTTTCCGCGGGAGGCAAGGCACACGCGGCATCAACGATCAACGGGAGTCCGTGCCGGTGTGCCAATTCCGCCAGGGCGGTGATGTCGGGACGTTCTTGAATCTCCAGCCAGACGTAACCAATCGCGGCCGTCTTCGGGCCAATCGCCTGTTCGATCTGCTGCAAAGCATCGGCCGCGTGATAGTCAATCAGCACCAGCTTCGCGCCGGACAGTCGAATCGCATGGTCGTAATCAAACGGCCCCGGTACAGGGAAGATGATTTCGTCCCGCGCACAGCCCGATGTGTCGGGAAGCTGGTCCATGATCTCCGGACGATTGCCCGCCAGACACGCCGCCGCGGCGAGTGACAATGCCGCACCAGCACCGCACGTCACGATCCCCGCTTCGGCTCCGGTGACCTCCGCGATGAGACGACTGGCGGCGGTCAACAGATCATCGAGTTCAAAGTACGCACCACTGGCGGCGGCCATCGCGGCGACCACCTCGGGATGCGGGCAACTGCCGCTCACGCGGGTCGCATAGCCGACACAATTGATGATCGGCCGCACATTCCATTGCTCAAAAATCTCAGACGGCATCACGACACTTTCGCGAAAAGGCATTGCTCGGGTTCACGACCATCATCTGGTGAATCTGCTCGTCTGTCACGCCGCGCTCTTTCAGCAGCGGCAGGAAGACGTCGAAGATGTACGCATAACCCTTTCCGCCGGTGTATTGGAGGTGGTTCAGCATGCAGATGTCTTCCGACAACAGCACGCGGTCGACGAAGCCTTCCTTCACGAGCGCCGCCACGTTGTCGGCCCGCACATATTCCGGCTGGTAGTCGAGGTAACCGATGTTATCGACTTCCATGTAGACGCCTTTCTCCGCGATCGGCAGCAGATGATGCACCCCCACGCGATCGCCAAGATGGCCGATGATGACACGGCTGAGGTCCGCTCCGAACTCTTCCAGCATCGCAATCTGTTCCAGGGCCAGCGTGCCCCAGCGGGTGGTGTGCGTTGAGATCACGACCCCGGTTCGCGCCTGAGCCAGTGCGGAGGCCCGGAAAACACGCTCTTCAGCCGGTTTGATGTAATGTCGTCCAGTGCCGATTTCGCCGATGAAGCCCGCGCGGATACCGGTGTCACCGACGCCGACTTCGATCTCCTTCACGAGGATGTCGGCCAACTCGCGACTGGTTTTCTCAGCGACAATGGGCGGATAACCAAACTCGCGATACCAGCCGCACCCCATCACGACATGAATGCCGGACCGCTTCGAAAACCGCGACAACCGCTGCGGATCACGGCCGATTTCATCCAGCGTGACGTCGCAGACGGTCCGTCCGCCGCGGCTGGTAAACTCCTCGATTTCCTTCGACATCACGTCTTCATCGTCGATCACCAGTTGATAGCCATAGCTGGCGTAGTGATCCATCGCATCGAGGAACAGATGCTCGTGAGGATAGGTGATGCCCATCTCTTCCGGCCGAATCACACCGTTGACCGTGATGACTTCCCGGCGATTCCCGTCTGTCTGCATGTCGAATTCCCGCGTGATTCTGTATATCGCCGTGCTGTGCGACGCCCCTTGACGGTTGCGTAGTCTAATGCATTTAGGCCTGATCTGAACGTCGATTTTCAGCGAGTGCAGCTTCCGACACCGTCGAATTGTTGACCGCGTCGGAACGGATTAACCTTGTCGCTGGACTCGTAGCCGCCTGTGGAAGGATTGGTCTCTGTGTGCCACGGCCGTGTCGGCCGTGCAATTTTGTAGCGTGTGTTGCCACTTCGCACGGCCGACACGGCCGTGGCACACAATCAATCCACATGCTGGTAAGCCATCTCCGGAAATCTCAGCGGGCCGATGCAGGATGACGCGCACTTTTCGCTACAAAGACATCCAGCTCTCCCAACTGCGGAGCTTCTGTCTGACCGCGCGATCGAAGAATTTTACGCTGGCCGGGCGGCAGTTGAATTTGTCCGCATCGACGGTCTGGGAGCAACTCCGCGCGCTGGAACGGATGTTGGGATGCCCGTTGCTGAACCGGGAGGGGCGTTCCCTGGAGTTGACCGCCGAGGGGAAAGTGCTGCTGGAGATTATCCAGCCGCACATCGAAGCCATCGATTCGCTGAAGCGGTTGTTTGACGCGGGCCGGGCGCGGCTTTCACCACGGCTGGTGCTTGCCTCGTCGCAATACTTGCTGCGATATCATCTGCCGGGGCCGATTCAGGCTTTCACCGCTCAATTCCCCACTGTCGAATTGAAGATTCAACTTCCGTCCCCTTCGGAGCTCGTCGTGGCGGTGGAACGGCATCTGGCCGACATCGCCGTCTGTGCCTACGAACCGGAAGAGTCGCGTCCCGATGTGCTTGATTATGAAAAGATTCTGGAGTTGCCGCTGACGATGCTGATTTCGAAGCAGCATCCGCTATCCCGCAAGCGGAAGTTAGCGCTGAAAGACCTGCTCGAACAACCGGTGATTCTCCCCGCCGCCGGATCGATCACGCGCCGGTTGATTGATCGCCTGCTGCAACGCCATGATCTGATGGGCCGGTTGCGGGTGATCATGGAAACCCCGATGTTCGACACCACTCAGCAGTATGTCGAGCTGGGTCTCGGCGTCGGGCTGATGCACTTGCAGGTCAATCCGAAGCTGCTGGCCAACATTCAGATTCGCCCGGTGGAAGAATCACTGGTACCGTTGTCAATTGCGATGGTCGTCCGCAAGCACGGCAACCTGCCGGAAACCGTGCGGAATTTTCAACAGATTGTTCGCGAGAGTCTGTAGTGTTTCCGCTTGGCTTCGAGTTGTGTTTGTGTGCCACTGGCTCTGCCAGTGTCTTTCTTCGATGGAACGCGCACCTTTCATCACTCTGGCAGAGCCCAACGGTATCTACACAACTCGGATGGATCAGAAAAATCAGGCTTTTCTTGTTTAGCCCCGGCCTTCAGGCCGGGGTGGGGAGCCGAAAATCACCGGCTGTGCGAGCCCCATTCATGGGGCTTTCCCGGTTCAACCAACACAAAGCCCCGTGAACGGGGCTAAATACAGTTTCTTTGACAACGTCACCCCGGCCTGAAGGCCGGGGCTAAACAAGAGATTTTCCTCAATGCCGAGTTGTGTCGATACCAATGGGCAGAGCCAGTCACACACGAAATTCAAGCAGTCGCTATGCACCAGTTGAGCAAGGGCTCTTGAATTCGAACTTTCGACAGCGTCGGCGGTAGCTCTCAATAAAGCCTGTTTGGGCGGAAGCCGAATCCTGTGATAGACTACCAGTGTGATATTTCGTCCGGCGACGGGAAGCCGGTGCACCTCGGGAGACGGTTATGCTACATCGCCGCGATGCCATGCTCCGGTTGGGAGTCGCCGCCGGTGGCGCGTTGACCCTTCCGCAACTGCTGGCGATGGAGCAGGCCGACCGCGCCGCGGCAACCAAACGGT
Organism: Planctomycetaceae bacterium; assembly: GCA_041753475.1. Taxonomy (GTDB): domain Bacteria; phylum Planctomycetota; class Planctomycetia; order Planctomycetales; family Planctomycetaceae; genus DSVQ01. The sequence goes on along the minus strand of JBGSUN010000281.1, from coordinate 10,601 downwards.
CGGCCAAATCGTGCATTTTCCTGTTCATGTGGGGCGGCCAGCCCCAGCAGGACATGTGGGACATGAAGCCCGACGCCCCCGAAGGCGTTCGCAGCCCGTTCCAGCCGATTCAGACCAGCGTGCCGGGCATGCAACTCGGCGATCCCTTGCCGTTGTTGGCGCGACAGGCGGACAAGCTCTCGATCATCCGTTCGCTCATTCACGGCACGACCGACCATCAAACCGCGGTCTATCACGCCCTCACCGGGCGGATGATGATCCCGCCGCGCGTCTTCCCCGCGAATGCCCGGCAGCGGACGGACTTCCCCTCGATCGGTTCGATGTTCTCGTACCTGGGTGAAAAGTCGCTGCTCCCCGCCAGCTTCTCAATTCCCCGGGCAGTCGCCCACGACGGTGTGTATTACGCCGGCACGCATGCCGGGTTTCTCGGTTCGCAACACAATCCGGTAGAACTGGGAAAGGTCTTCAACCACGTCGAGGTCGGGCCACGTGTGGAACCCCCGGCGCTGCCCCTCGATTTGCCCGAAGATATGTCGCGAGCGCGCTTGCAAGCCCGGCGTGGACTACGCGATCTGCTCGATGCCGAAGACCGGGCCATGCAACGCTCCGCAGCCACCAAAGCGTTTGATTCGTCGTATGCTTCGGCATACGGGCTGCTACATTCTACGACCGTCAACGACGCTCTGAATCTCGAACTGGAATCACCCGCCACGCGCGATCGCTACGGCCGTAACGAATATGGCGAGAGTTTTCTCACCGCGCGGCGGCTGGTCGAAGCCGGCATCCGGCTGGTGACCGTCAACTGGATGTTTATCACCCCCGCCGCCAAGGTCTACAACGTCTGGGATGCCCACGGCGGACTGAACGATCTCGAACATGGCCAGACCGGTTACGGGATGTTGAAGGCCAACTACTGCCTGCCCGCGTTCGATCAGGCCTTTTCCGCACTGCTGGAAGACCTCGGACAGCGCGGGCTGCTCGACGAAACACTCGTCGCCTGCGCGGGTGAGTTCGGACGCACCCCCCGCATCAACGGCAACAACGGTCGCGATCACTGGCCGTTCTGCTACTCCGCCGTGTTGGCCGGCGGCGGCATTCAGGGTGGCAGCATCTACGGCGCGAGCGACAAAGAAGCCGCGTACGTGAAAGAGAACCCGGTCACGCCCGGTGATTACCTCGCCACGATCTGCGCCGCCTGCGGCCTCAACCCCCACCAGGAAATTCGCGATCTGCAAGGCCGACCATTCCCGATCTGCGACGGTGAACCGATTTCAGCCTTGCTCTAGCGGTCCTGTCCAATCACGGACTTTCGGCCTTTGCTCCCTGTCGGCACGATGCTCGTGACTTCTGATTCTGATTCAATTTGCGGGTCAGTTCGAATTCGAGAACGCCGGGGCAAGATTTTCCAACTCTTCAAACAACCGCACTCCCCAATCCTCACCAGGATCGCAGAGGAAACCCGCGATCAACTCCAATCAATATCTGATATTGCAACCCGACTGGGGGTGAAATTTGGTGCCACAGAATTGGCGCGGTGTAATCATGCCGTCTTATTTCAACAGCGGGTCCATCACCTTCGCAAACACGTCGGCCTGACGCAAGAAGCCAAGATCGTTCGGATGGCTGCTGTCGACGGCGCCTTCGTTGTCGTCGCCGAGGAGATCGTCACCGGGGATGTAGTAGAGCTGTTTGTCTCCCGCGGCGATCAGCTTGTCATACGCCGCTTTGAGGGCTTTATGGTTGCCATCGTTCCGTTCGCCTTTCGAGGTGATGAGCCACGCGTCGGTGTAACGGCGGTCTTCGACGAGAATGATCGGCACATCGGGACGAGCCGCGCGGAGTTGCTTGACTAGCGGTTCGGTCAGCTTGGCGGTGTCGGCGGGGCCGAGGTTGGGGCAGCAGTCGATGACATACGCTGCCGGATCAAGTTCCGTCAGTAATGCCCCGACCGCGGCTTCCATGCGACCATTGCCGGAGAAGCCGAGGTTGATGACCGGGCACTGGTAACGTCGGCCGAGAATCGCCGTGTGAACCATCCCTGGTCGAGATGCACACGCACCGTGGGTGATCGAAGTGCCGTAGAAGACGATCGGTTTCGCCTTCGCCGCAAGGTATTCCGGAGCCCGTTCGATGGTCTGGGCCATCGGCACGCCGACTTCGACCTGCGACACGCCGTTGTAGAGCGGCAGGTAAACCATATACTCCCGCGGTCCCGGTTTGATGCCATTGGCGAGGACGACCGTATTGGTTTTCTCCTTCGGCTGTCCGACCGCGACCCATCGCCACCGGCCGACGTCATCTTTCGCATAGAGATCGAGCCCACTCACGCCGGTTGCCGGCATGTGAGGCATCGCGAGGCGATCGCTGGTCACCGTCCACCGTGCGTGAATGGTTGGCGACGCGGTGACGAACCGAAACGCCATCCCCGCGGAGTTACGGCTGAGGTTCCACACATCCGGCCGCAGCGACGTTTCCGCTTTCCCCGGAAACCGATCATACGGCAACTTCGTATCAGTCCATCCCTGGCCTTCGATGCCGATGGCTTTGGCGTCATACCAGGCGATGTCACCTTCGACTTTCGGTGCCAGTGGGTCCGCGGCGAAAAGTGAATGTGTCCCGGCGACCAAGCAGACCAGTGCCAATCGTAACCCGTGCAGCATGTCGATCCCTTTTTTATGAGTTGACACAGTTTAGCAAATTGCAACATCGAGACCGATCGTGAGCGGCGGAGTTACCAGCCCGGAGCGCAAGCAACGGGAGCATTCCCACGATTCACGACGTCACACGGAACCCGTCGTTTGGGCTGCGGGCTTGTTCGGACCAATCACCACGCGGCTTCGAGAATGCCCACGAGATCTGCTTCCGTGGGGCGACGGCCGTTGAGGAGCATCAATCGGGTAATGCCGAACGCTTTGCGGGCGAGTTCCGGGAGCATTTCTCGCTTGACGCCGAGTTCGCGTAACTGCTGCGGGATGCCAATGTCGCGGCGTAATTGTTCGATGGCGGCAATGCCCCGTTCAGCAGCAATGGCGTCTGTCACTCCGGCGACATCGGCTCCGAGCCATGCAGCGATTTTTGCCAATTCCGGTGTCCGGGCGGGCAGGTTGAACCGCATCACATAGGGAAGCAGTAACCCGTTTCCGGCTCCGTGAGAGACATGCACCGCGCCGCCCAACGGATATTCCAAGGCATGAACCACGGCGACCGCACAGTTCGAGAACGCCAGCCCGGCGAGCGTTGCCCCGAGAGCCATCCCTTCCCGTGCGGCGAGATTCTGCCCGTCCTTAACTGCGGTGACGAGGTGCTGGCCGATCAGCGTGATTGCCCGTTCGGCGAGCATGTCGCCGATGGGATGTTTGCCGTCGTAAGGAAACGGTTCCTTCACCGGGACGGCGAGTTTGTCGTAATCGACGGCGGTGAAGCCCTCGATGGCATGGGTGAGGGCATCAATGCCACTGTCAGCGGTGGCTTTCGGGGGACAGGACAACGTCAGCGCGGGATCAACCACGGCGACCGCGGGGCGAAGGTAGGGGCTGAGTGTACTGACCTTGATGTGCTGTGTGGTGTCGGTGAGCACCGCGGCGTGGGAGACCTCGCTACCGGTCCCCGATGTCGTGGGAATACACACCAGCGGTAACACCGGTCCGGGGATCTTGCCGAAACCGAAGTAATCCCGGTACGACCCGCCGTGGGTGATGACTGCCGCGGTGATCTTCGCGAGATCGATGTTGCTGCCACCACCCAGGCCGATCATCACATCCGGTCTGGCAGCGCGGGCGGAAGCAATCGCGCGGTCCGCAGCGGCGATCGACGGTTCCGGTTCACCATCAAGGCAGACCGTCACGTCGATGTTGACCGCGCGAAGGGGAGCGACAACGCGATCCACCAAGCCCGCCTTTTCGAGCAACGGATCACTCAGCAGAAAAACGCGCTTCGGTGACCACGGAGCGACGAACTGCGCAAGGTGCTGGAGGGAACCGGTGCCAAACACCAGTCGACCGGCGGAGCAGAAGTTGAAAAAGTTGCGGTCCACGATGGTCTCGGTAGGAAGGCCTTGGGAAACGGTTGGTGCGAGGCGCGAACCCGCAAGCGGAGTCGGGTTACTTGATCTTCGTCATGTCGAAGAGTTGCGTGGCTTGGGGGCCGAGGAAACCTTCGAAGCGGTGAGATTGTCCCGTCTCGGGGTTCATGATCGTGTTCCGCTCGGCGAGTTCAAAGTAGGCGTAACTCCAGGGCATCGTCGCGCGTTGCTTGTTCCGCATGATCGGAACATCGACCTTCACGGCTTCGGTTGCGGTCTGCCGGAGTTTGGAACCGGGCGTCCCTTCGATCTCGGTTTTCATCGGAATCCCCGCCGCCTGCAACACGCGGACGGTCTCATCCATGTCGCGCATGGTCGGGATGTTCAGCGCGTTAATGAGAGCTGTGAAATGATTGACGTTGTTGCCATGCACCAGCACCCAGGCCGCGTACTGGCTTTCCTCGTCGACCGCGCGGACGTCGGCTTCCTCCGGCGTACACCACGGCAGCGTTTCGATCCAATCCGCCGTGGTCCGCAACAATTCGGAGGTCGAGCGGCCATCGACGTGGACCAACTCCCGTAAGGTCGCATCACTCAATGGCGAACGACACGGAGAAATCGAACGTAAGACTCGCTGCTGCCCGGTCGCACTCAGTCGCCATGATTGCAGTTCCGAGATGAACAGTTTGGGGAAGCCTGCGTTTGGATGTTGCAGATGAATCGCGGAGAGAAGCTTGTCCGGGAATTGATAACACGCTGCGGGAACGTAACCGAGCGCTTCGAACAACCGTGCAATCGATGCAATCCCCGTGTGCGGCTGCTGGCACGCGATGGTGCGGAAGGCGATATGGTCGTTCACGAACTGGCCACCCGCCTGCTCAATAATTTGCACAAATTGCCCCGCATACGGCACGCGCTGCCGATACCGGTCCCATAGCCGATCGAAGAGCGCTGCGAGGAAACGCTCCTGATCGTTGCGACACGGAATGCGGGCGTGAGGATTCATGCGGCTTCTTTCGCCATCAGGTGTGTGAGCCCAATTTGCATCGGATGCGTGATCTTTCGAAGCAGCCGGATTCTTTGCGACCTATGAGTTGGCCCGACTCTTGTGGCTCAAACTCATTCCAACTCACGGGCCATCTCTTTGAGGTTGTCGAGCAGGATCACGGAAGCATTCCGTTCAAGACGGTTGGTACCGAGCCAGGTTTCATAGCCGCCGAGGTCGTGGTGCTTTGGAGTCGGCAGATAGCCGAAGTAACCGTGATTGAGCGACACCATCCACGCTGGTTGGGACTTCGAACTCGCGCGGAATTCGAGGCCGATTTCGCAGAAGACCTCACAAGGCATGGTCCCGATGCGGGCGCCACCTATTGCCAGTAACTGCACGGGAACGGTGGTCGTATCAGGAAGATCGATGAGGGCCAAGGTTCGTTCGGCATAGATACGGGAGAGATCCGTCTTGCCAGGAACAACGGGGCGTGTTTCGAGGGTTTTCTCAGCCCATTCACGATCCTCCGCTGTGGGTTTTCGCCATTTTACAGAGGGTTCACGATAGCGGGCATTCAGTTTGATGTCGCGCCGATACGGCAATGCTGCGATGCGGTCCTTGACCTTCGCAGCGACGTCTTCTGCAACGTAACGCATCTGTTCGTACGGTTTCTTGCCCGGCCGCGGCGTCCGGAAGTTGATGTTGTTGATGTCACCGCTGGTCCCGTTGGCGATCATCGCCACAAACGGCGGGTCCTGATGTTCTGCATCCATCAGCCGGGTGAGGTGATTCGCGAACACACCGAAATAGTCGGCCGAGATGTGACCGTCACCAACACCGCCGACGTAGTGCAACGAATAGGTTGCCATGACGCTGATCGGGGCTCCGTCTGGTTCACGAGCCGCGATGATCGACACCGTGGGATCGGTCGGACCGGCGGGATCAAGCAGATTCGCGCTCCCCGCCGGTGGGTTCATCTTCACTTGATCGAACTTGCCGAACGGGTTCTCCGGCATCGTTCCCGGCTTCATGAACCACCGGCGATTGAAGACATGTTCCGGGATGTCGACCGTACCGACCGCGAGTTCCGCCGGCCGCAGTGAAACGATGGCGCGACGCACCCCGTCGGCAATCCGCTTGGCTACGAACTGTTGATACGGATCGAGTTGCTGCTCAGGGCTGTATCGTTTCTCGCCGAGCGCCGTTCCTGCCGAGTGTGTGTGCGTCGCAGAGATGAGGATATGCGATCGCGGAATCCCCGTGGTTTGCTCGATCTGTTGCCGGGCGGCTTCACTCACCGCGCGGTGAAAGCCGAGCAGATCGCACACGACCAGCGCGAGCTTGGTGGTACCGTCATCCAGGACGAGACACCGAGCGTGGAGTTCATCATGCACGTACTTTGCCGGGAATGGAGCAAAACCACCGACGATGGGCACCCCCAACTCCGGCGTGATATTGCTCGTCGCCGCCCCCGCCCGTAGGCCGGGAGGATCGGCTGCGACGGTCACTTGACACATCGCGAAGATGATCGCCACACATCCCAACCAGATCGCAGGCCGCATCAGTGTTCCTCTCGTAAGATGACTGTGTTAGGGATCGTATCCGTGTGGATCATGAGTCGGAAGGATCAGAAGTTTTTGCCACAAGAGGCACAAGGGGCACGAAAGAGGAAAGACGGTGCCAAACCAACGAACTCTTCTTCGCCCCCTTGGCCTTTTTTTGTGTCTTCTGTGCCTCTTGTGGCAAATCCTCTTCTCCTATCTTGCGTCTTTTTGGGTCGAATTCTCCGCTTCTTTCAGGCGACTCGCGCGCGTTCGGACTCCAGACTGACCACGATGAAATCCATGACACGGTTAGCGACGGCATTGGCGTATTTCCAGCCGTAACCGCCGTGGGAAGTGATGAAGTCTTCGTCGAAGGGAATGCCGGTCGATGTCAGTTTACTGGCGAGGGTCACCACGCCATCAAGACTGTAGTGATCGGCTGGGTCGCACAACAGCAATTGGTGTCGTGGCCAGTTGAGCGGGTGGAGATGGAGTGTCGCCGTTTGCTGGCGGGCGGCTTCTCGGTCGGGAAAGAGCTCATCCAGCGTGGTGCCGAGGCCATGCCAGGTGTCAAAATCGACCTTCGGCGAAATGGCGACGACCACCGGGAACTCCCGTGCGGCTCGATACGACAATTGCAGCGCTCCCTGTCCGCCCATTTCCACACCGGTGACCGCGATCCATTTCCCGGCGTTGGACCACTTTGTGGCAATGGCTTCACGGAACGGTCCGCGCAGAAACGCAATCGGGCTCAATGCCGCATCAAACGGCGGAAACACGGTCTCGGTCCACCAGCACCCCGGCCCCTGCGGACAGACGCACACCAGTCGGTTTCGTTCCAACGCTGCTGTGTAGGCCGCATTGTCCATCAGCGTGATGTTGTCAGACCCATGCAGAAACAGCACCACTCCGGTCGGCGGTTCCGTCGGTTCAAACACGTCACACGGTTTGCCGGCAAAAGGTGTAGTGGTCCACATGGTTGCTGCCTGGAATGGGGTGATGCTTCAAAGTGATGAGGGTCAAGTGCGGAGTGCCAAGTGTCAAGTGCCGGACAAGAGTTGGATCATCGATCAGCGCTTTGGTTTGCAATGCGTAACTCGCTTCATCCTTTTGGCACTTGACACTTGACTCTCCGCACTTGGCCCTTCCCGCTTCCCTTCCCGCGGCGTCTGCGTTACTTTCGCCGCTATGAATGCGGGCTTCTGGTGTGTGTGGTTGGTGGCGTGTGCGGGGGTGGCCAAATTGTTGGCGATCGCCGAGAATTCGTTGCACAGCTACGGTTTCCGGCGAGGGACGCTGCAACGCGTTCGCGGCGCCCACAATCTGCTGCTCTTCTCGTATCCGCTCCTGTTGATCTGGCAGGTTGGGTACTCCGGTCCCCACCAGGCGACATCCGCCGCCACGCCACCATTGACGATGACATCCGCGTTCTGGTTGCTGCCGGGGATGGTCGGCTTCGGGCTGCTCATACTGTCGACGATCCGGCACTGGCGCTATCGGCCTCCAGCGTTCGAAACCGTGCTGCAATCGCAGGTGATCGATGTCACAGACCGCGTGCCGATGCGTGAACTGATTGGTGAAGGCCGTGCCCGCTGGCTGGCGATGCTGCCGTACAATCAGCAGTTTCAATTGGAAATTGTCGAGAAATCATACCCTTTCCCGCGACTCCCTCCGGCGTGGGACGGGCTGTCGATTGTCCATTTTTCCGACGTCCATTTTCGCGGACCGGTGACGCGGCGGTATTTTGAAGAGGTGATGGCTGAAGCAGCGGCTCTCAAGGGTGATCTCGTTTTCTTTACCGGCGATCTGATGGATCACCGCCAGTGTCTGGAGTGGATTCCGTCCACGCTGGGCACGCTCTCGGCGCCGCTGGGCTGTTACTTCGTCTTAGGGAATCACGACTGGTATCTACCGGTGACGGACGAAATGCGGCAACGGCTGCAATCACACGGCTGGAAAAACACCGCGGGCCAGATCACCGAACTGCGACGTGGTGATGAGCGTCTCGTGATTGCCGGAACTGAACGACCGTGGATGGGGACTGCCCCCGATTTCACCGGCATTCCAGCGGAGGCGTTTCGGGTCGTGCTCAGTCACGGCCCCGACCAGATCGATTGGGCGGAAGCGAACCATGTCGATCTGATGTTCGCCGGTCACACGCATGGCGGACAGATCCGGCTGCCGATTCTCGGCCCGGTCTACGCTCCCAGCCGTTATAGTTGCCGGTATGCGTCGGGGGTGTTTTATCGACCGCCCACGTTGATGTCGGTCACCCGCGGCATCTCCGGCCGCGAACCGATCCGCTACAATTGCCGCCCGGAATTGACGAAGGTGATTCTGCGGAGTGGGTGAGAGAGTTCCTCGCCAGACGAGATGAAAGAGGTTTTGCCTCTTCTTGAGGCTCAGCGCATGCACGCGGACCACTGACCGTGAAGCAACCGAGTTTATGGCGGAGTTTTGGACACGCACTGACCGGCGTGGGGCGAACGTGGCTGCGCGAACGGAACTTTCGCATTCATGTTGTCGTGGCGTTTGCCATCAGTGCACTCGCCGCGGGATTGAAGATTTCCCGAGCCGAGTTCGCCGTGGTGATTCTGGCGATGGGGTTGGTCTTTACCAGCGAACTGCTCAACACGGCGGTCGAGGCGCTGGTGGACTTGGTGTCACCCGAGTATCACGAAGCTGCCAAGACCAGCAAAGACGCCGCGGCCGGAGCGGTGTTGCTGTCGGCACTGACCGCGGTCATTGTCGGATTAACCATTCTCGGCCCGCCGTTGTGGACGTGGTTGCGACCAAATTGATAATTCAGTAGGGCGACTTTGGAGCTGGCTTCCCAGCGCCATTCGCTACGATGAGCGGCACGAACGTTCCAATCGTCTCAATTACGCCACAGAGCACATGGCGAAGCTGGCTCTGAATTCCATCGTGAAGAAGGTGAGGTGACCCGTGAAGATTATCGTCTCAGGTCCAGCATCGGCGTGCCATGCCGAGACCAATGAAATCATCACCGACACTCAGTTGCTCCAATCGCTGAGTGGCTTGCGATATGACGGGGATGTTTGCGCGAATTATCTCGATCACAAATTGCTGAATGACGTCAGCATCGTGGGAGGGGCGATCCAAATGGCATTCGACCCGCAACGTGGCGAACTCCGGGTCGTCAGCGAGTTCTGGTCGCCTGAGGCGATCACTCCAGACCAGCTACAAGCCCTCGCCGAGCAGACGCTTGGACAATGGAGTGACGGCATTGGTGAGGCGTGCTTCGACGAGTGGTCAATGCAGAGCGGAATTCATCTGGATCTGGCGCCATTTGCCTCGAACAGCTATGAGCGTCCCGTGGCGGATCAAGTCGAAGACGGTCGAATCGTGCCTCGGTTCGCCCATCTGGCAAAAGCCGTGTGGAATGGAAAGCTCGATGTTGTTCAGCAGGCCGTGGCCGAAAAGGCGGATCTGAATGCGATCTACGACGGACATACGGCGTTGCTCCTGGCGATCCAACGACAAGATGCAAGGATCGCGCTGCTGCTCATCGACGGAGGTGCGGACATTGATCGCGCTACCGTCCTGGGAACCACGCCGCTGATGGCATGTGCATCTCTGGAACAACCGGCCGACGCTGTCGCAGTGGCGGCGGCGCTGTTGGCCAAGGGTGCGAATCTGGAGTCCCGGGATCTTTCGGGCAAGACCGCCTTGGATGTGGCACGGGGCAAACAGCGCGAAGAACTGGTCGCGCTCCTGACAGCTCCGCGTGCCACCTGAAGACTGTTGGTCGCGAATGACCATGAGTCGGTCGCCATCAGCTCGGTCTGTCCGGGATCGAAGATGCACATCGCGAATGTTTTAGAGGTCCATGCGAACGCCCGGTATCGCTCCGAGTCCACACCCGTTACCATCGTATGGACCAAGTGAACTCAACGACTACCGGCTAGAAGCCGGTAGGTTCGGGGGAAATCGTGAACTACGGACTGAAGTCCTTCGCTCACGATGGGGTCACTTGAAACTCGTCACCACCATCCTGGGGTTCTGTTCCTTCCTGTTGCCGGATGTA
>JBGSUN010000280.1:0-41484 GCA_041753475.1 Planctomycetaceae bacterium | reverse complement strand
GAACGACCCATCGAACAACCGCCGCTTCCGAGGCATCGTCTTTCCCTTCCAAAGAATCCTTCCACGATGCCCCCGTTCTCACCGTTCCAACACCACTTTTCCATCTAGCCCCGTGGTCTAAAAAACGGGGTCCACTTCACCGTCCGAGTGACCGGGTGGCATAACGCACTCGTGATTGGCGCGCCGATTGCGTGACGAAGAATGTGCCGAGAGTGGTCGCGCGTCAGCGACTGCCTCATGAGATCGACTCACGTGTTCAATCAACGAAAGGCAAATCATGTTGCGAACGGTATCGATGGCCTTGGCCTTGGCCGCGGTCATGGGCAGTGGAACGCCAGTCCGCGCTGCAGAAGAACCGCAATCATCCGCAAAGAAAGTCGCTTCCGACGTGAAGCCCAGTCAGCGAGCGGCAGAGATTGTCGGGATGAAGATCAAGAATGCGGCGGGAAAAGAATTGGGAACGGTGAAGGACATCGTGCTGGATGTCAGTAAAGGGAACGTACGGTACTTCGCGGTTTCTTACGGCGGTTTCCTGGGCCTGGGCGACAAACTGTTCGCCGTCCCCCCTCAGTCGTTTGAGTGGCGCCGGGATGGTGACACAAACTACCTCGTCCTGAACCTCTCGGAAGACCGGTTGAAGAACGCACCAGGCTTCGATCAAAACCACTGGCCCGACTTCGCCACCGATGCGCAATGGCGTGAAAAGATCGAGACTTACTACATCATTGAGAAAGTCGAAGTGAAGCGGACTCCTGCGACGCGCTAAGGCCGTCGCGGCTGCGACACTCGATCTTCTCTAGGCCCCGTGATCAGCCATGATCGCGGGGTTGCTTGTTGAATCTTTCTCGAACGTCTCGCCTCAAAGTGGGGTCTGACAACAGTCGCAACTCGCTAAGGAGCGCAGCCATGCTGCCCAATCGCAACGAAACGGTGTTGGCCCTCTTTCATGATCCCTGGCAAGCACAAGAAGCCTTGATTCAACTGCGTGAGGCCGGTTTTACTGATTTCCAGGTCGGAATTATCAGTTCCGATCAACATGACACGGTCGACACAGATTCTTATGTGAGCGAAGGCGCTGCCACTGGTGCCACAGTCGGTGCGGGGGCCGGACTCATGTGGGGCATGGGTGTGGTCGCTGAAGCCTTACCCGCCATCGGACCAGTGATCGCGGGTGGCGCACTGGCGACCGTTCTGAGCAGCACCGTTGCCGGGGCGGCCGCAGTCGGCCTGGTCGGAGCACTGATTGGAATTGGGGTGACACGAAAAGACGCGGAAACGTTCGAGAGGGAAATCCGGGAAGGCCAGACACTGGTGACAGTTCAGGCGGGCACACACGATGCCTTAGCTGTCTCGTTACTTCTACAGTGTGGCGCGGACCGGATCCAGCAACACAGCCTCGATGCTGACGCAAACCCGGTCAATGCGCCCGCTCATCACCGCGAGCTTGCCGCCAACCAGCCCCAGCACCGAGAGGATGCCACAGCGGGATCGGAATGAGTCCTGCGGATCGTAGAGTGCCCAGTCGATCTCACTCCGGCATCCCGCATCCCGTCGCGGCGGATCTCAATTGGCGTCCCCTTGATCTTTTCCAAGTGTTGCCATGCGTGCTCATCACCCACGATGCAAGATCAGCATTCATCACTGGTGATGAAATCGTATCGATCCGCCTGAATTTCGCGGCTTTTCTTACTTTGCCTGCTGCGGCACGCCACATGCATGAAACATCGGTCACCGAGATGTCGCATGCAACAGCGCCGGTGTCCGCTTCGATTGGGAGCGAAAGCCGGCTTCTTGAAACGTGCTTCGGAAACAAGCTCGAGCATGTTGAACTATCAATGAGGAGGACCGAGATGGCGACGCGCGTGGTGGGAATGCTGGTGGCGGTATTGGCGGGAACATACCTGCTCTGGGCGGCGGAAGGGGAAGCCCCGAAGGGAGCCTCAGTCAAGGAAACCGACAAACCGGCAGCCAAGCAAAAGAACGATTCCGAACGCAACGAAAAAGCGACCACAGAGGCCACCCCTCCGGATCGCCGGGCGGAAGAGGAAGACGCAGAGCAAGCTTCTCCCGATGAGAAAGCGATCCGGAAGATCGTGCGGGATGTGGAAGAGGCCTTCAACAAGCACGACGTGAAAGCCCTCACGGCCCTGTTCAGCGAACACGGTGAGATCATCAATGCTGGCGGAGAAGTCTCGCAGGGAGCCGGGGCGATCACGGACGTTTTTACGGATGTCTTTGAGCGTAGCCCTGAAGCGCAGATGACCATTCAGATTGAATCAATCCGCGTTCTAGGGAAAGCGGTTGCTGTCGAGGAAGGAACGACGCGGACTGTCCATGCACCTGGGCAACCGGAAGAAATCGCGCGGTATGCCGTCGTCTATTCGAAGGAAGGCGACGACTGGAAGATGATCAGTGCTCGCGACTTGCCGACGGAATCCGCAGTCAACGACGAACTCAACCAATTGGCGTGGTTGATTGGCGACTGGGTCGACGAATGCGATGAATCCATCGTGACGACAACATACCGGTGGTCCGCGAATGATCGGTACATCGTGGGCCAGTTCCATGTCGACACGCCGGAAGAAGGTTCCCTGGATGGAACGGTCCATATCGGTTGGGACCCGCAACTCAAGCAGCTTCGTTCGTGGGTGTTTGATTCCGAAGGAGGCTTTGCCACGGGAGTCTGGGCACGAAATGAAGAGACATGGATCGTCAAGTTGACTGGCGTTCTTTCCGATGGCCGCACTACGACATCCACTTACCGCATGAAGCGGCTCAGCAGCGATCATGCCGAGATGGAATCGCGCGACCGCGTGATCGGCGGCGTGCTCATTGACGATGCGGAACCGATCGCGATCGTTCGTCGCGGCCCCGCGCCGGAAGCACTGAGTGACGCGAGTCCGGATCCGGAACCGTCGCGCTAATTTAAGCCGCGACTCAACGGCGTTCAGTGCAAACAAAGACACCGATTATCGGTGAAGGAGCGAGAAAATGACACTTCGGATGGTACATCGAATGGGAGCCGCGCTGGCGGTTCTCGCCTTGTTGACGACACCGACATTGGCCCAACGCGGCGGTGGACGGGACGGCGGCGGGCGCGGCGGAGGCGGCTTCGGGGGGCCGCGTGACGGCGGTGGAAATCGAGGCGGCGGAGTCTTCCGCGGCGGAAACGCTCCGCGCGGGAACTTGGGGAGTGTCCCCTCGTTCAGTCGCCCCAGTGTGCCAAACTTCAATCGGGACGCCGGGCGTGGACCGTCGGTCCGTTCCGTGCCCCAGCTTCAAACTCCCCGTCAGTCGTTCGGACAAAGCGCACCGGACCAGCGCAGGAGTCTGCAGCCCAATCGGCCCGACCGTCTGCCCAACGCGATCCAGCCTCCAACAAATCGTTCTCTGCCGGGGAACGTGCTGAATCGCCCGGACGCCGTGAATCGACCGGGCATCCCCGGGCGAAACAACCCGGGGCAAGCGTTGGGGAACACGATCAATCGTGGCAACGACGCATTGAACAATCGCAATCTGCCGGGACCCAATCGGGTGAACGTGAGCCGTCCAGATGCATTCGGTAACCGAATCAATCTCGGTTCCAACAACAATGTCGATGCCCGCTTCGGGAACTCAGGAAACTTCAACAACCGCTTCGGCAATCAACATCCGCAACACTGGAATCCCTACCGTTACAACGGGTGGAACCGGGGAAATTGGAATGTCTGGGGGCCGGGCTTCGCGTTCAACAACTTCAACAACAACCGCTATGGTTATGGCTACGGCCGCGATTATGGATGGAATGGAAACAACGGTCGGTACGGCCGCTATGGATGGTACAACCGCCCGTGGGGACCTTGGGCTGCCATCGGGTTAACTTCTTGGGCACTGGGCGGACTCTATTACAACACCGGGTACGGTGCCTACGTGAATCCGTACTATGGTGGCGGGGCCGACTATGTCTACAACTACAGCCAGCCGATTGCGTATGTCGTCAGTGGCGACTCCGGCGTGACACAAGCCCCGCCGGATGACTCGGCAGCAGCCTTCCAGGCCGCCCGTGAAGCATTCCGGAACGGCGACTACCAAACCGCGCTGCAATACGTCGACCAGGCGATTACCAAGAACCCGAACGATCCGTCGTTGCATGAATTCCGCGGGGTCACGCTCTTCGCATTGCAGCGCTATCCGGAAGCGTCAGCGGCCGTCTACGCTGTACTATCGGTGGGGCCAGGGATGAACTGGCCGTCGTTGCTCACGCTCTACCCCTCGGTCGAAACTTACACGCCGCAACTCCGGGCGCTGGAAGCGTCGGTCCGTCAGAACCCGAACGAGCCGAACGGACATTTTCTGTTGGCCTATCAATATATGACAGCGGGCCATACCGATGCGGCACGGAGGCAGTTCCAGAAGGCATCAGAACTCGCGCCGAACGACGCCGTCTCGCGGCAAATGATTCGACTGCTGACACCCCCCGAAGCCAACGCCACGGAGAATGCCGCCGTGCCGGCGACCGAGTCGAATCGATTGCCACCCGCGGCACCGCCGACGCAATCCTCGACACCTGTCTTGTCGCAACCAGTCGGAAGCTACGAAGCCGCGGCGGGGAATGAAGGCCGAATCACACTGAACCTCCGTGACGACGGCACGTTCTTGTGGAACGTGAAGCAGGGGGATAACCCCCGCGAGTTCACCGGCAAATACACTCTGGAAGGGAGCACCTTAGCGCTCGAGTTCCAGGATGGCGGCGGGATGGTGGGAACGGTCGAACCTAAAGGGAACGGTTTCCACTTTGCCGTGATTGACGGCCCGCCAAATGATCCAGGGTTGGATTTCGCCCGCCGTTAACTTTTACAGACGCACATCGCGCAAGCCGAAAGCTCAGCCATTCATGTGGCTGAGCTTTCTTTCATTCCAAGGTCATGGCAGCGTGGTCACTGGCCACCACGACGGCAAATTAGTCCACTTGTGTTCAGAAGGCTTCCTGCAGGATGACTACAGGGGCTGGCAAATTTCTTCTTTCTATGGCCGACATTCCGGCGATTTGTGCGTCGCATGCATCCTGATTTCCCAATCGTCGGATTTCTGTGTTCCTTGGACGGGCACGGGAGGGGTTCGCGGAGCACACGGCAGGTCCGGGCGACAGCAGAATGTTCGGTCTCTCCATTGAAATTCAACAGGTCGATCATCGAACAAACAACATTTGAGTGTTGTTCATGGTCCGTGGCGACAACGCCCGCTCCGGAGTTTCGCCTGCTGGCTGGTGTGGAACTCGTGTGCGTCTTCTTTGATGTTTAGCACGTCGGCTTAAAACGGAGCCTTCACCCGGCTTGCAGGTCGTCGACTTCTGACCGATACTTGTCGACTGAATCGGGAGAATTACCCGACGTTGCGTCCCTCATTCGGCCTCCGTCAACAGAGACTGCTCATACGTCCCTGTGGTGTCATGTCACGAATCAATAAAAGCCGCCGAAATTGAGGAAACGCAACAATCCCTATTTTTGAAGCATGCGCCCGTAGCTCAGCAGGATAGAGCAACGGATTTCTAATCCGTCGGTCGGAGGTTCGAATCCTCCCGGGCGTACTCGACCTGCCGCTGAAGTCACTGTCCAGCATGCATGGGTCGGAATAACATCACATACCGAGACGGATTGGAGCGGATTGCCACCATCCCAATCCTGGCCGGGGACATTAAAGCGAAATGGTTTTCGCGTTGTTTTCTCCGGTAATTTTCCTCGAGGTATTTCGGGAAGAAAATTTTTGCCCAGCCCGTGGACTCCGGCCTCGGGATCGGAGTTTCTGACGCGATCAGGTGCATGACGAGGGCCGTGTAGGCGTCGGGGACGAACACCCCTCCGAACTTCTTGGTCGCCCTGAGAAACCCGACCAACCGGTCGACGTGTTGCGGTGAGAGGGAGGCCAGCACGAGACCTGGTGCCGATTGAATGGATTCGGCGATTTGGTCTTCCAGATCGTACTCATTCGGTCCCCGATGATTTGGATGTCCGGTGTGTGTTCCTTCGACGAGGAGCAGGTCGATGTTTCGCGGCTTCACCGCCTCGACCAAGGCCCGGTGCATTCCCGCTTTACCTCTCGTTTCACAGCGTGGTCTCATGAAGAAAATCACACTGCATACCCCCGACACGATTTATGCTCCGCGACATGTCCCGAGCTGGCTACTCCTCGCCGCTGGAGCCGGAATCGTGAATGGTTTCGCGTTCCGGATGTGCGAGCAGTTCGTCACGCATGTGACGGGGACGGTGACGCGACTGGGGCTTGAGTCCGTTACGGCCGGTTTCGTCCTCGACTATGCCATTGTCGTCGCCAGTTTCATCACGGGAGCGGCGGTCTCCGTGATATCCCTTCAGGCCCGCGCCTGGCGCGGAGACCGGCCGCGGTGGGCCACACCTCTCGTCACCGTCGCCTTGATCCTCTTCGGAACGGCCGTTGCGGGACGTATGGGGGTGTTCGGCGCGTTCGGTGGGACGCATGCCGCGGATGAACCTCCTGTGATTTTGCTGTCTGTGCTCGCCTTCGCGATGGGGCTGCAGAATGCGGCTGTGGCATCGACCACGGGCCTGGCCGTGAGGACAACGCACCTCACTGGACCGGCAACCGATCTGGGAATTCACATTGGAGTTGCCTGCGTTTCCGACGGCAACGAACGATGGGATGCCGTGCGTGGCGCGGCCCTGCGCGGCGGAAAGATCCTGGCCTATCTGATGGGTGCCGGCATGGCGATTCCCTTGACTGGATCACTTGGCTACCTCACGTTGCTCGCGCCGGCGGGGTTTGTCCTCATCGCCACGGTCCTCAGCTTCACCACGAACTGGAGCGCCAGCGACTATCCCATACCTGCCCGGAGAGGTCAGTCCGAGCCTTCTGCATAGAGATCGATAACCGTGACCAGACCGACGAATGGTATCATTCACTCCCATGGGCAGAGGGCGTTGAGCGCGCCGGAAATTGTCTCTCGTGCCTGTCGATGGTTCATTCCCTTCGTCTCACAGGATTGCGTGATGCCGCTCGGTCAAAGCGTTTCCCCGTTGAATCGACAGGTTTGCTGCCTCGTGGTCGGGCTGGTCTGTCACTTCTGGACGGTGACATTGGCGGCCGAGGGTCTTGTCATTGGAGCCAGACTCGACGAGAACGCGAACGTCGCCTACCCGTCGAGTCATGCCGTCGTGGATGTCACAAAGGCTCCGTATCTGGCCAAGGGGGACGGAGCGACGGACGACACGGATGCGATTCAGCGGGCGCTCTTCGATGTCATGGGCCAGCACAAGCTCCTTTACTTTCCGAATGGGACGTATCTCGTCTCGAAGACGCTGAATTGGTCGAACAAAAACTCGGCCGGCAAGGACGCCTGGGGCAAGAATTTTCTGCAAGGCCAGAACGCTGCGAAGACGGTCATTCGGCTGAGGGACGCCACGTTCACCGATCCGAAGCAGCCCGCGAGCATCATGTGGTGCGGCGGGTTTGGATCGGCCGACTGGTTTCACAATTATGTGCAGGACATCACGTTCGACGTCGGCAATCACAACCCCGGTGCCATCGGGCTGCAGTTTTACTCCAACAATTCCGGCGCGGTGCGGAACTGTCGTTTTGTTGCCAGGGAAGGGAGCGGACTCGTCGGCCTCGATCTCGGTCATCGGGACATGAACGGGCCGTTGCTTGTGCGAAACTGCGAGGTGACCGGGTTTCAGCGCGGCATCAGCACGGCCCGCGCGGTCAACGGACAGACGTTCGAACACATCACGCTGCGCGGGCAGAGCCAATTCGGCTTTGATAACGAAGGCCAGGCCATCAGCATTCGCGGACTGCGCAGCGAGAACGCCATCCCGGCAGTCCGCAGTTACGGCACGCTCTGCATGGTCGATGCGGAACTGACGGGACCAGACGGGGCCAACCGGTGGCCGGCCGTCATCAACTACAACGGTGGTCGGATCTTTCTGCGTGACATCAAGACGACCGGCTACAGCCGGGCCGTGGGCGATGTCACCACGCCCGATTGGTTCGCCGCCGTGCGGATCACGGGTGACGACAAGCCCGGCAGCATGGGTCCAGACGTTTCGGAATATTGTTCGCACCCGGCAACGAGCCCCTTTCCCTCGGCTGTGGGTTCGTTGCGGCTGCCCGTCAAAGAACCGCCCGATGTTCCGGCGGACAATCCGCAGACCTGGGCCAACGTCGATCACTTCGGCGCAGACCCGACCGGACAAGCAGACTCGTCCGCCGCGATTCAGAAGGCGATGGACTCCGGGGCGACCACCGTCTTCCTGCCGGGTTCTTACGCCTTGCAGTCCACCGTGGTCATACGTGGCAACGTCCGGCGTGTCGTCGGCGTCGGCGGCATGGTGGATTACTTCGGCAAAGTCAAACCCGACTTCCGGATCGTCGATGACTCCTCGAACGTCGCGGTCTTCGAGCACTTCGCCTACATCCACGGCGGTCTTGAAATCGACACCCAACGCACGCTCGTGTTCCGCAGCGTCTCAGACTGCGACCTGACATTCACGGCCAAAGCTGAACGTGGTGAGCTCTTCTTCGAGGACTTCGTCACCCACAATCTCAAGCTATCGAAGCAGCGAGTCTGGGCACGCCAGCTCAACGTGGAGAATGAGGGCACGCACATCGTCAACGACGGCGGGCAACTCTGGGTACTCGGCTATAAAACCGAACGCGGTGGCACGCTGCTAGAAACGCGCGGCACGGGACGTAGCGAAATCCTCGGCGGCTTCAGCTACACAACCACCGCGGGGAAACTTGCCCCGATGTTCGTCACTGATAACGCGTCCGTTTTCACGTTCTTCAATGAAGTGTGTTACAACGGCGATCCTTTCGCGACTCTGATTCGGGAAACGAGGAACGGGTCCGTCATCACCGTCAACCGGGGTGACGGGACGACCACGCCGTATGTGACGCGACTGGATCAAGAATGAGTCGCTGTCATGTTGCATATGGACCGATCACCTCAGCTGTTAAGTCGCCAGATCGTGAAATTCAACACACAGGCAAAGCTCACCCACATCAGGTAGGGAACCAGCAGCCAGCCAGCGATGGGAGTGCAGCGAAAGAAGGCGAGCATCGTTGCGGCGATCGCGAGCCAGAGCGTCACAATCTCCACGAATGCCCACCCCGGCTGGTGCAGACCAAAGAAGATCCACGACCAGGCGATATTCAGCACGAGCTGAACGCCGAACAATGTCAGCGGCGCGGCCGCTGCGCGCAATCCGCTCGCCTTCCAGACTGTCCATGCAGCGATCGCCATCATCAGGTACAGTGCAGTCCACACAGGTCCGAACAGGCTGTCCGGGGGATTCCATGCGGGTTTGATGATCGTCCGGTACCAGCCGTTGATTTCAGGAGTGGTCAAAGCCGCGCCCAAACCGGCCGCGCCGAGGCACACCACGATCCAAACTACAAGACCGATCCATCGTGTCCGCGCAGTCATCGGTTAACAGTCTGTTGAAGTCGTCGATTCTGTGTGTCACGGCCGTGTCGGCAGCGCCGGTTCGGTCGCCCCGGCGATGACATTGCTCGACGGTGGGGCATGGGGATCGGAACTTTCGGCCGCGCGACCCAGATTCCGTAGCATGCCGGCGAATACGAACTGATGCAGGGGATAGATTCCGTACCAATACAACAGCCCGGCCAGCCCCAGCGGATCGAAAATCGCTGTCTGGCGGATTGTACTTCCGTGTTCACTGGGGCTGACTTCGAATTCCAGCCAGGCCCGTCCTGGCAGTTTCATTTCCGCTTTCAATCGCAGACGTTGGTTCGGTTCGACAATTTCGACGCGCCAGAAATCGAGCGGATCGCCCACATGTAAGTTGTCGGGGTGACGCCGCCCACGGCGGACACCCACTCCGCCGACCAGTAAATCCAGGAAGCCGCGCAGGGACCACAACCAGTTTCCGTAGTACCAGCCGGTTCGACCGCCGATGCGACGGATCGGTGCGAACGCTTCTTCGGGGGGAACCGTCACCGTGATGGTGCGCGAATCGACGAGCCGCGAACCATATCGGTCACCACCCCAGGACTGCGACTGACCGGCCGAAGACAGCGCGTCGGACCAGTGGGTTTCCGCGAACTCCCGATCTTCGTTCACCAGCGCCCGGGCAATCGCATCGCGAACGGATCGGGGACGGACAGCAAACACCGATGCGGCGAGGTTGTTCGAGACGAGCGTCGGATTCCGCAGGCTTTCGACGAGCTTCCGACCGACGCGAGCATAGAGGGGTGTCACGAGCCCCAACCAGAGGCTGGACAGGTACGGCGTCAGCAGGGGCACAGGAATCATCCACCGCGTCAACCCACGTTGCCGGGCATACTCCTGCATGATCTGGCCATACGAGACCTGGTCGGGACCACCAATCTCGTAAACTTGTGACGCAGAGATGGGAAGCTCCACAGCGGCGAGAAGATACGCCAGCAAGTCTTCGACGGCGATCGGCTGTGCTTTCACCTGCACCCAGCGCGGGCAGATCATGATCGGCAGGCGTTCGACGAGCGCCCGGATCATCTCAAAGGACAGACTGCCGGAACCGATCACGATCGAGGCGCGAAACTCAATCACTTGGGAATGATGGGCCCGCAGAATGTCGCCCGTTTCCTGGCGGCTGCGGAGGTGCTTCGAGAGTTTCTCGTCAGGATTGCCAAGTCCTCCCAGGTAGATCAGGCGGCGGACCCCAGCGGCGGTCGCGGCTTTCGCAAAGTTTTCCGCCGCAATCCGATCTTGTGCTTCAAAGTCGCGATTGTCGCCCATCGAATGAACGAAGTAATAGGCGGTCTCCACTCCCTCGAACGCAGACCTCAACGACGCCGGTTCAAAGACATCGCCTTGCACGACCTCGGTGGTGCCGCTGACTCGATCCTGCAAGGCCTCCGGCCGCCGGGTGACGCAGCGAACGGGCACACCCCGTTGCTGCAGGAGCGTGAGCAGTCGTCCTCCCACATAACCTGTGGCTCCGGTTAATAAGATCAATCCCGACATCCTGGATTCCTCTCTGGAGATGAACTCACGAAGCCGGTGTTTGCCGCCGGGGAAACCGTTTGACGTCCGATCATCGCCTCCGCCGTGCGGGTCAGATGCTCAATCGGCATGGGCTGCTCGTGGGAAATGGCGATTCAAAAGAAGGAGGAAAAGTCCTGCCACCACGAGCGCAGCAAGGCCGTTCCGATCGAGATCCGTCCGCGCGCGGCCATGGAAGGTTTGCCACAGCGCGTGAACGAGGAACAGATAATGTGCGTGAACGGCCATGCGGATCAGCCATGCGGCGTGTGCCACTCGAAGTTTTTGCAGTAAAGCGGAGAGTAACGGAAGAGTCTGGATCGCGTGCAGGGTTGCCCCGTGGGGATATTTGAGAACTCCCGCTGCACCCCAGACTTCAGCCGGTCGGCCGTTCGCGAGGTTCGTTTCTCCAGCCACCGTGACCAGCAGCCCCAGCCCGCAGGATACCAACAAGAGCCACAGTCCAGCGCGGATCGCCATCGCACGCGATTCCGTCATAGGCAGGAGATGTTGCGATCGCCAACAGAGCCAGCCGATGCCGACGGTCACGAGAAGAATTAAGCCCAGCATGATCGACTCGATCAGGGCATCCCAAGGCGTCGCGCGGTTGAAGTGAGAGGGAACTCCCCGCCACCGTTGCAACGTAATCAGGCCCACTTCCACCAAGAGGCCGCCGGACAATAAGCTGGCGAAACGCGGATCGTTGCGGCGAGGGACCACTTGCGTCAGAACCCAGGCAATCGACCAGACCGTCACCCCGGCAGAGACACCGAATAGCCCCGGCTTCCGCAGTGACAACGGCCCAGACCAATCCGCTCCGGTGAACCACAATATAGCAAGGTGAATAAGTCCACTGGCAAACAGGACCGTGCCGACCAGGACCGGCACACGAAATTTCTCCAGCGGCGTACCATTCTGCGGGACAATATCCAGCATGGACGCGGTGAATCCTTGTTGTGAAATGATGTCTGAAGTACCGACGACACGCGGTGAGTGTAAATTGTGTCGAAGGTTCTTGCGGAGATGCATGGAAAGGTTCACCTCCGTGGTAAGACGTGACCCAACCCGCCGTCGATTCCCATCACTTGTCCGGTGACCCAATCGTTCTCCTGGTCGAGCAGCCAGCACACCAACGATGCGACGTGCTCGGGATCTCCCAGGCGGCCCAACGCATGCAATTGGGCCGAAGCAGTCGCGCTCGTCGAATTCTCCCAGATGCGACGCGTCATCTCTGTGCACACCAGTCCTGGACTGACCACATTGACACGGATGTTATTCGCAGCGTACGTCGCCGCCGCCGAACGGGCCAGGCCAATGACGCCTGCCTTAGCTGCAGCGATCGCCTCGTGATTTTGAATGCCAATCTCGGCGGCCGCCGAGGCGAACAAGACAATTGCCCCACCACGTTCCCGCAGCAGTTTTGCACCAACGCGAACCGTCGCAAACGCCGTGAACAGGTTCGTCTCCACAACCTGTCGGAAGTCGTCATCGGTCGTCGCATGCGCAGGTTTCAAGAACAGCGAACCGATGCAATTGACAAGGCCATGCAACCCGCCTTGAGAATCAGCCACCGCTCGCAACGCCTCTTCGAAAGCCTGAGAACTCGTTAGGTCCACCACGACGAACGGCTGATTCAGTTCCTCAGACAGCGACAAGAGTTTTTTCTCATCTCGTCCGACCAGCAGCACCCCTTGGCCGTTCCGAACCAACCGCCGCGCCAAAACGCTGCCGATCGTCCCTGTGGCACCCAAAATCGCGATGGAACTCATACATCTTGGTCCTCAGACATGGACGACAACTCGGTCAGGCATCGAAGGGCCGCTGGCGAATGCGGTTTCCGACGTGACGGCCGGCCGTTTTGCAATTCGTCATCGCCCGTCGCCGCAATGTCTTTCCTAGGCGTGTGTTACGGGTTCTCTGCCACTCCGCATACGAAGTGTCCGTGCGTGTTTTTCCCTGAGCGTTGAGTGCCATACCATTTTGAAAAGAGGAGCAATGCCCGGAAACTCGTTCAAATCGTGCAATGAGAAGGTGACCGCCGTCTGACTGGAGAATTAACAAGGATTCGGAGCCAGAGGGAATTCTCACCTGAGAGCATCGTCTCGGCGTGGCGGCCCACCATCCGATGATCGCCACCGAGAAATGGATCCCTCGCCGAATGTGAATCTTGGCACGTTTCGCATGACAGGCCTTGGGGCTCCGTTGTATAACTCTGTGTTCATCAGAGAGTTTTCCTCAGAAAGGTAATGTCAACAGATTCTGTCATAACCGCTATCGGCGCTCACAAGTCCTCTTGACCAAATACTCCCTGCGTTTCAGATCGGAGACGTTTCCGATGTTGAGAATCGGTACGTTGCAGGCGATCGTCCAACAACTCTCCTTCCTCAGGTCGCGACCCTCTCGGCGGCGCGGACGTCATGCGCCTTTGTTCCCGTGCGAAGTACGGATCCTCGAAACCCGGACCTTGTTGACGTCCGTCAGCTTGAATCCCGTTGCCGACGGGACCGCGATCGATTCCGACCGGGATGGACTCTTCGACACCGTTGCCGATACGACATCGATCACGGATCGCAATTTCGATTTTGATCCCAGCCCCCGATACGAAGAACGGGGTCTCTTTGAATTCGATCTCCGGTCCGTCGCCGGTGGTACGATCAGTACCGATGTCAGTTTTCAAATTTATGTCAGTTCCTTCACCACTTCGGGCGGTACGACGCCTCAGGCACAAGTCTTCCTGTACTCCGGCGATGGCACCCTTCAGGTCGGCGATGGCACCGTAGCCGGCAGCCTCGCCACGAGTTTCACGGTCAATGCAACAGGAACGAATACCATCCTGTTGACCGCAGCGCAAGTCCAGCCGTTTGTCGGAGGTTACCTGGGAATTCGCCTCGTGAATCCTCAGGTAAACGGGGAATGGTTCGGCATTCGGTCGTCAGAATCGACGGAGAGACCGACGCTCACTTTTGATGCCGAGATACCCAACTCACTGACCGTTTCTTTGTCGACCGATTCTGTGCTGGAGAACGCAGGACCGACGGCTGCTCTGGGAACGGTGACCCGCACTGGTGATCTCTCGCAAGACTTGCTGGTTCAGTTGAGTTCGACGGATCCGACGGAAGCCGCGGTACCCGAATCGATCATCATCCCGGCACATCAGGCCTCGGCAACCTTCGCCATCAAAGCGGTTGATGATGCGATCATCGACGGCTCGCAAACCCTTTCGATTCAGGCCCAGGGTGTTGAATTCATCGATGCGACCGGCCCCCTGGCACACGATGACAACTTCGGAACGTCCGGGCAGCAAACGCTCCCCACGCTGCGGGGCTATGGGGAAATGGCGCGGCAACCGGACGGTAAGCTGGTTGTCGCCGGAAGCGCAGGAAACACCCAATCGTGGACGGTGCAGCGCTTGTTGCCGGATGGCACCTTGGATGCAACGTTCGGGTCGGGAGGCACAACAACCACCGTGATTGGCGTCGGCAGTACCTTTCCGTCGCCCAAGAAAGTCCTGATCCAGCCGGATGGCGCGATCCTCGTGATCGGTGATTCACCGGTCGATTTCGGCACTCCGGTGGCAGCCCGGTACCTGCCCGATGGAACTCTCGATCCGTCCTTCGGGACCGGCGGAATCAGTCTGATTTCCAGCGCAGTTGGTTTTACGACCGATGCGGGCCTGCAGTCCGACGGAAAGATTCTTCTCACGCTGCGATACAACGGAACGGGTGTGACTTTCCGCGCCGTGCGGCTGAACAGCGACGGCACTCCTGATCCATCCTTCGGTACAAACGGCGTGCAAGACTATGGAAGCTCGCTGAGTTCCGGCGAGGCACTCCAGATCCTGGCGGACGATCGGTTCTTGATTTCCGGCGGTAAATCTGTCGTTCGCTGCCTGGCGAACGGAAATCTTGACCCCACGTTCGGCACCGGCGGGATCATCACCCTGGCCCCGAACGGCAACACGATCCGGCTTTTCGCCCTGGCCGTTCAGCTCGACGGAGCCATCGTGGTGGGGGGCCGAGTCTACCCCGAAGAGGCATCCGGCACCATCACCGATACGAACAGTTTCCTGGCTCGTCTGCACGCCGATGGGGAGCCTGATTTGTCATTCGGTTCGAACGGCCAGGTTGTCTTCAATGCGGGCCCGGTCTCCGATCTTCAGGACTCGGTGAAGTCGCTGATCGTGCAACCGAACGGCAAACTGCTGGCCATCGGAACGGGTTGGCTCGTCGAAAATGATAATTGGCTGCTCCTCTCACGCTGGAATGCTGACGGGACACTCGATGAGACCTTCGATGAGAACGGCTTTCATCGTGCCGACTATTCTCCGACTTCGACCGGGATCATTGAACCGAGCGCCCTGCTGCAGCCGGACGGCAGACTTGTCCTGACGACCGGGTGGTTCCCGCACATCACCGTCCGTCGTTTCCACACCGCCACCGTAGACCCACTGGCGGACTATTCCGCTTCAGCGACGCTGGAGGTTCGCGATGTTGAGCAAGGTAATACAGCTCCGGACCTCCGCACACAGACATTCGTAATCCCCGAAAATGCGGCGGTCGATGCCACGGTCGCCATGGTAGTGGCGACCGATGTGGAAACCCCCCAGCTTCTGGAATATGCCATCACCGCTGGCAACACCGGGAATACTTTCACTATCGAGGCATCCACGGGCGCGCTCAAAGTCGCAAACCCGGCACTCCTGAATTATGAGGTCCCGACGGAGTTTTCTCTTACCATCGAAGTGCACGATCAGGGTAGCCCTAATCTTGTCGATTCAGGAATCGTTCATCTCACATTGAGCGATGTGAATGAGGCCCCGACAATCTCCCCGCTCACGGTTGAAGTCGCAGAGAACAGCGGCGTGGGAACGGTCGTGGCGACGGTCTCAGCAACGGATCCTGACACCGATCAGACACTGACATACAGCATCGTCGGAGCTCACACCGACAGCCCTTTCACGATCAACCCCACGACCGGTCTACTCACCGTGAATAATCCGTTGGTGTTGAACTTCGAAGCCATTTCGTCGATTCCCGTGGAAATCCGCGTCACAGACAAAGGCTCGCCGGCGTTGAGCGATACGGTCACGGTTCCGGTGAGCATCAAGGATGTGAATGAAGCGCCGTCCGTCACACTGCAGAATGTCATCACGAGCTTGCCGGAGAACACGAACACATCGAGTCCTGTAAAGATCGCCGACATCGTTGTGACTGACGATGCGCTCGGCGTCAACGGGCTGTCGCTGACTGGTCCCGATGCTTCGGACTTTGTGATCGTCGACAGCAGTTTGTTTCTGAGGTCTGGCACCACACTCAACTTTGAGTCGAAGACCAGCTTTCACGCCACACTGGAATTGGATGACCCCCAGTTCGGAAGCACGCCGGATGCGGCGGTCGCATGCACGCTTACGATAACCAACGTGAACGAAGGTCCGGCGCTCGACGGCTTGCCAGACATCCAGGCGGTGCCTGACACAACGACCGTAAGTCCGTTCTCCAGCCTCACGGTGTTCGACCCGGACACTCAAAACCTCTTCGCGCGGGTGACGGTGCTGAACGGTGTCGTGCGCGGAGATTTCACACCGGCATCGGTCACGGGCTGGACGCGTAAAGTGATCGGCAACAACCTTGTTTACGAGCGATTCTACTCTCCACAGGCGAACATCGGCGATGTCGTGCAAACGGCACTGCGGAACTTCGTTTTCCAGCCGCGCACCAATGCCATCAAGCCGAACACGACCGAACTGACCGACGTCACGGTGTTTATCAACGATGGCATAGCCAATACCACCGGGACAACACGACTGGTGACCACCAGCGTGAACAATGTCTCGGCCTTTGGAGGCCTTAGTGCGAACATCCCGGTGAATGATGACGCCGATATCGCTCCCTTCAGCATGTTGACCGTCTCCGATGCCGACATGCAGGAGATGCTCATCAGTGTGACGATTCTGAATGGCAAGTTTCGTGGCGATTTCACTCCCGAGTCGGTCGCTGACTGGCCCGTTCGTTACACGACGGGCAACAACATCACCTACAAGCGGTATTTCAGCCCGCAAGCCAATGTCGGAGCCGCAGCGCAGGCGGCGTTTCGAGCGCTGGTCTTCCAGCCGCGCACCAATGCGATCAATCCCGGTACGACCGAACTAACGGATTTTCAGGTGACTGTCAGTGACGGTGTCACCCCGGCCGTGTTGGGCACGGGGACTCGCGTGACCACCACCAGCGTGAACAATGCCCCAGTCCTGGGTGGCGCGGTGGCCAATCAAACGATGAACGACAACCAGACGAAAGCGGTCTTCAGCACGCTGACTGTGACCGACCCCGATACGCAGGGGATCCTGGCCCGAGTGACCATCACCAATGGCACGAACCGCGGCGACTTTACCTCGGCCTCCGCGGTCGGCTGGACACGCTCCGTCAGCGGCACGAACATCATTTACAACCGCTACTTTAACCCGACAGCGAACAATGGTGCCGTTGTGGAGGCCGCGATTCGCACGCTGGTCTTCCAACCCCGAACGAACATGCCGATCGCCGCCACCGAAACGACCAGTTTTACGGTCTTCGTGAAGGACGGCCTGGCGAACGTCACAGAGAGCACGACATCCGTCATCACCACCGGCGTCGCCCCGCGACCGGTTTCCTCGGCGGCCATGACTCCGCCATTGTTTCTTGAGAGCGACATCACCACCGTGGTACTCCCCGGTTTCGCCAGAACTAAGACAAGTTCCCTCGCGAAAGTACTGCGAAAGACGCGATAAGGCCCGGTGAGTAGCGATTCCCGCTCCCACAGATCGCCGCACATTTCCTGTGTGTCATCGTCTGCTAGGATGCCGCGAGTCGGCCGCAACATCGATTCTACTGCCATGACGATAACACGGCAGCTCCTGAGGCCAAGAGGCAATCTCGACGGCGGTGCGTGGGGTCGTTTGAAAATCAGAATGTCGGAGCCCCTGCCCCGACTCTTGAAACTGAGCACAATCCGGCCGCGCGGTGCCTCGCTTGATCGCACAGACAGCCGCGAGTACGGTGCACATTGTCGTGTGGACTCGACCCCGTCGGATTCGTTGTCCCGCGCGCTTCCAAGGAAATGGCATGTCTGAAGTTGTGATCAAAACCCGTGAAGATGGTCCGCTGCTGATCTCAGGACCAGTGACGCTGATCGATCATTTGGGGAACAAGTACGAGTTGAACTCGCCCAATATCGCTCTGTGCCGTTGCGGGCAAACCCAGCGCCGCCCGTTCTGCGATGGCACGCACAAATCCTGCGGCTGGGTCGCGAAGGAACTCGCGCCGCCCCCCGTCACCATTCAGCCGCAACAGCAACAATAATTCTCCCCCAGAAGCCCAGGGTTTCTGAACCCTGGGTCTCTTTTTGGACGACTCCGATGCCGTGCCGTCACGCTTATGGTCTCTGTGTCATGGTGCTCGGTTCTGTTGTGGCCCACGCCGCAGATCCCCCGCCGCCGGTGCGTCCCACTGAGGAACAGCGTGCGGAATGGACCGAGCGCGTCAACGTCGTGGTGGCAAAGCTGAACGAGTGGAAAGCGACGCAGGACGATCCACGACCCGCAGCGGATGTCGAGATCGCGGCGAAAGCCGTCCAGTGGATTCTCCGTCACAATGAGTTCCACAAGCCGAACTATCTCGACGGCACCAAAGCCGCCGTGGAACTCGCCGAAAAACGGCTCATCGAACTTCAAGCAGGCAAACCGCCTTGGCTCGCGCGGCCGGGGCAATCGACGGTGCTGGGTTACTACTCCTTAGTTGATAACTCCGTGCAGCCGCTCGCCGTCACGTTACCGAAGGACTTTGATCCCGCTATCCGCAAGAAGTGGCCGCTGCATCTCGTCTTGCATGGTCGTAACGGCGTGTTGACCGAGACCAGCTTCATCCAACAGTTCGAGGGTAAGACACCCAAGGAAGACCCGGCATGGATTCAACTCGATGTCTTTGGTCGCACCAACAATGCGTATCGCTGGGCGGGGGAGGCGGATGTCTTTGAAGCCCTGTCGGCGGTGAAGCGACGGTTCCCGATTGATGAAGCCCGCATCACGCTGTGGGGCTTTTCGATGGGCGGGGCCGGGGCGTGGCACCTCGGGCTGCATTACCCCGATCAATGGTCGTCGGTCGGTGCTGGGGCGGGGTTCAGCGATACCGTGAAATATCTCAACATTAAGGAACCGTTGTCGCCGCTGCATACGAAGCTGGTGCGCATCTATGACGCTGTCGAGTATGCGATGAATGCCGCCGAGGTGCCGATCATCGGTTACGGCGGGGAACTCGACAAACAGCTCGCGGCGAGTCAGCTGATGAACGCGCGGGGCAAAGAACTCGGCGTCGACATCCCGCTCCTCATCGGCCCGCAGACCGAACACAAATTTCACCCCGACAGTTGGAAGGAGTTCCTCGCGTTTCACCTCGCGGCGTCCGAAAAAGGCCGCCCGCCGTTTCCGGGACATCGGCAACTGCGGTTCACCACCTGCACGGTGAAGTACAACCAGTGCGAATGGCTGACCGTCGAAGAACAGGCGATTCCGTATGAACCGTCCACCGTCGAGGCGAACATCGACGACAACGGCGTCGTGCATGTGAAGACGAAGAACGTCGCGGTATTGCAGATTGCCCGCGATGCCGGTGATGCGATCGTGATTGATAACGGCCCGGCAATGCCCCTCACCTCGGCCGCAGGCGGGTTGCTGCCCGGCGTCTACTTTGCCGCCGATGCGGATGGCTGGAAAACGTGGGATTACCGCATCTCGCACGACTACCTCACGAAGCCGAGTTTGTCAAAGCGGAAGCATGTGCAAGGCCCCATCGACGATGCCTTCACCCGCCCGTTCATTTGTGTCCGCGGCACCGGCACACCGTGGTCGCGCGAGCATCACGACTGGGCCGAATCGACGTTGCAACGCTTCGAACAGGAGTACGACAAATTCCTTCGCGCGAAGTTGCCGATCGTGACCGACCGGCAGTTCAACGAAGAACTCTTTGAGTCACACAACGTCATTTTGTTCGGCGACCCCGGTTCCAACAGCGTGCTGGCAAAGGTCGTCGACCAGTTACCGTTGGCGTGGAACAAGACGTCGATCGAAGTCCGCGGCGAGAAGTACGACGCCGACCGCCACGGCGTGCCTCTGGTCTATCCGAACCCGTTCAACCACAACCGCTACGTCGTCGTGAACTCCGGCCACACATTCCACAAAGCGGAATTTGAAGGCTCCAACGCCCAACTCTACCCGCGACTAGGCGACATCGGCGTGATCCAGTTCCGCCGTGGGCAAGATGGCCAGTTCAACGAAACGGTGCTGTGGTCGGACGTGTTCGGGACGCAATGGAATTTCACGCCGGGGAAGTAGGCATAAGACATTCTGAAATGTGCGTTGCAATACACCCGACTTCTGCCTTGACGACATCGCCTGAATCAATTCCCCCTCAAAAAGGCGACAAACTCGGTGGAATAGTTCTGCGATGCTAGATTCTTTGGCGCACAGTGGAATTTTCTGGCGGAAAAGCAATCGAGTTCGCGAGTACCTTGATGACCATCATCGACGCTGTTCCTGCGCGCAATGATCGCAGTGTGGACAGTGGACACCTACCACCCGACTTCGGGACAGGGAATTGAGCGAACATCATCAACATGACAGGAGAGCTTTTATGGGCCGGCAATTCTATGTTTTGGCAGTGATCGCAGGCGCCGTGTTTTCCAACCAGACCGTGCGCAATGCTGAGGCAAGCGTGCGTGGAAAGAGCTATTCAGGTTTCATTTACTCTGCCGGAACGGCCATGTCACCGGTGCCCCCGTTTGGTCGGGTCGCATTCGATAACAACAGTGGTTTTCGCTTCGATCTGGGTGCGTTCCCCGTTGGGATTATTGATCAATTCTACGGACTGGCTCTGGAGCAGAACCTCGGCATCATCTCCTTCGTCGAATGGGGCGGTGTCGATTTTTACGGTGGAACGGTGAATGGTGCCGGGGTGCAGATCCTGGATTTTGTCCTGGGAACAGTAACGATCAACTTACCCTACGAGGAAACTCCTATTAGTGGTTTCATTGCATTCTCTCGTGAGCTGAATCCTCCCACTCTCACCAACCCTTGAGGAAGCAGGTCAGGCTGTGCACGATGTCTTTGGTTCAACGACGCCAGCAGAACAATCCGGCACAACCTGACGGACGATGATCGCACAAAGGTTCCTCCATGTTGCATGCCATCTGGCAGTTGGCGAAGTTGTCGTTGACGCTGGATGCGCGGCGGGCGGGGATGCATGTCACGCGGTTCGGGTTAGCGGGTGTGTTGTATCTCGCCGTAATTGTCTCCAGGTGGAATGTGACCGTTTCCGCCGGGGGATTGTGGCTGTTCCATGCTCAACTGCTGATTACGGCGTTCTATGTCTCCATGAACGCGATCTTCGGGTTTTCGCAGACCATCGCTGAGGAGAAAGAAGACGGGTCGCTCGGCTTGATGCGGATGGCCGGCGTCAGCGGGCTAGCGATTCTGCTCGGCAAAACGCTGAGCCGGTTGTTTGACGCATCTCTGTTACTTGCGCTGCAGATTCCGTTCACGCTGGTGGCCATCACACTTGGCGGCGTGGCGATGGAGCAGGTTTACGCGGCGTATGTGGCGCTGGCCACCTATTTGTGGTTGCTGGCCGCGGTCGGAGTGACGGCGTCCGTGGTGTGTCGCGATGGTGGCCGTGCGGCCCGTGCGACGGCGATGTTTGTCGTACTTTACACGCTGCCAGTGTGCCTGCCATTGGCGTCACGGTGGGCCTGGCCGGTCGCGGGAGCATGGCTGTTCGATGGCTACCGCTGGTTCAGCCTGCCGATGCGGCTACTGGAAGTGACGGAGTTGTCGTTTAAAAGCTCTCCGTGGTGTTGGCCTGTGACCATTGGCTGGATCGCGGGAGCGGTCTGCTTGCTGGGGACGTGGTTCGTGTTCGATGCCGTGGCCTTGGCCGAACCCGTTGTTGTGAAGTCACGCTGGAAAGGGGTCGGCAGCCGTGCTGTACGCCGGGTCTGGTCGCACCCTTTGATGTGGCGCGAGTTCTATTTTCTCACCGGCGGCCCAGTCTGGTGGATGGTGCGGATCTTCGCGCACGGATTGATTCTCGTCGGCACTTTGGTCTCCACATCGGAACTCGGCTACGCGCTCATCTGGGCCGCATTATGGTCCGCGGCACTTTCACTGCTCGACGGCACCTGGACCGCAAGCCGGTTGTTTCGGGACGAGATTCGTGAACAGACCTGGTCGGGGTTGATGCTGACGCCGCATCCGGCATGGCAGATCGCCGGGGAGAAGTTTGGCGGGTGGTGTCTGGGGATGTTGCCGTCCATTCTGAGTCCGTGCATTTACATTGTGCTGACGCTGTTGTTTCATGAGCACGTCACCGACTGGAATCGCCGCCTGGAGCTCGCCACGGGCTCCCTGTTGACGGGTGTGGCGATCTTTGCGTATCTCCATCTGCTGGTGCTGTTTTCCCTCTACATGGGCCGGTCTGCGACGCCGATGACTTTAACGGTGTCATTCGCCGCGGCGTGGCTGTACGTCTACTGCACCTACAGCCGAAGCATTTCAACTGAAACGGCCGTCATCTGGTTTCTCTTCTCCGTAATGGTCTTTTTCGGGGTGATTGTGGGATTGCAGCAATTGATCCTGCGACGACTGTCGACGCTCGCCGCCTCGGCATGATAATGACCGATGTTTTCATGACGATCGCAAGCCTGCGAAACTCTCTGCGACGTTGAGAGGAGATTGGAAGACATGCCGCCTCAAGTGATCATTGTTTTTGTGCTCGCGATTGGCCTGCCGATCGCCTGGTTCGTCTCTGAGTACCAACAGCGACGCTGGCTTCGCATCGTGTTGGGGATTCTTTCGCTGACGATGAGCGTTTTTCTCGCCTTCGCCTTCAATGTGATGCAACGCTTTCAGTACAACTCTGACTACGGTTTTGCATCGGCAAAATTGATGGACACGACGATAGCCGAGTTGGAAGCCAACCGAACAGAGAAACTTCTTCCGGCGTTACGAGATCTCCGCAGCCGGTTCTATCCCACCTATGAGAATCGAGCCTACTATGACCAACTTGTGGACGAGTTCGTAGCTCAGTTCAACACCACGCCGCCGCGAGTAAACGAGGTTGACTGAAAGCAAGAAGCCTGACTTTTTTTGCAGGCTTTCACATGCTGCCGCAACCTTCAGGCGGGTAATAAGTTGCGGCAGCATCTCATTGTCGCACTCCCGCGATGTCCCGGAATTGTCCCACAGTTTCTGAGGCGCCACCGAACCGTCCAAAGGTGGATGGTGGGACGGAATCCAGATTGTTGCGGCCACAGTCATCACCCTTCGGTTTCTCCAGACG
Organism: Planctomycetaceae bacterium; assembly: GCA_041753475.1. Lineage (GTDB taxonomy): Bacteria > Planctomycetota > Planctomycetia > Planctomycetales > Planctomycetaceae > DSVQ01. The sequence goes on along the minus strand of JBGSUN010000280.1, from coordinate 18,126 downwards.
GACGGTCGATTCGCGAAAATAAAGCAGCGTTCGCCGCATGTCAGGAGGATGACGTAAGCCATTCGGCGAAGCAGGCCTGAAACGCGTCTGGTTGCAGCGCTCCTCACACCTGCAGAAAGACATCCTTCCCCGGAACGCCATGACCACCACGCTCACCAGCGGATGCTGCCGACGAATCGTCGACTGCGGATCCGAACCGCTCTTGGCTGAAATGTGTCCCCCTGCTAGAACTCCAGCCTCACTCTCTCCCGTACTGATGACATAAGAAGACCCGCACCGTGTGGTCCCTCTCCGCGGCGCAGCGCGCGGTAATTATCGCCGGCTGCCTGGCCGCAGCGTACACTCAACTCACAACGTCCCCCGCGACGATTGAATTTGCACGGACGATTGGTGCCGACGAATTCCACATCGGCATCCTCGGGGCACTCCCGACGTTGATGCTGTTCTGCCAGTTTCTCGCGGCGGTGGTCGTCAACCATCTGCACTATCGCCGGTGGCTGTGGTTCTGGACAGCCCTCGTTCATCGACTGTTGCTCCTGCCCATCGCCCTCGGTCCGTGGCTGTGGCCTGAGGTGTCCAATCACACCTGGGTCTGGCTGCTGTTAGGCACAACCGCGGCCAATCAGGCGCTTCTGCACTTCAGTTCACCATTGTGGCTGAGCTGGATGGGCGACTACTTGCCGCATAGTGGATTGAGCCGCTTCTGGGGGCAACGGCAATACTGGATGCAATGGACCTCTGCAGCGACGTTGTTCGTGGCGGCGGTCTCCCGCGTCTACAGCCCACTGGACCCTTTGACCGATTTCACTGTGCAGATCCTCCTCGGTACGGTCCTCGGCATTGCCGACCTGATGTTCTTCTTCAAGATCGAAGAGCCGCCGGTTGCCCGTGTGGCCAGCCCCACCTTGTCAAAAGTCTTTGCCGAGCCATTCCGGCACCGCGATTTCCGGAGGTTCATCAATTTTACGTGTTACTGGCACTTTGCGGCGATGGTCGGAGCCCCGTTCATCAGCTTGTACCTGCTCGCTCATCTGCACATGGATCTGGTGCATGTGCTCATTCTCTCGATGCTCGCCTGGGTGGGCGGTGCATGCTGGTCGCGACGGCTGGGGCGCTGGTCGGACCAGTATGGCGCCCGACCGGTACTGGTCTTTTGTGTGGCGTTCAAGTCGCTGAACATGATTGCATTGCTGGTGACGCCGCGCGATCCGAATATTGCCTTCTGGGTTCTCGCACCGGTCTTCATGCTCGATCAGGTACTGAACGCGGGAATTCTGATCGCCAACAACGGCTTCATGATTAAGAACTCGCCCAGCGAAAACCGCACGATGTACATCGCCGCCAGCACGGCCGTCGCGGGCATGGTCGGCGGAGTGACGTCCATTTTTGCCGGTTGGTTGATGACGAAACTCGCCGGCTGGGAGATGCACTTCCTGGGTACCGAGTGGAATCACTTCCACCTGCTGTTTGCGGGAAGCGTGCTCCTCCGTTGGGGCGCGTGTTTTGGTGTCCTCTTCGTCCGTGAACCGAAGTCACAGGGAACACACGCGATCTTCAGCGAGCTGATGGACAGCCTGCCCTGGCGCGTGCTGGCATTCCCCGTCGGACTGTACCGCAACTTCACCGAGAACGAACTGGAAACGGAAAATCCTCCCGACCCGGTCGCCCCCACAGTTGCCGTGGTGACGGTCCCCGTGGTTGACGTTTCCACCGTTCCACCACCGCAATGGCTACGTAAATCAGCACGAGCGATGGTCGATGTCGCCGAGCGTTGATCCGTGCCGAGCGTTGCTATTTCAACGTTTTGATGCGCAGGTTGCGGAAGTCAATCTGGAACGGGCCGCCGGAGTGGACCTGCAATCCGAAGCGGCCTTTCTGAGGGATCGCGTCATCGGGTTCGGTGTAGTCGATCGTTGTCACGCCATTGATCGAGAGGGTGATCCGTTTCCCCTCCGCGCGGATGACGTACTGATTCCACTCCTTTTCTTTCAGCGTTTGCTGGATGACCTCGGCTTTCGCGGCAGCAAGAATCTTGTTGCGGCGGGATTCGTCGTACAGGCTGCCCCAATAACCGGGGCCGATGTCCGCCTGGTAACCGGTCATCTCGGTGCTGTTTTCCAGCCGTTGCGAACGGAACTGCACGCCTGAGTTCGCCTTCGGTTCATGCAGCCGCACCTCGAAGCGGAGTTCAAAGTCGCCGTATTCGTCTTTTGTGACGAGAAAATGGTTCTGCTTCAATCCAGGCGAGGTGCCGGTAACCACCCCGTCCGCAGCCTTCCACAAATCGTCGCGGCCTTCCCAGCCGGTAAGATCCTTCCCGTTGAAGAGCGGCGTGAAGCCCTCTTCCGCAGCGTGGAGCATTGACGTCGCCAGACACGCCCAGACCATTCCGATCCAAATCCGTCGCATGGGAGTACATCCTGTGGAGAGTGACTGAGGTTTCGCGTTCGAGACTCATGGTGAGGACCGGAAAGGCGATTGCATAGAGCAAACAGGTCAAGAGAAGCCTTCCGTCCCAGCCCGGAGCGCAAGCGACGGATGCCTGACGACCGTCGCTCGCGCTCCGGGTTGGGGCAGAATTTACCACACGCCGCATCTCATTCTCCATTCTCGCTTATTCCGCGAGCCTCACACCTTTGCTAGAATGAAATATCGGTGCGACCGTCGCCCATTCCTGTCATCCATTCGAGGACATCATGTCGACCGATAACGCCAACGGGGCTCCTGCTGATGATCCGCGCAAGCGACAGATCGCTGCGCGTTGTTGGGCCGCTGGTACCGAAGCGATGGCGAAGGAAAACTGGGATTACGCGATCCAGATGTTCAGTCAGTGCGCCCAACTGGTGCCGAGCAATCTTCTGTACCGTCAAACGTTGCGCGGCTGCATCTACAAGAAGTACAAAAACAACGGCACCGGCGCCAGCATGACCGGGATGCGGCTGATGGGGATCCGCAGCAAGATCAAGAAAGCCCGCACGGCGAAAAACTGGACCGAAATGGATTTGGCCGCAGAAGAGGGCCTGATCGTCAATCCGTGGGATGGGCAACTCAATGCCGATGTGGGGGAAGCCGCGCAGAACCTCGGCAACGACGACGTCGCGCTGTATGCATGGGAACTCGCCGTCAAATCGGATGTGAAAAATAAGGAATTCTGGAAGGGACTCGCCGGGGCGCGGGCCAAAAAGCATGATTACGTCGGCGCGGGAAATTGCTGGCGGGAAATCTATAAACTCGACCCGCTCGATGGTCAGGCCCGGTCGATGGCCCAGGCCATGGACTCGCAGGGAGCGATTCACAAGTCTGGGATCGAACATGCCGAGAATACTCGTGAAGTGAAGCAGGGCTACGAAGATTCGGTGAAAGGGAAGCGCGACGAAGCCGTCGTCGGCCCCGGCGAATCGGTCGAGCATGACCTGCAACGCGCGATTCGTAAGGACCCGGCGAACAAAGACAACTACACGAAACTCGCCGACTGGTACCGCCGTGAAGGGAAATTGCAGCAGGCGCTCGACTGGTTCACCAAAGGGTTCGAGGCCAGCGGCGATCCCTCCATCAAAGAACAAGCAGAAGACGTCCAGCTGGACATGCTGCGAAAGAACCTCGATGCCGCCCGGCAACAAGCCTCGAAAAAGCCGGACGACGCGCATCTGAAGGAAGGTGTCACGGCTCTGTACAAAGAACTGATGTCGCAGGAAATCGATGTCTTTACCCGGCGGACCGAGCGCTATCCCAAAGATCTGCGGATGAAATTTGAACTGGCCCAGCGGCTCGTGAAGGTCAAACAATTCCCGCAGGCAATCAAACTGCTGCAACAGGCGTCCAGCGATGTTCGGATGGAAGGTCCGGTGCTTCTTTCGCTGGGGAAAGTCTTCTTACAGCAGAACCAGAACGCTTTGGCTCAGCGGCAGTTCGAAAAAGCCGTGGTACGTTTCAGCGCGGCCGACACCCCGGCCGAATTCGTGGAATGCCACTACTGGTTAGGCCGGTTGGCGCAAGAAGCGAAGGACCTCGACGCTGCGGAACGCCACTACACGGAAGTCATCGCGGTGGAATTCGACTACAAGGACGCCCACAAGCGTCTGGAAGAAATCCAAGGCAGCCGCGGCGGCGGACTCATGGAAGGCGTTGACGACCTGTAAATCACACCCAAAGATGACCAGAGATTCTGATTCCCGGGCATCTTTCACTTTGGTGCATGAGGCGTAAACCATATTTCTGAAATGGGTTACGACCCACAGACGACATCCGCAAATTGTCATTCCCGGTGCACTGGCAGTCCGTGTCCTCACCCGTTACACTTTTGAGTTCCCCGGACCCGGCACGTGATGGGTGTGTCGGCAGGGATTTCCATTTGACCTACCTGATTGAACGCTGAACATGCCGAATACCGCCAACGCGAAACGCTCCCTCCGCAAGATGGAAGTCCGCCGCGAACGGAATAAGTCGCAACGGTCTGCACTGAAGACGACCGTGAAGAAAGTCCGCGTCAACGCCGCTGCGGCGAAAGTGGACGATGCGAAGACCACGCTCGCTGTGGCCATCAAGAAGCTCGACCAGGCGGCGGACAAGCACCTGATCCACAAAAACAAGGCCGCACGGCTCAAGAGCCGGTTGACGAAGCTCGTCAACAAGTCCGCAGCCGCCCCGGCAGCCCCGGCTCAATAGTCGCACAGGACGGATTGCCAACGAATTCTCATGGAGTCACAACACAAGTTGTGGCTCCATTTTCTTGCGCCCCGTCCACATATTCGCAACACGGCCAACTTCATGCCCATACCAGTTCCAGAATTCAACTGCGCGGCTGGAGCGTCTTCTGGGAGGGCGAAGCTCCCGCTGAGCCGCTGATTGTCTCAGCGTGTGAAGCGCTCGCGGCTCAGCAGGAGCTTCGCCCTCCCACGCGCAGACAAGTCCTGCGATCGGTATCACTCATCCCATTCCGTCGCCAGGTTACGGATGAAATCGAGCGCCTCTGAAAGCGTGCGGACTGCTGTTCCGGGCACACGACCGGAACGATCCAGCCGCGCCAGGAGCACGGCGTCGTCGAATTCTTCCGATTTCCGCAAGCTGCGCGGACAATCCCCGGTGCGGAGATACTCGGCGGCGACCGGTCGCAGTTCGATGAGGGTCCGTGTGCGGTCCGTAATCAGTGTCCCGAGCGCATCGATCACCGAGAGAACCGGATGCCTGGGGTTGATCGCCAGCCCGGCATCATGCAGCAGGCACGCCAGCAGGAACTCTTCGTCGTAGGGACGTTCCTGCACACCGAGTTCAAAGACTTGCAGCGTGTGATAAAGCGCGTCCCCCTCAGGGTGATATTCAGGATCGAGCGCGACCCGTTCCAAAGACTCGATCAACATCTCGAATACACGGAACGCATCGGGATGCTCGTCCGTTGGCACTTCAGCAGCCGACGACGGGGTGGATTGCAGGACGTCCTGCAGTTGCTCACGGGAATATCCGGTGGCCGCATCGCTGCCACGTCCTTCAATCATCGCTGGAAACGGCTGCGACAAATGGAGTCGCCACAAGCCGGATTCATCCGAATCCGCGTGAAGGATGGGGACATTGCGCACCGGCAGCCCCGCGGCCTTTAACCGATTCGCAACGACCTCGCGCGCTCCGTTGACCGTCACGAGAATTTCTGCACCCAGCGTCGCGCAGCCATCCAGCACGGCTCCCCGCGCGAGAGGTTGCAGATCGGAGAGCAGCTCCATCAATTGTCCGGCAAAATGCCGCATCTGCCAGGCCACGGCGGGGTCACGCTCGGACGCCATCACCCCGGACAGGGCATACATCTGCACCTGAACTTCGGCGTTTGAGGGCATATCCTCGCGCCGAAGTTTGCGACGTTTGAGCCAGCGGGCCGCTCGTTTGCGCGCCGCGGTGAAATCCTGCTCTTTACCGCGCAGTAACAGCCGCGCGGCTTCCGTCGCAATCTGCTGACGAAGGTGGTCGTCCATCACATCGAGGCCACGTTCCGGCCCCGTCTCTACGAGCACTGGGATTACCTACCCGCATTGTAGACGACTTTTAAGCCTGTCCGGAGCGCGAGCCAGGAGGGTTTCAGCAAGAAACCGAGAAGAATCTCTCTCCTCGATATGGTGATGCTCACAGAGCGGATGCCTGTGGCGGGCTGCGGTCCGCTGGCTGGAGATGATATCCTGCAAGAAAGATGACACAATTCCCGCACAGACACGAGTGTCAGTGACGAGGTTCATGACCGTCGTGGCCTACGTCTCTTGTCAGTTGGGATATGTAAACAATGCAAGTGGTGATCACCGCGGTTGGGCCCGATAACCGGGGATTGGCGGATGGAATTGTCCATCATGTGACGTCGGCGGGGGCCAACATCCATGAAATCCAGATGTATGACCGCGATTCCGAACGCCTCTTCGCCATGTTGCTCCGGATCGAGTGGCCGGGGGATGCGGACTCACTGGCTGCGCTGCGGCGCGAGATGACGGCAATTGGCGCTGAAAAGCATCTGTCAATTCGTGTCTGGTCGCGCGATGAGCGGACAAAATCTCCTCGCCTGGCCATCTGCACCACGTATCGCCCCGAACCGGCCCTGGCATTACTCCGCGCCATTCGGGATCGACGACTGCACGCCGAACCCGCCGTCATGATCGGCAACCGGGACTCCTGCCGCGGTGTGGCGGAACAGTTCGGCGTTGAGTGGCAGAGTATCGGCGATGCGCAGGGGCACCCCGATAACCCACGCATGGTGGAACTCTTCGATCAGTATCAGGTCGACTACATTGTGCTGGCACGGTACATGCGCGTGTTGCCGCCCAGTACGTGCTGGCAGTTCGCGGGACGGATCATCAATCTCCACCATGGGCTGTTGCCCCCGTTCCCCGGCTTTCGTCCGTATGAGGACGCCTATCAACATCGCATGTTGACGTATGGAGCCACCATCCATTTCATCGTGCCGGAGTTGGACGCGGGCAATCAGATTATTCACCAGAACACCTTCACGGTTTTCCCGGGAACACCTCTGGACGAGATTAAGCGGCAAGGCGAGACGGATAACGAGCCCTCTTGTCTGGTGGAAGGAGTCCGCCGCGTTGTGGACCGTGAAGTCGAACTCCATTTCCATCGTGTGATTCGGCGAGCGGTGATTCAGTAAACCACGGGTGTGCGCCGGACGGTTTCCGACATTCAAAACATCGCGGGATGTCAACGTGACCAATTGCACGTCCCTCGGTACCGACGGTGTTGTACTCCGATTATCACCGTTGTGACCGTTTTGAGAATTGGAACACCGCAAGAGTCGTCCGGGCCTCCCGGTCCAAACAGAAAACCCACGTGGAATGCGGCCCAATGGAGCGGAAAACCTTGCGGCAGCGCATGCAACGCTCATTGCGAGCGCATTGGCACTTCGCCGGTCGGGTGGGCTTCAGCGTCGATGGCTGTAAGCGCGAACTGGCCCGCATTCCCGTAAGAAATACGATGCCCCTTGCGGACCACCCGCCCTCCAAAAGCCACTCAACAACAACTCGCCAAACAACTCATACCAGTCCCCGAATTCAACTGCGTGGCAGGAGCGTCTTCTGGGAGGGCGAAGCTCCCGCTGAGCCGTTGATTGTCTCAGCGTATGGAAGCGCTCGCGACTCAGCAGGAGCTTCGTCCTCCCCCGCGCAGACAATTCCAGCGTTCGGTATCAAAGCGGAGTTAATGGCGTCACGTCTCTCCCAACGCCCGTAACTCTTATTCTGGAATCGAAAACAGTCTTGAGGCGATCGAAGTGTGCGGCCGCACCTTGCCCTGGCAGGTCGCCCGGATGCTGATGTGAACGCCTGGGATCACAAGAGGAACAGCAGTTCGCTCTGTCGGTCAAGTCGTCTCGTGTCAGCCCAGACGTCGCGGACGACGTCTGGGCTGACTGCCAGAGACACGTGACTTCCGTGGTAGGCACTAGAAGAACAAGCCACGTTCGCGATCTCGGACGCTCACAACCGGAATCGGCCGTTATTTACGGCAAATCCTGGCGAGTTTCTGCTGGTGGTGTTGCAGTTGGATTGGCGGGCTTTGGAGGCGGTGGTAGCGCCGACGATGTCGGGATGCACTCCAGGGATTGGACGCGAATTGCCAGCGATTTTGCGATTCGATAGGTGGGACGGTTCTCGTCGCCGGGAATGCGGACGAAACCAATCAGCTCGTAGCTGGTCTGTGCCTGCGGAGCAGGGCGCGTTGCCGCCATGTTGATGGCGGCTTCAATCTTGGGAAGGATGTCACTCAGCACCAACCAAGCTTTCCCGTGCTCTTCAAGGATTTTCACCGGACCGACGACCGATTTTTTCGTCTTGTCCTTGCCATCAACCAGCCAACCGGCGAACTGAGCGTTGGGGGGAGTACCTCGGTTTTCATAGGGAACTCCCGCTTCGTTGAGCGTCAACTCGATCCGGTCTGAAAGGGCGACTGGTGTTCCTCCAAGCTGCGGATTTGCCACTTTTAATGATTTCCCTTGGACATCGACCGTGAGATCCAAGATGTCTGTCGTCCCCCACGCGAGAGTCCATGCCGCTGTTGCATTTTCAATCGCACTCACCCGATCCGTCAGCTTCTTGATGTCATCATTCGTCGGCGGAGTGGCTGACGGTGTGGGGCCGATCGCGGGGATTGTGAGCCGCGACGTCATTCCATAGGTCGTTGCCAAGTGGACATCAACAACGGGCACGTCTTTTCCGTACTGCTTTTCTACCAGCGTTGACACCGACGCAGGAATCGTCACCTGGCAGAGGTTGCGGCTGAGAACCACCACCGACGGAGTCACGTCCACGCCGCCGGCAATGACCTGCATGTTGAACAGGCTGAAGTGCTTTCCATAGAGGAACACCGTGGTCGTCGGCACATTGGCGGCGGCGACCAGTTTGGCATCCGCCAGGGCGGCTGTCTCCGCCGCCTGGGCTGTGGTCAATTCATCGCCGATCAACTTGACCTGATCGGCCGGTTTGCCAGCAATGATGGCGTCCAACTGAGCCTTGCGAGCCCGGTCGACTCGATCACGAATGGATTGCAGACGTGACCCGACAGCACGGATCGCCGTTTGATCCTGCACGAGAATCCCCGGCTGCCCATACCAACCCTCCAGTGCCGGGACCAAACCCGACGCCCCAGGTGTGAACAGGTCACTCGGAACAACCGAGGTATCGAACGGCATCTGCACGTACTGGGTTTGCAGCGGCAGCGAACGATCGAGTTGTTCGACGGAGCGGAGCAAGCGATGCACTTCGCCATCCCGATACAGATGCGCGTCCTTAACACAGCTTTGCGACAATTGCCGCAGGGCGGTGATCTCTCGACTCAATTCGACGGAGTCTTCCAGATCCATCACGCGCGACTTTGCCTGGTACTGGCTCAACGGAAACCAGGACGAGCGACTGTCAAAAGTGACGTAGGGAACGAACGAAGGCATCAGCACCACGGCCGTGCATTCGCGGATACCGGGCTCAAGCTTGCGATGCTTCAATTCTTCTTCACGAGTCGGGCCACCAATCAGCAGGTCGCGTGTGATGACTTTCAAGTTGCTGTCGATGTTTGGTGCCTGGAGACGGGGCGTGAAACGCCAGCCGAACGTGTCGTTGCCGTGCGAAATCCCGACATCGGTGCGATTCAGATCGATCGTCGCCAAGTCCATTTCCATCCGTCGGACAAAGCGGGAAAGCTTCTGCGCGCTGAATGGCCCGTTGGCGGCAGCGAGTGCCGCCACCAGTTGGATTTCACGTCGGCGACTCGATGTCAGACCGATATTCTGCTCCTGATTGGCCGGGTCGAGGGCAAACACAATGACGGGCCAGCGGCAACGCACATATTCGTTGAAGATCGCCCGCGCTTCCGCACTCGGATTGGGCCCCACGAACATGAGTTCCTCCCCGCAGGCACAAGGGCAGTTCTTCTCAACCGCGATTCTCCGCATGTCTCGCTTGAGAGCGACGTTCAATTCGGCGGCATGAAGCAGCATCAGCCACGCGAGCCGTGATGATGACAGTTCCTGTTCGAGGGCAACGTGTTCGAGAATGGTCGCGCTGGGAACATACTCGTTGCGATTACGCACAGCATGCAGGGCGGTGAGGAATTGGTTTCGTTTGTCAAGCAGGATTGATTTCCGTTCGGCGACGATGGCCGCTTCCAGTTCGGCATCGCAGAAAAGCGACCAGAGCAACTCAGACGATGGTTGTGACATCAGCGTTTCCGCCGCCGCATACTCTTGCAGGAGGAAGTTGCGGACATCGAGATACAACGGCTCTTTGCCGGGACGTCGATTGATGTCCAGCGCATCTTCAGCTCGCGTTTCCAACGGTTGCAACACAAATTTGACTTCGTCCTCAAACACACTGGACGGCAATTTTGGAATGCTAGTGGAATTACCGGTCGGTCCAGCGGAAAACGTAAAGGCTTTCGTTCCAGGGGTTTGTTGCTTCGGCTGGCCGCCCTCATTAGACGGCTTATTCTCGCTATTGGCTTTCGCCGAAGGCTCAGATAGCACCTGTCGCAAAAGAGTGGATGTGTTCGCTTCGATGAGATCGCCGCGAATCAGCATCTGCGTGGTTGAAGGCAGCAGATCGTCACTCAGATACGGTGTCGCCGTGTACATAATTTCGGCGCCGTAGCCGTGGGATGTCTTCCGACCGGGGACGATCGAGATCGGCAGCCGCACCACGTTCAACGTATAACCCGGACTGTCGGCGACATCATCGGATTCATTCATCCGTCGTAATTCGTTCAGGTGTTGCAGATAACGATTCTTTTGGTCCAGCACCAGATGCGGTTCCAGCGCGATGCCAATGCGGCCGTTGTTGCTGGTGGGATTCACGAACGGATTGTTGGTTGGTGGCCCGGTTCGCGGTATCAGATTTGTAGGATCCGTGGAACTGGTCGCTGTGGAGATCAAACCGATAGTGGCACTGGCGGTCTGGGGAGGCGAGTTGGGTGGCGTCGTTCCCAGCAACTGGCCACCGTTGGCGATGGAACTCAGGGCCAGTGCTTGTCCCAGAAACGCGGAGTCCGATTCCGACACGGTTGCATTCAAGCGAAACTCGAAGCCCGCCAGGTCTTTCTTGAACTCGTTGTCGATGTCGGCTCGATGCTTGGACAGTCGTCCGTCCCCCCAGACATCGGGGTGTTTGCCGACGACTGTTCCATATTCGTGAATATGGCCGTTCAGCCGGTCAATTTTCTCGGCCAGTTGTTCGACCGACGTTCGTTGTCGCAACGGATTGCGGAACGGGCCGCCGGCTTCGGCGAGCGCAATGGTGCCGAGGGCCGCAGCAATCGCAAGACCCATACGCAGATGGCAGGCGCGAACTCGAAAAGCGTGAGAACTTTTCATCGTGGTTTCCTCCGGGATCGACAGGGCACACCGACAGGACGTGTTGGTGGCAGAGGGCGTTCCTGGGATGGCCTCCAACGGAAAAGGAGGAAGGACCGCGATAATCAGCATCGTCGTTACATTCCTCACACATACACGGAATTCCTTCACCTCAGTGCAGAAGTGCAAGCCTGTCGAGTGACTGCTGATATCGTTTTCGCAGCCGTCAAAGTCACCGGAATCAACCCTGTTTCCCAAGTTTCTGTACAGTTGGCTGGCATTGGCAAAAACCGCCTCTTGCTTCAGTGTGTCACTGACACATGTCGGAATGCCGTCTTTTGTAAACCCAGACGTCGTGAACGATGTCCGGGCCGCCCTGCCACCCCACACCCACGTCAGAGGAATCCATTGCTGACGCTTCCGGCTCGTTAACTGATAACGTGGTTACATTCTGCAAGAAGCCGAATTTGGTAAAGGGGGCGTTTTCGTCTCCGGTCGTGAGGGCGGTAGGTGCAGGAGAGATTGCCGTTCACATTAGCGAGGAAGCATCCGAGGGCGGCGTTCCGCTGTGTCGCGAAGTTCTGTGAAGCGTGACCGGAGTGATCGTCGAACAGTCCTCGTCACAGACCCAGTGCAGGCCGTTTTCGATGACGCCCCACTGACTGCGAATAACGGCGCATTCCTGCTGCTGGGTCTGGATGAATTCTTCGACGAACACGACGGCGGAGCCGAGCTGTCAACACCTCGTGAGTGTTCGGCTCAAAGGACCTGGCAGGCACGGGACTGAAGCCGGAGCTCTCACCATCACCGCGTTAACTGCCAGCAGCGCTCGTTGTGGAACAGCCTCACATTGTTCGCATAATCCCCACCAGACAGAGACGACACCGGTGTCTTGCCCGGATTGCCGGACTTATCACGGCAAGTTGCTGCTGTGATGCCCCGCAAGGTACGATGCAGGTTGCATCCATGACCCGTTGGATTGTTCAAGATTCCCCATCGAGAGGGCCGGTCGTGCCGAGCTGTGATTGCCCGAGGATGGATTCGTTTTCTTGCGCCACGACCGTGCTGGCCGTGCAGCCCGAAAAAGCACTCAGTACCAACACACGTCCGTGGCATAGAGTGCTTCAATTGGTGTTGTGTGCCATTGGCGTCGTTGCCGCGGGCTCAACGACGGCGCTGGCGGCTCCGGACTTTGCTCATGACGTTGTGCCGATTCTGAAAACGCACTGCGGCAAATGCCATCTCGGCGAGCAGCAGAAGGGCGGGTTGTCGTTCAATTCACGGGAGACTCTTCTTAACGGGGGCGAGGGCGGAAAGGTTGTCGAACCGGGGAAGAGTGCCGCGAGTCGGTTGCTGGCGGTCGTGAAGTCGCGAGACGAAGCCGAGCAGATGCCGCCGCAGGGGGATCGGCTCACCGACAAGCAGGTGCGGATTCTGCAGGAATGGATCGACGCCGGTCTGCCGTGGGAACCGGGTTTTTCGTTCGCAAAGTCGGCTTACGATCCACCCTTGAAACCGCGCCGGCCGGAGTTGCCGCCTGCTGAAAACGGCCGGACCAATCCCATCGACCGCATTCTGGATGCCGAGTTGGTGCGACTCCAGCAACCCGCGTTGAAGCCGGTTGATGATGCGACCTTTGTGCGGCGTGCGTCGCTGGATCTTGTCGGGCTGTTGCCGGATCCGACCACAGTGCAGGAGTTCGCCGCCGACACGCGCAGCAACCGGCGCGAGTTGTGGATTCAACGTCTGCTCGATGATGACACGGCTTATGCCGAACACTGGTTGACGTTCTGGAACGATCTACTCCGCAACGATTACGGCGGCACTGGGTTCATCACCGGCGGCCGCAAGCAGATCAGCAAGTGGTTGTACCGGGCTCTCGTCGACAACAAACCGTACGATCAATTCGCGCGGGAGCTGCTCGCCCCGAACGTCGACACGACGGGGTTTGCCGACGGCATCAAATGGCGCGGCAACGTCAGCGCCGGCCAGACTGTCGAAATTCAATTCGCGCAATCCGTCGGCCAGGCGTTTCTCGGTATCAACCTGAAGTGTGCGTCCTGTCACGACAGTTTCGTCGATCGCTGGACGCTGGATGAAGCGTTCGGTCTCGCCGCGATCTACTCGTCACAACCGTTGGAGATTCATCGCTGCGATAAACCCGTCGGTCGACAGGCATCCGCGAAATGGTTGTTCCCGGAGATTGGCGACATCGATCCGAAAGCCGCGCAGCCCGAACGGATGAAACAACTCGCCGCGCTGATGACGCATCCCGACAACGGTCGTTTCTCGCGAACGCTGGTCAATCGGATGTGGCATCGATTGATGGGCCGCGGCATCGTTCACCCGCTGGACGCCATGCAGACGCCGCCGTGGAATGCGGACCTGCTCGATTTCCTCGCGAGTGATTTTGTCGAGCACGGTTACGACATCAAGCATACGTTGATGCTCATTGCGACCTCACAGGCTTATCAATCACAAGCCGAGGTCATTGCTGCGGACGAACCGAGCGAGGAATACCACTTCGCCGGACCGCGGGCGAAACGGTTGACGGCGGAGCAGTTCGTCGATGCCGTGTGGCAGTTGACCGGGACCGCGCCGAAGAAGTTTGATGCCGTGGTGCAGCGAGGCAAGGTCGATCCCGCTGTTGCGGAAGGTCTCGCTTTGACCGGACAGTGGGTGTGGTCGACCAGCGCCGCCGAGGGAGGCACGCCGGCCGCGGGGGAGGTGATCACACTTCGCAAAAGTCTCACGCTGAAGGAAAAACCTGAGCGGGCCGGGGCGGTCATCACCGTGGACAATGCCTTCACGCTGTTCATCAACGGACAGAAAATCGCCAGCAGCGACAACTGGGAACAGGTCGAAAGTATGTCCCTCGATAACGTGCTGAAGAAGGGTGAGAACACGTTCCTCGTCACAGCGAAGAATGCCGGCAGCGGTCCCAACCCCGCCGCGGTCTTCTTTGAAGCGCGTTGGAAAACTGCTGACGGTGCACCGCAGGGACTCGCCACCGATGCGACATGGGAGTGGACGAAATCGCAGCCCGATGCCCGCGGCAAGTTCAAAACCGAGCCGAAGGATTGGGCACCTGTGACCGTGATCGCCAGTCCCAACGTGTGGTCGCAGCGTGTGGGGAATGATCTGGTGACCAACCTCGCCCACGGTGTGCTGGGACCCCAACCGATGGTCCGCGCGGCATTGCTCAAAGCCGATTTCCTGCAGCGCACACTCGGCCGACCAAACCGCGATCAAATCGTCTCGATGCGGCCGAACGAACTCAGCATGCTGGAAGCGCTCGACCTCAACAATTCGCCAGCGCTAGCCGAACTCCTGCAACAAGGGGCCGCGAAGATCCTGCAAGAATACGGATCGAACTCTGCGACGCTCGTGCCGTGGTTGTACGAAGCCGCGTTGAGCCGTCCGCCGACGGTGGAAGAACTGACCATCACGCAGGAAGCCCTCGGCCCGGTCGCCACGGAAGCGGGTGTCGCCGATTTGTTGTGGACATTGTTGATGCAGCCGGAGTTTCAATTGGTACGTTAAGCCGCAGAGAGTTTCGATGCGAAGACGGTGGATGCAAATTCTGATGGGAATGATGGCGCTCGTCAGCGTCGTCATTCTCGCAATGCCGTTTTTGATGACGGTTGGGATGCTGTTTTCGGGGAGTCGCCTGACATCGATCGAGGTGACGTGGACCGAAACTTACTTTTATACCGCCAGCCCTGGGATCAATCCCTTTCTGTCTGGCATCTTGTTTATCCCAACCTGGATCGTGATTCTGTGGGGGCTGGCGAGTCTCGTTCTGATGATGCTGATGTTCACGATGGGCGTGAGATGGTGGTATCAAACCGGTGTGCTCACTTCTTACACCACGCGCCAACAGGATGTCGCAACAATTTCGAAATCCTAATTCTCGCTATTCGATGCTGATCGTCTGGTACGATCAGCAGTGGAGTCCATCATGAATCACGATTTTGATCCCATCGCCCCCGAACACATCGTTCGCCGCGATTTCCTCAAACAGATGGCGGCTGCGAGTGCGGCCGCGCTCGCTGTGCGGGAACCCCGTCTGTTTGCCGACGAATCGGTCGAGCATCCCGCCGCGACCGCCGATGCGTGCATTCTGCTCTGGATGGGTGGCGGGATGGCCGCGCCGGATACGTTCGATCCCAAGAAGTATGTCCCGTTTGAAGTCGGCGTGCCGGTCAAAGAGATTGAAAGCACGTTCCCGGCCATCGATACCGTGGTCGACAATATCAAGATCACGCAGGGGCTGGAACGCATCGCGCAGGTCATGGACCGGGCGACGCTCATCCGTTCGCATGTCCTGCCCGACCTCGGCAGCATTCTCCACTCGCGGCATCAGTATCACTGGCACACCGGTTATGTGCCGCCGCAGACGGTGGCGTGTCCGCATCTCGGCGCATGGATGGCCCGCGTGCTCGGTCCGCAGAACCCCGTCATGCCGCCGTTCATTACCATCGGGCAGCGGTTGGAAGGCGTCGGCGAATCGGAAGAATTGAAGGCGTTCACCACGGCCGGGTTCTTCGGCAGCGAGTTCGGCCCGATGGTGCTGCCGTATCCCGAGGAAGCCGCTCAATCCGTGCGACCGCCGAGGGGGATGGACACCGGCCGGTTCGACAAACGCTATCGATTGCATCAGCAGTTGCTCAAGAACAGTCCGCTCAAAGACCGCATGAGCGATTTTCAACAACAGTCATATCTGCGTTCTGTTGATAATGCTCACCGGCTGCTGAGTTCCACGGACCGGGCGGCGTTTGACCTCGAACTCGAAGCGAAAGAGAACCGCGAGCGCTACGGCAACAGCCGTTTTGGTCAGGGCTGTCTGCTCGCGCGGCGGCTGGTGGAATCGGGAGCCCGGTTTGTCGAAGTGACGACGGAGTACGTGCCGTTTCTCAACTGGGACACGCATGCCAACGGCCATGAAACGCTGGTGCGGATGAAGCAGGAGATCGATCCGGCGATTTCGCAACTGGTGCTCGATCTCGAAGCCCGCAAACTGCTCGACCGCACGCTGATCATCGTCGCCAGCGAATTCAGCCGCGACATGATCATGGAAGGCAAGCCCGGCTCGAATGCCAACGATCAGACGACGTTCCCCGTCGAGACGTTGCAGGAAATGAAGCACTACGGCCAGCATCGCCACTTCACCGGCGGTGCCAACGTGCTGATGTTCGGCGGCGGTCTGAAGCGCGGCTTCCTCTACGGCAAATCCGCCGATGAACGACCGTTCGTCGCGGTGAAAAATCCAGTCAGCGTGACCAATCTGCACGCCACGATATTCGCCGCGATGGGGATCAGCCCGAAGACCATGTTCGAAGTCGAAGGCCGCCCGTTCTATCCGACGGAAGATGGCCTCGGTGTGCCGGTGCGGGAATTGTTCGCCCACGGTTAAGGGTCGTTTGTGAGCGGCAAGGCGCTAGCCGCCGGTGTCTTTGCGAGGAATCGGCGGATGTGCCACTGCTACGGCGTCTTCTGTTTGGACCGGAGACAAGGGTAACAGGTGTTCGGGGACATGGGTGACACATTCATCCTATTCTGGAATGGGGTGGCAGCGACGGCGTGAGCGGAGCGAACGCCGTCGCTGCCGGGCTTGTCAGGAATTCTGTGTCAGTTAGGAACTGCTGAAGTTGTCGTTGGTCAGTGGAGCGTTTTTGGCATGCGGTCTTCGAAGAGGATGGCGAAGTGGTTGAGAGCTTCTTTCCACTTGGGAATCGGCATCGTCCCTTTCTTCGAGGCTTCGTGAATCGCCCTGTCGATCCGCTTCAGGGCCGATTCCCGATTCGGATCTTGTTTTCGGTTGCGGGTACCCCTGTGACTTCTTTGGGGCGGGCGGATCACACGATTGACCGATTCGATCATGTTGGGCGTGTCGGTCGCTTTGCGGATCGTGGCCGAGAAATCAAACATGGAAATGATGTGCGGCTACTTCGCCGTCCACGGTTTGACGATCGTCGGAGATTTCGCACCCCAGCGTTCGCCCAACGCTTTCCGTTCCTGTTCGGCTTCCAGCACTGTCGCCGCCTGATCGATATTCCGCAAATCGCGAACCACCTCACGACTGTCGGCATCCGTGACGTACTTCAGCGTGGCCCGCACCAGAGGCACAATGCACAACGGCACGCGGGCCTGGGGGAACGCCGTTGGGATCGCTTCCGGAAAGCCGGTGAGGCCATCGACGCAGGTGATAAAGATCTCGGTCACGCCCCGATTCTTCCGATCGGTCAGGCACGACAGCCAGAACTTCGCCCCTCCGTTTCGTTCAGCCATAGGCTGAGAGGTTCCTTTCTCCCCGCGAAATTCACGCCGATGGCCACGGACATCGTGTGCTCACTGACGCGCCCCGACTCACCGCGGATGTGAACCATGATCCCGTCCAGGAACACGATCGGCCAGACGGCTTCCAGCCGCCGGGTCTGCCAGGCCCGGACTTCGCCATCGACGTCTTCCGTGATCTAATCGCCCCACCCCCTGATTTCAGGGGCGACAGAGATCAGTTTCATCATCACATCGATCGGTGCGACTGATCGCTGAAGGATTTTTGGGCTCATCCGGCCAACACGTACCTCGACCGATGCAATGCGTAGAGTTTGAGTTGGAAGAAGACGGGGTTTCGGTAGCCGTAGGCTTGTCGGTGGAGGAGCCGGATCTTGTTGTTGACGGCTTCCAATGGGCCGGTGGAGATCGGGTAATCGTACCAGGCGAGGAGGTTCTGGCGACGGCTGGCGAGGGTCTTGGCGAATTTCTGGACGAGGCGAATGCCGGAGGTCTCGGCGTCGTGGAGCCAGTCTTTG
>JBGSUN010000279.1:0-9564 GCA_041753475.1 Planctomycetaceae bacterium | reverse complement strand
GTCTGGTATCTGTACTACTATGAAGAAGGTCGGCGGCGACGGCCGCGGGTTGGTCCCAGTCAAGACGTCGCGCGTCAGATGGCGGCACAGATCAATGGACAGTTGGAGGTCGGTGCGCCAGCCGCCCTCTCGTTCGATCCGGTCGCCATTCCCGCGCTGCGTGAGACGTGGTTGAGCCATCATGAGCACGTCCGCCGCTCATCATTGCAAACGCTTCGTCGCTATCGAACCGCGACGGAGCACCTGTTGCGGTTCTTAGACCAACGCCCGGTGAAGTCCGCGTCCCACTTTCATGTGGCCCATGCCGAAGCCTTCGTGCGCTACCTGCGCGAATTGCGGGTCGCGCCCAATGGGCATCCCCATTCCAAGAAGCGTCCGTTACTCGACAAAGGCATCCAGTTCATTTTGGAAGCCTGCCGCTCACTGTTCGTCTTCGCAGCCAAGCGCCGACATCTCACGCCGTATGCCGAGAATCCGTTCTCGGCTCTGGAGCTGAGCCGCATGCCGATCGATCATCGCCGGGCGATCGTGCTCCCGACAGGCGAACAGGCGGCTCAGCTGCTCTCGACCGCAGACGATTGGGCATTCCCCATTCTTATCACGTTGGCACTCACGGGACTGCGACCGGGAGAGCTCGTCCATTTGTTGGTTGAGGATTTCGATCCCGTCGAGCGTCTGTTGCATGTCCGTAATCGACCGGCCCTCGGCTGGCAGGCCAAGACGCGGCAGGACCGTTTCGTGCCCTTGCTCGTGCCCCATGCTCAACTGCTGACGGCACGCCTTGGCTCGCGCCGGGGAGGCACATTGTTTCGACGTCCGAAGTTCTCTGCGGATGCACTTTCCTCCTGGGCCACTTCCGCAGTTTCCGTTGCCCAGGAGGTAACCCGGCGTTGTACCGCACGTGAGGCGACCAAGGGCGACGCGCTGACACGGACCGAACAAGCCGTCGAGAGTCGTCGGATTTGGACGGAACTCGGGATGATCAAGACCGATGCCATTCGGATCGCCCTCGGTCGGCTGTCCCGTCAGACGGAGATACCGCAGTTGCACACGCCGAAGGTCTTTCGGCATCTATTCGCGACCACGCTCCAAGAAGGCCGAGTCGATCCGCTCATTCGCAACGAATTACTCGGTCATATTCCGGAAGATGGTCCCCGTTCCGGCGGTGGTCTCGGCATGACCGCGAACTACACCCATACGCGGCCGGAAACGAAACGCAGCCAATTGGAGCTGGCTTTCGCGGATCATCCGCTGATCCACGTGCTCAACGAAAGAGGCTTCCAATGACCATCACGTTCCTTCACGGCTCGGCAACAGCCCTACGTCGATTTCGATCCGGCGTTCTACGAGCGGCTGAAATCGGCCGGGCTGCGGGACAAGCTCTGCTGGGACGCGGAGTGCCAGTATCTCGCCAACAACGAAGAGCAAATCATGCTCCCCAACCACTGGCCCGAAAGCTGGGAGTCACTCGATCTAACCGAATATCGCTCGAACATGCTCCACGGCCGCGAAGCCTATGAGTGGATCGTCAAGTCCCAACCATGTTGGCGGCGGTGTGAAAGTGTGGCGCTCGGCGGGGCGAAAGTGCAGCGCGGGTTGGGGAGAGGAAGCCCGGATGACTAGCACCGATGTGAGCCGCCACTGTGCCGCCAGCAAGCGCTTCAATGGGGCCGGGCTTCATCAGCCCGGATGACCGGTTTCAATCTTCAACAAGTCACCTAACGTACCACTTGCTTCAATGTGGCCGGGCTTCATCAGCCCGGATGACCTGTCTGTGACACAATTGGACATGCACGCCAAGTGCCCGCTTCAATGGGGCCGGGCTTCATCAGCCCGGATGACCCGCTGACGAAGCGGGATTGCCACCGGAGTGGATCAAGCTTCAATGGGGCCGGGCTTCATCAGCCCGGATGACCAGGGGAGGCTACTTTGGTGAACTAGCCCACATCCTGCTTCAATGGGGCCGCGCTTCATCAGCCCGGATGACAGCTGCAGGCAGTGCCCGACAAAGCTTTTTCCGAGACGCTTCAATGGGGCCGGGCTTCATCAGCCCGGATGACCCGCTCAACCAGCCACGAATCGGCGAACGCATAAACCGCTTCAATGGGGCCGGGCTTCATCAGCCCGGATGACGTGTCGCGAGTGCTGCCGTCGGTCCAGATGAAGCGTGTGCTTCAATGGGGCCGGGCTTCATCAGCCCGGATGACGTGTCGTCGAGGCGATCAGTATCATTGAGAAATGCGGGCTTCAATGGGGCCGGGCTTCATCAGCCCGGATGACCTGGAACTCGAAGGGAGCGATCGGGCCGAGTGGCTCGCTTCAATGGGGCCGGGCTTCATCAGCCCGGATGACACCGCCAAGGGATATCGCTGGACGATCAACCCCGAAGTGCTTCAATGGGGCCGGGCTTCATCAGCCCGGATGACGACCTCTGAAACAGGTCGATTGGCAGACACGTTGCCGCTTCAATGGGGCAGGGCTTCATCAGCCCGGATGACATGAGAGCGATGAGTTTCGATATGAACCCAGCAGATGCTTCAATGGGGCCGGGCTTCATCAGCCCGGATGACGAGAGTTCTTCGTAGCCTTGACATGCACTGGAGTACCGCTTCAATGGGGCCGGGCTTCATCAGCCCGGATGACATGATGACAGTTCGAAACAGCATCACATCAGCGAGCAAGCTTCAATGGGGCCGGGCTTCATCAGCCCGGATGACGGTGCAAACGATCAAATCCGAGTAATCATTGGGCACCGCTTCAATGGGGCCGGGCTTCATCAGCCCGGATGACGGGACCGACTCCCCTGAAAACGGTGTCACGGACGTTGCAGCTTCAATGGGGCCGGGCTTCATCAGCCCGGATGACTGCCGCCCGTCGTGATTTCCTCCGTCGTGTCGCTGGTGCTTCAATGGGGCCGGGCTTCATCAGCCCGGATGACGCTTGCGTTCCATATCAAGCGGAAGGCAGACCTTAACCATCGCCTTTCGAGAGGTCCAGTCGGAGGCCTCTTTGTTCCGGTCATAGAAGCCGTCGTGTTGTCGCAGATGATGCCTCTCCTTGAAGTTGCGGTTGCGAGCGATAGTGGGGGTTGACGCGGCACGGAACCTCTCGATCTGGATTGAACGCGTTAGAGAGGCAGAAGCCATTTCTGATTCGAGCGCTGGATGAATGCGGTTTTCATCAAATGATTGTCGCGGTACGTACAGGAATTTCGGTTCGTTGCTGTCCCCAGAACTCAACACAATCGTCGCCACGGGCTCCCGCCGGACCCAGGTTAACGACCATCACGCGGTCTTCCGCCAGGTTGAGAATCGACCAGAGTCCTTCTTTCAGGGCGTGCAACTGTAGGGGAGCCAGTTCGCAACGAAAGACCGAATACTGCAGCGCGACGCCGAATCCGCAGAGCTTGCGGTAAGTGTGGCGCAGTCGCTTGGCATCGGCGACGTCATACGAGACAAGATAGACGGTCTTCATGATTGCGGGCCGACAAGCGTGGATTGAAACGGTCACATCTGAGGTTGTGGCACCTCACACTTTCAGCGTGTACAAAAGCCGGGATATTCATCCAGTTCACCCAGCAGTACGCGGGACAGCAGCCTTGCCTGCACCTCGAAGATGCGGCGATAGCTGGCCTTGTAGCCGAAAATTGGGTGCGTAATTTCCGTCTCCAACCGGCGTTCGAAACTCGCAAGGACCGCCTTCCGACCATTGTCGGTGAGAGCCACACTGCCGGCCCGACGAACGAAGCTCCGGGCGTTGACCTCTTCATTATTGATCAGGGTAAGTACGACCGAATCGCCTACCAGCGGACGGAATTCTTCAGCCAGATCGAGGGCCAACGAGGGGCGACCATAGCGGGGCTGATGTAGGAAGCCGAGGAACGGATCGAACCCGACGGCCTGCAAAGTGATCGTTAACTCTTTGACCAGCAGTGCATACACAAACGACAGTAAAGCATTGACGGGATCAGTCGGTGGTCGACGATTGCGGCCTTCCAATTGAAACTCTTCACCCCCACGAATGAGCCGGGCGAAGCCAGCAAAATACACTTTCGCCGCCATCCCTTCGATCCCCATCAGCGATTCCAGGCTCGTCACCCGGTCCGTCTTCTGGATGTAATCGGCCAGCCGGTCCAGCTCGGACTTGTATTTTTCATCTGCATGGCGACGCAGCAACGTCCGGCTGTTCTTGATCTTCGCGGAGATGAACGATCGCGCGACAGAAAGCGACAACTGCGGATCGAAGGCTGTGCGATACTGCTCCATTCGCAGTTCGACGTTCTTGTGACTCATGCCTGTGGTAACGGCATTGAACCATCCACCGTAAGAAAAGTGGCAGAGCGGAATATTGCGATTCGCGAGTTCCCGGATCGCCGCCGAGGTCACCTGCACATTCCCCAGCAGGCACACTTGCGACACATTCATGAGTGGTACATTGACCGGGGCCGACTTCACCGGCGTGATCTTTAACCGTTCACCATCTTTGCCGACATACGCACCTTGATCCTGGATGTAGAGCGGCAGTGCGTCATCCCGCGCCGGCAGCAGTTTTCGCGGGCTTTTCTTCTCCGGCACCCGACTCTCAACTCCAGACTCGTGACTCTCCCGCAGAAAGTTTGTTTCATCAGGCAGGCAGATTCCCACGAGCGAACAGCGCGGGCATTTCGGGCTGTCAACCAGCGGTGGCGGCATTTCCCGCAGCGTCGCCATCCGTTGCAACTCGCCGACCAGTTCCCTTGTCCGGCGGATCAAGGCTTCATCAAACTCAATCACCACCCGGCGACGGGATTCGATGTAATACAACTCGCCGTGGTCGCACTCATAACCGTTGGCCCGGAGGATGAGTCCTTGGGCACATAACTGCACCCGCTCTGGTTCCCACGATTGTTGACCATTATCGGGAACCGTGCCACGTTTGTAGTCAATCGGAACCGCGCGTCGGCCTTTGAGTTCAATCAGATCGAGTTTGGCCAACAAACCTTCTGACGGGGCCGACAATTGCAGCGCGCGGGCGGCGAGCCGATCGGCAGACAGAACATCCTCGTCGTCGTCGTCGTCGTCGCTGACCGGAGCGGGGGACGCGAACGATTTCGTCGTCGGCCGGTCGACATTGCGGTGTCCGAACGTTCCTTCACGAGTTTCGAGGTTGTCCCGAAACTCCCCCTGCACCCATTCGAGATACGCCAGCCGCGGACAATAGGTGAACTCGTTAAGCATCCGCGCGGGGACTAGTTCCGCCTCGGTGGCAACCGCGTTTTCCCCTTCTCCGGAGAGAATCGCTTCCAAATCGAAGCCAAACGGATCACTAGTGGGACTGGCTCCAACCGCGCCCGGCGGCCCGCTTGCCGCCACGGCCGCTCCCTCAGGACTCGCGGTTTCCGCTGGTACGGTCTCACCCGCTGAGGACAACTGCGGAACAGAATCTTCTTCGTCATCCGGCCTGGGCGCAATCACGGCAAGACTCCTCAGAAACGAGGACCATCTTCCCTGACCACCGCCGCGTCATCTCCCGCGGCCCCCAATTTTCACCGAATTGCCAAAGAGCAAACCGCATGCACATCATGCACGATATTATAGGGGTTTGTCCAGTCGTCAGGCGTTTGAATGGAATTGACAGGTTGTTAACAGTGAACTATGTATTCTTGTATAACAACTGAAACACTGGTGACGCATCAAATGAACGCATCTGATCCAAAGCGAGAACAGTTCAGCGCCGATCGGACTCCGCGGCAAAGAGACCAAGGCCGTAGTGACGTCCGCCGCCCAGGCAGATCGGTCCTTTGATTGTGACGGTTTCTGTGGCGGATTTTTTCCACACGATTCGCACGTGAAAACGGGGATACCCGCGCAGGTGCTCGGGAACGAAAAACCGTGTTGCCAGATCGCCCCCCGGCCAGAACGAGACGTTCCGCCATTCGATCTCCGCCTGTTCGGCAAGCAAAGCGGAGTAGCCCGCCTGGCGGATCGCTTTCCGCAGCAGATGCTCGGCCTTGCGCTGACTCCG
This sequence comes from Planctomycetaceae bacterium, assembly GCA_041753475.1. Classification (GTDB taxonomy): domain Bacteria; phylum Planctomycetota; class Planctomycetia; order Planctomycetales; family Planctomycetaceae; genus DSVQ01. Next base: position 3,561 of record JBGSUN010000279.1, on the reverse strand, counting down.
ATCATCCCGACCGGGCAGAATGACTGGGGTAACCGTTGACCACACCACGGCCGGCTCTGTGTAGTTCAACACCATTTTGTCATTCTGCGTAATGGCCGCCAGCAGTGCCTGCGACGTCCCATCCTGCTTGCCGATCAGATCCCGTCCCGACAGCGCCCGTTGTGTCCAGCGGATTTCGTCGCGACAATTACCTCCGAATGACGTGATTAGCACGCGCCGTATACTTCCGACAACACGGCCCTTGCTACGCCGCGATTCCAGACTGGGCAACGGGAGATAAGCGAGGCGATTGGCACCGACCACATCGTCCGAAGACTGCGGCGTTGGTGAACCAATATCGGTTTGACCCGGATCGAGACATGACGGATCGGAGCGATCGCGCGGACCGGCATGGCCGAAGACCACACGTCCGATGCGGTCCGCATCCCACCGGGCTTCTTCCGCTGCCAGTCCGGTCACATGCCGTAACATCCCGGCGACCCCACAGGTATGCCGCGTGGTGTCAAACGCCCGCATCGTTTCGGCCTCGGGGTCCAGCAGTTGGAACGCAGTGACCACGCGCTCCGGCGGTTCAAACTCCCGGCGGTAAGTCATCACCTGAAATGCCGTCAACGGAGGAACGGGGCGAAAGCCGTCCGTCGACAACCGACGTAGAAACGCCTGATGCTTAGCCGTCAAGGCGGTGAGCGTTCCCTCAACCGGGACACGAAGTTTCACCCTACCGCCCCCTGTTGTCGGTTGCCACCGATCACCGGAAAGTTGACGAACATCCGCGTCAGAAATCACGGAGGCATCGCCGACGACCATGTCGACTCCCCAGCCCACATGCGTGACGGAACGGGCAATCGACTGCATCGCCGCCGCATCGGGGGGATGGTCGCGATCGATGCGGTACAGGTAATGGACCGCGTCACCCCGCAGGTGCATCGGTTGCACATCTTTTTCGGTGCGATGTTCCGCCACACTGGCACCGAGATTCCCGCGCACCCACGCCGCGGCGACGAGATCGGCGGCATTGTTCGGAACGTACATTCGATACGGCACCGCCGACGGGATGCCTTCCGGTGCGACAATCACCGGCTGCGGACATTGCTCCAACCAGCGCAGCACTGAACGAGAAGCCGCGTCATCTCCCTGCGCCGCGGCGGCAGCAACGAGGGCCTGGAACATCCGCAACGGCGAGGGCGGCCACTCCGCTTCGCCGCCGTCCCGCGCACCGTGATAGTACGGCTGCAGAAACCGGATCGTCAGACACAAATAATGGGACACGATCACCACTCCTGAGAACGGGTCGGATAGCTCATTTGCTGTTCGCTTGAAGAACAGATTTCCGCATGATCTTCGCGCCCGTTTACTTGCCCTTCTTCGGCTTGGTTTTTGTGTCGCCTTCTCCCTTTACATCTTTGACCGCGCGGTCTTTGTCGAACGGGACTGTCTTGCTCTCGCCGACGCCGAACGCTTTGGCGGCCTCGGTGGCATACTTCAGTGCGGCTTCGTGAGTGATGGCGGCGGGCTTCCGCTCTCCGGACGGATAGACTTCCATGAACTCCCGCGGTTGATCCGGATCAAGCACCAGCAGGCACCCCTGTCGCAGATAGTTCGACGGGTTGTGAGTCACCGCCGTGAGTGCCAACCCGAGAATGTACCGCCGTAATGCCAGAGTTTTCTTTTCGTCTTTTCCCGCGGAGAGGAGCCGCAGCGCTGCCAACCCCAGCGTCGCGTCGCGTCTGATCCCACCATCAGCGATCACACCTCCGTGAGATGCTGAGGCAAGCGCATTCACAAAACCCCGTTTCGAGAGTGGGTTCTTGGAATCACCTTCGGCCTTCTTTTTGTCCTCTTCGCTGAAAATATCGAGCGACGCGTAATCGAGAGGTGGTGAATAGACGGCAGATCGAGTCAGTTTCCGGACATTGAATGCCCTGATGGTCGATGCGACCAATCGTGGTAACTTTGCTTGGGTGTCACGAGAGTCCCACACTCCGAAGACAAGCGATGTAGGCGCGATCTTCGCCAAAGGCTCCGCGTTCCCCTTTAGAACGGCATAGAAGGCGTCTTGAAATTCCTGCTGTAAGGATGAGCAACGGACGATCGCGTCCCCAGCTCGATGCCCTGCATCAAGAAGGTTAACTTCGTTCTCGCCAGCCTGCACAATAATTTGCGGAACAAGCTCTCGATAAGTCTCTTCCTGGAAGAGAGGCTCGATTCGATTCGCCTGCGAGCCGACACTGTCAACAAGGCAGACATTCTTGTCACTGTCTCGGGGATCGATATTGTAACCGCCTGCGAATCCGTCGCCGGCGGCATAAGTAGCAGGGAAGAGAACGCCGTCGCGTCCTTCAACGGGCATCAACGCCTCACGAACAATGAGCGCTGCGGGGCCTACGGACGAAAGATAATGATCGAACTTGGTCAACTCAGACATCGGAACCTCCAGTCAAGGTGATAACGGACAGAAAACTCTTGAGATCCTTCGTGCATTACAGCGGTCACATTCCAATGCGCAGCATGTCGACAAGACACCATTTGCATCCTGCATTAAGAACTTGCTGGACGCCCATAGGGGACGGCTGGTTTATAGGCCTTGTGTTTCTTCTGACCGGTACGAAAGGCGTTTTGAAAGCAGAACCCGCGAGCATTTCGATCCGGCACCGACCCGGCTACAGCCGATGGAAGAATCGTGCATGGACACGGCCATGTCCAAGTGAAGTAGTGGAAAGTGCGAGGCATACCGGTGGGGACTGGCCTGGCCCGCTGTAGTCCGATCAAACAGAAGAGTTCAACGGCGGGATATGCAAATGTCGTCATTTTCTTGAATGCATCGGGGATGAATCCCACATCGATTCCTTGGGAGTTTGCCCCTCGTCGTGCGTCGAAGTAGAAAGGTTCTCGTTTCTTTGCCTTTTTGGTTCGATTCGACTTGTCGCTCGGTCCAGTCGGAGCAAGGGGGTCGTAGACAACCTGCGATTGGTTCAACGGATCGACCTCATCTGGATTGATGGCTCCTATCATTGCCACTGTAATGCGCCGCGCATTCATAGATCCTGCCCATGGTTTCAGAGATTTGTCCGCCCACCAGTCTAGTCGTAAGTGAATTGGTGAAATAACTAGCAACGGGCTAATCGCGTCTTCGTCATCACTGCCCTCATCACCTTCGTCGTCAGTTTCATCATCAGTGGCATCCTTTCCATCAAGCCGCATGGACCTTGAAGCCGCCAATAGCGTTTGTAACGATCCGCTACAAGCGATATGGAACACTGATGCATTTTCGTTAAACCACCCCTCCGCACCGGGCCAAAGGCGGTCGGCAAGTTCCAGCAGCCCGCAGCAGGCGAAGAACTGGCCGGGATTGGCGGCATCGACGTGAAGTTGGATGTTCGGTTCGGGTGTCTTCATGGTTATGACTCCAGAAACTTCGAGGGCCTAGCAGCTTGTGGATTTAAGCCGTTTGGTATCGGCCGATCGAATTGCCCCAGCGGGCGAGTGTGAACGGGTTGAGGAATGTTTCCGGGGTGGTGCGGGGCCTGGGGTGCCATGTTGGAAGTCGGGACCAGGCTTTCA
>JBGSUN010000278.1:0-13084 GCA_041753475.1 Planctomycetaceae bacterium | reverse complement strand
CCGTCTTCCGCCGCCCCATCGCCATCCCACCACTCCCGCATCCCCAACGCCAAACCGCACCCGCGACTGTCGCCTGGTCACTTTAACAATCACCTCACGCTCGGAGGAGGCCAAGGTGAATAAATCCACACGCTGTTAGGCCATGTCATCGTCGGTTGCTGACGTCCCATCGTCAAGCGCTCGCAGGGGGAGCCGCACCTTGGGAGGAACCGTCGGTGAATCGGATGGAATCGTCCGCAATATTTGTTCCCATGTGGCGACGCATGCGTCCATCGAAATCACCGCCTGGCGAAAGTTCGTGTGATCGGATGCGAGCGGTGCATCCACACGAAATTGCTGTGCGGCTTTCCGAAGTGACCCGATCTTTTTTCGCAGTTGACGAAAGTACGCCGAGGGATCATCGACCCGTGATTCGAGAGAGCGCGAAACGTCAAACACCGTGCGGGCCACCTGCATCAATTCCGGAAACTCTTCCGCCTCGGGGCTATGCTTGATGAAGGTGCGGACCATCCACGCATGGGCAAAAACGGCCTGACAGCGCTCGACCGCTTCATTGGGTGTCAGATGTTCCCCGGTCACAAATCGCCCTCCCATAGACTCGCTGTTGCACGGATCGGCAGGTTTGCGGTCCGCAACTGTTCGGCATCAGCACGGATTTTTCGCACCGCCGTCACAACTTCATGGATCGCATCACTGCCTTCCAGGAGTACCGGATGATGCAACACCAGCCAGTCGTAATCGGCTCGCGTTGCTTCATAATGTTCATCGATCTGACTAAAACGACTCCGGGCATGAATCCGGTGCAGGCCGCGAAATCCTGGAAAGAGCGCGATCCCTTCGGCCTGCATCGCCGCTGCGAACAGATCTCGTGAGAGCCCACCGCACGCTTCCGCATCGTAACGAAAGCCGACTTTATAGAAATCAGGTGCATTTGTCGCGGAGCCAATGTGAATTGATGTTAACGCAGGGACATCAGCCAGTCGTTCACAGAGTTCACCGACACGCCATTGCCGCTCGGCTCGGCGGGAGTCCAACTGTTCCAGTTGTGGCAGCAAGACCGCGGCCTGCAATTCCGACAGGGGATAGGCGTCGTTTCCTCGGAAGCTGTAGCGCCGCAGGCGAGTCATCACATCGGCCCGATTCGTCAGCAGGGCTCCGCCGCGACCGGCGGTGAGGAGTTTGCTGCCACCGAAGCTGATGACGCCGACATCTCCCTGCATGCCCGCGCGAAATGATCCGAGTTTCGCACCTGGCATCTGGCAGGCATCTTCGATGATGGCGAGCCGATGCGCGTCCGCCAAGCGGCGTAATGCCGGCATGTTCACGACGCCTCCATGGAGATGCGTGGCGATGATCGCGCGGGTTTTCGGACCAATCGCGTGGGTGGCGCGTTGCGGGTCCAATTGTCCGGTTTGTGGATCGAGATCCACCAGCACCGGCAGTGCCCCGACGGTCAGCACCGTGAGAAAATTCCCTTTGAAATCATATCCCGCGAGCAGGACTTCATCTCCAACGCAGATGTTCAAACCCCGAAGTGCCAGTTCGATGCCGACCGTGCCACTGCTGCACAGCGCGACATGATCCGCCGCGTGGAATTCTCTCAGTTGCTGACGAAGACGTTGACAGTTTTCGCCGTCATATTTTCCCCAGGCACCCGATCGCGCACAGTGTTCCAAGGCTGCGGTCACGGAAGCGTCGGGGCGAGGCCAAGTCGGGGCGCCTGTTGGTCGAACGGCGGGTCCGCCGAGGATGGCCGGGAGCGAATCTTCGATCGATCTCGTCATGCAGATCTGCCCGACCAGTGGGGTCACGCCGTCGATCTTTTCAAAAAGGACGGACAGTTTACGGTTGGTGGTCGATTGCCACTTGCGCTCGAAGCGGTTTACGATGCCGAATCATTCTGGAGCGATCGTCACCCTGATCACAAGGCTACACGATGTCGACTTCCGCGCGGACGATCCGCTTTATCATGGTGGGGGGCTTCCTCGGAGCGGGTAAGACCACGACCTTGGCCCGCCTCGCCCGGCAATACACCGATCGCGGGCTTTCGGTGGGGATCGTGACGAACGATCAGGCCGCAGATCTCGTCGATACGAATTCCCTACGTGCCCAAGGCTTTGAAGTCGGGGAAGTCGCCGGGGCCTGTTTCTGCTGCCGCTTTCAAGACCTGATCGGCACGATGCAGTGTCTCGAAGCCACCAAGACTCCTGACGTGATTCTGGCGGAGCCTGTCGGCAGTTGCACCGATCTCGTGGCGACCGTCTTGCAGCCCCTGAAGCAGTTGTACAATGCGCAGTTTTCGATTGCTCCGTACGCGGTCATTCTGAAGCCGAGCCAGGGCCGTCGCATTTTGCGGAACGAACCGGGGGGTGGGTTCTCACCGAAGGCAGCCTACATTTTTGAAAAGCAACTCGAAGAAGCCGACCTGATTCTGATCAACCGCGTGGATGAACTGTCGCCTGCGGAATTGCGGGAGTTGCAGGACCTGCTGGACGAACGGCACCCGCAGACTCCGCGTTTAGCGATCTCCGCAAAGACCGGCGCGGGCTTTGATGCGCTCGTGGAGTTTCTGGATCAACGGGGTGATTTCGGCCGCCGCGTCCTCGATATTGATTACGACGTTTATGCCGAGGGCGAAGCCGAACTCGGCTGGCTCAACAGCAGCGTCCGATTGCATGCCGAGCAACCGTTTGATTTGGACACGCTCTTGCTGGGCATCGTCAATAAGATGCGTCAATCACTCACGGACGCCGGTTTTGAGGCCGCGCACTTGAAAACGATTGGGCTGTGGGAAGGTTTCTTCGGCGTCGCGAATCTGGTGAGCACGACCGTGTCGGCCGAACTGTCGTTGCCCTCGCGCTGCCAGGTTTCCGATTGTGATCTCGTCGTGAACGCGCGCGTGGCTTGTGATCCGCTGATCCTTGCCGACCATGTGCGTGACGCACTGGCTGAGGTCTGTGCTGCTCAAAGCATCACGGCAACGGAGCAGCAGACGCAGAAATTCCGTCCCGGTCGCCCGGTGCCGACGCACCGCTTGCAGCCTGTTTAATCGCCATGCTGATTCCTTGTTGAACCACCGCAAGTCCGGTGGGGAGTGTGCTTGATGTATCTCCGAATGGCGAAGCGGTTGCTGCTCGAAACGGACAAGCGTTTGCTGTGGAAGCTCGCCTACAACTTCGGCTTCAAGGGGGCGCTGTCGGTCCAGCGGTTCAAACGCCGGTTGAAGAAAAAAGGCGAATACTTCCCGCCGTTCCTGTATGTGTCGGTGATTAACAGCTGCAACCTCCGCTGCCAGGGCTGCTGGGTCGATGTTTCCGCGAAGCAGCAGACGATCGATCTCGATTCGATGAACCGCTTGATCCGGGACGCTCAGGCTGCCGGGAATTCGTTCTTCGGCATCGTCGGTGGCGAACCATTCATGCATCCACAACTCCTGGAGATTTTTGCCGCGCACCCCAAGTGCTATTTCCAGGTTTTCACCAACGGCCATTTCATTACCGATGACGTGGCGAAAGAATTGCGTCGCCTCGGCAACGTGACGCCCCTCATCAGCGTCGAAGGGACCGAACTCATCAGCGACGAGCGCCGTGGCCGGACCAACGTTTTGTCCAAAACCATGCAAGGCGTGGAAAACTGCCTGAAAAACCGCTTGATTACGGGCGTTTGCACCAGTGTCTGCCAGACCAATCTCGAGGACTTCGTCAACGAAGCCTGGATTGATCGTTTGATTGACATGGGCGTGCTCTACACCTGGTTCCACGTCTATCGGCCCATGGGACCCTTGCCGAACCCGGATTTGTGCCTGTCGAAAGAGCAGCAACGGCGGATACGGCAATTCGTGGTGGACATGCGCGCGAAGAAGCCCATCGGCATCGTCGATGCCTACTTCGACGGTCAAGGCCAGGCGTTGTGTCCTGCGGCGGTTGGACTGACGCACCATATTAACCCTTGGGGTGGAATCGAACCGTGCCCGATCGTTCAGTTTGCGAAGGAGTCGATTCACGACCCGCGACCGATCGATCAGGTGATCTCCCAGTCGGCCTTTCTGCGCGATTTTCGCGAACTCGCAGCGACATCGACCCGCGGCTGTATTGTGCTGGAGCGTCCCGATCTGTTGCACGAGCTCGTTGTGCTGCACAGTGCAGATGATCAAACCGTCCGAAAATCCGCCCATGCGGAATTACAGGCGATGCAGAATCGCCCGTCGCAATACTCGCCCGGTGAAGAAATCCCGGAACGGAGCTGGGCCTACCGCATTGCCAAAAGCCTGTTTTTCCACGACTTTGGTGCCTATCGAAATCTCACCCCGACCGTTGTGCCCGAGCAATCGCTCGTGACATGACACCACTCGCCCGGCTTCGTGAAGTCATAACTTCCGCCGCTGCGGCAACCATCGAACCGCTACAATCGGTCGGCTCCTGTTGCTCACGTCAAGGGCTTTGCAAATCGCCTCGACCCCCGTCTACAATGGTCGCCGCAAGCCCGGTTGATGGGTCAACGGGGAAGGTATCATCTGTGGTTCGTCATTCGGGAAACCGGTTATGGCCAGTGTGAAGTCGTTGGCGTCGGCAGCGTTGTCGGAAGGTAAGGGCGTTCTGCGGTTGGCGCCGACGTGGGTCCCGCGGTCGTTTCTGCAACCCGGTCGGCGGTTGAAGCTCCATCCGCACGACTATTACGCCCTCGGCACACACCGCGGCGGGATTGATGAACGCTGGTTCGCGAGCACCACCGAAGCCGCAAACGAAGGCCGCAGCCACGACGAAGGTCTTTCCTACTGCGTTGCCGGTACGGAAAAATTCCTGTTGCGCGATGTCGTGGCGGAACTCGGAGCTGAGACCGTCGGCGATTACATCTGGGGCAAGTACAAGAAGTGGCCGGTCTACTCGAAGTTCTTCGATAACATGGGCCCGATTCCGCACCACATGCATCAGAACGCCGAGCAGGCCAAGCTCGTCGGTCAGGAAGGGAAGCCCGAGAGCTACTACTTCCCGCCGCAACTCAACAACGTCGGCAACAATTTTCCGTACACCTTCATGGGGTTGGAACCGGGAACGACCAAGCAGCAGGTGATTGATTGCCTCGACCGCTGGAACGACGGCGATAACGGCATCCTCGATCTCTCGAAAGCGTACCGGTTGAAAGTCGGCACCGGCTGGTTGATCCCTCCGTGCGTGCTGCATGCGCCGGGTTCGCTGCTGACCTACGAACCGCAATGGGGCAGCGATGTCTTCGGCATGTATCAGTCAATGGTCGAAGGCCGGGCAGTGCCGCGGTCGCTGCTGACGAAAGACTTCCCGAAAGAGAAGCACGACGACAATTCCTATCTCGTCGAAGCTTTGGATTGGGAAGGGAACATCGACCCGGAGTTCAAGGACAGTCATTATCTCGAACCGATCATTGCCTCCGGCAGTGACAAGGACGGCTTCATCGACCGGTGGATCGTCTACGGCCGCATCAAGGGGGCCCAGGACTTCACCGCGAAAGAACTGACCGTCAACCCCGGTGCGAAAGTTACCATCAAAGACGGCGGCGCATATGGCTGGATCACGGTGCAGGGCGAAGGCAAAGTCAACGGCCTGAAGCTGCAAACCCCGGCAATGATCCGCTTCGGCCAGATGACGATGGACGAAGTCTTCGTCACCGCCAAAGCCGCCGCCGAAGGCGTCGTCTTCGAGAACACCGGCACCGAACCCCTCGTCGGCTTACGCTACTTCGGCCCGGAAGCGCAGAAGGATGCCCCGGAAGTGGGAGCGTATAAGTAGTCTTGAGTCTTGACGTTCGATGTCTTGCCTGAATCGAGGTAACAAGCAATGTCGACTGCGGCGGCCGGAACAGTGACTCTCGCAGAGTTTTTGCGGCTGGAAGCCGAAGCTCCCGAAGGCGTCATGCTCGAAGTCATCAATGGCGAACTTGTGGAACGGCCGATGACGACCAGAAACGCAAGGCATTCCTCGACGATTATGCGCATTGGTCATCAGTTGATCGATTGGCTCGATTCCCGTAGTGAATTGATCGGCGCAATTTCCGGTGGGGAAGCCCGCTGCCGAATGCGGCAGAGCCCGGAACTGATCGTCGGCCTCGATGTGGCTTACTTCCAGGGTCTCGAATACGCCCAAGCCGCTGTGTCGGGTGATTTCTTTGATGGCCCTCCCGTCGCTGCAGTCGAGGTTCTTTCCGCAACCGACACTCATGAAGATGTGGTGGATCGCATTCGTTTGTTTCTCGAAGCCGGTGTAAAGCAGGTCTGGATCGTCGATCCGGATCTGCGCAACATCACCATCCATCGTCCTGATGATGATGCAACTTTTTTTGCCGCGCGGCACACTTTGACTGCGGAACCCGAATTGCCGGGCCTGGCGGTGCCGGTCGAATCCCTGTTTCCTCCGCGTCCAACGATTTGACGATGACGTTCGCCGTTATCGAGGTACCAACGTGACCACCGCCGTGGAACTTCAATCGATCACGCTCGATGATCGTGGCCGCCCGATCATTGCTGGCACGCGGTTCAAGGTGAAGTTGCTGGCTCTCGAACACATTCACTGGGATCTTTCGGCAGAGCAACTTCACGAAGCCCATCCGCCGCTCACGCTGTCGCAGATTTACGCGGCTTTGGCGTACTACTACGAGCATCAGCCGGAAATGGACGCGGAGATGGCTGCCGATGAGCTGGAAATCGAACGATATCGTCAGGTCCATCAAAACGCGGAACTGCAGGAAAAACTGCGGCAACGGAAAGAGTCGCCATGACCTTGGCGTTCTACTTCGACGCTCAGGTCAACAAATCGATTGCCGATGGCCTCCGGGATCGTGGAATTGATGTCCTTCGTGCACAGGATGATGGTTTCGATGAACGGCCCGATAACGAAGTGTTGGATCGTGCCACAGAATTGAACCGACTCGTGGTGACGTTCGATAAGGATTTCCTGGTGGAAGCCCACCGCCGTCAGTTTGCTGGCATCGAATTTCCCGGTATCGTGCTCTCCCGGCAGTCGCAGGTCGAGCCCGGTCAGTGGATTACGGAACTGGAATTGATCGCCTGCTGTTTGACTGCCGAAGACACGCAAAATCAAGTCGTTTACTTGCCAATTCGTTAAAGACAGTTGTTGTCCTGCGATCCCGATTTCACACTTACTCCGAAAGCACATCCATGCCCAAACGCAACAACTATCCGAAACTCCACAACGCCGCCTGGCCGGGTGTCGTGGGCAAGGGTTCTCCTGACGGCGAGCCGTTTATTGATCTCGATACCATGCTCGATCACACGGCGAAAGCCGAAGTCGATGGCGTGAAGTTCGACGGCTTCGACCTGTTTCTGTTCGATCCGCACATCAGCATTGATGCCAAGCCCGATGATCTGAAGAAGCTCGCCGATAAAGCCGCGGCGCGGAATCTCAACATCGGTTCGGTTGTGGCACCGGTGTGGCCGCCAACGGGTGGCGGGTCCGCGATGGATTCCGGCGAAGGTCGCAAGAATTTTCTCCAGCAGGTGCAGAAGGGCTGCCAGATTGCCCGGACCCTGCGCGAGATGGGCATCCGTCCGTATGGTGTCGTGCGGATTGATTCCGCCGGTGGTCCGTCCGACTGGATGAAAGACCCGATTGGCAACCAGCGCCGCATCGCGGACACCTTCGATATGGCGTGTGATATCGCTGAAGACTACGGCGAAGTCCTTGCGGCCGAAGGGGAAATCTGCTGGGGCGGCATGCACAGTTGGGTCGTGATGGTTGACCTGCTCGAACGGGTCGGCCGTCCGGAAACGCTCGGCTTCCAGGCCGACATGGCCCACACGCTGCTCTACCTGATGGGCTACAACGCCCCCGAACACCGCGTGCTGCCCGAGAACTTCGATTGGAAAGACCAGGAATCGTTCGATGACGCCTACGAACTGCTGACCGATTCGTTACGGCCGTGGACAGTCGATTTCCACGTCGCCCAGAACGACGCCACGGTGCATGGCAGCGGCTCGCATGACAAGACCGGCCGTCATTGCCTCGCCAACGACCCGAACGGCAAGCTCGACATCGTCAAGCAGGCTGGTTACTGGCTGCGTGAAGACGACCTGCCGCACCAGCGTTACCGCCACATCTGCTGGGATGGCTGCATGTTCCCCAACAAGGTCATGAGCGACCCGCAGACGTGGAACAACATTCTCTCGACGATGATCAAAGTCCGCGACGCCCACGGCTGGCATGAGTAGGCTTGTGGATCTGATGAATGAAATCCAGAAGCCCGGCATTTCGGAAAATGCCGGGCTTCTTCGCGTTGAACCGCAGGGGGGCGGACGGTACCATGCCGCACGGAAGGTTTCTTCATCGTCATGGACTCAACGACCGTCGCTGCCGCGCCGATTTGGACCCGTAAGCATTTGCTCGGGCTGCAGGAGCTTTCCGCGGCGGAAATTACGCTGATTCTGGACCAGGCCGCCGAGTTCAAACGGCTGCACGCTCAAGGCGAAACCAAGCTGACGTCGCTGAAAGGCGTGACCGTTGGTAATCTCTTCTTCGAGCCGTCCACGCGGACGAAGACCAGTTTCAGCCTGGCAGCGAAACGTCTCAGTGCCGATACGGTCGATTTCACCTCGGCGGGCAGCAGTCTCAGCAAGGGTGAGACGTTCATCGACACGGCGAAGAACATCGAAGCGATGGGTGTGCCGGTGATGGTCGTCCGGCACAGCACTTCCGGGGCCCCGCATCTGCTGGCGAAGTCGCTGAATGTCTCGGTCGTGAACGCCGGTGACGGCACGCATGAGCATCCCACGCAGGGGTTGCTTGATATCATGACCATCCGTGAACACCGCGGCAGCATTGCCGGGTTGACGGTCGCGCTGGTCGGCGACATTCTTCACAGCCGCGTCGCCCGCTCCAACATCTGGGGACTGACAAAACTCGGGGCGCGGGTCATCGTTTGCGGACCGGCGACGTTGATCCCGCCGGAAATCGAACGGCTCGGCGTCGAAGTCAATTACAAGCTCGACGACGTGCTCGCGGAAGCCGACTGTGTCAACTTGCTGCGGATTCAGGCGGAACGGCAGCGGAGTGCGTTTTTTCCGTCGATTTATGAGTACGCCCACTTCTATGCCATGAACGGAGCGCGAGTGAAGCGCGCGAAACCGGACGTGCTGATTCTCGCGCCGGGGCCGATCAATCGTGGTGTGGAACTCACGCCGGATGTCGCCGATGGTGACCGCAGTGTGATTCTCGATCAGGTCTCCAACGGCCTGTTTGTGCGGATGGCGTGCCTGCATTTGTGCTGGCAGGCGCAGCAACGTCTTGTCGCGGGAGGGCCGCCCGCATGACGTCGCTGCTGCTGAGAAACGGCCGGGTGATTGATCCCGCACGAAAGTTTGATGCCGTCGCCGATGTGCTCATTCGTGATGGAAAAATCGTCGAAATCGGGGCCGTGAGTGCGACGGCCGAGGAGACGATGGACTGCACGCGCAAGATCGTGTGCCCCGGCCTCATCGATCTGCACGTGTCGGTGCGGGACCCCGGTTTTGAAGAAGACGAAACCACGGCGACGGCGACGGCGGCTGCGCTGGCCGGGGGCTTCACGTCGATCGCGGCGATGCCGGATACCCAGCCCGTGGTCGATAACCGGGCTGCGGCAGAGTATGTAATTCTGCAAGCCGCGCGGGCCGGGAACTGTCGTGTTTATCCGCTGGGGGCGATCACGCGCGATCATGCCGGGTTGGAACTCGCGGACATCGGGCAACTCGCGGACGGCGGGGCGGTCGCCTTCACCGATGCCAAGCGGCCGGTGCAAAGCGCGGAAATCATGCGACGGGCGCTCGAGTATGCCCGCATGTTCAAACGCCCGATTTTTACCCACCCGCAGGACGCCACCCTGGTCGCGGGCGGGGTGATGCACGAAGGCTATTATTCCACGCTGCTGGGACTGCGGGGCATGCCGACCGCGGCGGAAGACATCATGGTCAGCCGCGACATTGCCCTGGTCGAATTGACCCGCAGCCGTGTGCACCTGATGTGTTTGTCGACGCGAAATGCCGTGGAACGGGTCCGTCGCGCGAAGCAGCAGCAACTCGGCGTCACGGCGGATGTCGCCGTGCATCAACTCGTCCTCAGTGATGAATCGCTGCAAACGTACGATGCGTCGTTCAAAGTTGATCCGCCGTTGCGCAGCCGCGAACATATCGAGGCCCTGATTGCCGGTCTGCAGGATGGCACCATCGATGCCATCTCGGCGGACCATCAACCGTGGGCCGCGGAGAAGAAAGACCGCGAGATCGATTTGGTTCCGTTCGGGATCGTCGGGTTGGAAACGCTGCTGCCGTTGTGCATCGAAACGCTGGTTGAGCCGGCGCTTTTGACGTGGCCGCAGTTGATTGCGCTCTTGACGACAGGGCCAGCCCGTGTGTTAGGGTGGAAAGATCGGGGGACGCTGTCACCCGGCGTGGATGCCGACGTGACGGTCATTGACCCCGATGTGCAGTGGACGATTGATCCGATGGCGTTTCACTCAAAGAGCCGCAACACCCCGTTCGGTGGCCGTGCCGTGAAGGGACGGGCAACGACGGTGATTGTCGGCGGCGAAGTCCGTTTCCGACGGTGAGCGCGTCCTTCAGAGCCACGACCGTGAGGGAGTGAGTTCTTGCGATGGAACGATCGACGACCGGAACTCGCTCCCTGACGGTCGCGGCTCTGTTACAATCGATTTTCACATGGCGACACCGTTCCTCCTCATCGACGGCTACAACCTGCTGCATGCGGCGGGGCTGGCCCGGGTGCGGTATGCGCCGGGGGATCTGGAACGGCAGCGGCAACGGTTGCTGGCGATGCTCGCGGAAAAACTGACTGCCGCCGAAAAACTGCGGTGCACCGTCGTGTTCGATGCGCAAGACGCCCCGTTCAACGATTCCCGCGAAAGCCGTGCACATGGTGTTGCTGTGTTGTTTGCACCGCAGGGGGGCGACGCCGATACGGTGATTGAAGACCTGCTCGATCATCACCCGGCGGCGAAGCAAGTCTTGATGATTTCCGGCGATCACCGTCTGCACAAAGCCGCTCGTCGCCGCGGTGCGACACCCATGGACAGCGAACCGTTCTGGGAACAGTTGCGACAAAGCCCCGATCAACGGCAGGCCATCACACCACCGGTGCCCGTCCCCGCGAAGACATCACCGGGACGAACAGCACCGATCAAGGCCGATGTCGCTGCATGGATGAAAGAGTTCGGCGAGGTGTCGGTCGACGAGATCGCGGCGGAAGTACGGGCCGAAGGTCAATCCGCACCTCCCGATTCCTGGCAAAAACATCTCGGTGAGCTGGAACGAATGCTCGACGACCCGCGTCTGTGTGAGCGGTGGCTGGATCAGCGGTTCCAGCGGCCCGCCGGTTGACGGCGGTGTTTCGGTTCGCCTCGCGGACTCGGCAAATCCTACGCGATCGCGGAAGCGCATTGTCTGGTTGACGCCGGTGCAGCGTCCGCGGACAATCACGGTCGCGATTGGATGACCTCCTGCCTGAGATGATCGAATGCGTGATTCCATTGGTCCGTCATTGATGCTCGCCCTGTTCGTGTCGCTATCGGCGCTGAGCGGCTGCGGCTTACAGAACTACGAAAAGCGGCTGGAAGAGACGAAAAAGTACTATTCATATCTCGAAAAGATTGATACGAATCTCGCCCCGGCATGGAAAGATGGACCGGTCGATGAGCTGCGCGTACCCTTGCAATTCCGGCCGATTCGCAAACCCGCCCCGGTCAAAAATGCGGAGGGGGAAACGGAAGAGGTTGTGGTCGATCCCCGCCAGCCGAATTATATCTCTCTGGAACTTCCCGGACTGTTAGGAGCCTGGGAAGCCCCGTTCGATATCGTTGTCGATGGGAAGAAGCAGCCGCGGAAGGGCTACATCTACGTGGTTTCAAATTACTCGCTGTTCAATTCAGAACTGGCGAGCCAGGCTCCCGATTTCACACGGACATTGCTGGGGATGATTTCCGACCGGTTGTCGCTGCCGCCGGTCGATTTGACCAAGGGCGAACGAGAACAGTTTCCCAAGGTGAAGGCCGATGCGTACACCGCGCAGAACACCTTCGATGTGTTCCGTTTCAAGTCCGACGAATTACTGGTCGATGGAGCGCCCTACACCATCGATGCCTACACGAATCTGCAGAAAGATTTGCAGCTCAACATTCTGCTGGTGTTACCTGTCGGCATTGATGCCCAGGCGAAGATGTTTGAACGGGTGCCGTTGATGTTTGAACGGATGAAACTTGACCCCAAGAAACGGCCGGCCCGGCAGGCGAGCAGGGGGGCCGCGGGTCCGGGGGGAGCTGCGACCCCAGCACCGCAAACGCCGGCAACCGGGTTTTAGAAAGAGACCCAGGGACGGCAATCCCTGGGCTTCTGTCTGGTTGATGGTTATCGCGATTTTTGGGATGGTTGTTTGTTGAGCCGTTCCGTATACCGTTCCCACGCCTTGCGGTATTCGGCGGGGACAACCGATCGGCGGCTGTCGAACTGATCGACTTCACGGCGCGGTGTTTCTCCGGCTGTTCGTGTACTGGCTTTGGGTTTCACGTTGAGGTTCTTCAGCATTTCCTCAAATTGAAGCCGGCGGGCTTCGCTCTCGGGGCTTTCCCCCTTGGTTCGATTCAGTTCTTGCGACATCCGGTCGACAAACCGTTCCAACTGATCGCGCGACCAGCCCAGTTCTTCCAGCATTTCCGAAGAGACGTCTCCCCGGTCGAGTTCATCCTTCAGCTTTTGCAGAACCAGTTCGGCTGCCTGCCGCTGAAAATCGGGATTTGCTTCGTCCGGTGTCGCCGTAACCGGGACATCCTCTCCACGATTCTCACTGGGGAACGAGGGGGCGCTCCCTGACTGCGATGTTCCCTTATTCGGACCTTTGCCGGGTTGTCCGCCTTCGCTTGGCTCTTTGCTTTCCGCCGGTTTGCCTTGCCCTGGGCCTTTCGTTTCGGACGGTTTTTCTCCACCACCCGGTTTCTCTCCGCCGGGTTGCTTCTCTCCGCCGGGCTGTTTCTCGCCACCGGGCTGTTTCTCGCCACCGGGCTGTTTCTAGCCACCGGGCTGTTTCTCGCCACCGGGCTGTTTCTCGCCACCGGG
>JBGSUN010000277.1:0-50674 GCA_041753475.1 Planctomycetaceae bacterium | reverse complement strand
GCGGCTGGCGCACCGACCTCCAACTGTCCATTGATCTGTGCCGCCATCTGACGCGCGACGTCTTGACTGGGACCAACCCGCGGCCGTCGCCGCCGACCTTCTTCATAGTAGTACAGATACCAGACCAGACCGCGTCGATAGGCTTTGACTTTACCGACGCGAAACTCGGTCTCCGTATGCCGTGAACGAGACTTGGCAGTTGCCATGGACATCTCCCAGCAGAGAACCCTCCCGCCACAAAACGCCACAAACAGCGCCACAAACGGGAAGGAGCCAGAAGACTCCAGAAACGCAACTGCCCGCGAGGCAATCAGTTGCGTCTCGCGGGCAGTCAATCAAGCGGAGAGGGAGGGATTCGAACCCTCGGTGAGGTTTCCCCCACACAGCATTTCCAGTGCTGCACAATCGGCCGCTCTGTCACCTCTCCAAGTTGTTCTCAACAATCTGTTTGCGTCGTTTCAACGCTGCTTCTGTCTGGTGTGGAAGCCCCTGCTGACACTCGGATACACGAAAAACGATGAATCTGACACCCCACGAGAGCGACCAGGGGTGTTGCAGGGCACCACCAAGCTGTTGACGAGATCAGACTGCGGCGAAGTCTAACAATTCTGCGCGCTCTGCGAAACCGACGAAGCCAAGACCGATTTTGTTCTGATGCGACACCCATCCGGTCGGTTCACCAAAAAGCTCATGGGTTGTCTTCCCGCAGCTGTGACGGTGGCAGCGGCCGATCCGGGGATGCGTCCGCTCCACCAGACGCCGCTTCGTTGGAGGTCCCTTCGCATGCGGTCCTTGTTAGAGATCTCAACATCATGTATGCCGTTTATGATGGGTTCACGATAAGCTTTCGGACATGGATTTCCACAATCGACCGTCTGAGGCTCACGCGCCCTGCGGTGAGGGCTTTGCTTCAACCCATTGGAGCATGGTTCTGGCGGCGGGCGAACGCGCCAACGCCGAAGCGGAGCAGGCACTGGCAACGTTGTGTCAGCGTTACTGGTTCCCGTTGTATGCGTTTGCGCGACGACGCGCAGCTACGGTTCATGAAGCCCAGGATTTGACACAGGCCTTTTTTCTGCGGTTGCTGGAGAAGAATGTGCTGGCGGCGGCGTCTCCGGAGCGGGGGCGGTTTCGTAGTTTTCTGTTGGCGTCGTTGAAGAATTTTCTCGCCAACGAATGGGATCGCGCGGCCAGCCAGAAACGGGGCGGCGAGCGCAGGCCTTTGTCTCTCGATTGGGAATCGGGCGAGTCGCGCTTGTCGCTGGAACCGGCGCATGCCGACACGCCGGAGCGCGAGTTTGAACGTCAATGGGCGCTGACGTTATTGGACAACGTTGTGCAGCGCCTACGGACCGAATTCGAGGTCACCGGCAAGTCGCGTCTTTTTGAACTGCTCAAAGAAACGCTGACCGGCGGGCGGGCGGCGCTCGATTACCCAGCGGTCGCGGCTGAACTATCAATGTCGGAAGAGTCCGTTCGGCAAGCGGCACATCGGCTGCGAAAACGGTACCGCGAATTGCTACGGGAAGAAGTGGCGGCGACGGTCGAAAATGACAGCGAAGTGGAAGACGAAATCAGCCGGTTGTTCCAGGCGCTCGGCGGGTGAATGGTTGCGTGATTTTGTTTTTTTGAGAATTCCGTGTCACAACGGTGTGCCGAACCTTTAGAAGTGGTCAGGAACACCTCTCAATTGCGAATACGACACACCGGAAACTCGCTATGACCGCTTCTCACCGCTGCCCGCAATGTGATGCGGAGATTCCCCCGAGTTCACCGGCCGGACTGTGTCCGCGATGCCTGTTGCTGGCGGCGAATGAGAGTCAATCGGTCGAGGTGTGCGAGCCGGGGCCAACCCGGATCACTCCGCCGGAGTCCGGCTTTACACCACCGACTCCGGAAGAACTGGCACCGCTGTTTCCGCAATTGGAGATTCAGGAACTGCTCGGTAAAGGGGGCATGGGAGCGGTCTACAAAGCCCGGCAGCCGGGACTGGATCGCGTTGTCGCCGTCAAAATCCTGCCGTCGGAGATCAGTCACGATCCGAAGTTTATCGAGCGCTTTCAGCGCGAGGCGCGGGCACTGGCCAAGCTGAATCATCCACACATTGTCACCGTGTATGACTTCGGTCAAACCGGCGGACTCTGTTACATCGTGATGGAATTCGTCGACGGTGCGAACCTGCGGCAGGTGATTCGGAAGCAGACGCTCACCGCTGCTGAGGCATTGAAGATTGTGCCGCAGATCTGCGAGGCGCTGCAGTTCGCACATGATGAAGGTGTCGTGCATCGAGACATCAAACCGGAAAACGTCCTCATCGACAAACGGGGCCGGGTGAAAATCGCTGACTTTGGCCTCGCAAAGTTGCTGGGACCCGAGGGGAGCGATCAATCGCTGACGGCGACGCAGCAAGTGATGGGAACGCTGCGGTACATGGCCCCGGAACAGATGCAAGGGGCGCGGGCGGTCGACCATCGCGCGGACATTTATTCGCTGGGCGTCGTCTTCTACGAACTGCTCACCGGCGAACTGCCGATGGGCAAGTTCGCGCCGCCGTCCAAAAAAGTGGAAATCGATGTCCGGCTGGACGAAGTCGTCCTCCGTGCTCTCGAACAAGAACCCGAGCAGCGCTATCAGCACGCCAGTGATGTGAAGACCGATATCGAGTCAATCTCCGCAGATTCGCATGGCAGAACGGCGGGTTCCGCGTCGGGGAGTGGGGAACGTCATTCGGAGGAGGGGCTATCGACAATCGTCGAACGCGAGTTGCGCGGTGCCTGGCACTGGGTCGCCGGCGAAGCTGCGAGTCCGACTCAGCCCCCGGCATTTCCGGGACGTTTCATGATCGTGCTGAGTCTCGCCGGCTGTCTGATGCTGATGTTGCCGTGGCTGGAACTGCACATCGACCAGGACGCTGATCTCAAACAGTTCTGGAACAATGCCGAGATGCCTGGTCCCTTCTCGCGAACGCTGTACGGTTCCGAGCGATTGCCGGGAATCGTGGCTGGCGTGGCGTTCGGCCTGCTGGCTCTGCTGCTGATCATGACGCCCGGTGGTCGCCCTTTGACCGGGCGACGCGCCGCAGTCATGTCGATCATCGCCGCTTGTGCGGTCGTGCCCAGTTTCTTGATCAAGCGGGATCTCGAACGTAAAGGGTTTACGATTCCCATCGTCCAGCTTAAAGATGCCCGGTTCTCCGGTCTGACTGGCGCATCGGATGGCGACATGCAGGTTGTCGGCGAGCCGCGCATGCAACGGGAGATCGTCAAAGCCAGTGTGCTGTTGAAAACGATCGAGTATCAGATCAAGTACCGCGAGGGCTTCTACGGATCGCTCGTCCTCTCGGTGACGCTGCTGGTGCTCAGCAGTATCGGTGTCCGTCACGCGGTGGCGTGGGGCGACGAGAGGAAAGCGGTCACTGATCCACGGTCGTTACCCCTGGATGGCCTGCCACAGATTCGGCGTCAGCTCCTCGGCCCGGCCATTGCCCTGATGCTCTACGGACTCCTGATTTTTGGTCCGGTGGTGCTGATTTTCTTCAACGGGTTGGACATCGCCGACGGCAACGATGGGACTCCCGCCCCCGTGGGGTTTGCCATGATCGCGTTTTCGGTCTTACTGGTGGGGATCGCGGGAGTGGTGCTGCGCGGCGGGTGGCATCTGCTGGCGGTGGAGAATTACCGGGCGGCATGGCTCGGCAGTTTCCTGGCACAACCGGTCGGTCTGTGGGGGCTGTTCGTGCTCAGCCGGCCGGAAGTCAAAGCGGCCTTCCCCACGCCAGCCCTGGCAGAGAGTCACGAGCCGCGTCTCAGTCAACACGCACTTTGGGGAGCCATTTGGGCCGGTGGGGGGCTGATCGCGATTGCGATTTTCGTGCTTGGCTTCATCATGACTTCTGTCGATCAAGTCACGATGACATCCGTCGATGATGGTGTCTCGATGATTCCCGCTCCGCAACCAGCGGAGGTGCCTGAGCAGATCGTGATTTTGCTCATCCCCATTTTCCTGCTCTGTCTGCTGTCAGTGAGTGCTCCGATCGGAACTACGATTCTCGGTGTGATTGCGACCGGACACATCAAACGCTCGAACGGCAAGCTGTATGGTTTGCGACTCGCTTTCGTGGATGTCCTGTTCTATCCCCTCTCACTGCTGGGCATCACCACGTTCGTCCTGACGCATCTCCTGCAGATCGTGATCTGGAACATGGTCCAGACGGGATCGATACGGTGGAGCATCATTTCCTCGGGGGGAAGTGAACGCCCCGATGCGATGTTTCTGATTCTCGACGCACTGGTCATGGTCATCGTGTGCTATTTCGTCGCTGTGTCCGCATGGCGAAAAATCACTGGCACACAGAACTCGACCGAGAAATCACCCCGACCGGTTCCCGCCTTCGTCGGCACGCCCCTCACGCAAATCCGCTTCACAGTCAGCGATGCGCAGGACGTGACACGACAGGCCATCTTTCATTTTTCCACACTTGGCTATCAATTGATCGAACAACACCCCGATGTCTGCGTCTTTCAGCGCGGCAGCAAATGGGCCGGGCTGTGGGAGATGGATATTCGCGGACTGCACACACAACTCACGGTACGAACCACACCTGCTAATGCCGGGATGGTGTGGGTCAGTTGCGATTGGTCGGTCCGCACTTGGGGCGGTTGGATCACTCGACGGGACCTGGCAAAACTGGAAGCGGAAGGACGTGGTCTGGAGTCGCTGATCCATGGTCACACGGCAACCGATACGGGGCCTGCGATTGGTCCAGACGGCGTGGAGGCCCCCGCCAACTCTGTTCCACGCCCCCGCTTGGTCCCGTTCATTGCCACTCTCAATCTTGCGGCCGCAGTCATTTTGTTGCTGGTGACCGCGACAGATCAGCCGACGACCATCGCGGACTCGGTGCCTCGTCTCTGGCGGGTGTGGGAATCGATTGATGTCGTGCTCGGTTTTCTGCTGGCAGCGGGACTGTTTGCTGCCAGTATCGGGCTGTTTCTCTGGAAGCCTTGGGCCCGAAGAGTCACGCTGGCGGTGTGCGTGTTCGGCCTGGCGTCGTTCGTGTTTGATGCACCTTATCTCGCCAGGTTCGTTCTACCCGAGTTCTACGCCGAGGTTCAAAGCACCTCGGCCGCAGAGGGCGTTGCTCCGGAAATGCAGGAATTGGGGGCGATGTCCACGGTGGTCGGCTTCCTCGTCGTCCCTACGGTGCTTGGTCTGGTGTGGCTGATCGGGCAACTCATTTATTTCACGCGGCCGCAAGTCGTCGCCGCGTTGACCTCACCGAACGAGAACCCCAGCCAGCTGGTCGAGTGGATGTTCTCCGGCACAGGAGCCGCGGTCGGTGTGTTCAGTGTCTTCGGCCCACTCCTGCTACTGCTCGGGCTGTTCGCTTTGTTTGAGAAGCCGGCAACACCGAGCGTGGTGACGACGGACTCGGTCCCTCCGTTGGGAACCATCACCAGCGGCATCGGTGCGGAATTCACCGTCCCCGCCGGTCAGGTTGCGACGTTTGAAGTGGTGACCCGCCGCGACAATGAGACCGTGCCTGTTCCTGAGCATTGTGGATACGTCATGGCTCCGCCGGACAAGGATGTCAAAGGAAGCTTTCGCTGGTCACGAATGTCCCCGGATGCGACCGATGACAATGTGCAGAACTGGAGCCTTGAAATCTTGACGGCGGGCGTCGGGCGGGGTTACACCGAGGCGGCGTTGCTTCCCGAAGAGTTAAACAAAAGCGTCGGAGCGATGAGTCTTGGACTGGGAGTTCTGACACCGAACGAGGAAGTGATCCACTGGGGCAGCGCTGACGTGAACAATCTGCCCGCCAACGGACTGATCGGATTGCGTGTGACTGTCGTCCCACATGGAATGAATTCGGCAGCTTCGGGGAACGCTCATATCGACTGGAAACGGTCTCAATCCGCTCAATCCACCTCCCGCCGCAAACTTCCCGTCGCGGTGCCCTGAGCCATCAAACAATCAGGAAATCAGCACGATTCGCGCGATATCGGATCACGACGAGCAACGAGAATCACGAAAACGAAGGAAGAACGTTTGTCACTCATTTGCCCCTGTTGTCAGCTTCCAAAGCGGGCAAGAATCAGGGGGAGAGTTGTGGCTCACACGAAGCTAGTGCTGATACCGATCGCAGGAATTGTCTGCGCGTGGGAGGGCGAAGCTCCTGCTGAGCCGCGAGCGCTTCTCCACGCTGAGACAATCAGCGGCTCAGTGGGTGCTTCGCCCTCCCAACTGTTCCCTCAACCCGTAACTCTAGCGGTGATAAACCACTAGGAGGCCCGGCAGAGCAGATGCGGCCGGTTACCGCCCATTCACACCGGCTTTTCCAGCACGAAAACCATGTAGTTCGAATGGTTTCGAACGTGCTGGTGCGCATGGACGGCATGGTCGAGTGCCTTCCAGTCTTCGGGACTGATCGACCGATAAAGGGGGTTCCGCCATTCCAGGAACCGGCGGCCCCATGGGTGATTGCCGAGGTTCGACAGGCAGCGAAAGACCGCCTGAATTGGGGTTGTGACCCGCGACGTCCAATCATGCTTGGCGACGATGCGGAACCCGGCTTCGACGGAAGCGTGTTCGTAATCGGCGATCGAGAAGAAATCATCCCACTGCCACACTTCGCGAACCAGGCGCGTTTCCGGATCATCCCGCGTTTCCCGCTGGGCTTCCGTTTTCCAGGCGAAATCAACGACCACAATTCGGCCGCCCGGTCGCAGGACTCGATACGCTTCCCGCAGGAATTGCGCTCGATCCGGGAAATGGAACGCCGCTTCGAGACAGAGCATGTGGTCGAAGGAACTGTCGGCGAAGGTCAGGTTCGTCACATCGCCAGTCACATAGGACAGATTCGGCAAGTGATCGAACAGTGCGTTCGCCACCTGAATATTGCGGTCGAGCAAGTCCATGCCCACGACCGTCGCGCCGGGGTAGAGGCAATGGATGATGAACGAACTCTTACCCCGACCACACGCCAGGTCTAAAACATGATGCTGTGGTTTGACACCGAGGAGTGCCGCAGACTTCATCACCAGCTGGCGCTGTGCCCCTTCCAGATTGACCACAACATTGAGCATCGCCAGCGGGCCGCGGAAGGGGTAGTACCCCAGGTTCATCAGCGCTGGGCCCCAAGTCTCCAGACGGAGCATGCGGTAGACGACGTTCGAGCCGTTGTACGACGCCTGTACATCTGGCGGCATGACCCGGCTTGCGGGGACGTCCGCCGGAATTCGGTCCTCAAGCGTCAGCGTCGCCGTGGGGTTGTTGCTCATCGTGATTGGGCGGCGAGTATGGCAGAAGCGGACCAAGATGGGAATGCCACCCGCAAAAAGCCTGCAAAGACCAGTGGAAACACCGTATGAAGGTTGCGCTCAACCCATCGGAGATTGCGGGGAACCAGTTGCACAGGGTGCGGCACTGCAAAGCTAAATGGAAAACTTTCCCGATTAAAGGGACTGGGACAAAGATGCCGATAACGTGGAAGAGGTTAGTTGTTCCTTGGAAGCGACCGCGTGCGCACTCTGGTCTTGTTCACTCTCAGCGTCCTGAGCGTAGCCCTCTCCGGTTGCGTCATGTTCGACGTTGGAGTGACGAATCCGGTCAACGGGCTGACAACCGTCGCCGTGACGCCGTTTTTCAACCTCAGTGAAGAACGCTCCGTTGATGGCCGGCGATTTGCCCAAGCCTATTTTACAGAACTCCAGAAGACGCCAGGGTTTCAGGTGATTCCCGTCGGCGTGGTCGAGCAAGCCATTTTCGACAACAAGCTGGAAATGGCGAACCAGCTTGACGCGCTGAAACTCGCAGAAATCTTGCACGTGGACGCGGTGGTTGTCGGTGCCGTGACGGACTACTCCCCGTACTATCCACCGCGACTCGGTATGCAGGTCTCGTGGTTTTCGCCACGGGAATGGACGTTCGCCCCCGGTGTGCCAGTGCATGAAAACGCCCGGGAATGGGCCATGCCCCGCAAGAAACGCTCACTCTGGAAAAGCCAATACGAGACGGAGACCTGCCAGCCAGGTCAACCGATGATGCGCGGGCAATCCCCGGACGATGAGGTTTCTCTCTGGAATCCCTGGGGAAGCTGGGGGCGTTACTTCCGCTGGAATACCCCTACTACAAGAAACGCCGCGCCTCAGAAATTGATCGATGCTGCACCGGTGACCGATTCGGCAGCAATTGCCGCTGAACCACCGGCCGGAGAATTTGAGGAACTCCCTGCACTGCCTCCGCC
Source organism: Planctomycetaceae bacterium (assembly GCA_041753475.1). Classification (GTDB taxonomy): domain Bacteria; phylum Planctomycetota; class Planctomycetia; order Planctomycetales; family Planctomycetaceae; genus DSVQ01. The sequence continues at coordinate 42,426 of JBGSUN010000277.1, read as the reverse complement.
ACCGATGACCCCGGTGATTTCGCCCTCGGCGACGCCAGGGTTTCAGTCGCAGGCAGCGAATCCCAACTTCGATCCGCGGTTGCCGTTGATGTCGTATACCCGCATGTTTGATGGAGCCGATCCGCAACTGAATGCAAAGCTGCGCGATTACGTGGAGTTGAGCGCTGATCTCCGCAGCGGTGGCTGGCAGGGCTACCTCAGCCGCAGCGAAGATTTCATTCGATTTACCTCCCACGTGATGGTGGTGGAAATGCTGCAACTGCACGGCGGTGAATCCAATCGACGGATGGTGGTGAAGTTGCGGCGGTACCGGTGATGCAATCGTCAAAGAAGCCCACGGAATGCCCTCGGTGGGATGTAAACGAGTTATCTGACAACGCCGATTCTCGCCGATAGAGAAATCAGCGAAGGACGCAGACTAAACGGTGGACCGCAGGAAGCAGCGGTCGCGACACCGTTACGGACCAGGAAGGCGATTCCATGCAACGCGGCGTGAATGTGCTGGCGCTGATCAAAGGCGAAGAGCGATACGTCTTCCTGTACGATGACGAAAGCGCGGACCAACTGCTCCGAACCATGGGTCAGTACGCCGCCGATCCCAGCCTGAGTTTCACCTGGTACGATGCGGCGGTGATGAGCCAACGGATCGCCAAGCTGCGGTCTGAAGCCGCCGAGGGCAGCCCGCGGCCGCAGTTCCGTCGCGAGAAAGCCACCGAACAATAACACGACGCCATTTAGCCTCCCGTTGTCCGCAACGGGGGGTGACCGAAATCGCAAGAACCCCCGGTTGAAGACAACCGGGGGCTAAATGGGCGGAATCGATGCACGATGCCGTCGACGGGTTTCTGCGATATCTCAAAATCGAGCGGAACGCGTCCGAGTACACGCTGAAATCGTACAGCGAAGACTTCCGCAGTCTGTTCGACTATCTCGAAGACCGCTGCGGCGGCGCGACCAGCGTTGCGCAACTCGAAATCGCCACGCTCCGCGGTTATGTGGCGTATCTGCACGAATGCCAGTACGCCAAGTCCACCATCGCCCGGCGGTTAGCGTGCCTGCGGAGCTTCCTGCGGTACTGTCAGCGCGAAGGTCTCGTCACTTCCAACCCGGCCAAAGCGCTGCGAACGCCACGAGCCGGCCGGAAGCTGCCGCACTTTCTGACCACCGAACAGATTGCCCAACTGCTCGAAGCCCCGCCGGCCAATGACGCCGAAGGCTTGCGCGACCGGGCCATGCTGGAAACGATGTATTCCGCCGGACTGCGTGTTGCCGAACTCGTCGGGTTGAACATCGATCACTGGGACCGCGACGCGAACATCATCCGCGTCTACGGCAAAGGGAAAAAGGAACGGATCGCCCCGATCGGACGGTACGCCTCGAAGGCGTTGCTCCGCTGGCTGGAAGTCCGTCGCCCCGCCGACAACGCCGGCCCCGATGACCGGGCCGCGGTCTTTCTCAACCGCTTCGGCACCCGACTCACCACTCGCAGCGTCGGCCGGATGATCGAAAAGTATCTGAAAGAAACCGGGCTCGACCGGCAAACGTCCCCCCACACCCTGCGACACACGTTCGCCACGCATCTGCTCGATGGCGGTGCAGACCTGCGGGCCGTGCAGGAAATGCTCGGTCACAAAAGTTTGACCACCACGCAAATCTACACGCACGTCAGCACGCAACGACTGCGTGAGACCTACGAAAACGCCCATCCGCACGCGGCAAAGAATCGCAAAGTCATCGACGAGTGACGATCAGAGCCGCGACCGTCAGGGAGCGCGTTCTTGAAGCGTCGCTCACAGGCGAAGAACACGTTCCCTCACGGTCGCGGCTCTGTCTACTCTTCCGGCCCAACGGGCCATCCGTTCCCATAGCCAGGGGCAACGCCCCTGGTAAACGGAATGAAGAAAATCGTGAGGCCTGAAGGGCCGACCATTCGCTTTTGAAGAGAACGGTCGGCCCTTCAGGCCTCTTCAGTTTGATCGTCGATCGACTTCCAGGGCCGTTGGCCCTGGCTATTTGAACGGCTGGCCCGTCGGGCCGTAAATTCCCGGACTTCATGCGATGATGTCGGTCACCACATGGCCGAAGACATCCGTCAGCCGCATATCCCGGCCGCCGAAGCGGACGGTTAATCGCGTGTGTTCAATGCCGAGCAGATGCAGCATGGTTGCGTGCATGTCGTGCATTTCGAGTTTCTTATCAATGGCGTGGTAACCGTAGTCGTCGGTCGCTCCGTAGGCTAACCCGCCTTTCACACCACCGCCGGCCATCCAGATCGAATAGCCGAACGGATTGTGATCGCGGCCGTCCGAGCCCTGCGCCATTGGTGTGCGACCAAATTCCCCGGCGAAGATGACCAGCGTTTCATCGAGTAACCCGCGGGCTTTGAGGTCGCTGAGCAGTCCGCCGATCGGTTGATCGACCGCGCGACAGTTGCGTTCGTGACCTTCCTTTAACCCCTGATGCTGGTCCCACCGGTCGACCCCGACGCCGGGGCAGGTCAGTTCGATGAACCGCACGCCGCGCTCGATCAACCGCCGGGCGATCAGGCAGTTCCGACCGTAGATGCGGGTCTGTTCGTAGTCGGCGAACAGCCCGTACAACTCCTGGGTGGCTTTCGATTCCTGCGACACATCGGCGAGATCGGGGACCGCCGTCTGCATGCGGAAGGCGAGTTCATAGTTGGCGATGGCGGATTCCAGTTCACCCTGTCCGCCGAGTTGCGACAGCACGTTGCGATCGAGTTGCCGCATCAGGCCGAGCTTCCGCGACTGGGCCGAGACCGTGGCTTCGGTCCGTTCCAGGTCGGCCACGAGCGACTGGCCGGGTTTGAAGATCGACCCCTGATGCGTCGCGGGAAGAAAGCCATTGTGGAAGCAATCGAGACCGCCGGGAGGAATCAAGCCGCCGTTGAGAACGATGAAGCCCGGAAGATTCCGGCACTCGGTCCCCAGACCGTAAGAGACCCACGCCCCCATGCTCGGCCGTCCCTGCAAGCCGTGCCCGGTGTGCAGGAAGTAATTCGCGTTGGTGTGTTCGGAGAACGCCGACGTCATCGACCGGATCACGCAGATGTCATCCGCATGGCGACCGATGTGCGGAATGATGCTGCTCATCGGCAGCCCGGATTCGCCGTAATTCACGAACGGCCACGGCGACTTCAGTACCGTCCCGATGTTGTTGAACTGGGTCGGCTGCACCTTCACCTTGATCGGCTGCCCATGTTCCGCGTCCAGCCGCGGCTTGGGATCGAACAGGTCCATCTGCGACGGCCCGCCATCCATGTAAAGAAAGATGACGTTCTTCGCCGTCGGTGGCCGCATGGGTGTCCGCGGCAACAGCGACCCGGCGTCGATGGACTCCGCCCCATACGTCGCATCGTGTGCCAACGCTGTCAGGGCCACGCCGCCAAACCCGCACCCCGCCTGGGCCAGAAACTGCCGACGATTGTGCGGAAATGGAACGTAATGATTGCAATGAGACATCTGCGCTAATCTCTCCAGGCAACGAACGGATTTCTCATCGCGGCTCTATGTCGTCGTTGGCAGAGGTCAAATCGTCAACGACTATCATACGGCTGAGTGGGATGGATGTATTTTCTGTCAAACCAAATGCACGGGAAGAACAGCCAACCGGTCGGGTCGGCCTCAATATAGTATGAGCCATCAACCGACTTCCGTCTCTCCCAGTTCATGCCAATCGGTGACCACAACGAAGTATCGAACATCGCGAACCCGTTTGCATATCGGAGTTCCCCGGACGGCCTCATCCGATAATTTCCCCACATCGATAAGGCCGAATAGCTGCCGAAATAGCCGATTAGCAAGAGTGAGATCGTCCAGATCGCTCTCCAAGAAGCCTTATTCCATTTCGCAAACAACATTCGGGCGGCATTCACCGAATTCAGTGGCTTGGATTCGGCCGGTGCCATGTCCATGTCTCTCTTGATTGCTTTGTCATACCGAGGATAAAGCAAAACGGCATTAATTCTTTACAGCGCGCGGATTGGTTAGAAAATACAGTCGCCCGTCTTCGGCACCGATGAGCAGGTCGCGGACGCCGTTGCCGTCCCAGTCGATGGTGGTCGGACTGGTGTCGTGGCCTTCGATGTTGCGGTCGCTGACATTCACCGGGGCGGCGAACGTCCATTTTCCGTCGGCGTGATTCACCTGCCGATGGAACGCGGAGTTCTGGCTGTTGGCGAGGATGTCGAGTTTCCCGTCGCCGTCCCAATCCGTCACGCACAGCTTGCGGCGACCGCTGCGGCCGCCCACGCCGGCATTGAACCGTAATGGCTCACTGGCTTCGTTCATCAACACCCGTTGGGGCGGCGAGAGCTTGCCATCCTTGCGGCGTTCCCAGTAGGTGAGAAACCCTTCGTGTTCCTGCATGATTAAATCGGGCCGCGTGTCGTGGTTCCAGTCGACCACCACCGGCGTCGTGCGCCATTGCGTAGCGAGTTCCTCAGGATGCGGCGTCCACCACGTCCACGCCGGTTTGGGGGGCATGCCATTCCATTCGACGACGACGTTCTGCGGCGGCATTAGTTTGGGCTGAGTCTTCGTGCCGATGTTCTGAAGCCATTCGACCCGGCCCCAGATGCTGTTGAAGACGATGTCGAGATCACCGTCGACATCCCAGTCGGCGACACTCAATGTGGTGTAACCCCACTTCGCTTCCGCGGGGCCTTGGATCGATCCGTTCGGCCCCGCCATGATGCGGAACGGTTTGCCCCCCGCTTCAATCTTCACCGCGGCGGCCCACTTCGGTTCGGCGACTTTCGGCCCGCTGAGGTTCTCGTAGAACAGGAAATACCCGGCCGTGCTGCCGCAGATGAGATCTTCATCACCATCGCCGTCCCAGTCGCAACCGATGGGCGTGGCCAGTGCCCCCGCGTCAATCTGATCCGCTTCCTGTTGCAGATAGAACGGCGGCAGAAACACCGGCACGCCGTCGTTGATTCTGCCCGTGTGTTCGAGCAGCGCCACTCGGCCGTCTTCGTCGCCGACTAGCAGATCGACGTCACCATCGGCGTCCCAATCGACGGCATGCGGGACGATCATCTGCAGGTCCATCACATGGGGTAACCGCACGCCATCCGTGTACTTCGGGTCTTTCCGCGAACCGATGTTCTGAAAGTAGGTGAAACCGTCGAGGAACTCGCCGCAGACGAGATCGAGGTCGCCATCGCTGTCGAAGTCCGCAAACTGCGGCGTCGGGGCACCGTAGGTTTCGATCGCCACACTGCCCGCGGTGATGGGAACCGCGGGGGCGTACTTCGGCTTGTCATCGGTGCCGTCGTTCTTGAGCCAGTAAACGTGTCCCCGCAGTTCGCCGCCGTGCCAGTTTCCGTGGGCGTCGTACTTCTTCCACCAGTCGTTGGTGTCGAAGGACCCGAAGTGGTCCCAACTGCCGTGGCCGACAATGAGGTCGTGCTTGCCATCGTCGTTGTAATCCACGATGTGCCAGGTGTTGGACCGCAGGTATTTGATGGGGGCGACACGGTCGGTCGGGTAAAGATCGCGCGTGGTTTTCCAATCTCCCTCCGCAAACTTCGGATATTCACGCTGGCTGCCGAGCATCCGCGGTTGGTCGTTCACCCACGACAGCGTGAGGTATTTGGGAGCCGGGCCGCCCCATTTCCGCGGCGGTTTGAAGACCGGATGCTTTTCGCCTTTGGGGCCGGGGTTCTCGAAGATCCACACGCCGTTCTGCGGTTTGTCCGGGCAACCGACGATGAGGTCAAGATCGCCGTCCGCGTCGTGATCGAACGCTACCGGGAAGGCCCACAAACCGACGCTGAGGTCGACGTTCAAGCCGGGATGCTGATAGAGCAGCGGGGACAGCGTCGGCTCCGCGGCGAAGGTGTTGACTGTAAAACTGATCACCGCGATGAAGATGAAAGCGAATTGCACAAAACAACCTTTCAGTGAAGCGCTCTCAAAGTGTGACAGCACGGTTCGCGGATTGTTGTTACTACTTTACCACCTGTCGGCCGTCGTCGTAACAAATCGCTCGCTGCCGTTCGACGACGAAGTCCCAGTCGAGGCGATAAGGAGGGTTCAACAAGTGGCGATATGCCGCAGCCATTTGTCGGGCCGCTTCATGAAAAGAAACGCCACCAAATCCCGTTCCCATCGCAGGAAAGGCGACCACCTCGATACGTTGTGAGGACGTCCGATTGTGTGCATGAATCGCGAGCAGACTAGCCCAGGTTGCCGCATAAACTTTGTCGGTCCCTTCGATGCTGCCTGGGACACGCATGGTCGGAGCATGGCAGACAAATGGCAACGCGGGATCGCCAGTCGGCATAATCATCGCCGTACCGATGGGTTGTTCTCCGAAGTATTCGTCCATGATGCGGAGTTGCACTTGCTCCATCAGCGAGTCACCAAAGCGGCGAACGACGGCCGCGTCAATCCCGGCCGTCATGATGCCGAAGGCATTTCCCGCGGTAACAAAACAATCATGGGGCGGAAGCTCTTCAAAACGAGACTGAAGCACCTGAACTCGTGGCAAACTCGCGAACCGTTTTCGGAATGCCTCGCACATCGCTTCATCCGGATGAATCAACCATAGCTCGTCGAGCATGAACTCCTTTCGTGATGATCAAATGACAAACCCCCACCGCAAACGATTGCAGCGGGGGTTTGTTGGATCCGGCAAACTATCCCTCGTAACAACTCCGCGATGCATCCCGGCACTCGCTGCCGTCGCAGAGACGGTCGTCGGGGCCGTAGGTGGTTTGCGTTTTGCCGCACCAGAAGTTGCCGTCGCCGACGGCTTCCTTCCCCGGCGGCAAACCGGCGTTGATGTAGAGCCCCTTCGACAGCAGGCTGCGGCAGCGTTCGGCGGTCGATGGCAGGACGGGCAGTTGAGTCGTCATCAGTTATGCTCCTTCCGTCAGAAGACCAGCGGCCTTGAGAATCGCCCGCTTCACGGCGGTCCGGGCCAGTTGCACTTTGTACTCGTTCTGCGACAACGGCGTCGCGCTCGATACCGCCATATCAGCCGCGATGCCCGCGGTCTCTTCGTCCACGCGGTGACCGACGAGCCATCGCGCGGCGTCATTCGCGATCCACGGCACCGGGGCGACATGCCCCATCACCAACCGCGCTTGTCGCACCGTACCGCCTTCAATCTGCAAGCATGCGGCGGCGGCGGCGAGCGGCCAATCGAGTCCTTCCAGTTGCAACACTTCATAGGTCGCGCTGCGGGTCATTGCGGCATCGGGCAGCCACACATGCGAGATGAGTTGCCCCGGCTTGAGGATCGTCGTTCCCTGCTGATTCGTCCGCGGCGTGATGAAGAAGTACTCCAACGGCACCCACTCGGCATCCTTAGGCTGCGGTCCGATCACCCGGACCTTCGCTCCCCGGGCGATCAGCCCCGGCGCGAACCGGGAGGCACTCACGAACTTCGCCGGGCCCGAGTTGCCGAAGACCGCGTGATACCGGTTATCACCGGTGGTGACGAGTGATTCGCCCTTGTCGAGCGCCAGCAATCCGTAACCACCGCGGTAATACCAGCAGTTCGGGTGATGGCAAAGGTCACCGGCGAGTGTGCCCGATGACTGAATCTGGATCGCCCGCACGCCGTCGATCACATCGAGCAACGATCGATATTCCGCGAGCAACGGATGCTCGCGCAGCTCTTCCAGTGTGACGAGCGACCCGACTTTCACGCCCCCCTGTTCGGGGACGACTTCGTGAAAACTGGGCACATGTTTGATGTCGACCACGCGCTCAGTGCGAACGACATCGGCTTTCAACAAATTGAGCAGATCGGTCCCGCCGGCGAGCACCGCGGTCTGGCCGCCGTGGTCGTTCAAGAACTCGACGGCTTCGGCTTCGGTCTCCGGCCGAGCGTATTCAAAGGGTCTCATGCCTGGGCTCCTTTCAAGGCTTCCAACACCCGTTGCGGCGTGAGGGGGAGGACGGGAACGCGGACGCCGATGGCATTGGCGACGGCGTTAGAGATGGCGGCCATCGGAGAGATCGCCGGGGGTTCGCCCAGGCCGATGACACCCCGCTGGTATTCGCTTTCCGGTTCGTAGAACTCGATGACGAACTCGCCGATGTCGCCGATCCGTGGCAGCTTGTAGTTGGCGAGATCGGCGTTGATGAACCGGCCGGTCCGGTTATCCATGATGCGTTCTTCGGAGAGGGCCGACGCAATCCCCATGATGAGCGCCCCGGCGACCTGGCTGCGGGCCGTGAGACGATCGACCACAAGGCCGATGTCCTGCACCGCCACCATTTTCACCATGCGGACGATGCCGGTTTCCGTGTCGACGGCGACTTCCGCCATCTGCACGCCACCGACCTGGTCACTGGTGAGACCATCATCTTTCGGACCTTCACCGACGACTTCGAGTGCCATCGGACCGATGAGCCCCGCGGCCTGTTTCCAGGTGCAAATCGCTTTGCCGTCGGACCAGACCTGCGACTCTTTCACCGTTAAACCGTCGGCGGAAACGTTGTGTTTCGCGGCGACGAGGTCGTAGATCTTCCACAACGCGGTTTGCGATGCCCGTCGTACCGGACCGGAAACCCCGCCGATGGTGGTGCTGCCGCCGGACGGTCCTGCTTTCGGATACTTGTTCGATCCGATGCGGACTTTCACCGACGACATGGGGATGCCGAAGGTTTCCGCGGCGACGACACCGATACAGGTCCGTGTGCCGGTGCCGATGTCCTGCGAGCCGAGAAACACCTCGCAGGTTCCGTCCGGATGGACCTTCAGTTGGCAGTTGGCCGCGTGGGCTTTGCCACCCCAGGTGTGGAGCGCGAGACCGACGCCGCGTTTCACCGCCCCGCCCGGTCCCTTGCCGTGGGGATGCCACTTCGTCTTCCAGTCCATCAACTTCGCGGCGATGTCCAACTCCGGCGCGTAGAGATGGGCGAGCTTGGTCAGCCCAAGATTCTTCTTGAAGAACTCGAGGCTGTCCATGTCCATCTTCGCGGCGAGATCATCCATCGCCGTGTCGGTGTAAGCACACGCCTGCGGATGATTCGGCGCTCGCCAGGCGCGATTCGGCCCGGTGTTGCAGATGAGGCCGGTGGCCGTCCGGCGACGGTTCGGCGGATCGAACACGTATGGCGTGACCGTGAGGGCGACCGTCGAACCGTTCGTGCCGCTAGTCCCCCAGTGATGGCTGTCCCAGGCGGTGATGTTCCCCTCGGCATCGCAACCGATGGTGACCTCCGCAAAGGCTGACGGGCGCGTCCCGGCGACTTTCAGTTCGGTCGGACGGTCGAGCATCAGCCGCACGGGCTTGCCCGCGTCCTTGGCCATCTTGGCACAGGCGATGCCCCATTCATCGGCCGCGAATTTGGAACCGAAGCCGCCGCCGACGTAGTCGCAGAGAATCGTGACACCGGCTTCTTCGAGTCCCAATGGACCGGCGAACTGCCCGGCGGTTCCGGAGACGTTCTGCGTCGACAATTGCACCTTCAGTTTGTCGAGCGTCTCCCATTCACAGTGCGAACCGTGCGGTTCGAGACACATGTGCGTGATGGTCGGGACGCCGTAGAATCCCTTGTGAACCGCCTTGGCTTCCTTCAGGGCTTTCTCGACGTCACCGGTGTTCTGGTTACCGAGCGACTTCGTCAACATCTTCGCTTTGGCGGCTTCGAGATCACGTTCATCGACGAGATGTTCGAGCACCTCGTAAGTGATCTCAATGGCTCGCAGTCCGTCCTCGGCGAATTCCGGACGGTCGGCGGCGACGGCGACAATCAGTTCGCCTTCCCATCGCATTTCGGTACCCACATCACGGAAGACATGGACGGCTTTCACGCCGGGGACGGCTTTCGCCTTTTCGACGTTCAGCTTGGCGACCTTGGCGTGCGCGTGCGGACACGTCAGCAACTTTGCGAACAACGTGCCGGGCGTGTTGATGTCGGCACTGTACTTCGCTTGCCCGCTGGCTTTGGCGGCCCCGTCATAGACGCGCGGGACGTCTTTGCCGAGGAGTTGCCGGTCATCCATTTTCGGCCAGGAGAATGTGCGTTCGGCCATGGTTATGCTCCTCCCTTGCTGGAGTTGGCGACTTCATACGCCGCCTTGAGCACACTGTCGTAGGTGCCGCAACGGCAGATGTTCCCGCCGAGTCCCTTGCGGCAATCGTCTTCGGTCGCGCCGGGATGCGAATTGCAGAACCCGCGGACCGCCATCACAAACCCGGGCGTGCAGAAGCCGCATTGCATACCGTCATGTTTGACGAAGGCATCGATCACGGCATCGGTCTTTGCCGGCGTCATTAACGATTCGGCGGTGACGATCTTCTGACCGACGCATTCCACGGCGAACCGTGTGCAGGAATAGACCGGTTTGCCGTCAATGTGGACGGTACACGCACCGCAGACGGCGCGATCGCAGACATCCTTACACGCAGTCAAATTGAGATCGTTCCGCAGGGCATCCATCAACGTAACGCGCGGTTCGACCGTGATTTCCTGGTCTTTGCCGTTCACGTTCAACTTGATCTTCTGCGGAGCCGCCGCGGCGATCTTTTTGGGAACATCCTGAGCCTGAGCTTCTTCCCCCGCGGTGGCCATCGCCGTCGCGGCAACCGCCGCTCCGGAGCCTTTGAGAAAATCGCGGCGATGAAACCCCGGCCCATTTCGGGTCGGCACATCGTGAGACATGGTGCAGCTCTCCTTCGCAGCAGAGGTCGATTCACAGCGTCAAATTGCGCAGAGACAACAACGTCGAGGAAACGAGAATCCGTTCTTCGAACCGGTCAGCCCAAGGTCGCGCGGGAGAAAGGCCTTTCCGCGGAGCGAACCCATCGGGCGATTCTAATGCGCCACGAGAATCGTACAACGGAGCGGCGGGAAATTCCTGGTGCCGCTGAAGCAAGTTGGATATCACGCGGAGGATTCACTGTACGGTCCGTGAAACCGCACATTGGCTCGGGAGGACGTGTCACAGTGATCGTCACAACCCGAGGTCGCGTTTCACTTCGGCGAAACTGCGGACGGCGAATTCGAGATCATCACGCGTGTGCGCAGCAGACATCTGCGTGCGAATCCGTGCTTTCCCTTGCGGAACCACCGGGTAAGAGAAGCCAATCACGTAGACCCCTTTCGCCAGCATGGCCTCGGCGACTTTTGCGGCGAGCGCGGCATCGCCGAGCATGATCGGGGCGATGGGATGCGTGCCCGGCAGCACGGTGAAGCCGACCTTCGGCATCGCCTCCCGGAAGAATTGCGTGTTCGCTTCCAACCGATCGCGTAGTTCTGTCGAAGCCTGCAACATCTCCAGCGCTTTGAGCGACCCGGCAACAATGGGTGGGGCCAGCGTGTTGCTGAAAAGGTAGGGCCGCGAGCGCTGCCGGAGGTAATCGACAATCTCCTTCCGACCGCTGGTGTACCCACCACTCGCGCCGCCCAGGGCTTTTCCCAATGTCCCCGTGAGAATGTCGATGCGGTCCATCACACCGTGGAGTTCATGAGTACCGCGACCCTTCGGCCCGGTGAAGCCGACGGCGTGTGAATCGTCCACCATCACCAGCGCGTCGTACTTATCGGCGAGTTCACAGATCGCCGGAAGGTTGGCGATGTAACCGTCCATCGAGAAGACGCCGTCGGTGGCGATCATGCGGAACCGAGCCCCCTTTGCCGCCTGCAATTGGGCTTCCAGGTCGGCGATGTCGTTGTTCTTGTAACGATACCGCTGGGCTTTGCAGAGCCGCACGCCGTCGATGATGCTGGCATGGTTCAGCTCATCGGAAATGATGGCGTCTTCGGCGGCGAGAAGAGTCTCGAACAACCCGCCATTGGCATCGAAACACGATGAATAGAGGATCGTGTCTTCCGTTCCAAGGAACGTGCTCAGCGATTGTTCCAGTTGCTTGTGGATCGACTGAGTCCCGCAGATAAAGCGGACTGATGCGAGACCGTAGCCCCAGTCATCGAGTCCACGATGGGCCGCGCCGATGATCTCCGGATGCTGCGCCAGCCCGAGATAATTGTTCGCGCATAGGTTCAGGACCGGTTGGCCGTCGGAGACCCGGACGTGCGTCCCCTGTGCCGTCTGAATCACGCGTTCGGCTTTGAACGTCCCCGCCGCGCGGATGGCGTCAAGTTGCGAGGCAAGATGTTGCTGGAAACGTGTCGACATAACGACTCCGTCTTACCCCCCGTCAATAACGGGAGGAATCCGTGTTAATGATTAGACAATCCACGCCGTGTCCACCCGGTCAATGCAACGTATTGCATGGGAGCATTCAAGACGTTTAACAGAGCGATGTTCGGAGTTTGTCTCCGTGTGCCACTGGCTCTGGCAGTGTCTTCTCTTCGCAGGTCCTTGGGACAATTCACACTGGCAGAGCCAGTGGCACACAGGAAAGCCTTCTTTGGATTGAACTGACCCACATCCTTGCAAAACGTTGCAATGACCGGGGGCTCAGACTACGGCTACCGTTGCTTCCGCAGAGATTCCACTTCTCTGCGGAGCGCTTCAATTTCTTCCCGCAGCGCACGTTCCACAGACTTCACCGGTGGTGGGGGCGGGGGCGGCAATGTCGCGGACTGCTTCTCGAGATGTTCGAGCATCTCCCGCGCTTCACGCTCCAGGTGCTGAGACTTCAAGCGCAGGTCCCGGGCGATGTCCGGCATGTCCGCGGCTTGAAGATGGTCGGCGGCGTTGCGGATGTGTTCGATGCGATGCAGTTGCCGCTCGAGGTGTTGCAAGGCTTCCGGCGGGGATCCGGGGCCGTGGTCTCTTCGTGAATGCGGGAGTCCTCCCTTCTCTGCAATCACGGCTTCCAGCTTGCGAATGTGGAAGCGGATGTCGACCAGTTCTTCTTCCGGGGCATTGGCAGCCCACAGATCGCGATGGGCCACATGCAGTTCTTTCATCCGCGCGTGCAAACGCTGCAATTCCTGTTCGCGACGTTCCGGCGATTCCTTAGCTTGCTCCGCTTTCTCCTGGCGATCGAGCATTTGCGCCCGTTCGCCGAGTTCCCGGGCTTCCTGAATCAACCGTTGTGCGGCATCTTTCTCACCGCGTTCCATCAGTTGCGCGGCTTTCCGCTTGAGATCACCGGCCCGTTCCCGGAGCACGTCGGATTCCCCCGCGCTCGCCATAGAGACGTTCAATAACAGGCATGCCACCATCCCCGACCACAAGCAGCGCATCATGACTGTGTCCTTCGCAGTGTTCCATCAAGAAACGATTTCGCCATGACGCGATACCGTACCAAACAGACGGTGACGACGCACGGAGGAATTCTCGGCGTTCAGCGCAGGGGGCGGCGCGATGCGTTGCCAGTCCTCGAAGGGCGAGAATCAGGTCGCCGCACCGGTAAACAGCGGGGTGATCACCTCGCCGTTGCAGAGGTGATTCGGGCGGCCCAACGGATCGTAGAGGAACGCTTCGCGGCTGACTCCCAGCGAATCGAAGATCGTCGTGCAGACATCCGCAGGGGTCCACGCGCGGGTTACTGGATACGCCGCGATGGCATCCGACTGACCGAGCACCTGGCCGCCACGGACTCCGGCACCGGCAAACAAAGCCGAGTACGTGCTCGCCCAGTGATCGCGCCCGGGCAGCGCTTCGCCAGGAAGATTGGACACCTTCGGCGTGCGGCCGAACTCGCCCATGACGACCACCAGTGTTTGATCGAGCAACCCGTGGGAGGAGAGATCATCCATCAAGGCCGCGAGACCCCTGTCGAGTTGCGGCAGCAGCACGTTTTTCAAACGGCCCCAGTTGTCGACATGCGTGTCCCAGGTCTGCACGATGCCCATCGCCGCTTGAATCACCGGCACCCCGGCTTGCACCAGCCGGCGAGTCAACAGCAGTGATTGTCCGAATTTGTTGCGACCATACCGTTCGCGCGTTGCCGCTTCTTCTTTCTCGATCTGAAAGGCTTTGGCCACACGATCCGATGTTAACAGAGACAACGCCAGCTCTTGCTGTTCCTCAAAGGCCTTGGTCCGTCCTTGTCCAACGACTGAGGGGCGATGATTCAAATGATCGAGTAAATCCCGCCGTGACACTAACCGGCCGTTGGTCACTCCCGGTTGCAGACTCAGCGAATCGATCTTGAAATTCGCATCGTTGGGATCATGGTTGATCTGCCACGGATCATGCTTCGCGCCGAGGAACCCCGCGTGTTGACCCGGCCACGTCAGCGGACCTTCAATGAAATAGTTTGGCACAGACACCCCGGTCGGGATGCCGTCACGACGCGGATTCAGATAATCGAGCGCTGCGGCAAAGTTGGGGAAATCGTAGCGCGACTCGACACGGTCAAGATCGCTGCCGCCGCGGGGGATCGGCGTCGGTCGCCCCGTCAGCGCGACGTGTGTGGCCAGCAGGTGATTGTGTTCGCCATGCGACAAGGTCCGGGCAATTGTCCAGCGGGAGAGTTGCTGCGCCAGCAACGGCATGTGCTCACCGATCTGTACTCCCGGGACGGCGGTATCGATGGCTGCAAAGTCACCACGGATTTCGAGTGGAGCCGCGGGTTTGGGGTCCCACATGTCCAACTGGCTGGGCCCGCCACTGAGATGCACCAGGACAACCGATTTGGCGCGCGTCGCCGCCGTTCCTGTGGCCTGTGCTGACGACAACGGCAGTGCCGCCCCCATGACTCCTGCAGCCCCGACCTTCAGCAATTGACGACGATCGATGGCAAAATGCGGGGTCAACATGGTAACGACCTCAGTCACAGGGTGGGCAAAGCGGGCGGAAGCCAGGCGGGCAGGTCTCTCGATTGTTATCGGTCAGCCCCGTGGTTGGCAAGAGCGACTGTTGAACCAGCCTGGAGCGCAAGCGACGGGTACGAGCAGAGATGTATGGAATGATCGGGATACTCAGGCATCGAGAGCAAGGTGACTGGTTCTCCGGCGTGGCAGGGTCGAAACGCAAAAAAGTGAAAAACAACCGCTTGACAACTCCGCGCGTCGCGCCTACCGTATGAGTTAGATAGTACAGAGGGCGATGCCATGCTACTCCATATCGATCCCAGCAACGGGCTGCCGATCTACGACCAGATCTCCCGGCAAATGAAATTTGCCATCGCGCACGGTGTGCTCCGCGCCGGAGAACTGGTCCCGTCGGTCCGCGAACTGGCCCAACAAGTTGCGGTGAACCCCAACACGGTCGCGCGGGCCTACCGCGATCTTCAGTCCGATGGCGTGCTGGAAACGCTTCGCGGAGAAGGTTTGCGGGTCACGCGCGATGCCCTCGATTCCTGTCGCCGCGATCGGCAATCACTTCTCAAAGCCCGCTTGCGCGGCGCAATTGCCGAGTGCCGTCTCGGCGGACTCAAGATTGGCGAGATCCGCACGCTGATTGAAGAAGTTCTCAAAGACACCGCAGAGGCGGCCACGTCGTGAATCATCAGCTCCCGTAGGATGGCCCTTCCGGGCCGTCACTGAGATCCAAAACGAATGACGGCCCGGAAGGGCCATCCTACAGAATTGCAAACATCGCTCATCGAAGACCCAACTCTGGGAGCCCTTTCATGTCTGCCGTCTTCGAATTTCACAATGTGACGAAAAAGTTCGGTTCGTTCGTCGCGCTCGATGAGGTTACCTTCTCGGGCAAACCGGGACAGGTGATTGCCCTGCTCGGTGAGAACGGAGCGGGAAAAACAACATCGATCAAGATTCTGCTGGGACTGCTCGAACCAGATTCGGGTGCCGCCCGCGTGTTGGGCATGGCCAGCCGGGTCGACGGGGCCGAGATTCGCCGCCGTGTCGGTTATGTGCCGGATCGACCCGCACTGTACGACTGGATGACGGTGCAGGAAGCAGGCTGGTTCGCCGCGGGGTTTTACCCGCTTGGATACGAAGACCGTTATCGGGCCATGATTCAACAGTACGGCCTGCCGTTGAATCGGCAAATCAAGTCGCTGTCGAAAGGGATGCAATCCAAAGTCTCCCTGGCTGTAGCACTCGCGCATGAGCCACAACTGCTCGTGCTGGATGAACCGACCTCGGGACTGGATCCGTTGGTGAGGCGTGAGTTCCTCGAAAGCATGGTGGATGTTGCTGCCACCGGGCGGACTGTGCTGCTATCGAGTCATCAGATCGTCGAAGTGGAACGGGTCGCCGATACGGTGATGATTCTGCGTCGTGGGAAACTCGTCCTCGCCGAGCGGTTGGAGGTCCTGAAAAGCCGGGTGCGAGAAGTGCTGGTGACACTGGACGCGGTGGAAACGATCCCGCCGGAACTGCCGCGCGGCGCGGTTCTTCTGGGGGCGAAACGGGACGACCGCCAATGGCAATTGCTGGTGCGTGATCTCCCCGAAAACACGCTCGAATGGTGGCAGACACAACCGAACCACGCGGACGCCACCATCCGGCAACCGTCGCTGGAAGAAATCTTCGTCGTCTGTATGCAGACCGATTCAGCAGCCGGCTGGTCCTTTCCGGAAGCCGCTGCTCATGCCTCTGCGATGGAGGCCGTCCGATGAATGCCACTCTCGCCTTTCAACGACTGCTGTGGAAAGAAGTCCGTGTCCTACGTCAACTGTGGGTGATGTGCGGCATCGGCGTCATGTTTCTGATGCTGATCGTGCTGGCCATCGGCGAATCGTCGGAGCATTCGCGCGGGTACTCGGCGGCCTTCTGGGTCTTCATGGTCTGGGTTCCGCCGGTCTACGTTCTCGCAGCCCTCTCCACCATGTTTGCCGGAGAGCGTGAGGAAGGAACTCTCGTCTGGCTCACCGCGCTGGCCCCCCGGTTATCCAGCGTCCTTTCCACGCGCGTGTTGTTTGTGGTCATCACCGGCATCGGGCTGCAACTGTGGTACGGACTGACGGCGCTATTGCTGTCGCAATTCGACGAGCCGCTGGCGGACACGCGGACCGACATGCAGGAAAACTTCATCATCATGACGTTCGTGCTGCTGGAAGCACTCGCCTATGGGATGTTCTGGTCGCT
The DNA here is from genome assembly GCA_041753475.1 of Planctomycetaceae bacterium. Classification (GTDB taxonomy): domain Bacteria; phylum Planctomycetota; class Planctomycetia; order Planctomycetales; family Planctomycetaceae; genus DSVQ01. The sequence continues at coordinate 25,522 of JBGSUN010000277.1, read as the reverse complement.
GCAAACCAACCGCCCGCTGAATGCCATTCTGTATTCCGCGATCACAATCATCGCCGTCAACACCGGTGCGGTGATATTGACGGAAGCCCTGGGGGGAACCTTTTCGGTCATCTGGTCGTCGCCGATGATGTCCGCGCTCGGGTTCTGGGGGTGGGCACGCTGTCTGATCGTTTGCGGCGTGATGATTGCTAACTACGAACTGGCCGGACGCTGGTTGAACGGACGGCCGTGCGACTGGGAATGGCTGGCACACTGGTGGTCGAAACGCCGCACGGGCAAGGTTGCGGTAGGGACGGGCGTCGCCGTGATGCCGCGGGACGCGGCTGAACCGTGGGGCCGCGCCTGGCAACGACTACGGTGGCTCGAATGGCAGGGGATCAAATCCTACCTTTTCGTAGTGCTGGTGCTGACGGTGGTCTCGTGTGGGTCACTGCTGGCGGTGGGTTCGCCCTCCACAATGGCCTTCGCCTTCATTCTGTCGTGGCTCGCCGTCTTGATTGCCGGTCTTGCCAGCTGGCACGGTGAACAAGCGCAGCAGCGCTTCCGTGCCCTCGTCCGGCTGGGTGTCTCCCCGTTCGCACTCTGGGTGAACAAGCTGGGCACCTGGTTTCTGGCCAGTGTTGTTGGGGTCGTCTGCATCGTGGGCGTCACAGCACTGTGGTGGAAAGCGCTGCACTTGTACTATGGGCCAGAACGCTTTCCGGAATGGTTCGGGACTCATCGCCCCGGAGTTGTGGCCAATGTCAGCACCGAGATACATGCCTTCGGCCTGTGCTATCTTGTGACCATCTTTACGATGGGGTTCGCCAGTGCGCATCTGATCCGCAAGACCGTGATTGCGTTTGGTGTCTCCGCAATCGGCACGGGACTCTTCTCCGCCTGGATCGTGATATGTGGAGGATACGGACTGCCGTGGTTCGTTTTCTATGCCCCAATTCCCGTGTGGCTGCTGTGGATGAGTGCCAGTGCATTGCCCGCCTGGTGGACCGAGAACACCAGTTGGCGGCTTTCGCGCAGCCGGTTGATGCAACTCGCGCTGCAGGGATGTTTCCCCGTTGCGGTGCTGATGCTCGCCGCCGGATACCGCGTGTGGGAAGTGCCGAGTGTGACGGTAGTGGAACCTGATGTACCAATCGCTCCGATGAGCTCTTTGATCGTCATCGTCAACTCGTCGGGTTATATCGCAGACGCCGAAAGACCAGAACCGCCGCGCCCACTGATCGCCGAGCTGGCGATGAATCCGGATCAGTCGCCCGAGGCTTGGAGACTATTGTCGGCGTTGATGCACAAAGATCTGGAATTCCCTCAAACCTCTGATGCCGACACGCTCACAACGCCTCCTGACGACAAACCGCTTCCGCCCGGCATCGTCACCGAGACACCGGCGATGCAGCATTCCATCCTGGAAGCGAATCGCAAAACTCTGACCGAACTGCGGGACCGGGTCCTGCGGTTGCCCGTGCTCCACGCCCATCAAATTCTCTACCAGAACCCCGGCGATTATTTTCGGGCCCGGCTGCTGTTGTCACTGGCACAGCAACGTCTGGCGGCGGGGGATGTCGAAGAATCGCTGGCGTTTCTGCAAGCCGGGACACGGCTCGCCGGGATCTTGCAGCGGAACCGCTCGCTCAATCCCCAGCAGATCATTCGTGAAGACGCGGTTCTCGTCGAGGAAATTCGCGCGGAAATGGTTCGCTGGGCGCAGCACCCCCAACAATCGGCAGCAACACTTGCGCGCGGCCTGCAACTCTGCGCCTTCGAATTGCGGTTCTGGCAAACACAACCCCAGGAACTGTATCTGCTGCGTAACCTCGAACGGTTGCCCTTCCATCTGTCCGAACTGCGCACATTCTATTTCTGGGAAATCTGGCGGAAGCAGAAACTGATTGATGTCGCTTATGAGAATCGCTTGACCTATTTGCAGAGCTGCAATGCCGGCTGGATTCGACCGGGGATTGCCAAACGGAATACACCGGATTATGCCTTCACAGTGATGCACGTGTATGGCAGCCCCAGGGCCTATTCCCCACATCTTGCGGCATGGCAGTTCTTACCCCAGGAAGAACGCAGCGCGTGGACGATGCCCTCGTTCCATTTTTCCGATGTCTATGGTCTCGATGTCCGCACCATCGAACTGATGCACAACCGGGAAAACGAGTATCGGGCCACGCTGGTGACCATGGCGCTGGTCGGCCATCGGCGGATTCACGGCGCGTTGCCCGCCACGCTCTTCGAGATGGATCCCGTGATGTTTAACCAGAACGCGTTCAAAGATGTCTGGAGCGGCGAACACTTTCGGTACGCCCCAACAGGATTCGGAGTGAGTGATCCGGAGTTCCCATCGGAATCCAAGTTCAATCAACCACTCCTCTGGACCGGCGGAGCACACCACATGCAAGTGACGACCCCGGGAAAAGGGATTTATCGTTATGCCGATTTTGGAGGACGGCAGATGAATTACGAAGTCATTCGCGACAATCAGTCTCAGCGCACTGACTGGCTGTTCCCCATCCCACCGCAAGCCCCTGAGCCAACTCCGGACGCCGGAGAATAACGCCCGCCGGGAGCCCAGGGAACGTCTTCCCCAGGCCGTTGACTTTCACAGAGCACAGATCCCTTCGTCCTGTGCCACGGCCGTGTCGGCCCGTGCGAATTTGCGGGGCGTTTTGCCACTTTGCACGGCCGACACGGCCGTGGCACACAATCAATCCACAGGCTCTTGGGGTTCGTTCCCGTTTACAGGCCGGATGTGGCCGATAGTTTTATCATGAGTCCGGACGGACGATTCGTAGGTGAATCATAGGGCGGGCGGGAGCATGCTCTCCGTTCTGCGGCTGTTCCAAACAGGTTCACCGCACGGACTCGACAAATCCCACGCTGATCAGACGAACGTTTCACCGGTCAGGCGTTCATACGCTTCGATGTACTTCGCGCGGGTCCTTTCGACGATCTCCTCCGGCAGCGCGGGTGGCGGGCTGTTTTTGTCCCACCCCGTGGTTTCCAGCCAGTCGCGCACGAATTGCTTGTCGAACGAGGGTGGATTGCGGCCCGGTTGATACTGATCCGCCGGCCAGAACCGCGAACTGTCCGGCGTCAACACTTCGTCGATGAGCAGAATCTGACCGTCGACCGAGCCAAATTCGAACTTCGTATCCGCCAGCATTAACCCACGTGTCGCGGCGTACTCGGCGGCCTGGGTGTAAATCTGCAGTGACAATTCTCGCAATCGCTGGGCGGTTTCGATCCCGAGAATCTCCGCCATCCGTTCAAACGGAATATTCTCGTCGTGACCCGATTCCGCTTTAGTGGCCGGGGTGAAGATCGGCGTGTCGAGCTTGGCCGCTTCGACGAGACCGTCGCGCAGCGGAATGCCGCACACGGTTCCAGACTGGCGATATTCCTTCCAGCCGGAACCGACAAGATACCCGCGGACGACGCATTCCACAGGGAAAACCGTCGTCTTGCGGACGACCAGACTGCGACCGGCGAGCGTTTTAGTGTCCGTCCCCGCAGGCAGCGGCAGCGATTTGAGATCCGCATCGAGCAGGTGATGCGGCACGCCCAGTCGGGCAAACCAGAACCGGCTGATCTGCGTCAGCACCCGGCCTTTGTCCGGAATTCCCGTCGGCAGAATCCAGTCGAACGCGCTGATGCGATCAGTAGCCACGAATAACAGACGATCGCCGAAGTCGTAAACATCGCGGACTTTGCCCCGGCGGACGGGGATTCCGGGGATGTCACTCTGGAGGAGAACGGCGCTGTTACTCATCGTGAATGTACACTTCTAATCGCAAGCCACCCAGGGATTGCAATCCCTGGGCTTCTGAAACTGATCTGCCATCGCAGACTAGCAACCGGCCGTCTTCTTGAACAGCACCCTAGCCGCGGACTACACTTCTGCGAATAATTTCCTGAACCCCGCGCCGTTTTCAGACCATTGAGACGCGGGGTCGGCGGCGACGCATGGTGCGCGCACGGAGCGGCATTGTTTTTTGACGGAGAAGGATGTCCTTTTCCGAGGCTGTGACGCGCATGGGTCTCATCCGCTTTGCGGTTTATCCCGCAGCACGCATGACCGATTGGGCCCAGGTCCAACGCGGTTATCTGACCGGCGCGGATGGTCGCATCTTTCCGACCCGCATCGAATTGGCGGACAACGTTGTCGGCTGCCGGCGGGCCAGCAACGAAAGCTGCAAGTTTCACGTCGCGTGGGATGTCGCCGGGTTCGGACGCCCCGTGTTGAATACCACCTCCTTACCGGAACGTGAAGCCCCGTATGTGATGGCGGTGGAACTAGCCCGCGGGAAACTTGTGCAGGTTCGGAATCAGGCCGGGATGTGGGAACTCGCCGGGATGACGCTCCCGCCAGAGTACCAACCGGAAGTCTCTGCGGCGCACAAGTTCTTCGGCCGAGCCGCATCGAGCCAGGACACTCCCGATGTCGCCAGCGAACTCGCCGATCAAGCCCTGGTCCACACCTGCCATGCGGCGGAGATTCTCAGCAACGCTTACGCCCGGCAAGCCCTGGCGGGACGGCAACAGCGGTATCCCCATCTCTCGACCTCACTCGGCTGCGGTGTGAACAGTTTGCTCACCGGTCCGCAGAGCGATTTGTTTTGTGCCGCGTTCAATGCAGTCGCGCTTCCCATCCGGTGGACTTCCATTGAGCAGCAGGAAGGGGAGTACAACTGGCAACGGATCGACGATCAGATCGCATGGGCCGAGCACCAGAAATTGGTGGTCCGAGGCGGTCCACTGATTGATCTCGGTCCGAACGGGCTACCGCAATGGCTGGCGCAATGGGAAAACGATCTCTTCAACTTGCAAAGTTTTGTGTGTGATTTCGTCGAAACGGCGATTGCCCGGTACTCGGGCCGCATTCGGTGGTGGGAAGTTGCCGCGCGATTGAATACCGGCGGGGCGCTCACTCTCAATGAAGAAAGCCGGCTGGCATTGGTGGCCCGTGTGCTGGAAGTGGCCCGGCAGGTCGATGAAGAAGCACAACTGCTGGTGCGCGTCGATCAGCCGTGGGGCGAGTATCAGGCTCGCGGCCAGCACCGTCTTTCGCCATTACAATTGATCGATGCCCTGTTGCGGTCTGGCGTTGGCCTGGCGGGGATCAATCTGGAAATCGCGGTGGGTTATGTTCCCAGCGGGACTTTGAATCGTGATCTCCTCGAATTTTCCCGGATGATTGACCAGTGGAGCCTGTTGGGCGTCCCGTTGTTCCTGACGCTGGCAATTCCCTCATCCACGACCCACGACGATGGTTGTACCACGGAGTTGGAAGTCGATCCTCAGAGCGGACGGAGCGCGATCGGTGACACCGAACAGGCGGCGTGGATCGAACGGTACTTGCCGCTGCTGCTGGCCAAGCCGGCGGTGGCAGGCGTGGACTGGTGCCATTTCAGTGACGCCGATCAACACGAATTCCCCCATGCCGGTTTGCTGAATGCCGACGGATCAACCAAGCCGGCGCTGGCATCCGTGCTGCAGTTCCGTCATCCGAGCTAAGTTCAGCACGTGTCCCGGCAGGACCACATGCCTGCCGCTGTTCATTCTCCACGGAAAGTCCCCCCATGCGACGATCACTGCACATCGGCTTTGTGTTCGCCGCCCTGGTGCTGCCGATGCTCCGCACCGCTTCTGCTGCACCGCCACGGATTGCCGGGGTGAAAGCCGTTCCCCGATCCATTTTGAAATTTGAACGGGACTACGTCACCGACCTGACGAATGAGGACAACCCACTGAAGAAAGGAAACGTGCTGACATTGCGGCTGCTGTCGGGCAAAGCCTATGAGGAAATGGAAATTTCCGACGTGTTGCGGGCCAAAGATGCCGGCACCTTCCGGGGGCTGACGTTTAAACCATCCAAAGGGCAACCTGCGAAACTCTCACCCAATACGCTGGCGGAAATCCGTGTCCGTGACGGCGGCGATTACGACGTCGTTGCCGATCCGGCCGCGAAAGCCTGGGTGTTGCTCGATCGCAAAAAACGGGACGACATCGCCAGCGAACGGCTGGCCGGCAAACGCCGGGAACTCTGGAAGCCCCCCACCCCGGAAGAACAGCAGGCCGCCCTCAAGCACTTCGATGAAATGGCGGACAAAGTTCAGAAAGCATTTCCGTCACAGAAATTCGTCCGGCAGGAGACGCAGTATTTCATCGTCTATACCGATATGCCATTCGCACAGATTGGCGGTTACATCGCCAATCTCGATTCGATGTACCAGCAACTCTGCACACTCTTCAGCATTCCGAAAGAGACCAACATCTGGGTCGGCAAGTGCCCCGTCTTCTGCTTTCTGAATCGCGAACATTTCGTGGAGTTCGAAGCCACGATGATGGACAACCCGCAAACGCAGGGGATCGCCGGACTCAACCATCAATACCCCGACGGCAAGGTGCTGACGTCAGTCTATCGGGGAAACGATCCCGTCTTCTTCGCTGCGCTCCTGGTGCACGAAACCTCGCACGGATTTCTGCACCGCATCCGATCCAGCGGCCGCATCCCCCCGTGGATGAACGAGGGCCTGGCGGAATGGATTTCCCAAGTAGTGGTGCCGCAGAGCGATCACGTGCAGGGACGCTTCACCGAAGCTTTGCCGATTCTTCGTGCGCAGGGCAGCCTGGGGGGCGATTTTCTGGATGATTCCGGCGGGATTGAAAGCTGGCAATACGGTGCCGCGGCGATGTTGACGCAGTTCCTCATCAGCAACGATGCCAACGCCTACCGCGCGATGATTACCGCCATCAAAGAGGGCTACACCTGGCAGGAAGCACTCGATGTCACCTTTGGCCTCAAACCCGAAGAATTGGCGGCGGCGTTTGGCCGCTCCATCGGTGTGCCGGGGTTGCGGCCTTAGCCGCTCAGTTCACCTGCTGACTCGGTTGCTGCCAGAGTTCTCGGCTGGCGAGGACTTCGAGGAGATTTAATGCTGCGCCTTCATGCTTGATGGCCAGAACCGGCACCGGGGATGACATCAGCGTCTGCTCCGTTTCACTGCCCAGCAAGATCGCCGCGGCGTGGCTGCGTCCTCGTGTGCTCATCACGATCAAGTCGCAGCCCTGGGCATCGACCGTGCGCAGGATGGCGTGTGCGACATTGCTCGATTCCTGAACCAACGGCTTCACGATCACACTGCCGAGCTTGCCGGGGTCGATGAGTTCCTGAAATCCCTGGCGTTCTTCTGGCAACGGTTCTGTCGTCATTTTTTCGGAATGCACCGACGTCGGTTCGAAGCGGACATGCACGGCGAGGCATTCTCTCAACCCGACTTTCTGCGCAATCGCCGCCGCCATCGACAACCCGTCAGCCGAATGCGGTGAAAAATCGATGGGGGCCAGCACCCGGTGAATTTCGCCAGGGACGCCTGCGGGAACAATCCAGACCGAACTGGGCGACAACATCGCCATCCGCCGCGCCAGTGAACGTTTTCCGCTGCCACTCTGCCGATGTCCCAGCAGAATCAGGTCGGCGGGATGCTGCTGGGAATAATGCAGCATCTGTTCGGTCCGGTCCCCTTCCACGACATCCAGGCGCGACACGGTCGATCCGATGGAATCGCGGAACACGGCTTCCACCGTGGAACGAATCCGCTGAGAGGCTTCGTCCCGGTGCATGACCGCAACCCCCGCATGGTCCGGATCGATGATATGCAGAAACTGAAATCGGAGACCAATCCCCTGTCGTGCCAACATGGCCGCATACTGAAGCAGTTGCGTATCACTCTCGATTAACGCGAGTCCTACGGTCACGGTCTGGAAGGGGAACGACCTCGGGTTAACCGGGCTGGTCCCCCCCGCCGCGAGTGGTTCGACGGGGTTGGCCTCGGGATGGTCCAGGAAGCGATATGCCACCCCATAGATCACCAGTGCTGACAACACCCCGACAAGGAAATCGGTCACCGGGACCATCACGGCGGTGAAGACCATCAGGAAGGCGTGGAAGCGGCTGTGATGCCAGACTTCGCGAATCTCCGCCGGCTTCACCATGTTCGTGGCGACCCACAACAGGATGCCGCCAATGCACGCCATCGGTACCTGTTCCAACCACGGGGCGAGGAAGATCGCCATCAGAATCTTCAGCACGCCTTTGAAGTACCCGGCGAACGGCGTCACCGCTCCGGCCTTGATGCTGGTTGCCGTGCGCGCCAACGCCCCGGTACAGGGGCATCCGTTGACCATTGGCGTGATGATCTGCACCAATCCCTGGCCCCAGAACTCTTTGTCGGGGTTAAATGGCGTCTTGCGATTGTCCGCAAGACGATCCGCCATCGACGAACAGAGCAGGCTTTCCACGCCGGAAACGAACACAATCGCCGCGCTGAAGTAGAGAATGTCGATCAGTACGCCCATCGAAAATGGCGGAATCTGCGGCGGCGTAAAGACAAAAAAGTTGGTGGGAATCGTCCCGTACTTGTCCCGGACGATGGATATGCCTTTGTCTGAGAACACCGTCGCGGCGAGGAACGTGCACAAGCCCAGCGCCAGCAGCGGGGCCGGGATGAAGATTGACAGCCGGAGCAGGTACCGCGCCATCAGAAACGTGAGAATCGCCAGACCAAAGGCGTAGCCGTTGAACTCGCCGAGGTGTTCCCACAGCAACTTCATCTTTTCAAAGAACTCGCCGCGGATACTGGCCTTGATGCCCAGCGCTTCACCGATATTCGACAGGACAATAGCGACCGCAATGCCGACCGTGAAGCCGACGACGATCGAGTTCGGCACCAGTTTGGCGTACTTGCCGAGTCCCAATAATCCCATGCTCATCAAAATTACACCAGCGATGATGCTGACGAAGACGAGGAAGCCGTGGGCCATCGCGAAGTTGCCGCCGGCATCTTCGCCATACTTGGACATCAACCCGGCAATGACGGGAATGAAGGCAGCGGTCGGGCCGTAAACCTGGTACTTGGAGCCGCCCCAGGTGCGACCGATGATGCAGGCCAAAGCCCCGGCGATGATCCCCTGTTCGGGCTGGAGTCCCATGGCCATCGCGAAACCCATCGCCATCGGGATCGCGGTGAGGGCCACGATCAGCCCGGCACTGAAATCGCGATATGTCGTGGTCAGCCACGTTGCTGGGGTCAGGTCTTCAAACCGGCTATCCCAGAAGGTGTTAAATTTCCGGAAACGTTCCGCAACTTGGCTTAGGTTCATCAAGATCCTCATTAACCAGACGCTGGCGAAACCATCCGAAAGCTCCGACAATTAAGGGCTTTGTAAGCATGAGGTTACAGAAACGTCAGGCTTTCTGCGAGGTCCTTTTCCGCACGAGGAGACCGGCGAGGAACTTGCAACTGCCGGTTCGAACCATCGCAGTCCGTAGATCGACTGTGTGCCACGGCCGTGTCGGCCGTGCGATTTTGCTAGTTCGCACGGCCGTGGCACGCAGGATCAAACCTTCCCTTAGGCATCTGTAGGGAGGGATGCCTGATTATGGATGCGATCGTCGCGCGGCTGTGTTTTAGCAGCGAAACCGCCGCGATGCTCAAAACAAGCGGATTGACGGGAAACGTCAAGCCATCGTTTGACCGATCGCCTGGTCGTCGTCGTGACGGGGCCACGTGAGAACGAACCGTGATCCTTCGCCGAGCTTGCTTTCGACACTGATCTCGCCGCCGTGCTCGCGCATAATCTTCTGGCTGACGGCGAGTCCCAAGCCGGTGCCACGCGCGCCCTTCGTCGACTCGAAGATGTTGAAAATCCGCGTCAACTGGTCTTCGGGAATACCGGGGCCGTTGTCGGTCACGGCGACCCACACGTCGTCACCGTCGGCCGAATGTCCGGTTTGAATCAACACCGCGGCGTGATCGGCCCCTTCCACCGCATCAATGGCATTCGTCACAATGTTCAACACCGCCCGGTGAATCCCTTCGGGGTCAAACGTGCAGTCGGGAATCAGCGTCTCCGGCTCGTACTTCAATTCCACCCGGCATTCTTCCGCCCGCGACTGCATCAGTTCGAACACATCATGGACCGTTTCATTCACGCTGGCCCGTTGCAGTGCCGGTTGACGTTCTTTGCTGAACGTCAACATGTCCATCACCATGTGATAAATCTTGTTCTGATTCTTTTCGACGATGCCCCAGCCTTTGCGGACCAGCTCTTCGTTGTGGTCCTTCAGACCCATGTCGATGAGATAGCTGCCGCCACGGACCCCCTGCAGAATGTTCTTGATATGGTGACTGAGCGTGGCAATCGTCTGCCCCATCGCCGCCAGCCGCTCGGCTTTGACGAACGCTTGCTGAAAGCGATTGTTCTCGATGGCGAGCGCGGCTTGCCGACCAATCGCCAGCAGCAGCCGCAACTGCTCTTCCTGAAAGCGGGACGGTTTCCCCCCCAGCAACACCTGATCGCTGGGCATGGTGGTGTCGACGTAAATCACGCCGAGCAACTCATTGCGGCCGGGCATCGGCACACACATCGCTTCACAAATACCGGCTTGAACGATGCTCTCGGCGGTGTCGAAACGGCGATCATGGCGGGCATCCGATGTCTGCACGCCCTGCCGCATTTTCATCACATAATCGACAATGCTGCGTGAGATCGGCATCCGCCCGGAGGGATCGTTGGACACGGTCCCGCTGACGGCCTGCGGACGGATTTCACCATCTTGCGGATCGACGACCAGCAAACAACCCCGATCGGCCCCGACGGCTTTCAACGCCAGATCCAGAATCCGCTGCAACAGTTGATCAAGTGGCACCGATGGCTGGACCGCTTCTTCCGACAGCCGATAGAGCACTTGCAGGTTGGCTTGCTGCTGCGCGACATCAATCGGCCGCTGCGTCGCCGGCACACGATCGGCATCGTGTGGAATCTGGCTGACGATGCTCGATCGGTCGGCGGGATCGTGCTGCTGCAACAGGCGGACACGTTCGGCAACCACCCGGGGGTCGTTCGGCGTGGAACTTTCAGTAAAGAGCAACACCGTGCGACCGATTTGAATCTGATCGCCGCTGGTGAGGGGCCGGGACCGGATCAGTTTGCCGTTGACGAAGGTGCCGTTGGAACTGTTGCGGTCGGTGATGACGAAGCCGTCACGAACGGGTTGCAGAGATGCATGGGACCGCGAGACTTCGGTGTCCAGCAGCCGGACTTCGTTCTGCGGTCCGCGACCGATGTGCACCGGCAGTTCGCCGACTTCAAAGCGAGCGCCCGGCTCAATGCCTTGAACGACGAGCAGCGTGGCAGTCCCCACCAGGGCCGATCCTCAGCCGACGGAAAGACGACGCCATCGGGAGACTCGATACCAGTTCGGCCCGACTCCGGAGCACTCCGCCGCCACTCCGTGCCGTTTACTATACCAACCCCGCCGACCCGCCGCGAATCTGCGGTTTGCTCAGTCAGCAGCCTGTGGATTTATTGTGTGCCACGGCCATCGGTATCGGGACAAGTCGCCAGTTTGAATTGTCTTGTTTAGCCCCGGCCTTCAGGCCGGGGTTCACAGTCCCTGCGCTCACCCTCTTCAGCCCCATTTCATGGGGCTTTTCCCGCGCGATCAACCGAAAGCCCCATGAATGGGGCTCGCACAGACGATGATTTTCGGCTTCAAACCCCGGCCTGAAGGCCGGGGCTAAACAAGAAGCACGGAGATTTTCTGACCCAACCGATTTGTGTCGATACCAATGGTGCCACGGCCGTGGCACACGAGTCGAATCAATCCACGGACAGCTAGCGACGGCTTGAAGCGTCAGAGCAGGGGCCTGGACCTATAATAGATCCGACATTGACAGGTCGGAGCCCCTGCCGCGACGTTTCGAATAGTACCACCGCTGACTTTCCGCTCGGCTCGCGCCGCTCTGGAATTTCCCCCAGCCGGGTTTTATCATTGAGGTTCTGGACTAGTCGCAAGTTTTCCCCGCCGGGAACGGAGGGAGAGGGATCGTTCGTTATGCCGACCGTGACATTCGTCAAAGAAAAGAAGACGATTGAAGTTCCCGCCGGAGCCAATTTGCGCCGTGAAGCGATGAAGGCCGGCGTGCAACTTTACCCGAGCGTGCACAAATACGTGAACTGCCTCGGCAACGGGCTGTGCTGCAGTTGCCGCGTGGTGGTGAAAAAAGGCCTTGAAAACTGCACGCATCAAGGCGTCTTCGAGAAAGTCGCGATGCTGGCCCACCCGCTGGCGTTCTTCGCGCGGATCGGTCATGAGAAAGACCTGCGGCTGGCCTGCCAGCTCGGCGTCCAGGGGGATATCGAAGTCGAAACCCAACCTCCCGTGAACTGGCACGGCGAAAACTTCTGGTCCTGACCGCTCGTCGCTGCGCCGGTCGCCCAGTCCGCATCCTTGAGAAATATCATGCCGCGGCTCCTGGTCACCGGCGGTTGCGGATTCATCGGGTCGAACTTCATTCGTCACCTGCTGACGACCGACCCGACCATTTCGATCACCAATCTCGACAAACTGACGTACGCCGGAAATCCGGAAAATCTGGCGGATCTCACCGATCCGCAGTCGGCGACGGCGGCGCGGTACGAATTTGTTCACTGCGACATCGTGGACCGTGCGGTCGTGGAGTCGGTGATGACACCGGGGCGGTTTGACGCCGTCATTCACTTCGCCGCGGAAAGCCACGTCGATCGCAGCATTCTCGACAGCGGGCCGTTCATTCAGACGAACATCGTCGGCACGCAGGTGTTACTCGATGCCAGCCGGAAGGCAAACATCCCGCGGTATGTGCAAGTGTCGACCGACGAAGTCTACGGCAGCCTGGGGCCGACGGGATTGTTCACCGAAGAGACGCCGCTCGCGCCGAACAGCCCGTATTCGGCCAGCAAAGCGGCATCCGATCTGCTGGTGCGGTCGTATGTCCACACGTTCGATTTTCCGGGCATCATCACGCGGTGCTCGAATAATTACGGCCCGTATCAGTTCCCGGAGAAAGTGCTGCCGCTGTTCGTGTCGAATGCCCTCGCCGATTTGCCGCTGCCGTTGTATGGGGCCGGGCAGAATATCCGCGATTGGATCCACGTTCTCGACCATTGCCGTGGGATTGAAGCCGCGTGGCGCAAGGGACAACCGGGAGAGGTCTACAATTTCGGCGGCGGTTGCGAACTGACAAACCTCGAATTGACGCATCGCCTGTTGGACGCCGTCGGCAAGTCGCACTCGCTGATTCGGTTCGTCACCGATCGCCCCGGTCACGATTTGCGGTACGCCATCGACGACTCGAAAGCCCGGCGCGAACTGGCTTGGTCGCCGCAGATTTCGTTCGATGACGGTCTGCGCGAGACCATCGCGTGGTACCAATCCCACGGCGATTGGGTCGCCCGTATCAAGTCCGGAGCGTATCGTAATTACTACGCCGAACAATACGGCACGCGGCTGGCTCCTGCTGCGTCGTGATGGATCGTTTCTGCCATGTGCGATGGGGGCGTGCGATGATCGGGGGGAAGAATCCGTGTACAGTTCCGGGCTCTCCGGAGTCCCGAAGGGGCGTGATTCGACAGCCCAGCCCGAAGAGGGCTGGGTCAGCGATACACAACCATCGATAGCCCCAATGGGGCGCGACTCTTTCTTGAGATTTGGGAAAAGGCGTGCCACCCCGTTGGGGCTTTGCATTCTCCTCCGTTCCATGGCCCCAGGGCTCCGCGAAGACGCTGCGCCCTGGGCTATCGAATCACGCCCCTTCGGGACTCAGGACCAGACGTGCGCTCGCCAATCGACCGATGCACCCCGTGCAATGTCTGTGGCGCGATGATTCTTGACTCTCCCCACGCCTTCCGCGTAGCGTGTCGGGGATGAACCGTGCCATCACTTCCGCCGTAATTGTCTTCCTCGTCGTGTTGGCAGTCGGAATCGCTTCTGTCTGGATTCCGCGGTGTGATGTGTGTGGTGCCAGAGCGACGGTCTTTATTTCAGAAGCAACGCGAAGCGGGAAAACATCACGGCGGCTGTGCAGCACACACGGAGCGGCAGAGATACAAGAGTTTCGCGATGAGTTTCAACAAGGACTGGGAAAGTGAGCGATCAAGCCGATCCCAACTCCCGCCGCATCGCCTGGTTCGCGCCGTGGACGTGGAAACGACGGTGGAAGATCCCAGCGACAGCGTGGTCGGCGCTTGTAGCCTATCCACTGAGTTACGGCCCGGCTTATTGGCTGTTCGTTCGCGGATGGATATCGGACTCCGCATTCTATGTGATGTATCTGCCGATTTGCTGGATCGAGGAACGTAATGCCTCGATTTACGAGTTGGTCACATGGTACGGACACCTGTGGTTGCGACACACATAACCTGCCGTGCCACTCGCGCAGGATCGTGAAATAAAACTGCCTCACTACCCGCCTTTTGGCCATCACTTTACGACCTCAGTACCAAATTTGAGGAAGTTGTTGCGAAACCGTGTCGTGCAGGCCTAAGATCAGCAGGAGCGGCTGGTTTGTGAAACTCGTTTCGTAGGGAGGCCTGATCGTGCGGACAATCCTGACGGTGACGGCGGTGTGTTTTGCGATGGCCTGTTCGACCGCGTCTGCACAAACGCGGTATTCCCGCGGGACCAGTTACACCTTGGCCAACCCCAACGGCGCGAATGGAAGCGGTGTCGGTGGCGGCCAGTTTGGATACGGTCCGCAAGGCGCGTGGAATGCGTTGTCCCGTCGCCACGGTTACGATCCCATCTACATCGCTCAGCCGCAGCCGATTTACTATCAACCGCAGCCCCTTTATTACCAGCCTCAACCCACGCTCTACCTTGGCGGGACGGGATATCAGTATGCCCCGACTGTGTACGGCAGCCCGCAATCGATTTACCGTGGGTATTGACCGTCCATTTCGCCTCCCGTTGTTTGCAACAAGGTGGCAGGAATTGAACTCGCGTCCATAGAGACGTGTTGTGGGTACTGCAGAGCGAACGACGCCCCGAAAGAATGTCGCGAACATTCGGCCCCTCTTTCGTTGAGCACGTGGTCCGCCTCACGTGCCGTGCGACGCCGGGTCACTTCCTGTGCAGCGGAGAGATCGCAGGCGTTCTGCACAGCCGATCCTTCGGACCCCGCCCCTTCTGTCTCAGTCAAGACGTTCAGCGCGTCGGCTGCGAACAGGAAGTCCGCGCCGATGGACTGCGGGGCAAAGGTGCATAGCCGCCCCGATGACGATTCCGGCTCGTCCCGAATGATTCACAGTTCCTCCAAGCCGATCGATTCCCGCAGAAGTGGAAACGCCTTCTCGGCAATTCACGAGACGTCGGGAGTGTCAAGGCGGCCATGCCCCGCTGCAAAACAACTTTGCCGGCAAAATCGGCAATTTCTGCCGCATCCCGACAACGCGCATGGCCCCTCGTCCTGATGATCTTGTCCGCCATTCGGGAATGCGCTTGACTTTTCCGATATGACGTCGATAAGGTAATGTCCTATGGGATACTGGAACAATCGTAGAAGTCTACGAAGATTTTGTGACCCTAGGGCCCCCCGCCTGGACTGCTTGCCGAACAACCCCGCAAAAATTGAGTCGACGGTCGCTTTTACCACGAACGTGACTCGCTGCTTTGTGATTACTCACTAGAGATTCGTGATCGTTCAAGGTCGAACGATCTGGTGTGACGGCTGGGACGGCCGCCATCAATGTGTTTGCGCTCAGTTTCCCACCGAGGGCTTGCCCCTCAAACTCACCTGCCTGGAGTGATGCTGATGTCGACTTCGTGCAATCCCGCCCATTTTGAGCGGTTGAATCGTCGCGGTTTCCTGTCCGTGGGCATGCTGGCCGGTGCCGGAGTGGGCCTCACGCTACCCACACTCCTTCGCTCACAAGCCGCCCATGCCGACTTGAAGAACTACAAAAACTTCGAGGGAACCGCGAAGTCGATCATTCACATCTATCTGCCCGGCGGGATGGCTCATCAGGAGTCGTTCGATCCCAAGCCGTTCGCCCCGATTGAATATCGCGGGGAAATGAAGCAGGTCGCCACGAAAATCGCCGGCGAACAGTTCGGCGAAACGCTCGTCAAGACGGCCGATGTTGCGGACAAGCTGTGTGTCATCCGGTCGATGACCCATGGCGAAGCGGCCCACGAGCGAGGCACGCACAACATGTACACGGGGTATCGCCCCAGCCCGGCGCTGGTGTTCCCCAGTGTCGGCTCGGTCATCAGCCACGAGTTCGGACCGCGCAACAATCTCCCGCCCTATGTCGCCGTTCCCAGCATGGCGAATGAATATGCCGGCAGCGGGTACCTCAGTTCGGCGTTCGCTCCGTTCAGCCTTGGTAGTGATCCGGCCAACAACGGTTACAAGGTCCGCGACCTCGATCTGCCGAACGGTGTTGATGATTCGCGATTTGCGACTCGTCGCACGGCTCTGGAAGCGGTCAATGCGTACTTCCAGAAGCGAGAGAAGTCGGACGATCTGAAGGCGATGGACACGTTCTACGACCGGGCCTACAGCCTGATCAGTTCGCCGGAAGCCCGGTTGGCCTTCGATCTGTCGAAGGAATCGGACGCTGTTCGCGATGAATACGGTCGCAACACGGCCGGTGCCCGCATGTTGCTCGCCCGGCGGTTGGTGCAGGCCGGTGTCCGTCTGGTCAATTTGACCTACGGTGGCTGGGACATGCACAACAACATCGTCGCCGGTTTCAAGAATCAGATGCCAGCGTTCGATCAGGGTTTCTCGACACTTATCCGCGATCTTGAGCGGACCGGTTTGCTGAAAGAAACGCTGGTCATGGTGTCGTCGGAATTCGGCCGTACGCCGAAGATCAACGGCAACTCCGGCCGCGATCACTATCCGAAGGTCTTCAGCGTGGTGCTCGCCGGTGGTGGTGTTAAGGGCGGCATGATCTATGGGTCGTCCAACTCGACCGCGTCGGAACCGGAAGAAAACCCGGTCGGTCCCGAAAACCTGTTCACAACGGTCTACCACTGCATGGGCATCAACGCCGACAAGGAATTGATGGCTCCCGGCGACCGTCCGATTGAAATTGTCGATGGTGGCGATGTGATTAAAGAAATCCTTGCCTAATTCGATGTTCCGGTCCCATTCGCAGGTTGCAAAAGCCTGCGAGCATGACATGCTGACGTCACGGAGGGCCGTATGAAACCGGCCCTCCGTGACAGCGTATCCCGCCTGAGTTCGTTCCTGCCTGAACTTTTTCGACGTCGTCGGCCAAGGACAGTTCCCCGCCTGATGAACTGTTGAGCCGACTGAGGGGGGCCTCATGTCGCGTCGGCATCTGCCGTGCTTCGTTGCGTATTTGTCGGTCGCGAGCGTCTGTCTCGTGACCAGTTCCGTCTTTGCCGCCGCGCCGCAATTGGGCAACATCCTGCCCCGCGGCGGACAGCGCGGCACTGAAGTCGAGGTGACCCTTAACGGGCAACGTCTCGATGATGCTCAGGAACTGCTTGTCTATGAGCCGGGCATCGAAGTCTCGGGGCTCACGGTTGTCAATGACAAGCAAGTGAAGGCGAAACTGAAGATCGCGCCAGAGTGTGTCCTCGGCACCAAGCACATCCGTGTCCGCACGAACACCGGTGTGTCTGACATGCGGACATTCCTCATCGGCGCGCTGCCCAATGTCGCCGAAGTTGAGCCGAACAGCGAGTTCATCAAGCCGCAGGCCGTGCCACTAAATAGCACTGTGGAGGGCGCGATCGCCAATGAAGACGTCGATTACTTCGTGGTCGAAGCCAAGCAAGGGGACCGGATCACCGCGGAAGTGGAGGCGATTCGCCTCGGCGACAGTTTCTTTGATGTCTACGTCGCGATCCTGAACGAAGACCGCTTCGAACTGTCCACAAGCGATGACGCCGCGCTGGTCTATCAGGACGGTATCGCGTCGGTGGTCGCCCCAGCTGATGGCAAGTACATCGTGCAAATTCGGGAGACTTCTTACGGCGCGGGCAACCAGTATCGCTGCCACATCGGTACGTTCCCGCGGCCCCGCGCCGTGGTTCCCGCTGGTGGACGCCCCGGACAAGCCGTCCCTGTTAAGTTCTATGGGGATGTCGCCGGAGAATTGCCGGGGACGATCAATATCCCCGCCGAACGTCCGGAGAACTTTGCTGCGTTCGCCGAAGACCCCAAGGGCATCTCGCCGTCCGGACTCGTGTTCCGCGTGTCCGATCTCGACAACGTGATCGAACAGGAACCGAATGACGCCGTCGCCCAGGCCACAAAAGGTCCGGCCCCGGCCGCCTACAACGGGATCCTGCAAACGCCGAAAGATCAGGATGTCTTTGGTTTCACGGCCGCCAAAGGCCAGGTGTTTGAAATCCATGTCTATGCCCGACGGCTGCGGTCAGAACTCGATCCGGTCCTGACGATCTACAATGCGCAAGGAGGGGGGATTGCCGCGAATGACGACTCCGGCGGCCCCGATTCGTATCTGCGTTTTGCGGTGCCGGCCGATGGCGAATACTTCCTCGGTGTGCGGGACCACCTCGGCCGCGGCGGCAATGCGTTCCACTACCGCATCGAAGTCACTCCGGTGGCCCCGTCGCTGCAATTGTCGGTGAACGAATTTGTCCAATACGTCGAACCAAAACTGTCGGTGCCGCAGGGGAATCGCATTCCCATGTTGGTCACAGCGACCCGTCGCGATTTCGGTGGGCCGTTGGAATTCGCGGGTGAGAACCTGCCGCCGGGCGTCGCGATCGAATCGTTTGCTCTGGCACCGGGGCAAGCGGTGGCGCAACTGTTGTTGGTGGCGGCACCGGATGCTCCCGTCGGTGCCAAGTTGGGCCAGATCAATGCCAAGCTGAACGATCCCAATCAACCGGCCGTGCTGGTGGGTGGACGGACGAAGCAAGACTGCATCATGGTCCGTGGTCAGAACCAGATTCCGTTCTTTGTCGAGCCGATGCCGTCGCTGGCTGTCGCCGTGACGCAAGCGGTCCCCTTCAGTTTGCAGGTCGTTGAACCGAAAGCGCCGCTCGTCCAGAGTGGGCAGATGCGATTGAAAGTCGTCGCCACCCGTGCGGAAGGTTTTACTGCCCCGATCAAGATCGAAGTGCTCCTCAACCCGCCCGGTGTGAACAGCAGTCGCGAGGTGTCGATTGCGGAAGGGCAGACGGAGGCGTTCATCGACTGCAACGCCGCCGGCAATGCGGAAGTGAATGCCCACAAGATTTCGGTCCGTGGAGAAGCCACCGTGGGCAACGGTCCCGTGATGGTGGCGTCGCCATTTGTGACACTTAACATCGCGGCTCCGTACGTCCAGTTGAAGTTTCAGCAGGCCGCTGTGGAGCAAGGTGCCGAGACGGAGTTCGTCGCGACGATGGAAGTCCCGAAGGCGTTTGAAGGAAATGCCCAGGTGCAATTGCTGGGGCTGCCCAACAAGGTCACCACGACACCGATTGAGATCAACAAGGAAACGAAGGAACTGATCTTCAAGGTGAAAGCGGAGGCCGATGCACCGGCGACGACCTCGAAGAGTCTGTTCTGCCAGTTGGTCATCACCGAGCAAGGCGAACCGGTAACGCACAACATCGGCAACGGAGTGCTCCGCATCGACCAGCCGCTGCCGAAGAAGCCCGATACACCGATGCCCGTTGCCGCGGCGGCCGCCCCTCCAATGCCTCCCGCCGGTCAACCGGTGAAACGATTGACTCGCTTAGAACAACTGCGGCTCGAACAGAAGCAACGCCTCGAAGCGCAGAACGTCCCCCCCGCCGCGGAAGCCAAGCCCCCCGGTACAAATTGAAATCTCGCTGCAATCCATGAGCGATAACGCTCCGCGCTGCAGAATCGAATTGCCACCCATTCGCTTCGCCCGAAGCAGGAATTCAAGATGTTGAGAACGGTCTCTCGAACGCTGATTACGCTGGCGTGCTTTGGCGGATTGTCGGTCGCCTCGGCGGCGGACTTGCAGAAGGTGGTCGTCTTCCCCGCGGATGTGAATCTTACCACGGCACAGGATCGGCAACTGCTTGCCATTCAAGCCGTCTACAGTGATGGCATCACGCGCGATGTCGGCAAGGAAGCAGCCATCACCGTGGGTAATCCCGCGCTGGTGCGAAGGGATGGTCAGTCGTTCTATCCGGTCGCCGATGGGCAGACCGAACTGAAAGTCGAATTCGGCGGCCAGGCGATTGTCGTTCCGGTCAAAGTTGAAAAAGCCACCGAAGCTCGGGCGATCAGCTACAAACTCGACGTCATGCCGATTTTCATGAAGGCGGGTTGTAACACGGGCAGTTGCCACGGGGCGGCCCGCGGGAAAGACGGTTTCCGCCTCTCCCTCTTCGGCTACGACCCCGATGGTGATCACATGCGGATCACTCGTGAACTTCCTGGTCGCCGCATCGATCTCGCCGTGCCGATGGCGAGCCTATTGATCGAGAAGTCGATCGGTGTCGTTCCCCACACGGGGGGCAAGCGGTTCGAAGCCGACTCCGAACTCAACAAAACGCTCGTCGACTGGATCGCCTCCGGTTGCCCGCAAGATCCGCCTACTGTGGCGACGGTCACCGGTATTGAACTCTACCCATCTTCGGGTGTGCTCGATGGGGAGGGGACCACGCAGCAGGTTACCGTCCGGGCGACTTACTCCGATGGTACCGACCGCGACATCACCACGCAGGCCTTGTTCCTGTCGAGCAACGATACCTCGGCCACGATCTCGGCCGATGGCGTGATTACCGCCGGTCAACGTGGCGAAGCGTTCATCATGGCTCGTTTTTCCACGTACACCGTCGGCTCACGATTCGTCGTGTTGCCGAAGGGCCTGCAATGGGAAGACAAAGCGAACCCCAGCCGCAACTACATCGATGAACTTGTCAACTTGAAGCTGAAACAGCTGCGGATGGACCCGGCGCCGCGGTGCTCGGACGAAGTCTACCTGCGCCGCGTGTACCTCGATCTTGTCGGCGTCGTGCCCACGGAAGAAGAGTACCAGCAGTTCATGTCGAGCACCGAGCCCGACAAAAGGGACAAGCTGGTGGATGAACTCCTCACCCGCAAAGAGTTCACGGAAGTCTGGGTTTCCAAGTGGGCCGAGTGGCTGATGATGCGATCGTCGAACCAGACGAGCACCAAGTCGATCGCCCTGTACTACACGTGGCTCAGTGAACAGATCGCCGCGAATGTGCCTCTCGACAAAATGGTCCGCGATGTCCTTGGCGCGTCCGGTGGCACGTTCAAAACACCGCAGACCAACTTCTACCAGATCGAGCGCGATACGCTGAAAGTCTCGGAAAACGTCGCTCAGATTTTCATGGGGATGCGGACACAGTGTGCTCAATGCCACAACCATCCGTTCGATAAGTGGACCCAGGACGATTACTACTCGTTCGCCGCGTTCTTCTCACAGATCGGCCGCAAGCAGGGTGAAGATTATCGCGAGACGATTGTCTTCAATTCCGGCGGCGGAAACGTGAACCACCCCGTCGGTGGTCGCGTGATGGAACCGTTCTTCCTCGGTGCGGGCAAGGCCGATGTCGCCGGGAAAGATCGCCGTGAAGTCCTCGCTGACTGGCTGGCGTCGCCACAGAATCCGTACTTCGCGCAGAACTTTGCCAACCGCGTCTGGCACCATTTCTTCGGCATCGGAATCATCGAACCGGTTGACGATGTCCGCGTGAGCAATCCGCCTTCGAACGAGCCGCTGCTGAAGGAACTCGCCAAGCGGTTCACGGAATCGAACTACGACATGCGGAAACTCATCCGCGAAATCTGCCAGTCGGAAGCGTATCAACGGTCGACCGAAAGCAACCCAACAAACGAACTCGACGAACGCAATTTCGCCCGGCAGCAACTCCGCCGGATCAAGGCGGAGTCGATGCTGGATGTGCTGAGCCAGGTGACGACCACGAAGGACAAGTTCCCGCGGTTGCCGATTGGTTCGCGAGCGGTGCAAATCGCCGATGGAGCAACATCAACGTACTTCCTCACGACGTTCGGCCGGGCCACCCGTGAAACGGCGTGTTCCTGCGAAGTGAAGATGGAGCCGACGCTGTCACAGGCGCTGCATCTGCTCAATGGGGAAGCCACGAACCAGAAAATTCAGCAGGGAAATCTCGTCGCTGTTTGGCTGAAAGAAGGCCTGACGCCGCCGCAGATCGTCGAGAAAATCTACATTCGCTGCCTCAGCCGAAAGCCATCCGCCGAGGAAATGGCCGCGCTCACGCCGCTGTTCCCCGCGGATGCGAAGAACAATAAGCAAGCCCTCGACGACATCTATTGGGCGCTGCTCAACAGCCGTGAGTTTGTGTTCAATCATTAGCCGAGAATAGTCAAGGGCTAAGGGTCGAGAGCCAGAGAAGTCGTTTACCGCCTGCGCTTTGCGGATCGCCACATGAGCGGCGCGCGGATGACAGAAAACGGTCGGAGAGAGTGACAATGATGCGTTTGACAATCGCGATGGGACTGATGCTGTCTGCGGCGGCGACGTTTGCGGAAGAGCAGAAGCCCGCGGACAAGATCACCTACGATCAGCACGTGCTGCCGCTGCTGCGGGAAAAGTGTGGGTCGTGCCACAACGCGAACGACAAGAAGGGGGACCTCGTTCTCGATAACTTCGGAGCGATGATGCGCGGCGGAGCATCGGGCGCGGTTGTCGCCACTGATGGTGATGCCGACGGTAGCATTCTCTATCGCGTCGTGGCGCATCTGTCCGAACCGAAGATGCCGCCGAATGCGCCGAAGCTTCCCGATGAAAACCTCGCGCTGTTGAAGAAGTGGATCGAAGGGGGCGCACTCGAGAACGCCGGGAGCACTGCGAAGCCGAAGAAAGCCTCGATGGTGGCTAAGGTCGAAGTCTCGAACCAGCGCCCGGCCGGCCCGCCGGTGATGCCTGAGAATCTCGTCATCGATCCGTTGCTCGTGTCATCGCGTGCCAATGGTGTGACCGCTCTGGCAACGAGTCCGTGGGCACCGCTGGTCGCCGTTTCCGGTCACAAGCAAGTCCTGTTGTATGACACGACATCCCTGGAACTCGTCGGCGTGTTGCCCTTTCCTGAAGGTCAGCCGCACGTCCTCAAGTTCAGCCGTAACAGCCAACTCTTGATGGCCGCCGGCGGCCGCGGTTCGCACTCCGGCAAGGTCGTGCTGTTTAATGTGAAAACCGGCCAGCGGGTGGCGGAACTCGGCGACGAGTACGATGTGGTCCTTGCCGCGGATGTCAGCCCCGATCAATCGATGGTCGCACTCGGTGGACCGAAGAAAATCGTTCGGGTTTACAGCGTCGCCACCGGCGAATTGATGTATGAAAAGAAGAAGCACACCGACTGGATCACATCGCTCGAATTCAGCCCGGACGGCGTGCTCCTCGCGACTGCCGATCGCAGCAACGGTCTCATCGTGTGGGAAGCCTTTACGGGCCGCGAATTCTACGTGCTCAACGGTCATACGAATGTCATCACTGATGTCAGTTGGTCGCCCGACGGCAACCTGCTGGCGTCCGCGTGTGAAGACACGACGGTAAAACTGTGGGAGATGCAGAACGGCAATCTCGCGAAGAACATCGGGGCGCACGGTGGCGGCGCGACCTCGGTGGAAATCGTCCGCGACGGTCGCATCATGACCGTCGGTCGCGACAATGTGCCGAAGATGTGGGACGGCGGCGGAAACAATCCGAAGAATTTCCCGGGTCTGCCGGCGATTCCCACGGAACTCGCCTACTGTGCGGAGACCGAACGGTTATTCGCTGGCGATCTGCTCGGCAACGTGCATGTGTTCAATGGCAAAGACCTCGCGGCACTCGGACAGTTGACAACCAACCCGCCCGCGCTCGCCACACGAATCGAGCAAGCCCGTGCTGCCGTTGTGCAGTCGGATGCCGCGGCCGCGCAAGCCGCCGCGCAACTGGCCGCACTGCAAAAGGGTGTTGCCGATCGTAAATTGGCCGCTGAAATCGCAACAAAGGCCTTCGCCGATGCGACCGCCGCGGTCGATCCGTCGACAAAAGCCAAGGTCGCTGCGGATGCCGACCTCGCCGCCAAGACGCAGGCGATGCAGACGGCCGACACGAATGCCGCCAATGCGCAAGTGGCACAAACCAAAGCGCAGGGAGAAAAAGACGCCGCGCTCAAAGCGGTGACCGATATCACAGTGGCCCTCAAGGCCGCGACCGATGCGGCCGCCGTCGCCGAAGCCACGGTCGGCCCGGCTCAACTCGCCGCGGAAGCCAAACCAGAAGACGCCGCCGTGAAGCAAGCTGCAGCGGCCGCAGTGAAAGTCGCGGCGGACTCGCTGGCTGCTGTTGTCGCCGCGACTCAGAAGAAGGCCGAATTGCTGGTGCAAGTGGCGGGCAAGAGTGATGCCGTCGGAGCCGCCAATCTCGCGTTGGTTACAGCGAAAGCCGCTCAGACGAAAGCCGCTACGGAAAAAGCTTCCGCCGACAAAGCCGTGGTCGATACCGCTGCGGCACTCAAAGCCGCGCAGGATCTTGCGGCGGCGAAGAAAGTGGACGCTGACAAAGCGGTCGCCGCGGCTGTTGTGACGCCGGAACAACAGAAGCAGATCGACGATGCCGCCGGTGCCGCCAAGAGTGCCGCCGATGTCGCTGCGGCTGCCAAAGCCCGGATCGAACGCCTACAAGCCGCGGTGCAGCGCCAGCAACAAACGGCGTCGGCACAGTAAGGAACGCGAGTCCGAATGATGGATGATTCAGAAGCCCGGAGAATGCATTCTCCGGGCTTTCTTCGTTTCTCCAACACTCGATCAGACGATGTTGCGCCGATTTACTCAGCCTTGTCGATTCACCATCGCCTCGACCCAGACCGGGACATAGGGGATAATGCAGCCCTTGGACACCGGCCAGTCGCGGTAGAGGCCGATCTTTTCGCCGATGGTGATCGCACGCTGGCGGAGCTTAGCGTCGTGGATGCCAATGGCGGCCAATGTGTTGTTCATGGTCCACTGCACCTCCGGCTTCGCTTTCGGCATCTCTTTCTCGATGCGATCAAGCAGCGCCGGCAAATCGAGGTCGTCAGCCCCTTTGTTGATCCGGCTGGCAGTGAAGTGCCACCCCGCACGGGCGGCCCAGCGATCTTTCGCCTTCATCCACTTCTGCCGCAACGTTTCTTTCTCGGGGTGCTCGGCGACGACGTACGAGTTGAGCCAGTCTGCCACCTGCGTGCATATCGTGGAGTGCGTCAATTTGTCGACTTCGTCGGCCGAGAGAGACTTGGGCTTGATGATGAGCGTGGCAAGGAGCTGCGCTTCGACGTTGCCGGTGTCCCAGAGTTCGAGCGCGAGCTCGTGATTCGTCTTGATCTTCTTGGCGATCACACGGAGGTCGCCCAGTTTCACGCCGAACTGGTTGTCAGGGGCACCCGCCTTCGTGTTGTGAGCACGCCTGGCGTCATCGCCGAGAGACTGCAACTGTGCGAGGATTTCATGGACGGTCATGCCACGGATTATACTCGCAATTCCAGGCATGCCAACCATGGCTGTCGTTCCTGTCAGGTCCGTTATGCCCGTCGCCGGGGAGCCACTGTCTGGTTGCAGGGCGGTTCAGTTCGTGAAGTAGCCGAGGATGGTGAAGAGGGGTTGGGGATTCCAGGCGAAATCTCGTCGGGCTTCGGCGAGATTGTGGGGGTTTTGCTGTCGACACAGCGTGATGGCGGCGTTCCGCGCGGCGG
>JBGSUN010000276.1:0-2231 GCA_041753475.1 Planctomycetaceae bacterium | reverse complement strand
TCCGACACCCGAACCGTAATCTGAATCAGCATGGGATGCCCTCCTTGGGTTCGCGGAGTTCCCAACCCCGCAGTCACGCACACACCCCATCGAGGGTATCCCTTTGTCCAACACCGCGCCCACCATTCAGCGGATGCACCCTTGTTCCGAAAGGACGGTCCCCCGATAATTTCAGGGTTCCCGACTCCGGTCCACCGAAGGTCCCCGACCGATGAGCACCGCCACTCCCCCGCAGACGCATGAATGGACCGCCGCCGATCTTGTGCAGCGGTTTGGCCCCATTCCGTTATCGCGCATTCGGACCCGTCCCGACCCCGGCACGGCGACCGAACAGGATGTAGAAGCCATTCATGCGAAGGAAAATCGGCTGTGTGAGCTTGTCGACGGCATCCTCGTGGAGAAAACCGTGGGCTATTTTGAATCGGCGGTGGCCGTTCGGCTGGCGATGCTTCTCGGCGAATTCCTTCGAGGAAAGAACCTCGGCTTGGTTTTCGGTGCTGATGGCATGATGAAGCTCGAATGGGGGCTAATTCGCATCCCCGATGTCTGTTACGTGTCCACTGAGCGCCTTCGGAAAGTGAACCTGCAACCGCACGCTCCGCTGGATGTGCTTGTCCCCGAATCTGGCCATCGAAGTCCTGAGTGCCGGGAACACGGTGCGCGAAATGGACGAAAAGCTGCACGATTACTTCGACCACGATGTGGAACTCGTGTGGTACTGCGATCCCGTGCAGCAGACGGTGACGGTGTATCACAGTCCGACCGACAGCCGAATCGTGCGGTATCCCGAATTGTTGACGGGTGACCCGCTGTTGCCCGGCTTTACCGTTTCGTTGCCGGAATTGTTTGCCCCGCTGGTGGCACCGTAATAATTCGATCATTCCCTCTTTGATTCAGGAACAACCGTGATGACCACTCCCCCCGTTTCTCGCCGCGATGTTCTGGCAGGTGCCGCCGCTTTGGCTTCAGGAGCCATGATGTCTACCGTGCATGCCGCAGAACCCGCGCCGTTGAAGGGCCGTATCAATCACTCTGTCGTCCATTGGTGTTACGAAAAGCACTTTCCGAGTTTCGACGCGTTCTGTGCCAAGGCAAAGGAACTCGGCTGCAAGAGTCTCGAACTCTGCCCGGTCGATCATTGGCGAACGCTGAAGAAGCACGGTCTGACGTGCGCGATCAGCAGCAGTCATGGCTTTGTGAAAGGCCTCAACAACCCGAAGCATTGGGATGAATGCTCGACGCTACTCAAGCAACGCATCGAAGAATCCGCGGCGTTTGGTTGCCCGAGTGTGATCACCTTCACCGGGATGCGGGAAGACATTCCGGACGACGTCGGTGCGAAGAACTGCGTCACCGCTCTGAAAAAACTGGCTGGTTTCGCCGAGGACAAAAAGGTCACGCTCTGTCTCGAAATGCTCAACACGCGGGCCAGTGATCATCCGATGAAAGGTCACCCTGGTTATCAAGGCGATCACACCGATTACTGCATCGACATTCTGAAGCAGGTCGGTTCGCCGCGGGTGAAACTCCTGTTCGACATCTACCACGTGCAGATCATGGACGGCGATGTGATCCGCCGGATTCATCAGCACAAAGACTGGCTCGGCCACATTCACACGGCGGGCAACCCCGGCCGCGCGGAGATGGACGACACGCAGGAAATCCACTACCCGCCGATCATGCGGGCGCTCCTCGACGTCGGCTACACCGGCTACGTCGGCCACGAATTCATCCCCACCCGCGACTGCGTCGCCGGGTTGAAAGAAGCGATTGCATGGTGTGATGTGTGAGGGAAAGATACGCGAAGCATCCCGGCTGCTTCCTGGCAGCCGGGATGATGACGATGGGGCAACCGAATCATGCCGAAGCGACAAGAACCGTTGGCGATCGGTGAATACTTCCACGTTTACAACCGCGGTGTTGACCGACAGTCCCTTTTCTTTGACCGCGAGAATTACCTCTTCTTTCTGCGTCGAATGGGTCAGTATCTCAAGGGATTCAGCGACGGTCCGAATGCACGGACGCCGCGGGCCGCGTTGCCAAATCGCCCAACCTGCGACCTATTGGCTTACTGTTTGATGCCCAATCATTTTCATTGTCCTCGCAATGGGTCCGAAACCCTCGCCTTCAGGCGAATCCTTCAGGTTTTACGCTGTGTGGTTACAATTGGCCGGATGGAAAACTATCGGACAGGGGCTCACACCCGCTTTGACATCAAGTACCACTTTGTG
>JBGSUN010000275.1:0-7584 GCA_041753475.1 Planctomycetaceae bacterium | reverse complement strand
GACCACTTTGGCTTAGAACCAGAGATGCTGTGGGTTCGACTCCCACCTGAGCT
This sequence comes from Planctomycetaceae bacterium, assembly GCA_041753475.1. Classification (GTDB taxonomy): domain Bacteria; phylum Planctomycetota; class Planctomycetia; order Planctomycetales; family Planctomycetaceae; genus DSVQ01. The sequence continues at coordinate 7,531 of JBGSUN010000275.1, read as the reverse complement.
ATTCCATTTCCTCTCGCGGAGCAGTCCGGAGTGCTCACCACCCTGTCACGGTGGAGATCGTGGGTTCAAATCCCATCGAGAGGGCTGATACGGCGCGGTACGCAATTGGCAAAGCGGCAGAGTTCAAACCTCTGTGATTCTGTGGGTTCGACTCCCACTCGCGCTACTCTCAATATGTCCATCGCGCGAGCGGTATCCGTTCGCCAGAGATTCGTGATCGCGGAGCAAAGAGCGTCGGCTGGGCATTGGCGTGCCCAAGTGGCTGTAACCCACTCGCCTTCGGGCATTGCAGGTTCAACTCCTGCCCGACGCATCGCTGCGCGAGATAGTTGAAGGAAGAAAGTTGTGAGTAGACAAGATTTGCATCGCTCTACTTTCCACTCTCGCCCATCTACTTTCTCGGCGCAGCCGCGGCCAAGTGGTGCAACTGGTAGACACGCGACGCTCAGAACGTCGTGCCCCTTGTGGGCTTGGGAGTTCAACTCTCCCCTTGGTCATTTCATTGCAGGCAGGGCAGGTGCCCGACTCGCTCCCATAAGGCGGGGAACCCGGATCGTTACCGGGGCCTGCAATTGGTTGATGGCGAATGGTCAATGGCTGATGGACGGAGTAGATGAACCCAACGCAGTCTTTTCTGCCCATTTGCCATTAACCATCAGCCATTAGCCCTCCCTCGGCCGAGTACGCAAACTGGAAAAGCGACCAGGTCGAGAGCCTGGTGATTTTGTGGGTTCGACTCCCACTTCGGTCACTTCGATCCCGTGGTCCAACGGCACGACTCCAGCCCGACATGCTGGCGACGATGGTTCAACTCCATCCGGGATCAATCGATAACTTCGGTCTGTAGGTGTTGCGGCCGCACACGTCTTTGGTAAGGACGAGGCTCGGGTTCAATTCCCGGACGGACCTCTCGAAGAAAGGGCTGCTGGTCCAACGGCACGACATCTGGGTCGCAACCAGAAGATCGGGGTTCAACTCCCCGGCGGTCCACTGACAACGACGAATGGGCTCATGGTCTAACGGCATGACACCGCTATGGCATGGCGGTGATCCGGGTTCGACTCCCGGTGGGTCCACTGATTACGGAAGGTAGCCGGATAAGGTTTGCCGGGCCGGTCTGCTAAACCGCGCGGCCGCAAGGTCGTGAGGGTTCGAATCCCTTGCCTTCCGCTTTTGCATGGCCTCGATGGTGAAATGGAGATCATGTCCCGCTTCTAACGGGATGTTCTGGGTTCGAGTCCTGGTCGAGGCATTGAAGAGAAAACGGAAGGGCCTCCCGATGGGTGCCGGGCGTCGGTTGGAAACCGAATGGGGGCGAAAACCTCTTGCGGGTTCAACTCCCGCTCCTTCCGCTGAAAAAGTCACGAACCTTTTGATACGTCGCTGCGTCTTCGGATGCACGGCAATAGAACATCCCATCTCACTCAATGAAAGGAGGCCGGAATGCGACATCGTTGTCCCACACATCACAGGCATTTGAACCGGCCCCGAGGATGGTCCCCGGTGGCCTTCAGTTACTGACGTGATTCCCGAGAGGATTCACGTCGATCCTAAGCAGGGTTCTTAGTTATGGACGTGAATGTACTCCAGCGGCAGTTCGCTCGCATCGGCGCTCGCGCCCAGGTGCGATGGCTGGACGGCCGCCGAATTCGGGGAGCCGTGGCGCTCGATATCGGACGGGATCGCCTGGGCGAATTGTTCGATATTCAAGTGTCGAATGAAGCCCCGGCCGATGTTGAAGTTCTGCACCTCGAACCGAAGCAGCGGCACCTGTTGCTGATGTCCCGGTCGGAAACCGACGAGAAGCACAAGTTCCTGTGCGGGCACGATGAACGGCATTGGTTCGTCGCCGCCGTGCCGGAAACAAGTGCTGCGTCCACGGTCCGCACGGCGATGGAAGCATTGAAGCCGGTCGAAATTGTCGGTCGTCAACGCCGGATGCAAGTCCGACAGAAGAACTGGAACCGTCGACGGAACGAAGCGTTCGTCCGTCAAGGGGAATGGTTCTTCGTGCCGGATCCGCAGTTGATCGTCAACTCGAAACTCGTGTTGACGAACGAGCCGTTGCGACGCGGCGGAGGAAAGCCACACATGGTCGAATTCCTGTACCGCTCGGGTGGGGAAGTCGTCTATGTGTGCACGCAGAAGCCAAACGGATTGACGCAGGGGCAGTTCAATGTGCTCCTGTCGCGCAAGCCGGAAGCGAAGCACTGGGCGTGGTCGACGCTGCGGCGGAACCCATCGGTGTACGTGAAAGGTCGCGTGCGACATGCCGATCATGCGACGGTTACGTTGCACGATTGGCACCGTGTGTTGATGAATACGGAAACGCAAGCGGCCGCCATGCGGCACGTGGCATTCCTGGATTGATTTGCGGGCGCAGCAGGTCACTGCGCCCGTTTATGGTGCTCGTAGTGTATCGGTATGGCACACGACGCTGTGACCGTCGAAGCGGTGGGTTCAACTCCCCCCGAACACCTTATAGCAGCGGAGAAGAATCATGGTGGCGATGTTGACTCGGCCAACGCTGGTGCTGAACCGCAACTGGCAGCCGGTGGGTGTGGCATCTGTGGCGCGCTCGCTGACGCTGGTCGCGGCGGAACGGGCACGGATCGTCGATCCCACGGACTTTCAGCTCTACACGTGGGCGGATTGGGCCAAGCTGGTGCCAAAGGACGACGAACCGTTCGTGCAGTCGGTGACGTTTCGGATTCGCGTGCCGGAGGTGATCACGCTGACGGAGTATGACCGAGTTCCCACGAACGCGGTCACCTTCAGTCGGCGGAACATTTTCAAGCGCGACCGCTACACATGTCAGTTCTGCGGTGTGCAGCCGGGCAGCGAAGACCTGACGATCGACCACGTGTTGCCCCGTTCGCGCGGCGGCACCAGCACGTGGGACAACTGCGTCCTTGCCTGCCTCGACTGCAATAAACGGAAGGCCGACCGCACGCCAACCGAAGCGCACATGCCGCTGCGGAAGGCACCGGTCCGCCCGAAGTGGAAGCCGTTGTACGCCCGGCACGACGTGAAGATCGAAAGCTGGTCCAAGTTCCTCAGCGAGGCGTACTGGACCGTGGAACTGGATGAATAATGATCGTCGCCGAGTCCTTTTCGAAGGGCTCGGCGGCATCTACACGAGTGTGCTCCTGGGAGGGCGGGTAGTCTCCAAAGCCGCTGGATGGGGTTCGAATCCTCACGCTCGTGCTGCGACTTTGTCGGCGGCTATCATCATAGGTAAACTTATGAGCAAACTGATTTCAAACATGACCCAATGAGCGAGGGCCAAAGATGGACCAGTCAGCTTGGGAAAAGCTGGGCGACGATCTCCATTCGTTGGATCATTGGGGAGACTTTCGTGCCGCCAAGACTCGCTTCGTCAAAGGCGACCCCCAAACCTGGAAATGGAAAAGTATTGAACAACACCCGGTGAACATCATGGTCAATGCGGGTGTCTCCTCAGAACATTTCCAGACTTATGTGCCGAGACTGCTTCACGCCTTGGAAGAGTCGAAGTCGGACTCTGGCTACCTGGAGATGGTCGTCCGCGCGTTGACCAAGAAAGGGCTGTCCGCTGCTACGGAGAAACTGCTCCAATTGTTTTCCGAGGAATCCTTCCTACAGGACCTTGGTCTGCTTTGGGTCGTTGGCAACGCCATTTACACCATCGAACCCCGCGATCACCTGGACGAGTGCCTTCGCATCTGCCAAAACCGAAAGCTGGGTGGTTCACGTCAGCGACTGATCGTTCATTTGTCACGATTTAAGAAGTCCGAAGAGGTTTTTCTGACACTGTTGTCGTTGCTCGAAGAGGGTGAGGTAGAGATCCGTGGCGCTGCATTCGAAGCTCTCAAGCGATTCGGCGACGTTCGCGCAATCCGGGCGATCGAACGCACGCCTGTTCGTGACGGAGATGATTTCATCTACGAAAGCCATCAAAAAGTGATGGCTTTGAAGAAGCTGAACGAGAAAAAGAACAAGGCCTGAAATTGGCGTGATGTGTCCAGTGATATCGGCTGAGACGCAGGGCGGTGACGCCGGAGGTCGGCTGCCTCCCAGATGAAAATACGGCTGCAAGCACCGTTGGCTCTTCAGTCAGTAAGTGCACGAGAGAACACGGCAGTCTCCGAAGCTACCGGCCTCGGTTCGATTCCCGGACCGACGATTTTCTGCCCAACGAGTGTGGTGGACGCACAACGGTCCTCGAAGCCGTCAGGCAAGGTTCGATTCCTTGGATGGGTACTGATTGTCCTTGAGGTGTACCGGAAGCACGCGACTCTGCGAAGGTCGTAGACCAGGTTCGATTCCTGGCAGGGACACTGTTTTCATGGCGCTGGAGCTACACGGCGTGGCGGCGGCCTGCAAAGCCGCATTCAGTGGGTTCGACTCCCACCGGCGTCTTGACATGACGAGCTGAAGGTTCGGATTTCATCTGTACGAGAGGACCATGACCTGAACCAATTCCTCGCTCGTTGTGTCTTTGAACAGCCTCAACTGCTTGCCGGGATTCCATCACTCGCTGTAACCGAGTGCCTTAGGCACGATGTCTCGGCAAAACTTCGTTGAGGCTTTTATCGCAACAATAAACCATTGATCTAACTGCCCGTTGGGACTACCCGTAACTATGACGGCCCTAAGGTAGCGAATGTCGGGCGACCGACGGCGTGAAGCGATCCGAATCTCCAGTAGACGACGATCGCGTTTCCACTGCCGGGCTTCACCCCCCGGTAAGGACGGCGTCTCAACAAACACTTCGTTGGATCTTGGTGATTGGAAATACGGATTGACTGCCGGATCGGAGTCCATGCTTCAGGAGCCGTAGGTCGTGGGTTCGAGTCCCACCAGTCACCCTTTTTCAGATGGTGGCTGTAGCTCAGTTGGTTAGAGCGACGTAAAACCTCTGTCCACAACTTCGTTGATCCGTTTTGAATTGACCTTGAAGACACACTCGACTGCCGGTGCGGAGTCCATGGTTTAGCAGGTTCGATTCCCGCCCGGCCCCCTTCGTGAAGACACACGGGGCCGGACCTCATCGGGCGGTTTGTCCGCCTGGTGAGGAAAAAGCTCTGGCCACACTTCGTCGAGTGTTTCTGAAACTTGATTCAACTGCCGGTATGGAGTCCATATAGGTTCAACTCCTGTCGGGACCTCTTTTCGAGATCACGGTCCCGTCGCTCAATCGGTGAGCAACTCTGACCATCCCTCGCTGGATCATTTTCGCGAACCTGTTTTCCTACGATGTGTCTTCTGGTGCCGAAGAGGAATTTCATGACCGCGGTCACGCGGCAAACACTTGAATCAATACGGATTCGATAGCAGTTAGTCCCCATCGAGGTTCGGACCTTGTGATCCGACTGCCCGAGCGGACTACACCTTCCTCCTTTGGGTCATGACAGACCCGTCTGCTCATCCTTCGTCGGATCGGTGGACACATTCATTCTGCAAGAAGGGACCAGCACCAGTCGTGTGATTGGTGCTGGCATCAGGAACGCGGTTCGACTGCCGATTGGGAATCCATCTTTGCAAAAGAGTCGGGGCTCGCCCCATTCTCAATCCCCCTTCGTCGAACCCTTTTGAGTTGAGAGACGAGAGTCAAGAGTCGAGAGCCAGATCAGGAAAGTGACGTCCTGCAATTTTTCTGGCTCTTGACTCTTGACTCTCGACTCTTAGCTCTTGACTGACCGGAGGTCATCATGGCCAACAAGTCGTTGTTTTCGAGTGTGAAGGCGCTGTTGCCGAAGGCGACAGCGCGGAATGATGCGGGTGGCGCGGCGTACGCGCTGGGACCGAAGCACGCGCTCTCGCAGTTTGCGGCGACGGGCTGCTTCAACGGCACGTTCTACGCCGATGCCGAATCGCAGCTCGACACGCTGAAGGCGCTGATCGCGCAGGTCAATGACAACGTCTTCCTGGCGAAGCTGGCCATCTACGCACGCGAACGGGCCTACCTGAAGGACATGCCGGCGGCGCTGGCGGCGACGCTCGCTGCGCGGGACACGGTCCTGTTCCATCAGGTGTTTGATCGCGTCATCGACAACGGCCGCGTGTTGCGGACGTTGTTCCAGATGATCCGCTCGGGCCAGTTCGGCAAGAAGAGCCTGTCGAGTTCGCTCCAGCGCGCGTTCCAGCGGTGGCTGAACACGGCCTCGCCGGAGAAGCTGTTGTCGGCGTCGATCGGTCACGATCCGTCGCTGCGGGACATCCTGCGGATGGCGCGGCCGACGCCGTCGGACAATGCGCGGCGCGCGCTGTTCGGCTGGTTGACGGACAAGGATGTTGCCAAGTGGACGCCAGCGGGTGAAGTCGACCTTCCAGAGCAGGTCCGGCTGTTGGTCGCCTTCCGCACGGCGGAGACGGCCGAGCAGCAGATCGCGTTGCTGGATCGTCTGCACGCGCGGTGGGACTTGCTGGCCGATACGGCGAAGGGTGCCAAGGTCTGGGCGGCAATCGCGCGGACGATGGGACCGCAGGCGCTGCGGATGAACCTCAACACATTGCAGCGGCACGGCGTGTTCGACGACGCGGCGATGGTCCGGACGGTGGCTGACCGGCTGGCGGATGAGAACGAAATCCGTCGATCGCGGCAGTTCCCGTACCAGTTCTTTGCGGCGTACTTGAACGCAGCAGATGAAGTGCCACAGGCGATCAAGACCGCGCTGCACAAGGCGGCGGAGATCGCGTGCGGCAACGTGCCTGAACTGCCGGGACCGGTCGTGATTGGTCTCGACGTGTCGGGTTCGATGCAGTCGGCGGTCACGGGCAACCGGGGTCGCGGCGGCACGACGAAAATGCGGTGTGTGGACGTCGCGGCCCTCGTGGCAGCGGCGCTCCTGCGGCGCAACCCGGACAGCGTGGTTGTGCCGTTCGATACGCAGGCGTTCGATGTGAAGATCGACCCATCCGACTCGATCCTGAGTTTGGCGGATCGATTGGCGAAGTACGGTGGCGGCGGAACCGACTGCTCGTTGCCAATCAAGAAGGCGAACGCGGCTTACACGAAGCGGAAGTTCGCGAGTGTCGTCCTGGTCAGCGATAACGAGAGTTGGGTCTATCAGGGTCGGCCGTTCTTCTACGATACGAATGGCGCGACCGGCGTGATGACGGAATGGCAGCAGTTCGTGCAGAACCAGGTCAAGCTCCAGGGTGGCGACTTCATGGGGCCGAAGCTGATCTGCATCGACCTGCAACCGAACCAGACGACGCAGGCCCCGGAACGGAGCGATATCCTGAACGTCGGCGGCTTCAGTGACGCCGTGTTCGAGGTGATCAATGCGTTCCTGTCTGGAGACGCCGGCCGGTTCGTGGCGGAGGTCGAAGCGGTGACGCTGTAGGTTTCGGGACTGTCGGTCAACTCCTCAGGCGACGGATGGGTATCCCACCCATCCGTCGCTTTCATTGTCCTCGCAATGGGTCCGAAACCCTCGCCTTCAGGCGAATCCTTCAGGTTTTACGCTGTGTGGTTACAATTGGCCGGATGGAAAACTATCGGACAGGGGCTCACACCCGCTTTGACATCAAGTACCACTTTGTG
>JBGSUN010000274.1:0-12286 GCA_041753475.1 Planctomycetaceae bacterium | reverse complement strand
CCAACGCCGCTGTGCGGTTTCGCGCCCCGTGCAAACGGATTCTCAGTGACTTAGAGTTGTCACGTTCGAAAACACTGGGAAGCGATCTGTGCGGGGCGCGAAACCGCACAGCGGACGATCACGGTTTTTCACCGGGATCGCAGACACACGCGAATTGGCCGCAGCCGGGGCAGCCGCGGCCGTATTTGAGGCGGATGGCGGCGTCGAGATCGACCCCCGCAACGTTGGCGATGGTCGCCAGCCACGCCAGAACATCCGCGAATTCCTTCGCCAGTTCCTCGTGTGGTGAGCCATCGCGCAGGGCCGTGGCCAATTCGCCGATTTCCTGCATGAGCCACATGAACGTGCCATCGACGCCGCGGGAAACGTCTTTGTCGCCGTACATGTTTTGAATGAGCGCTTGCAGTTCGCGCAGCGTCAACGGCGTGGGTTCGGTCACGGAAGAGCCTTTATCGATGGCTGAATCAGTCGGGAGCTTGTGTGTCACAGACGTGCCGGCTGTGTGAAGTGTATAAGCGGATTGTGACTTCACACGGCCGATACGGCCGTGGCACACGATTCATGAGAAATCAGGTTCATGCCAACCCAAACGCCTTCTGCATCTGTTTGCGGACAGTCGTGAGGCGTTCCAATCCGCCGCCACCGACTTCCGCGGTCGTCCACCCAGTGAAGCCAATTTCTTCGAGGCCCTTCTGCACTTCACCCCACGGCAGGTCGTCGTCTTCGGACGTGATGTCCACGAACTTGTTCTTCGCGCGGCTGAAACCCTTCACGTCGAGTTTAACCGCCCGGTGACCGAACGCCTTCAGCCATTCACGCGGCTGGCCGTATTTCCAGTGGTTGCCGATGTCGTAGTACATGCCGATCCACGGGCTGTGGAAACTGTCGACGAACTTGATGAACCGTTCCGCGGTCTGTTCCGGCGGGGCATCGTGATCGTAGTGCATCTTGTTCCAGACGTTCTCGAAGAGAATCATCTGGCCGAGCGACGCCGCAAGAGGAATTAGTTGCTTGATCTCTTTGCGGGCGCGGTCTTCGATCTCGGCTTCCGGGCCGTCGTCGCCCTTACCGATGACGATGAGCACACCACTGCCGCCCGCGGCATGGGACACCCGCAGGCAGTGGGCGATGTTGTTCCGGCCGGTGGTTCGTTCCGTTTCGTTCGCGCTGGTAAGCCGTTGCCCCCAGTGGGCGTGATTGATGGCATTGTGCACAAAGACGCCCGATTCCCGTACGGCGTCACGGGCCTGTTCCGGCGTGAAGTTGCCGGCTTCATCGAAATCGACGCCGTCAAACCCGGCTTCTTTCGCCAGTTTCAGCCGTTCGACGATCGTGTAATCTTTCCCTTCGGGAGATTTCTTCGCGATCATCCCCAGCTTGCACGACAGCAGAATCGTCTTGCCTGTCGGCGGTTCGATGATGGGTGTGGACTCCGCAGCGACAGCCTTAGAGGCAGGCATCATCGCCGCAGCCGTGGCCGCGGCACCGGCGGTCAACAATGAACGGCGGCTCAAAGAAGACGTATCCGACATGGAAGCATCCGAATTCGGGAAGGAATTAATCACGGCATTCAGAAAGCTTGATGAGTCCGCACCTTGATCGCAAGGGAACTTCGGATCACGCACAATGGTGCCGTTACGGGTCGACGAACAACTGCGGCGCGAACTCGCCGAGATAGTCACGCCAGTTAAGCCAGGTGTGGCCGCCGTCGGTTTCCTTGTAGATCACGTCGAACCCATGCTCCTTCAGCATGGCCACCGTTGCCTGCGAGGTCTTCACGAGAAAATCATCCTTGCCGGTCGCGAACCACACTAATCGCAGCCCCTGTTTGGCCTCAGCAAGATCCAATGCGGCGCGGTTCGTTTCTTCCCATTCCCGATTCGGCGGCGCTCCGCCAAACCCACCGGCAATGCCGAAAACCCCCGAGCTGAACACACCAATGTAGGCATAGTCGGTGAGATTGGCCGCAGAAATGTTCAGCGTTTGCAGCCCTCCCATCGACAACCCCGCAATCGCGCGATGAGCGCGGTCACCGATGACGCGGTAGTGCTCTTCGACGAAGGGTTTCACGCTCCCGGTGAAATCCGTGCCAAACTCATCAATCTGGCGTTCGAATCGTCGTTCGCCCGGTGCCCCGAGCCGAAAGGGACCGGTGTGACCGGCGGGCATCACGACGATCATGGGCTTGGCTTTCCCCACGGCAATGAGGTTGTTGAGAATGACTCCCGTCCGCCCGACGGTGCTCCAAGAGGCATCGGAATCCATCGCGCCGTGCAAGAGATACAGCACCGGATACCGGCCCTCCCCCCGTTCATAACCAGGAGGCGTGTAAATATGCATGCGCCGGAAGCGATTGAGCGACTTGGAAAAGTAGTTCACGACGGCAACCGTTCCATGCGGCACGTCTTTCAGGTCGAACAGTTCGCTTCCGGGAACAATCACCAGGCTGGATGAATTCGCGTTCGATTCACTCGTCGCCGGATTGCGCGGATCGATCACAGTGACACCATCGACGTTGAAAGTGTAGCGATACGCCCCTGCCGGTGCGGGACCGACGGTGGCGACCCAGACGCCGTTGTCAGCCTTCGTCATTGCAACGCCCCGATCGTGGCCGGGAAGATCGCCGATGGACAACCGGACGGTTTCCGCTTTGGGGGCGTGAATCCGGCAGATGATGTCACGTTCTGTGGTGACTTCCGGGCTGACAAAATCCGGCGGTCGAAATCCCTGAGCCGATACGGGCGCGAGCGGAGCCAACCCGACAGACAGCAGCGTGAAACATAGCAGCAGGCGCATGAATCAACTCCGTTAACGGATTGCAGTGGAACGACGCGGATTCTATCGAGTGCACTCCACTGAACAAAGTCTCCCCAAGCCAGAATTCAGGGCGTTGAATCCTCCACTGGCATGGTCATGCGCGAGCCGGAACAAATCCGGACGGAACGCACGCCCAGGCGTAAGGCTCGCAAAACGAACGCGGAGTGAGATGGGTGTTCTCCTCACAAAACAAAACAGGCTCATGTTGCTATCAGCGAATGGCGGTGTTCATATGCCGTGTCGTTCCTCATCGTCGTTGCCTGAGGTCCTCCGGGTCTCGCACTGCTTCACGTCGCATGCTTGCACGTTGATTGAATCACGACGTAGACTGCTGGGATTGCGTTGGGGTGGACGTTCTCCCGATCGCGATCATGAACTTCCCGCTGTCTGTCGCTGCACAAAGGTGGCTCCGATGTCCAAGCAATCGCGTCGTGAATTCCTGGAAAACTCGATGTTCGCTGCGGCGACGGCGGCGCTTGCCACCTCGGCCACGCAGGCCAGCTTTGCACAAGAGGGTTCTTCCAGCCCGAACGAAGTCCTGAACGTCGCCGTGGTGGGCGTGAACGGTCGCGGGATGTCACACGTCGGGGGCTTCGGCAAGCGGAAGGATTGCCGGATTGCGGCGATTGTCGACGTCGATGAAGTCGTGGGAAATCAGAAGGCGGAAGGGATTGAAAAGCAATTCGGTTACAAGCCGAAAGTCTACATCGACATGCGGAAAGCGTACGACGACAAGTCGATCGACATCGCCAGCATTGCGACGCCGAACCACTGGCACGCGCTCGCCGCCATCTGGGCGATTCAGGCCGGGAAAGATGTCTATGTCGAAAAGCCGGTGAGTCACAACGTGACGGAAGGCCGGCGGCTGGTGGAAGCCGCCCGCAAGTACAAAAAGATGGTGCAGTGCGGCACGCAAAGCCGCTCCAATCCCGGCATGCGGGAAGCGATCGATTACATCAAGTCGGGCAAGCTGGGCGACGTGAAACTGGCCCGCGGGTTGTGTTACAAACCGCGGCCGTCCATCGGTCCCAAGGGAAATTATGATGTCCCTGCCAGCGTGAACTATGACATGTGGGCCGGCCCCGCGCCGATGGATACGTTGACCCGGCCGAAATTCCACTACGACTGGCACTGGCAATGGGCCTACGGCAACGGCGACCTTGGCAACCAGGGCATCCACCAGATGGACATCGCCCGCTGGGGTCTCGGTGAAATGGACCTTGGCGACACCGTGCAAAGCTACGGGGGTCGCTTTGCTTATACGGACGCCGGAGAAACCGCGAACACGCAGGTCTGCATCCATCAGTTCCGCTCCGGCAAGCGACTGGTGTTTGAAGTCCGCGGTCTGAAGACGGACGCTTTCAAAGACGCCAAAGTGGGCGTGATCTTTGAAGGCTCCGAGGGCTATCTTGTCTCACCGAGCTACAACGGCGGCACGGTCTTCGACAAAGACGGCAAGAAGGGGCAGTCCTTCTCCGGCGGTGGCGATGACAACCACTTCGCCAACTTTGTGAAGGCCGTCCGCAGTCGCAATTACGAGGACCTGAACGGCGAGATTCTCGAAGGGCATCTGTCGAGCGCCCTGTGCCATGTCGGCAACATCTCCTACCGCCTCGGCAAGGGCATGTCGGCCTCGGAAATCGGCGGGGCATTGAAAGATGACGCCGAGGCGAGTTCGACGCTCGACCGCTTCCTGCAACACCTGACCGATAATAAGGTCGACCCGGCGACGACAAAGATCACGCTCGGGCCGAAGCTGACGCTGGCGGGAGAAGAAACCTTCCGCGGTCCGATGGCCGAAGAAGCGAATAAGCATCTGACACGCGAATACCGGGCTCCGTACATCGTCCCGGCGACTGCAGACCTGTAGGAACGTCTTGCACCCCGGCTGCTTCCTCGCAGCCGGGGTGCTTTGTCTGGTGGTGAATGAAATGGAGAATGAAGAATTCAAAGTGAAGAGTGAAAAATGGAATCTAGCTCACCATTTTGAATTCTTCATTCTCCATTCCTCATTCTCCATTCCACCCGCCCGTTGCCGTTAGTTGTCTCGACGACTATCATTACCTGACCGCCCGAAAACGCCCCACCGTCCGCATTTTTCAATGAAAGATCGCTCCGTGACGACACTTCAGGAACGTGCTGTCCAAGCTCGGGCCGCACTCGATGCCCACACCCGGGAAACGGTGCAGTGGCACTTCAGTCCCGCGACGGGGTCGCCCTACTGGCTCGAAAAAGCGAAGTCGTTCAACTTCAACCCGCTCACGGACGTGAACTCGTTCGACGACCTGAAGAAATTCCCGCTGTTTGAAGACGACGAACTTCGCGGCGGCCCGGTGACGCGGTGGATGCCGAAGGGCCTCGACGGCAAGCCGATGTATGTCTTCGAAACCGGCGGCACCACGGGCATTCCGAAGAGCCGGCTCGTCGTCGAAGATCACTGGATCGACTACGAAAACTTCAGCGATACCCTGCCGGATAAATACTTCCCGAAGGGCTCGAACTGGTTGATGCTCGGCCCCTCGGGTCCGCGCCGATTGCGGTTGGCCGTCGAGCACCTCGCCCAATACCGTGGCGGCATCTGCTTCTGTGTTGATCTCGATCCCCGCTGGGTCGTGAAGTTGCTGAAGAAGGGCAAGATCAAGGAAGCCGAAGAATACAAAGAGCACGTGATTGACCAGGTGCTCACGATTCTGTCCGCGGGGCACGACATCAAGTGCGCCTTCATGACACCGAAGCTGCTCGAAGCCCTCGCCAGCCGGTTGATGAATGAAGGTAAAACGATCGCCGAGACAGGCATCACCGGTATCTTCGGCGGCGGCACCGAGTTCTCACCGCAATGGTACCGCGTCTGCTGTGAAGAACTCCTCGGCCCGGACGTTTTCATGACGCCGACCTACGGCAACACGCTCATGGGCCTGGCGTGCAGCAAGCCGTTCGATAAAGCCGACAACTACAAGATCACCTACCACGCCCCGCAGCCGCGCGCGGTCATCGAAGTGGTCGAGTTCGAGGATTACAACAAAGTCGTCGACTACAACAAAACCGGCCGCGTGAAGTTGTACACGCTCACCAAAGAACTCTTCATCCCCGGCTTCATGGAACGCGACGAAGGCGAACGCGAACCCCCGTGCGAACCCTACCCGTGGGACGGCATCAGCGGTACGCGGCCGTTCCATGTGTTCGCGAAGACGACGACCGTGGGGGTGTACTAGGTTCGGGTCAGTTGTCCGTGGTCCGTTGTCAGTGGTGAAGAGGCTGCTCCTCCTCAGTAAAGGGATCGGTCACCATGGCGCGGACTCAATTTGAAGAGCTTGAAGTTTATCGCCTGTCGGAAAAACTGTCCGACCTGATTTACCGTGTAGTCCGGCAGTGGACAAAGCTGGACCAGAATACCGTTGGTGGGCAGTTGATTCGGGCCGCGGATAGTATCGGAGCCAACATTGCCGAAGGGGCGGGACGCGGATCGTTCGCCGACAATCGCCGCTTTATCCGGATTGCTCGTGGCTCGCTGTATGAGGTCAAACACTGGTTGCGGCGCGCATACTGTCGACAACTGCTGCAAGCGGTCGACATCGAATCCATTCGCTCACTTTTGGATGAACTTGCTCCCCGACTGAACGCTTATTTGAATTCCATCGGCCGTCACCAGAAGTCCGAAGCCCAGCCAAACGCGGCTGACAACGGACCACTGACAACGGACCACTGACCACTGACCACTGACAACGGACCAACACCGCATGTTCGACATTCCAATTCTCCGCTGGGGCCAAGTTTACGAAAGCATGGAGAAGCAGCCGGTGGTGCACTTCGACACCGGCGAAGCGCTCGCGCAGCTTCACCAGGCGACCGGCATGCAGGCCAAGCTCGACTTGAAGAAGGCTCAGAAAGCCCGCGATGCTCTCCGGCAGCTTTCCATCCCGCAGCTTATCGACATCTGTGCGAAAGCCGCGGATCTTTACCTGAACGCCACGCTGCCCTGCGGCAACGGGTCGCTGACCCCGGCCGAGTTCTGCCGCATGCAATCGGCGACGACCGGCATTCCCGAGCACATGTGTGCGGGGAATATGCGGAAAAATTCGTTCGTGCTGACCCACATGGGCGAAGTGATCGACGCCCTTACTCGCGGCCTTCCGCATGAGATTCTGACCAACGGCTATGGCATGGAAAGCCGGGGCGTGATGGTCAGTTTCCAGGCGAATACGCCGGTGTTGTCGGCCGTGCTGCCGAACAATTCGCCGGGCGTCCATACCCTGTGGTTACCGGCGATCCCCATGCAGATCGGGCTGATGCTCAAGCCCGGTTCGCAGGAATTCTGGACGCCGTACCGTGTCGCGGAAGCGTTCTTCCAGGCCGGTCTCCCGCGGGAAGCCATCGGCATCTACCCCGGCGGACACGACGTCGGCGGCGCGATGATGGCCGATTCCCCGCGAACCATGATCTTCGGCGGCCAGCAGACCGTCGAACAACATCACGGCAACCCGAAGATCTCGGCCCACGGCCCGGGTTTTTCGAAGGTTGTCCTGGGCGATGATCTTGTCGACAAGTGGGAAGATTATCTCGACATTATGGTCGACAGCATCTTCGCCAACAGCGGCCGCGGTTGCATCAACGCCAGCGGGGTGTGGGCTTCACGACATACGGAAGAGATCGCCGACGCCATCGCGCAAAAACTCGGACCGGTTGTCCCGTTGCCGCCCAACGATCCGAAGGCGACCCTCGCGGCTTTCACGACCAAGGGTGTCGCCGCGGCCATGAACAGCCAGATCGAAGAGGCTCTCAAATCTCCTGGCGTGACGGAAGTGACCGCGAAGTATCGCAACGGTGACCGGCTCATCGAGCGAGAACGTTGCGACTACCTGCGGCCAACCATCGTGCATTGCAACGCCCCGGACGTACCGTTGGCGAACACCGAATACATGTTCCCGTTCGCGTCCGTGGTGGAATGCCCGCAGGCCAAGATGATTCAGGCCATGGGCTCAACGCTCATCTGCTCGGCGATCACCGAAGACCCAAAGTTCAAACAGCAACTCATCGACGCCGTGAACATCGACCGCCTCAACATCGGCCGCGTGAAGACGGTGCAACTCAACTGGCTGCAGCCGCACGAAGGGAACATCGTCGACTTCCTCTTCCGCGCCCGCGCCTTCCAGAACAGCCCGCCGGCGCATTGATTCGCAGCGGATTAGGTCAGTCGTGACGACGAATGCATCCAGCCCATTCTTGCTGAGACGGGCTGGCCGTGGTCGCTGACAAAGGATGCGAAATCAGGCTTATGGATTCGGCAGCTTGATGTCCACCCCGACACGGGCATAGTTCGGATCCTGGTAGTGTTCGCGCCATTCCAGTCCGAAGCCGACGGCAAGTTCATTCGCCGCGAGTTTTGCCCAAGGCGTTTTCTGGTGATTCTCTACGACGGCCGCGAACTCTGCTTTGGCCTTCTTTTCCTGTTCGTTGAGTTCATCCAGATTAATCCCGGCCTGCTTCACCTGCGCCGGAGTCGGGGGCAGCATTTTCTGCACACGAATGAGGTGCCACTGGTTATACAGCTTGCCGTCCGGGGTCTTCATTTTCGGTTCTAACTTGAGCGCCTGATGCTGATCGAGCGCGAGAATGTACTGGAACAATCGCACCCGGTAGGCCAGACATTGAGCATGCATCAGATCGTAATGAGCCCGCCAGCGTTCCGATTTTTCCTTGTCCCGCAAGGGCTTCAACGTTTCCAGAAAGGCAATCGCATCATTGAGGGTCTTCAGCGCCTTCACGGCTTTGGCAAAGTTCTCCCCACCCTGTTTCGTGAACTCGGCCCGGTCAGCCGAGAAGTGATGCTCGCGCATCTCCAGGTCTTTGTCGAGGAACGGATTCAGCTTCGTAATGATCTGGAACAGCCCGTTGCGGAATTTACTGGTATCGCGCTCGCGGGCATAAACCGTGCGTGCACTGAGGTCTGGAAGATACGCTTTCATATCCAGCATCTCGTACTTGCGCTCTTCCTGTGACCCGCGGCCGGAGAGATTGTCTTCGTTTCCGGGCAGCAGGAAGAAGATCCCGCCCGTTTCCCGGCACAGCCGAACCTGTTCGTAGGGACCGAACCCGCTGGAATAAATGTCCCAGCGCTGGTGCAAACCATCAAACTGCAGGCATTCTGGGAACGCTGTTTCCGGGCCGCGCTTGATGGGCAGCCAATGCGTCAGACCGTATTTCGGGTCCTTCCACGTCATACGAGCAAAGGGGAAACCGAAGACCGCATAGCGGCCCATGAAATAGACCGCGGCATCTGCCCGTTTGCTGCGATCGATCGCTTCTTCCACGCTGGCACCGTCGTCACCTGATTCGTCCGATACCATGATGATGACCAGCTTGCGCTTCTGGGCGCGGGCCAGGCGTGAATACTTCTCGATCACGGCTGCCGTTGCGCCGCAGAATTCTTCCTTGCCGCTTTCGTCTTTAGTGATCTTGTCAATCGAAGCCCGAATGGTGGCGAGATCGGCTGTGGGCTTGGGAGTGAGTTCATTGACGCCGGCGTTGAATGTGAAGATCGAGGTGAGGATCGGCTCTTCCGTCACCTTCAACTTGCTGTCGGCCTGGGTGACGAGTCCCATTTCCTCGTAGACTTTGTGGAAGTTGTTGCGGATTTCCTTGCGGTCATCTTCCATCGATTCGGAGGCATCGAAGAGCCAGCAGGCGAGGATGCGTTCCTGCCGCATCATCCGGACCAGTTCCTGGGTGATCTGGCCGAGGGCAGCTCCATAACCTTCCACGACGCGGCCCGTTTCGCCCGTGACTTGGCCGGCACCGAGATCATCCCCGAGAGTACCGAGACCGGGGACAGAGATCGGACCGGGACGTAGCGCGAAAGTTGGTTCGGCGAGACTGCCTGCGCTGCCGATCTTGTCGCCGAAGCCGCCCCCCCCGCCTCCGCCACCGCCGCCCCCTCCACCACCACCGCCCCCGGTGCTGGCGACGCTTTCTGCGACGGAACCGGCGATGAAATTCATCGTCTCGGCGACCTCGGTGCTGGTGTCCGCCTCGCGCTCAAATTCTTCCTGAGTCCGTTCTTCTGTGAAGACGGAATCGAGCACGGCTTGCAGGTTGCCTTTGTCGACCGAGTATTTCAGAAATCCCAGCATTACCAGAATGGCAATGTGGACTCCGAGAGAAACGAGAAAGGGCGAGGCTTTAGCTGGTTTCATGAACTCGGCCACGGCGATAGAGGAGAATGTCGATCACCACGTGCGCGTACCGCAGAAGGGAATTTCTGCCGTGCAGCGGCTTAAATCTCCCGGCGAACGGGTTCATCGGGAAGCTGGCGTTTGGTTTTCTTGCCGGTTTTCGGATCGGTTTCTTCGGCAAACCGGGGCGCCCGTTTTTCTTTCCCGTTCGCCATGTTTTGCGGCTGTGGGTTGTAATAGCCTTCTTTCCATTCCCAGCCCATCTGCGTGCTGTACTCACGCTCGGCCAGAATGGCCCACGGCGTCCCGGCATGTTCGTCGATGACCCGTTTCAGATACTCCTGAGCTTTGGTTGCCATTTTCTTCGATGCCGGACCGGACGTAATGTCTTTTGATGGCTGCAACGTCCAGAGATTGCTCTCTTTTTTCTCGAACCGTTTCGGTGCCGCCTTCATTTCGGCCAGCATCATGTTGTAACCATAGCTTCGAACCCGCATGGCCAGGACGCGGCCGACATTCAGGTCGTAAATCGCCCGCCACCGGGGTTCCTGAATCTTGGCACGGTCTTTCTCGCCCCCTTCGAGGACGCGGAGAATCTCGTCGAGCTTGTAGTCCAGTTCTGCCAGAGGCTTCTGTGCGTCACCGATGTTTTGCCGTAACACCGTGTCGTTCTCGGCGGGAAACCGAGTCGTCGGGATCGGCAGGCTTTCGACTTGATATTTCTTGCAGACATCGAAGATGGCCTGCTTGGCCCGATTGCTGCGGATGTCTTTGTCCAGGATCGGAATCGGGCGGTAGTCCGGGGGATAACTCCGCATCACAATCGGATCGATCGGGAATTTGTTGTCGATGTCGGACACAAGATAGAGGCCGTTGGTCTCGGCACACAATCGGGTCAAACCATAGGGACCAAATCCGGAGGGAATCGCATCGAGGTCGTAACCGTTGACACCCCAGAAGGAGAGCCGCAGTCGTTCCTGGAAGTACGATTCCGGGCCGCGGTCCATCACGCCGATGACCGTTTCGCCACTGTCGAGTGTGAACATCGACTCGACCTGCTTCCGGCCGAGCGGTGCTCCTTCACCGATCACGAAGCACTTCATGCCGTACTTCTTGGTTTCCACGATTGCCTGCTCAAGATACTGTTCCGCATCAGAGCCGGCTTCGTCGGTGACGATGACGATGGTGACAGCCCGCTGCTGCTTTGTGCGGAAGGTCTGCCACTTCTTGACGGCACCCAATACGGCTGCGAAGACATTCTCTTTGCCGGACTCTTCCGATTTGATGCTCCGCACCGCCTTGACGACTTCCTCGATGTCATCCAACGGATCGGCCGTCACCGGGGTAAAGCGCTCGCCGAAGGTGGCAATCGCCGTCTTGAGCGCTTTGTCCGATGTGACGTTGAGCTGATTGAGCTGATTGTAAATGTTCTCGACGCGGTCGGCGATTTGCGCCCGGCGCTTGCTCAACGACGGAGAGACATCGAACAGCCAGACGACGAGTGTTTTCTTTTCGCGAAGTTGGTTCATCAACTCATACGAGATGCGATCGATGGCGCCTTCGACGCCACCGGCCTGAACTGTCCCACCGGTCGTTTGTACCGGGGCCAGCATTTCATTTTGCTGCGGGCGACCGACCACCGCTTCGGTCGATGCCGGGGCGCGAACATCGATCGATTCGCCAATCGTCCGATCGACTTGCTCTTCGGTGCTTTTCACGGATGAAGCCACTGCGGCCTGTGAGACCGCGAGGCTGCTGGGGCCTCCGCTGAGTTCCCCGCCACTGCCGATCTGGTCCGTGGCCGTGGCGTCGAATTTGAAGTTTTCTTCCGGGGTCTCGGAATCGAAAGCACTATCGATGACCGTGGTCACCATATTGCTGACTTCGAAGTGGAAGAACCCTAACAGGCCCAGAATTACCGCATGAACGGCGATGCTCACGCCCCATACGGAGAGTCCGCGGCCGTCCGGGAGCCATCCCGAGGACGTCTCCATTTCGTAAACTTCAGACGAATCGGCGACGTGTTGACTCACGTTTCCACTCCTCGTGCGACTCGAGCGCTTCGAACCTCGAATTGGGGAGCCATCCGGGCACCCATTCAGTTTAGTCTATCGGATCACCGACCGGTCGACAATTCCCTAGCCACTCAAGAACTTAGGTGGGTGCATCCGCTGAATGGTGGGGATCAGGTGGCCAGGTTGAGGCTGTTCCAGGTGGAGTGCCAGTGTTGGTTGATGTCGGTGGCGCGGAGGGCGGTGATGGCCAGGGCTCCTTTCTCGGTCCAGTGCATTCCGGGGCCT
>JBGSUN010000273.1:0-27132 GCA_041753475.1 Planctomycetaceae bacterium | reverse complement strand
CTTTGCCAAAGCGCACGGCCGACACGGCCGTGGCACACAGAGTCGAAGGCATTGACGGAGTTCTAACGCACTTTTGGGGGCACGCCGAGCGATTTGCCGCCGTCAATCGCGATCATGGTGCCGGTGACCAACAGCGCGGCGTCACTGCTGAGATATTCAATCGCCTGGGCAACTTCATCGGGTGAAATCATCCGCCGAAAAGCCCGGGCCAGTGGGCTGGCGGCGATGAATTGCTCGGCCATCGCGGCGGGATCGGACGAGGCGGCAAGGTCGGCGTTGATCATGCCGGTGTCGCCGACGGGACCGGGACAGACGGCATTGATGCGAATGCGGTCGACCGAATGACACAGCGCGAGACTCTTCGTCAATCCGACCAGTGCGTGCTTACTGATGCTGTAAACGGGATCGTGGGCCCGCGGTAACAGCCCAGCATTGCTGGCGACGTTGACGATCGCGCCGCCGTCTGTGTTGGCCCGCATCAATGGGATGGCGTGCTTGCAGCCAAAGAACGCCGCTTTGAGGTTGGTGTCGAGACAGCGGTCCCACTCGGCTTCCGTGACCTCGGTGATCGGCTTCACCAGCCCCACACCAGCGTTGTTGACCAGCACATCCAACTGCCCCGTGGTGGTTTGTGCCGTCGCGATCAGATTCTGTACGTCAGCTTCCCGGCGGACATCGCACGGCTGGCGCTGGATGCCGAGTGTCGTGAACGCCTCGTCATTCGCTGGATCGAGACGCAGATCGCCGGTAAAGACGGCATAACCGGCCCGCGCCAGCCGCAGCGCGGTCGCCCGGCCGATGCCACTTTCCCCGCCGGTCACGACAACCGTCCGACGAATCACGCCTGCAGAATGATCCAGCGAGTCGGTCATAACTACTTTCTTGGATGGATGTTGTGGAAAACTGAGCACAGGTTTCTGGACCAGGAGAACGGGGATTATCCGTGCTGGCCACGGCCGTAAAGTCTACTTAACCCTTGCCTCAGAAAACACTTACGAACGCATTTTCCCTCTTGCATTCGATGAAAACCACCGCGAGAATGGCCGCGGTCGAATCATTTCTGCAGCCCTGCCTGGGGAAATCTCTGAAATCGCAGAATCCCCCGATTTTCTCGCGAACATTCCCCTTCGCCAAGACTGTTATTGGAAAGAGGCGGCTGAATCTTGAATCAACCGATTGTTGAGCAAATGGCTTCTGCGGCCCCGCGACGGAAAGGTCTCTCAGTATGTTGGAATTGAGTCTGACGCAGCGATGGATTTCACGATCCCGCGCGGCACTGGCGGGACTGCTGGTGCTTGGTGGAACCATGACCGTGACGGCCGCCGAGCCGGAATTCACGACCGGTTCCTCCGATGTGATTATCCAGTTCGTCAACCAGCAGATTCGCCAATCGTGGAAGGACAATGAAGTCGAACCCTCCCCGGTGGCGGATGATGCGGAATGGATCCGCCGGGTTTATCTCGACCTCGTCGGCCACATTCCCCCAGTGGAAGACGTGGAGGCGTTTCTTGCCGATAAAGACAAGGCGAAACGAGCCAAGCTGATCGACAAACTGCTCGATGATCCCGGTTATGTCCGCAACTGGACCACCATCTGGACGAATCTCTGCATTGGTCAGGACACGCCGCGGTTTGTCAGCCGTGACGGCATGCAGAAGTTCTTCCGGGAAGCGTTCGGTCGCAACCGTCCGTGGAAGGACATTGTCAGCGATATCGTCACGGCGGAAGGGCATTACGAACAAAACGGGGCGGTGAATTTCATTCTTGCCCAGATGCAGGACCGGGACGACGGTGTGCAGTTGACCGCCAAAACCTGCCGCCTCTTCATGGGGATGCAGGTGCAATGCACGCAGTGTCACAATCATCCGTTCAACGATTGGAAGCAGGATCAGTTCTGGCAGTTCAACAGCTTCTTCCGGCAGACCGACAAGCAGGATCACCGCAAGTTCAATCCGCAAACCGGACGGATGGAAGACGACTTTGCCGAGGTGAAGTGGCGTGATTTTGAAGGTCCGGTTTACTTTGAAAAGCGGAACGGCCTGATGCAGGTGGCGTTTCCGATTTATCTCGGTTCGGAAATTGATAACGGTGGCTCGACGGAACGCCGCAAGGAACTCGCCAAGCTGATGACGTCGGGCGATCGCCCGATGATCTCCCTGGCGCTGGTGAATCGGCTGTGGGGACATTTCTTCTCGTACGGCTTCACCCGCCCGATCGACGACATCGGCCCCCACAACCCGGCGACCCATCCGGAGTTGATGGACCGTCTCGCGGATGAATTCGTGAAGAGCGGCTACGACATGAAGCAACTGATGCGGTGGATCACCAATTCGGAAGCCTACAACCTGACCAGTCGCAGTGTGCCGAAGAAGAACGACAAGGATAACCCGGCTGCGGGTGAGACGGCCCTGTTCACACATGTGTATGTGAAGCCGATGTCGGCGGAGCAGTTGTACGATTCGCTGATCGTCGCGACGAGTGCCCACAAGTCGGGTCGCTCGGGCTGGGAACAGTCAGAACGGCAGCGGCAGCAGTGGATGCAGCAGTTCGTCCGCGCGTTCGGCAACGACATGGCGGAAGAAAGCAACTCGTTCGACGGCACGATTCCGCAAGCCCTCATGATGATGAATACGAATCCCAATCCAGGCGGCGATGCACCGACCCTGATGTCGGGAGCCGTCAGCCTGGAATCGGGCAGTCATCTGACCGAATTGCTGTCCAGCCCGAGTTCGGATGTGCAGAAGATTCAGCAACTGTACATGTCGGCTCTCACGCGGATGCCCACCCGCGCGGAACTCAACGGTCTGCAACGGTTCGTCAAGTCGTCCCGCGATCCGAAAGCCGCGTATCAGGACATCTTCTGGGCGCTGCTCAACTCGAACGAATTCATCCTGGTGCATTAAGCTCCCGGTCGAATGGTTGCTACCCGCATTCCCGGCGTGACCTTCATGCCGTCCGATGCTGATGAGGGATCGAACGCCTCTCCGATGGATGACGTTGAAGTCCGCCGCGAATCATTGATACTCACGTACGATAAAAACTGAACTTCAGGAGCCTTCCGATGACCCTGTCCACGCCGAATGGAATGTCCCGCCGTCACTTCATGGGACATCTGGCGGCCAGCGCCGCGACGATTCCCGCCTTGAACTTCATTGCCCATGTGAAGGCCAACGCCGCGGAACTGAAGAAGAAGAACAAGGCCTGTATCCTGTTGTGGATGAGCGGCGGGCCGCCGTCGATCGACATCTGGGATTTGAAGCCCGGTTCCAAGAACGGCGGTGAATTCCAGCCGATCGCCACCAAGGGCAATCTGCAGATCAGCGAGCACATGCCGAAGACCGCCGGGGTGATGAATCACCTCTCCGTGGTCCGGGCGATGAGCACCCGCGAAGCCGACCACAACCGGGGTCGGTATTACATGCACACCGCCTATGTGCCCAACCCCACGGTCGTCCACCCGGCGTTCGGGTCGGTGGTCAGCTATGAACTCGGCACGCAGCGCAAGGAACTCGAAATCCCGGCGTTCGTCTCCATCGGCGGCGGCGGCACCAGCCCCGGCTTCATGGGGATGGCTCACGCACCGTTCCTTGTTGATTCCTCGGGCCGGATCCGCAATGCCGACATGGATGACGTCTCGCCAGAACGGTTGCAGCAACGGCTCTCGATGCTCGGCGTGATCGAAGACGACTTCATCAAGTCGAACCGCGGCGAATTCCCACAGGCCCACAAGGACATCTACAAGAAGGCCGTCAATCTGATGACCTCGAAGCAGATGGAAGCCTTCAAAGTCGATCAGGAAAAGCCGGAAACGCTTGCCATGTACACCGGGGCTCCGGCTCAGGGCGGCATGATGGGCAATGGCGGAACCTTCGGCCGCAGCCTGTTGATGGCCCGCCGTCTGGTGGAAACCGGTGTGCCGTTTGTCGAAATCGACTTCGGCGGCTGGGACCTGCACCAGCAGGTCTTCAATAACCTGAAGACGCAGAAGCTGCCCGCGCTCGACGCCGGGATTTCCGGTCTCGTGAATGACCTGAAACAACGCAACATGCTCGATGATGTGTGCATCGTGTGGATGGGTGAGTTCGGCCGGACGCCGCGGATCAACCAGGACACGGGTCGTGATCACTGGGCGAAGAGCTGGTCGGTGATGATCGGCGGCGGCGGCCTCAAGGGTGGCGTCGCGGTCGGCGAAACCAATAAGGATGGCGACGACATCGCCACCGACAAGACGTACCTCCCTGGCGACATCTGGGCGACCGTCGCTCACCAACTCGGCATCCCCCTGGAAACCGTGCATCAATCGAAGCGCGGCCGTCCGATGAAGATCGCCAACGGTGGTGCCGCCATCAAGGAATTGCTGTCGTAGTCCGCTCACCAGAACGGGCCAATGCCATTCTCGGGGGGCTGACAACAGCCCCCTGAGTTTTCCATCACTGAAATACGAAGAGAAAACGGGGGGATCCACAGATTTCACAGAAGGACACCGATTTGAAGAAGGAAGAGAAGAGAGGATCCACGGAATAGACGGACCACACGGAAGAGAAAAGAAGCCAGACTCGAAGGCCGTCCGTGGACAGAACATCAATGCAGTC
Source organism: Planctomycetaceae bacterium (assembly GCA_041753475.1). Lineage (GTDB taxonomy): Bacteria > Planctomycetota > Planctomycetia > Planctomycetales > Planctomycetaceae > DSVQ01. Next base: position 22,541 of record JBGSUN010000273.1, on the reverse strand, counting down.
CGTATGCGAGTGTTTTTTTCTTCCTCATTATTCCGTGTCCTCCGTGTATTCCGTGGTTCTCTCCGCTTTTCTCCCCTCCGAATCTGTGTCCTTCTGTGAAATCTGTGGATCGCCTTTGCTCCTGAATTTGAGTACGAGCACCGACGGTGACTGAGCACGTTGCTCCAAACGAAACACCAGCGGGAATCGCTCCCACGGATGATTTCGTCTCGTTGTTTTCGCGGCATCAGCGCCGGTTGTTCTTGTACATTCTCACGCAAGTGCCGCATCCGGTGGATGCCGAAGAAATCCTGCAGGAGACCAGCGTCGTCATCTGGCGCAAGGCGGGTCAATTTCAACCGGGAACCAACTTTTTCGCCTGGGCATCGCAGGTCGCCAACTTTGAAGTGATGAAGTACCGCAGCCGTCGTAAACGAGACAAGTTGCAGTTCAGTGACGAGTTTCTGGAGCAGGTCGCATCGGAAGCGGTCACGCGGGCCGATGAACTAGAAGTCCGCCGCAGTGCGTTGATGACGTGTATCGAAAAGTTGCGGCCGCAGGATCGCGAACTGATCCAGCAGCGTTATGCCCCAGGGGAAACGGGCAAGAATCTCGCGGAATCGATGCACCGCCCGGCGAATTCGGTGTACCAATCACTGGGCCGCATCCGCCGGGCGCTGATGGAATGTATTCAACGACAATTGGCTGTTGAAAGTTGATCGAGAGAAGAGTGGAACCACGGAATACACGGACCACACGGAAGGGGAACAAGAACAGGAAAGAAACGAGAAGAGTGCCTGAAGACGGCCCTTGTGCATGATGAAGCCGACGTCGGTCTTTGCCTCTTTTTGACTTTTTCCGTGTCCTCCGTGTATTCCGTGGTTCTCTCTCTTAATCTTGTTTTCCGAGTGACCAAAGAACGACCATGACCACGCGACCGGCTGCCCACGAACGCTTGCTGACACTGCTCGATGCGGTGTGTGAGGAGCGTGCGTCTGCGGCCGACTTCGCGGAGATCGAACGCCTCGTCGCCGCTTCGCCAGAAGCGCGGTGGTTGTATCTCACGTACATCGACTTGCACGGCACACTCTCGTGGGATGCCTGCGGTGGCCTGAGCGTCACCCCGTCCGAACCGTTTGCGACGGTCCCGGAACCTGTTGCCGCGCCGTCACGACGTCTTGCGGCCTGGGCACCCGGTATCGTGATCGCTCTCGCCGCCTGCGTGCTGGCGGTGGCCGTTGGCATCGGGATGTGGCCGCGTCAACCGCAAAATGACATTGTGAAGATCGCACCGCCGCCGGTGCAGGGCGAGGATGGTTCCACCAAACCGCCGATGGGCATCGCTGCCAATTCGAAGAGGCCGGTGAGTTTGCCTTCGAACGGCGATCAGCAGACCGATGTGGTCCGCCCGGTCGATCCGATCATCGCGCAGCACAACGGCGGGACCTCGTCGAATCCGAAGATCATTCCGCCCGCGCCTGCGGCGGGTGTCGCCCGCGCTTCGATGGGGCGCGCTGTTGCCGAGATCGATCAACTCTTTGCTGAAAGCTGGCAACGGCTCGAAGTCCGTCCCACAACGGCGGCCGACAATTCTGAATGGGTCCGGCGGGTCTATCTCGACCTCATCGGTCGTATTCCCACGGTTCCCGAGGTGGAAGCGTTTCAAGCCGATACCTCTTCGGAGAAACGCCGGAAGCTGGTGGATACGCTCCTCGACAGTGGCGATTATGCCCGCAATTTTGCCGGCGTGTGGAGCAATCTCCTCATCGGCCGACATCCGCAGCAGCGTGTGAACCGCCCAGCGTTTGAGAAATTCCTGCGGATGAGTTTCGCGGCGAATCGTCCTTGGAACACGATGGTCGCCGAGGTTGTCAGTGCTGACGGCCGGACCGATCAGAACGGCGCGTCGAATTTTCTCGTCGCCCATCTCAATAACCAGGCCGTCCCCGCCACGGCCATTACGGCTCGTGCCTTCTTGGGCATTCAGGTGCAGTGTGCGCAATGTCACAACAATCCGTTGAACGACATGAAGCAGGCCACGTTCTGGGAACTCAACAGTCTGTTCAAGCAAACCGACAGCATTGAGCGCTGGATCCGCGATCCCCGCACCGGCCGGAACGATTACGCCTTCACCGAGCTCGTCAGCAAGACCGAGGGCGGGCCGATCTACTACGAGACGCAAAATGGCTTGATGAAGGTCGCTTACCCGCGGTTTGAAGGGCAGGACATTGATGCCGGGCCGGAGACAAATCGCCGCAGCGAACTCGCGCGCATCATGACACAAGGGGAGCAGCCACAACTCGCCGCGGCGTTCATCAACCGGTTGTGGGCTCATTTCCTCGGGGCCGGGTTCACCAATCCCATCGACGACATGGGGACCCATAATCCGCCCAGTCATCCCGAAGTGCTCGATCGGTTGTCGAAGGAATTCATCGCCAGCGGCTACGATGTGAAGCACCTCATTCGACTCATTTGTACGAGTGCCCCGTATCAGCTCAGCAGCCATCCGACGGCGACGTCCACAGACGACGATCCGGCCACCGGCGAAATCCCTACGTTTGCGCGGGCCTATCTCAAGCCGATGACTGCCGAGCAGTTGTACGATTCGCTGGTGACCGCGACACGCGCCCATGAAAGCCGTGTGAGCGATTGGGAAGCCGCTGAGGAACAACGGCAGAAGTGGATGGACCAGTTCGTGGTCTCGTTGGAGAATGACGAGAACGACGAACAGGACACTCTCTCGGGCACCTACGCCCAAGCGCTGATGTTGATGAACGGCGATCTGATCGAACGCGCGCTCGATTTATCACCGGGGACCTTCCTCGGGGAATTGATCCGTGACAAGCGATCGGAAACCGACAAGATCCGCCGCCTGTGTATCGCGGCATTGTCCCGTCCGCCCAGTGCCAAAGAACTGGTGCCTATGCAGAAGGTGGTCCGGGAAGCGGGCGTCGCCCGGAACCGCCCCGGTTCGCCGCGCGGTCCCGGTGCGGGCTATCAGGATCTTTTCTGGGCGCTCCTCAACGCCAACGAATTCGCGCTCGTGCATTAAGAGACGGTAACACAACCGCCGTAAAAGCCCGGCATTTCAGAAAATGCCGGGCTTTTGTTTCCGTCTCTACGTTCTGCGCGTGTTTATGCCGAGGGCTTGTCGCGCTCCGTTCCGCATAAGAACGGATACAGCAATGCGGAGCCGAGCGCGACCAGCAGTCCGCCACCGATCGCCGGGGCGAGATGCTTGAACGATGTGTAACCGACGACGAGATGAATCCCGATCGCCGCTGTGTAACCGATTCCCCCCGCGATCGTCAGCGACCACCACTGCCAGGCTTGGGCGCGGCGGATTCCCCACAGTGAAAATAGCAGCACACACACGCCGGTGGCAATGAGCATCCCGCCGAACGTGGCCCGGTCATGGGCGATGAGCGGAATCAGCCGGGGATTGGCCGCATCCAGGTCCGCCGCGCAGAGTTCCATGAATTCCAGGTCTTCCTGGACAAACACCTGCGTGGCACCGATCGCCGAAATCACCAGCCCGGCGACCAACAGAACGGCTCCGTGCACGATGTAGAGCAACTGTCCCCATTGTGCCGCCCGCCACGCGGCGTCTTCTCGTACATCCGCGGACGGCAAGATCAGCGTGGGTACCAGTGGTGTGATCATCGACAGCAGCAGAAACTGAAACAGGATCGCGGTGACAAACGCGTGAAACGGGTCGAAGTAGCCAAACCCGAGAAAGAGAAAGAAGCTGAAGAACCCCGCGAATGCCGAAGCTTGCATGGTGACCTGAGCCCAATGCTTTCCTTGGCGCACGGCAGACCAGCTCAGGCCCAGATAGAGCCAGGCCAGCGCGATCATGGTGCCGGCGAGTGTGAAGCGGTCGTGCGTCATGAACGGGAGCAATCGGGGTGACACCGCGATGAACTCCGTCCGCGTCATACCAACGAATTGCTCGTCATACGGCAGAACGACGCGCGTCGCCGCCAGCACCATCGCCAACCCGCCCCCCGCCAGCAGGCTGATTCCCATCAGGAACAGCCAGCACCAGCTTTGTTGCGGAGCGGGCAGTGCTGACGGCGTTGATACCACGGGCAATTGTCCCAGCAGCAATTCATTCGTTCGCTTCACCAGCCCCGGGCCGGAGAAGACCAGCCCGGTATCGACGGCGGCGAGATCGGCCCCGTTGTGGGAGTGGGGTTTCAGAACCTGCACCGCGTCGACGGGATCGGTGAAGCCGCCGGAGATCAGGATGGGAAAGTCGGTGCCCCGCGCAGCCCGGATCTGTTCGACAGCTTGTTGCACCGCGTCGAGTTTGATGCGCGACCGCAGGCAGCCGGTCGTTGTGATCGTTGCGGTATCGAACACGATCCCATCGAACTCCGGCAACAACGCCCGTCCGGTTTCGATCGCCTCCAGCGAAAATTGCCCCCAGACCGGCACGTCTGGTGCGCATCGCTGGACGATGTCGCGCTGCTCCCGCCAATCAAGGTGACTGGCTACGTTGTGCAGCAGCACGAAGACCTCGACCCACTCGGCGAGTTGACTCAACTCCGCCGTCAGGTCACGGACGTCTTTAGGGAGTCGACAGATAATCCGCAATCCCGCTGGAGATCGATCGGATCGACGGCCGACAGGCTGCAGGTTCTGAATCAACTCCTCGACGTTCACCGAACAGGTTCCGGTTTCGGTCCAACCGGCGGCTTCGGGTTGTCGTCGGTACGACGGCAAGCGTGTTGGTCCGGTTCCGATCGGTCCGACTTCGAGAAAACCGACGCCGAATTGGGCCAGCGCCCCGGCAGCCCACCCGGCGGGATCAAGTCCGGCCCCGATGCCGATCGGTCCCGGCAAGTCGAGCGAACTGACGCTCCGTTTCAATCGGGGATCCGGCCGCATGTGACCGAACGCATCGACAATGCCACGGCCGAAAGCGGTCTGCGCAAGCCGTCCCATCGAGCGCAGCGCCACCGCCCGCGCGGTGTCCGCCGGGAGGGCGAACAGCAGTGGTCGCAGCACCGTGCGATAGGACCAGTCGGGCACGCACACATTCCTGTTGAGTGATAGGAATCAAACCGCAGTCCGTTCCTGAAGATAACGAACCCGAGGCATCGACAGCGATGATGGTCGTCAAGAAATGAACGACCGCGGTTTCAATCGGTAGAATCAGCACGTTATCCTTGAGAGCGGCAATCCCGTCATTCGGAATCGATCGACCGCTCCCGCGAGGTTTCCCGTTGAACAAAGCTTTCATTCGTGAATCCGATGACGGACCGACGCGCTGTCCCCGGTGTGGGACCGCGGGGGTGGCGGTCCGTGGGGAGACACTGGCGGCACAGATTTCCGCCGCGGCGAGGCAGCGCGTGTCTGATGCCGCGTTCTTCTGTGGGGACGATGTGTGCCCGGTCGTCTACTTTGATGCGTTCGGTGGGACAGTGTCGCGCGAGGAGTTCCACCAGCCGATCGCGGGAAAGGACTGGGATGCGCCGCTATGTGCGTGCTTCGGTTTGACGCGGGCCGATGTGGAAGCCGACGTCGCCGAAGGGGGCGTCACGCGCACCAAAGCCGCCGTGGTGCGGGCGCAGTCCGATGAAGCCCGCTGTCAAACGAAGGCCCCGAATGGTCAGTCCTGCCTGTCCGCGGTACAAGGTTATTATCTGAAATGCCGGAATGGGTGAGGGATTTGTCCGTTGTCAGTGGTTAGACATCGCCCACTCCCCGCAACTGACAACGGAGCACGGACAACTGACCCGGAGGAATCAACATGCCTGCTTCGTTTCCCCGCTGTGTGATTGTGCCGCTGCCGGATGAGCAGGTGTCGTTCACGATTGATGGTGTTGAACGGCTGCGCTGGCATGCCGGGACGACTGCACCGCGGCCCTTCTTCTATCCGCTATTGGGGCCGAGCGGGCTGCCGCTGACACGGATGGGGCATCCCGGAGCACCCAATCACGATCATCATCGGTCCATCTGGTTCGCGCACAACAAAGTGCTGGGCATTGATTTCTGGGGCGACGCCTCCGCCGCGCGGATTCGGCAACTCGAATGGCTGGCCTACCACGACGGTGACGAAGAAGCGGTGATGGGCGTGAAACTCGGCTGGTTCGACGGACACGAACCGAAGCCCTTGATGACGCAGGACGTGATTGCCGCGATTCGTCCCGGAGACGACGGCGAGACCTTGCTGGAGTTGCAGACCACGCTCACACCGGTCGCGGACATGCTCGAATTGCAGAAGACGAACTTCGGCCTGTTCGCCGTGCGTGTGGCCAAAAGCCTTTCAGCCCACTTCGGCGGCGGACAACTGGTCGACAGCGAAGGCCGCGTGGGAGAACCGGCGATCTTCGGTCAACGTGCGGCGTGGATGGATTACAGCGGTCCCATCCAACCCGATGTCGTGGAAGGGATCACGTTCTTCGATCATCCGGAGAATCCCGGCCATCCGTCACACTGGCATGTGCGGGAAGACGGCTGGATGGGGGCGTCGCTCTGTTTCGCAGAGGCCCGCATCCTGACGAAAGCCGCACCGCTGCGGTTGCGCTACCTGTTGCACGCCCACCGTGGCGGAGCCGGTGCCACCCGGTCCGCAGCGGTCTTGTCCCGCTTCGCCTCCCGTCCGGCGTTCACTGTCGCCAAGTCCAAAGCCAAGCACGAAACGTGGTCCATCACGCGCGGCTAACATTGATTGTGTGCCACGGCCGTGTCGGCCGTGCGAAGTGGCAAAACGCTCTGCAAAATTGCACGGCCGACACGGCCGTGGCACACAAAGCCGAAGACTTCCACGGGCTGTTCAGGCTGGGGAAATGACCATCAATGAAGAAAGCGGCGCCCATGATGGTGCGCCGCTTCAAAACCGTATCGAAATGCCGCAGCAGTTTGCTACACGCAGGCAATTTCTTCCGTATGGGGCTCGTCCTCAGTTTCGAGGTCGAAGACCAATTCACCACGGCGAACCGAGACCGAATCTGGGGCTTCAATGCCCAGTCGCACTCGATTCCCCTGCACGCTGATCACGGTCACCAGAATGTTTCCGTCGATCTGGATCAGCTCGCCACGCTTCCTTGTAAGAACCAACATTGTCTATCCTCCTTGATGCCGCATCCTAGCGGACTATGGGCGATCCCTAACCATATTTGTACGCAGTCGCCATTCCCTGAGATGAGGAAATTCATCGTTTGTTACAAGATTTTTACAAATTTATTAAGTGGAAGTCAACAGACGTATCCCGTTTTTTTGTCCACGTAAGACATTTCATTTCTCCGGGTCGTTGGTGGAATGACAATTGACCCGTTGCTCTTCAAAACGTAAAGTCCCGCCTCGAAAGCACATCCCGCTGGGGACTTTTTATGCTGGAAACCCCCGCCACCATCGTCCAAACCAAACGTCTTGCCCCTGCGGCGTTCCCGTGGCGACTGCTCGGCATTGCCACGAGCGAACCGACCGGAACGGCCTGGTTGGTCCGGTTGCAAGCCGAACTGGAGGGCGACCTGCGGCTGACATGGGTTTCTACGCTGCGCAAAGCGCTGGACGAACTCCGACAGTCGGCGTACTCCGGAATTGTGGTTGGTGATCTCTCGTTGAACGCGGGGTCCGCCGTCCATCCTGCGGAAGATTTTGTCCGGGCGCTCCGCACCACCGGTGATGCGACACCGGTGGTGGTGTTGATCCCCTTGCCCTTGGATGCTCAGGTCGCGACGTTGTTGCAACTGGGGTGTGAAGTCTGCGTGACGCCGCGGCTGTGGGATTCGCCGGCGCTGCCGTGCATGTTGGCCCGCGCGATTCGTCAGGCCCATCAGTCGCGGGAACTGGAGCATCTGCGCGCGATCCATCAGCGCCGTTTGGCACGCGAACAATCCGATGCGGCGACACTCATGCAGCTTCAGCAGCATTCGTTGCAGCGACTGAATCCCTCGTCACACCCCATCACCAATGATGTGAAGGATGCTTTTTCCTACGATGCGCTGCTGCGTAGTTATCTGGTGTCACCGGCGAATGCGCTCGAAGAGGAAATCGAAGCCTTGGTCAGTGAACTTCATCGTTGCGGCTTCGGACCGCAGGATGTCCGCACCTTGCATGTCGAACGGTTGGAAGAATTGCTGACCGGTCTCGGCGGTCGCGCCTCACGGCAAATCCTCGCCCGGGCCGATGTCCTGGCGCTCGACATCATCACGCAACTCGGCGAACGGTACCGCCGGGCGGCGTAAGCGAGAACGGCAACACTCTCTCACACGTTGCTACGTCGGAGGCAACGGTCCTTTGCGGCGGTGTTGCCAATAGAGACGGTTCTGCGTGGCATCACCCCGGCGCAGCGCACACTGCAAACAATACTTTTCGTCGCCGAATTCGAGGTAGATTTCTCCTGCCACAATCAGGTGAAAATAGTCTTCGCCGGGGTTCTTCTGATAACAGTAAAGTCGTTCGGAAGTCTGTTTGACGACCGCGGTCCAGCCTTCCGGGTGACAAACATAGACCCGGGCATCAGGAGCCGGTTCGTCTGATGTCGACGTGGCTTCAGAGGACGTATCACTCATCGGGATGGGTCTCCGTTTTCATGGAGAAGTGAAGTCAGGTGCGTCTCGAAGACTCGACACACCCTACCAGATTCTATCGCCAGAGCCACAACTGCCGACGGACAGCGTCGATCAGATCGTGGAACCATACGTATCCCAACGAACGGCGGCCACACGTGATCTTTGGCCAGACGGTGGCACCGGGACGGAGCTGAGAGAGCTGCCGGCGATCAAACGCAATCGTCACCCGGACCGTGCTTTCGCCCCGGTCATTGATTTCGGCAACACGGGACACCTTTTCGACGCGGCCGGTCAGCGCGCGTCCCGGCTCGGTGGTCGAGACGAACTCCACCGGCAATCCTTGGGGATCAGTCCCGGTGGCGAAGAGATGCCCCACATGCCGTTCGCGGAGACGAGCTTCGATCGCCCACTCCCCCGCGGTGTCACCGACGGTGAGCAGTACCTGTCCGCGCTCGACGGGTCGCCCTGCCAGCAACGTTTCTACGTCCCAAGTCAACACCTGGCCGGCAATCGGACTGGTCAAGGTCCATGACGCGCGTTCGGCTTCCAAAAGATCTTTCTGTTTCGTCAGCGAGTCCCATTGTTGCTTGAGATCTTCTTCTTCCCCGGCGAGCTGTTGCATCCGCAACGTTGTCTCGGCGGCGTTGGAGACCGGTGTGATGCGGGCCGCTTGTACGGCACTCAAACGCGCGCGAACGGTGGCCAGTTCTCCGGTCACCCGTGCGGCTTCGAGTTCCAGCGCGGGGTCCCGCAGAGAGACCAGTGGTTGCTGTAATGTGACCTGCTCGCCGTGGCGGACCTGCACCGCTTCGACGATGCCATTGGCCGTGGCGAAGATGTCACGTCGTAGAACCGGGACCATTTCTCCTTCGGCAGGAATTACCAACGGCGCGGGAATCACAGTGAGCGCAGTCACAGCCGCAACGGTGATGCTTCCCCAGAAGCTCCAACGGCTGATGAGATGGGGTTTCTGGTTCCCCGTACTGCCTCTGGAAAACCAGCGGCTCCAAAGGGATCGTTCCGACTCGGCCAGCGCAACCCACCACGGGGTGACCGTGCTGGCAAGGAGCGCAACTTTCTGCTGCCACGTGTCGGGATCTAAAGCGGCAGGGGTGAACCGTTCGGCGATGAGAAGGCCAAGCGTTCCACCGCGCGGATGCCGAATCGGTGTCACGATGGCGCGGTGAGTTCCCGCCGTAGCAGCCAAGTGCTCCCAGGCACTTGATCTCTCGACCGTGAGCTCGGTTGTGGGGAACTGTATGGGGGATTCGCTGCCGATGGTGGCGTTGGCCAAAGACTCCAGCGCCTGCAAAGACGCTGATCGGGGATCCAAATTTTCGACCCCACTGACGGCAACGGCACGCAATACACCGGCTGTCCAGTGCAGCACCGTGATCCGATCTGCCTGGCAGCGCGCGCGGCCATCATGTGCGATCATTCCCGCCAGTTGTATCAATTTGGAAGCCGATGACAGCGATGCTTCCCATTGGTCCCATTGCTGCCGTTCATGGCGTTCCCGTCGCAAACGGCGGAGTTCATGTTGAACAAGAAAGTCGCCGGTGAGTTCGGCGAGCGCTGCACAGAACGGAACGAGTGTCGCCGTGGGGATTGATGGAGCAGTGGCATCAAACTGAGCCGCCAGCACGCCGGTCGACTGGCCGGCTTGTCGAACCGGTCCTGCTATGCGCTGACCAGCTTGCGCCTCTACCGAAAAACGCGTTGCTGCCATTCCTTCGCTGGTCAGCGTTTCAGTGATCCAGGCGGGGGGACTCGTCACGCGCTCCGATGTGGTTGCACCGTCCCGCTGGGTGACTGACAGTGCGAGCCGAGTCCAGGCGTCTTCGCTGGTGCGTAACCACACCTCGGCGTGATCAGCGCGCGCGGTATGGACGAGCAATCGCAGCAGTTCGCGAAAGAACGCGGGGGGTTCGACATCCCCGCGCACGAGTTCCGCGAGATCATCGAGCCCGCGCTCCAGCGCAGTGACCGGCGATCGTGGTGATTCGGGGTTGGGGGCCGTCATGGCAGCACTATAACGACCCGCGCATCAACGTGGCAGCGGTTGCGTGGAACGAGTCGTGTGTTCGTCTTTTCCTTTGTCGAGTGCCGTCAACGAATCACCCATTCCATTCAGACACCGGTCACTTGCGCTCCGGATTGTGGCAGCTGAGACCAGTCCCCGAATTCAACTGCTCGGCTGGAGCGTCTTTTGGGAGGGCGAAGCTCCCGCTGAGCCGCGGATTGTCTCAGCGTGTGGAAGCGCTCGCGGCTCAGCAGGAGCTTCGCCCTCCCACGCGCGGACAATTCCAGCGATCGGTGTGAGCTGCAATCTTACACCGCTTCCACAATCGATGGAGATGCTCCAGGTTGCCAAGACTGGCGGGAGTCAATCTGCGTGAACTACGTCGACCCTGGCAACACAGTGGTGTGCACTTGGCAAGATCGTCCGGGAATTCCGTTAGTGAGGGCTGTGCCACGGTCCGATGACACTACCGATTGTGCCGAGGATGTTGTGCTGAGAACGCTCTATGCGGACTTGGGAGCTAATTTGGTGAAACGGGGATGCTGGCGGAGAATGGGGCTCTTGTTGACGGCGCTGGCGATTGCCGCGCCGAACGTCGGCTGCCTGCGCCGCTATTTCCCCGATCCTGAAGCATCACTGTCGATTGACCGGTCTCATTACGCGCACCTGACTCGACACATCGAGTACCCCGACGAACCGACGCCTGCGGATCCATTTCTGGCAGCAACAATCCGGCCGGTGGCCCTCGGCGGTGAAGAGATTCACGACTATCTTGATCTCTCCCTCGAAGAGACAATGCACCTCGCGCTCATCAACTCGCGCACACTTCGCGAAATGGGGGGGCTGGTCCTGCGGGCACCGGACAGTATCCGCACACAGCAGGATCCGTCGATCGCCTCGACTGATGCGCGCACGGGTGTGCAAGCCGCGCTGAGTGCCTTCGATGCGTCGTTTACCACCAGCGCGTCGTATGAGAACAATGATCGCGCGCTGAACAACGTCTTCTTTGGCGGCGGCACGCGGCTGCTGCATCAGAACTTTTACGTCCAGCAATCACAGATTGCCAAGACGGCGGCGACCGGGACGCAATTCGCCGCCAAGAATTACACGCAATACGATTTCAACAATGCTCCCGGAAACTTTGTGCCCGGCGCGTGGACCACGTGGTTCGATCTCGAAGCCCGGCATCCGTGGTTGCAGGGGAGTGGTGTCGACTTCAACCGGCTCGCCGGGCCGAACGCCACGCCAGGAAACATCAACGGTGTGGTCATCGCGCGGTTGAACGCCGATACGGCGCTTGCCGATCTGGAAGCCGGTGTCCGCAACTTTGTGAGTGATGTCGAGAACGCCTACTGGGACTTGTACTTCGCCTATCGTGATCTCGATGCCAAGATCGCGGCGCGGAATGCTTCATTAGAAACGTGGCAGCGGATTCGTGCGCTGTATGATCAAGGTCGCCGCGGGGGGGAAGCCGAGAAAGAAGCCCAAGCACGGGAACAGTACTACCGCTTTCAGGAAGAGGCCCAGAACGCGCTGCACGGCAAGCTCGTCGATGGAACCCGGACCAACAACGGGACCTCCGGAGGCACGTTTCGCGGCACAGGCGGAGTGTATGTCGTCGAACGCCGGTTGCGTTTGCTGATCGGTCTGCCGATCAACGATGGCAAACTGATCCGGCCCTCGCAGGAACCGATGCAGGTGAAGATGATCTACGACTGGGAAATGAGCCTGGTCGAAGCACTCACCCGGCGAGTGGAGCTCCGGCGTCAGAAATGGCAGATCAAGAAGCGCGAAGCCGAACTCCAGGCGAACAAGAACTTTCTGCTGCCCCAGTTGGATACCGTCGGCCGGTACCGCTTTCGGGGATTCGGCGACGATCTCTTCGAGAACGGTGGCGTCCCCGGCCGGTTCAACAATGCGTGGGATGATCTCGTGACCGGTGACTTCCAGGAATGGCAAGTCGGTGTTGAGATGTCGTTCCCGATCGGTTTCCGTCGCGCTTATGCCGCGGTGAGACATTCCGAACTGCAATTGGCCCGTGAGCGTGCACTGCTGCTGGAGCAGGAGCGGGCCGTGATCTACGACTTGAGCAACGCGATTGCTGATGTCGACCGCGCCCATGAGATTGTCGAAACGAACCTGAATCGGCGACTCGCCGCGCGGGAACAACTCGCCGCCGTGCAGGCTGCGTTTGACGCCGACAATGCCACACTCGATCTGTTGCTCGAAGCCCAACGCCGGGCAGCGGAATCCGACGTGGCGTACTACCGTTCGCTGGTGGAATACACGCTGTCGGTGAAGAACGTGCAGGTCGAGAAAGGCACGCTGCTCGACTTCAACCAGGTGGTGTTGCAAGAAGGCCCGTGGACCGACAAGGCCTACGACGATGCCGATGTGCGCGAGTTCCACCGTGGTGAACCCGCCTCACTGCACGACCGACCGAAGACTCCCGCGCCGACGGTGAGCCAGGGAATCTTCCCGCAGTTGGTTCCCACGCCGCTGATCCCGGCGAGTGCGATGTCCGTCGAGGACGAACCCGGTGTGTCGCGACCGTAGCTGTCTACGGTTGATCGTGTGCCACGGCTTTGGCACACAGAATCGAAGACTTCCTCGGATTGGTGCGGGCCAATCGCTTTCACACTCGATTTGTTTCGGCCCGCCTCTCCTCCGGTTCCCCATGGACGGCGGAGAGGGGACCGAAGGTAAAACGTGCTCATCAACTCCCTGTCCCTGCGAACGATCAGCGGCGTGGTGTTGTCCGCATAATCGGTACAGGCAGAAATTCTTAGCCTGCCGTTACAGCTTTCGCAAACTTTCTGCTTGAACAAACGTGGAACGTGAGTGCGCAGAGACGATGAACAGGGTGTCTGCGAGTGCCCCTCATCAACGACACGCCGTTCGCGGTCGTCGCCAACAGCGGGGTGGTTTCCGGGATGGATTATCCCGATGGCCACCGCGGCTTGGCTTCACGGATGGAACAGTGGCGAGGCGATCCGGGGCGGCGTGGTAAAAGCGTGTACCGAGTGCAACACCCAGGAACATCGTCCGTGCGGTCACCCCCGCCACGGGCCCAACGTTTGAGGAGATTTTCCGATGCTTGTCCTTTCTCGCCAGCGCGATGAGAGCATCTTCATCGGCGACAATATCAAGATCACCATCGTCGACATTCGTGGCGACAAGGTGCGTCTCGGCATCGAAGCCCCGACCGAAATTCCGGTTCATCGTCAGGAAGTCTACGAAGCGATCCAACGCGAAAATCAGCGCGGTGGTGCCATCGAAGTGGTGAAGTAAGTCGCCGGGAAACTTGAGCGATTCTGACGGAAGTTCGCCCTTCGAGGTGTATCCCACAGGCGAATGCCGTTGGAATCGTTCAATCGGGCGCGACCCGCAATTTGGTTAGTGCTGCTGCGGTCCGCATCTGCGACACGAGGATTCACAATCTCTTTGTCAAAGCCAGTCGAATTCATGGGGTTCCCGGACCCCGTCGATACTCCCACGGAATCATCGCGCATCGGGGACCACGGCGGGCCACGCCGTTGATCGATCGCGTCCGTGGCGGGACGGCGGTTGCTTCCGGTTCCATTGCCGACTGACTTCTTCACGGAGGTCGTAGACAAACAATTCGTTGGTGAGGCGGAGGAAATGCGGACCCCCCCAGGTCGGCACCTCACCCGTGCAGACACCTCGGCGCGGTATTGACCATTTGAAAGGCATCACTCCATGACTCGGATTAACACGAATATCGGCGCGTTGCGCGGCCTGCGCAACGTGGCCAAATCCAACCAAGCCTTGCAGACCTCGCTGCAACGCTTGTCGACCGGTATCAAGATCAACAGCGGGAAAGACAACCCGTCCGGTCTGATCGCCGGCGAAAGCCTCCGCTTGCAGATCACGACCATCGATCAGTCGATCAAGAACAGCAACCGCGCGAACAACGTGCTTTCGACCGCCGACTCGGCGTTGGGCGAAATCAGCGGTCTGCTCAACCAGGTCCGCGGGCTGGTTCAGGAAGGTTTGAACGTCGGCGCGCTGTCGCAAGACGAAACCGACGCCAACCAGCAGCAGATTGACGCCGCGCTTTCGGCGATCAACCGCATCTCGGCGAACACCTCGTTTGCCGGCGACAAATTGCTCGATGGCAGCAAGGCCTTCACCACCAGCGTGTCAACGGCCGACTCCGCCAAGCTCAGCGACTACCAGATCAACGAAGCCCTCTTCGGTGCGGCCTCTTCGATCAGTGTGTCGGCAGAAGTCACCACGGCGGCTCAAAAAGCGGAACTGCGGTACTCGGGAGGAAGCTTGTCTTCGGCCGCCACGATTCAGGTCGCCGGGGCCAAGGGAAGCCAGGTGCTGTTCCTCGGCGGTTCCAGCAGCGTGGCGAACATTGCGGAAGCCGTGAACGGCATCAGTGATGTGACCGGCGTGAATGCCAGTGTGATCAGCGCCGCTCCGGGCTCACTCACCGTCAGCAATGCCACCGCCGGCAGCGTGACCGTCGGCAATACCCTGCCTGCTGAGGCGACATTGACGACCGCGGGCACGATTAATGTGAACCGCAACGCGCAGGCGGCCACGGCTGTCAGCACCAGTATTCAGACGACTTCGCAACTCAAGTTCACCGATTTGCGAGCCACGACAACGCAAGGTGCGTTCAATGGCAACATCACCGTCATCCTGCGCAATAACGGCAACAACACCGCGGCGACCGCTGTGGCCGACGTGGAGCTGACCGCCCCGGATGCTTACACCATCACGATTGACGTGGAAGATAACGGCACGGCATCGACGGCAACGCTGACGGACATTCAGAACGCGATCGCTGGTAACACGGCTGCGGCCTCTCTGGTGTCTGTGTCTGCGACAGCCGCGGGTGGGTTTGGAGCCGCTGTCGGTACTGATACCTATGGTTCCGCAACCGCAGGGAATACCACGCTGGCCCTCTCGGGTGGGCAGGACACGACGAACAACGACCTGACGTTTACCGACGTCCGGCCTGTGGGTGACCGCGATGACTACCAGGTCGCCACCGCGTTCATCGTCGAAGCCGCGAGCCAGTCGCTGGGCATCACCGTCGATACCGATACGTTCGGCAACAAGACTGTCAATTTCACCTTGGCAACGAATGCCCAAGGACAAGTAACGACGACGGCAGCTCAACTCAAGACGTTCCTGGATAACGATGCCGGCGCTGGTGCCGTGGCCGCGCGGCTGCTGATCAGTGCGACGGCTTCCGGAGACGGCTCGGGGACTCTCGCCGCTGCGAGTGAATCGGCTCTGTCGGACGTCACGAACAGCAGCTTCACGGCACGTGACGGCCGCGCCACCGACTTGGATGCGACGTTCACCAACCCGCTGTCGTTGACGCTCGCCAATGCCGGTGTGAATCAGACGTTGAGTGCCGCTTTTGTCGCCGCGGGTGACGGTGGGGCCTTGACGATCAACTTGGCGACCGACGCGAACGGCAACATCACCACCACCGCGAACGACATCAAGACGTTGCTTGCTAACCATGCCAACCCGAACATCTCGCAATACGAGATCGAAGTTTCGGGCGACGGCACTGGGGTGGTGCAGGCCTTCTCCAGCACGAACCTGACCGGTGCGGATGATCTTGCCAACAGCGACCTGACCTTCACCGATGCCCGGGCCACGAACTCGGTGGGGGAATTCGCCACCAGCGTGTCGGTGCAGTTCATCAATGGTGGTGCCAACCAGGCCTTGGGTGCGGCCGTGTCCCAGGACGCCAACGGCAACAAGACGGTCACCATCAGCCTGGCGACCGATGCCAACGGCGATGTGACGTCGACCGCCGGCAGTGTGGCGACTTACCTGGCCAACAGCACCGACGCCGGGGCAGTGGAAGCCCGCACCCTGGTGGATGTGTCGGCCTCGGGTGACGGCACCGGCGTGCTGAAGACCAAGGGGCCACAAGCCTTGACTGGTGGTGCCAACGGTGCCGATAACGATGTGACCTTTGCTGATGTCCGCACCGGGACCCAGACGCAGTCGATCAATGTGGCGTTTGTCGATCCGGGTGCCAACAGCAGTGCCCTGAGCGTGACGACCGGGATCGATGGAAACGGTGACCACATCATCAGCGTCAGTCTGGCCACCGATGGTAGTGGTAACATCACCACCACCGCGGCGCAACTGTCGGCGTTCATTAACACCGACAGCAGTGCCGGTGCGGTGGCCGCCCGGGCCCTGGTGAGTGCGGCGGGGACGGGAACGGGTGCAGGTGTGGTTGCGGCTCGTTCCTCTGCCGCCCTCACCGCGTCAACCGGTTCCGATGTGCTGGTGCTGACCAGTGATCAGTACGGCTCGAAGCAGTCGGTGTCGATCACGACGCTGTCGGGCACGTTTGCGACCACGCTGGCTGACGGTACGACGGCTGGTGCACGTGATGTCGGGACCGACATCGCCGTGAAGATCAACGGTCAGGCTGCCACGGGTGACGGATTGAAGGCTTCGGTGAAGACCGCCACGCTCGATGCAAACTTGAGCTTCAAGGAAGCCAACAACGCCGCGGGCCAGGCCGCCACGATCTCCATCACCGGTGGTGGGGCGACGTTCCAGATCGGTCAGGAAGTGTCGGCTGCTGGTCAGGTTGGTGTCGGTATCGAAGCCGTCAACACCGCTCGCCTGGGTGGTGTGACCGGCAAGCTGTACGAGCTCGGCACGGGCAGCGGCAAGAGCCTTGTCGATCTCCGCAACGGGATTACCGGTGCTGGTCCGCGGATCTCCGCCAAAGACCTCACCGATATCATCGATCAGGCCTTGAACCGCGTCACCTCGCTGCGTGGTCGTCTCGGCTCGATCCAGAAGAACGTGATCGAAACCAACATCTCGACGCTCGGCGTCACGTTGGAAAACATCACCGAAGCCCGTAGCGAAATCGTCGATACGGACTTCGCCGAAGAAACGGCCCAGTTGCAGAAGAACCAGGTGCTCAGCCAGGCCGGTATCTCGGTCTTGGGGATCGCCAACCAGAGCCCGCAACAGGTTCTGTCGCTGCTCCGGTAATCGCAACGTGATCTGAGATAATGAACGCGAAGCCCGGCATTTCCCAAAATGCCGGGCTTCTGCTTTTAACGGCGAGCGTCGCGGCGTCAGCCCGACGTGTGGGTGGAGCGCTTCGACAAATCAGGTGAGCGGCACGCTCCCGCGTGATGAGCGGAGCGCTTCACCGCGCATCGTAACAGGACTGTGTGCCACGGCCGTCTCGGCCGTGCGAAGTGGTGAGACGCTCTGCACAATCTCACGGCCGAGACGGCCGTGGCACACAGTCAATCCGCGCTTCCGGTTCCTCCGCTTATCACGACGGAGCGTGATGGCTACTTGGGCAGGAACTCGTTGGTGAACGCGGCCTGTGGGTCGAGTTTTGCCCCGGTTAAACTGCCAGCGTCGGTCATTTGCGAGACGAGATCGGACCAGCGCTCTGGTGTCATGCTGCCTGCGGGAGCGCCGTTTTTCACCGCGCACAACGGCCGCAGGTCCTCCACACCGAACGCCAGAATCTCGGGACTCATTTCCGGATTCTCTTTGTGGATGTAGGCATTCGTCTCGATCGGATCGCGCAGATAGTGTTCCCATCCGCGGGCCGACGCACGAACCATTTTTGCGACCAGCTCCGCGTCTTTCGTCATGGTCTCCCGTGATGCCACCAAGAGGCTCGTGTAGGAATTGAAGCCGATGTCGGCGAGCATCAATGTCCGCGGTTTGGCTCCGTTCTGTTTCGCGGCGAATGGCTCGCTGAAACTGTAAGCCTGCTGACCGAAGCGTTTGTTGAGCAGGAACTGGCTGAGGTTGCCCGGATAAGGCACTTTCTGCACGCCTTCCATCGGGAACTTCTTGTTAAGGAACTGCGCGAACGGCTGGCCGGGGTTCATCGCCAGCGTGAAGTCCTTCGCCGCCGCGAGTTCGTCGAAGTTGGTGATGCCCGATTCTTCATGCACGAGGATGCACCGGGGGCTGGTCTGAATCGGCGCGTAAACGGCCACGACGTCGGCTTCCTGGACGCGCCCGAGCAGGAGTTTGTCCGCGTTGTCGACGCCGAACTGCACACGCCCCGTCGCCACTTGCGGGATGACCGGTGCCTGGGGACCGCCGGGCTGAATGGTGACGTCAAGCCCTTCCTTCGCGAATTCGCCGTGCACCAAGGCGGCGTAGAACCCGCCATGTTCGGCTTCAGGAAACCAGTTCAAGGCCAGCGTGACGGCAATCTTCGGTGTCTTTCCCGTTGTGGAACGCTCTTGGAGTTTCTCCGGCAAAGGTCCCGTCGATGATCCACTGCAACCAAGAGAGCCGACGAACGAAGCAATCATCAGAACGCCAATCGAACGACGTTGCACGGGGAAGACGGTCATCTTGTTCTCGCCGGTTGCTTTGGGATTGAGATCGAACTCGATCTCGATACGATAAACCGCTCTGACGCGGATGTCTTGTCTGAATCAAGGTCCTTCGATGGCGCGCTGGTGGCAACTCACGGGGCTGCTGCTCGCCGGATGGTGTGTGATGACCGTCACGCACGAATGTGGCCACCTCATCGGCGGCTGGCTCGGCGGAGGGACGTTGATCCATGCGGAACTTCGACCGTGGCATCTTCCGCACAGCCACTTTGAACCTGACCCGCATCCGCTGCTCACTGTGTGGAGCGGTCCCGTGCTGGGGGTGATTGTGCCGATGGGCGTTGCCGTGGTCATTCGTCGCCGCTGGATGTGGTTCCTCGCGGACTTCTGTCTGCTCGCCAACGGTGCGTATCTTGCCACCGCATGGAGCAGCGGTGATCGGTACCTCGACACACAGCGTTTGTTCGAAGCCGGGGCGTGGCGCGTGTCGGTGTTCTTGTACTGTGCGATCACGATCGGAATCGGATATGGCCGCTTTCGGCACGATTGCGTCGATGTGCTGATGAAGTCTGCGTCGCTGCCCGGAGCGCAAGCGACGGGTGAACCCACGTAGCCAACAAAAGTCCGGTGAAGACTTGTAGGCTGCAGCCGTGGATTTGGTAGTTCGGTTCGTGAATACACACGGCCGACACGGCCGTGGCACACAAGAAGCCCGTCGCTCGCTCTCCGGACTGCGACGGGAGCTTTTTGTGGCTCTGGACTCTGTCTCTCCACCGTCGACTTTCACTGATACCACCGGCGTTGAATCACCCCCGTGATCAGTGTCACTGCGGTGAAGATTGCCACGCCGAGCAATGTCGAGGCGAACATACACGCGAAGAGATCGGCGATGCGCGCCTGGCCGGAGGCGAAGAGGATCAGGTAGCCGAGGCCGAAGCGTTTGCCGCCGTAGCCGGTGAAGAACTCGCCGACGATGGCACCGACGACCGCCATCCCCGCAGAGGTGCGGGCACCAATGCACAGCGCCGGGACGGCACTCGGGAACCGGAGTTTCCACAGGACCTGCCAGCGAGATGCTTTGTTGAGGCGGAAGAGATCAAGCAGATCAGGGTCGATGTTCACAAGGCCGGATGTTCCATTGGCGATGATCGGGAACAGGCTGATGATGCACGCCGTCAGAACGATGCTTCCAAAGCCGAAGCCGAACCAATGCACGATGAGCGGCGCAATCGCCACGATGGGGACCGTCTGTAGAAAAATCGCATACGGGTAACCGCTGCTGCGAATCCATTTCGATTGCGAGAAGATCAGTGCGACCGTGGTACCGACGAGCAGGCTCGCGCCCAATCCACACAACGCCGCCAGACCGGTAAACCGTACGGCTTGCAGATATTTGTCGGCGTCCCGCTGGAGGGCCTGCCAGACCAACCCTGGCCCCGGCAACAAGTACGGCTTGAGTCCGAACCCGCGCACGGCTCCTTCCCACAACAACAGTACCACGACGAATAACAACAATGGTGGCAGCACCGTGCCGAGAATCGCGCCGACGGAAAACCGTTTCATGTAGCGGCCTCCCGCAAGCGGGCGCTGAGATCCGCCGTCAACTTGGCGAACTCCGCGGTGCCCCGTAATTCGGGTGTGCGCGGGTACGCAAACGGAATCGGCACATCGGCGACCAGCGTCCCCGGCCGTGATGACATCACCAGGACGCGCTCACTGAGGAAGACTGCCTCCGCCACATTGTGCGTCACGAAGACTGCGGTCCACATTTTCTCACGCCAGATCCGCACCAGCTCCTCGTTCAACTGTTGCCGGAGCACGTCATCCAGGGCCGCGAACGGTTCATCCAGCAGCAGTAACTCGGGTGAGGTGACGAGCGCCCGCGCCAGTGAGACGCGCATCCGCATCCCGCCGGACAGCATCCGTGGGCGCTTGCGGGCGTCGTCGTCACTGAGACCAATGAGCCGCAGCGATGATGAAATCAGCGCGGCATGTTCAGCCGTCGGCACGCCCTGCAATTCCAGCGGCAACCGCAGGTTCTGGGCCACCGTCCGCCACGGCAGCAGCGTCGGATCTTGAAAGACGAACGCCATTCGGGTCGAAGACTTCCGCGCCTGTTCGGGGGCGACTCCGGCAACCGTGATCGTGCCGTCTGTTGGTGTGAGCAATCCCGCCATCAATCGCAACAACGTCGACTTCCCGCAACCGGACGGCCCCAGCAGCGACACGAACTGTCCTGTCGGAATCGACACCGAAACATCGCGCAGTGTCGGTACGCCAGCGGCAAACGCCATCTGCAAGCGCTCGGCGCGAATCAACGGTGTGGGTGGGGACAGATTCAAGGGGATGGTGGGTCGTGGATCGTGGTTAGGAATCGAATCTCGCTTCCGCCTCGCAGAATCCCAAGACTCGCGTTGTCTCTTCTTAAAACAGTATGGTAGTCCGTGCGGCCAGCCACTATCTTTGCGACTTCGCCGGATTTCACCAGTCCCGCGGGTCACGAATTGAGGAGTCCAGAGTCGAGAGACGAGAGTCAAGAGCCAGAAAAACCGGTCGCGTCGTATTCTGTCTGGCTCTTGACTCTAGACTCTTATCTCTCGACTTGCAGGGAGTTTGCATCATCGATCGCCAGCGCGTGCTCGCCGTGGATGTCGGCAACAGTCGGATCAAATACGGTTGGTTTGAACCGGAAACGAACGACACCGGGGCCGTGTGGCCGCGGTGCGTGCACTTCACGCCGACGCCGCTCGCCGCACCGATTCCGTGGGAGACGCTTTCCGGCTGGGCCGAGCTGTGCACTGCGCGCGTGGCGATTGCGGGATCGAATCCCGTCCTCGTGGAAGAGACCGCACAACGCTTTCGCCAGCGGTGCGGTGGCGACCCGTTCGTCTTGCACACTCGCGCGGCATTGCCGGTTAACGTCGATGTTGATTTCCCCGAGAAGGTCGGTCTCGACCGGTTGTTGAACGCGGTTGCCGTCAATGCGCTGCGACCGGTGTCACGTCCTGCGATCGTCGTCGACTCCGGGACCGCGACCACGGTTGACTGGATTAACCCCGACGGCACGTTCTGCGGCGGCGCGATTCTGCCCGGCTTTGCCCTCTCCGCCGAAGCCCTGCATCGCTACACCGCGCTGTTACCCAAGTTGGGGTTGAGTGATCTCGGTCCGGATATCCCCGTTGCCCTCGGCAAGAACACAGAGGCGGCCCTCCGCGGCGGCATCTTCTGGGGCCAGGTGGGTGCGGTGCGGCAGATCATCGCGGAACTCTGCCGCATTGATGACCGTCCGTTGCCTGACACTGACGACGAACACGCCCCATGGCTCTTGTTGACAGGCGGCGGCGCAAGTTGGTTATCGTCGCAGTTTCCGTCCGCGCCGCATGTGCCGTCGTTGGCCATGCACGGATTGGTGCTGGCTGCGTGGCAGCCACCCGCTTCTCGGTGATGGAATGTGAGGGGGCAATGAAGAATGAAGAATGAAAAGTGTAGAATGAGTAAAGATGGTCCATCGACCCTCCCTCCATTCTTCATTGTCCTCGCAATGGGTCCGAAACCCTCGCCTTCAGGCGAATCCTTCAGGTTTTACGCTGTGTGGTTACAATTGGCCGGATGGAAAACTATCGGACAGGGGCTCACACCCGCTTTGACATCAAGTACCACTTTGTG
>JBGSUN010000272.1:0-35542 GCA_041753475.1 Planctomycetaceae bacterium | reverse complement strand
TCGCCGAACTCGAACTGGCCACCGCGACCGCCCTCCGAAACAAACACCACCACCCGACCCGTGTCGCCGGCTACATCCGCAAAACCAAGCTCCCCTTCCGACTCCGACAAGCGGCTTTAACTTCCTGAGGAGCAATAAGCGGTGATCGGAATGGTACCGTCGTCTGTGCGCCAGTAGCGGTTTTGCGACCGCTCAGATGTCACTGGGCGTGCTCTCTACAAACAACTCATCACTTCTTCATCGATCTGTTTGTCATCACTCTCTCCGGGCGATAGCATCGGGGCACATTTTTGAGGATGTCCCCATGCCCCGCGCCCGTCGTGGTTTTACGCTGATCGAGTTGCTCGTGGTGATTGCCATCATCGCCATCCTGATCGCGCTTCTGTTACCCGCCGTGCAACAAGCCCGCGAAGCGGCCCGGCGGGTGCAGTGTCGCAACAACCTGAAACAAATCGGGCTGGCGCTGCACAACTACCATGACACACACAGGGTGTTTCCGTTCGGCTATCTCAAGAAACCCGATCCTGTGGAAGGGAACAGCGCGGGGTTCGGATGGCTGTCGATGGTGTTGCCGCAATTAGACCTGGGTAACGTCTACCAGCGATTTGACTGGAACCGTCCGATCTTCGATCCGATCAATGCACCCGCCCGACTCCTGCAACCAGCGGTGTTCTTGTGCCCGTCCGATCCGTTCTCCGTTCAGAATGCGATTGAGATGGACACGGATCGCTTTGCGATGGGATGCTACGTAGCGAACTTTGGGCCAGGCGATATGGATGCCGATCCTGATGATCGTCGCGGGATGTTCGGCCGGAACAGCAACACGTCGGTGCGGGATGTCACGGACGGACTTTCGAATACATTGTCCGCCGGCGAACGGACGAACGGACCGTTCCGGCTGTTGGCATCCAATGGCGTCCACACCACGTATGAAACGACCTGGTCGGGAGCTGTCCGGCAGTTCGATGAGATTACGGACGAACATCCGCACATGGTGCTGTTTCAAACGGGGCATGTGGTCAACGACCCCAGCAGCGATGATCGTGATATCTCTGCTTCCCATGTGGGTGGTGCGTTCTTTCTGATGGGTGACGGGGCAGTCCGCTTTCTCGGTGATTCGATCGACTTCGGTCTCTACCAGCGATTGGGGACCCGCGCGGAAGGAACACCCGTCGGGGACTTCTAACTCGCACGACGGAAAAGTTTGCCAGGTTTGCGCCTGAGCGCGAATGTCCGTGAACTTGTTCACCATGCTTGAGTTGCCTCAAGTGCCGTTTGCACCCGGTCGAAGTCCACAGATGACAGCAAGAAGGCTGTCGATCTGGTAACGAACCGGCCGCAGGGACGCGGCGAGGCACAGCACGATGGATCGAGTGACCGCCTTCCCATCACGGCGCTGGCATTGGTCCGCCGGGATGGGGCTGGTCCTACTGATGGTGCACAGCCTCGCGGCGCAGGATCCATTGCCTCCGGGCCTCTTCAGCGACGAACCGTCGTCGATTCTCCCGACCACGGCTTTTCAGCCAGCCGACGAAGAGGGTGCCACTCCGGTCACCCCGAACACGTCGACGACACCACCGGTTTCTGAGTTCAGTGCGGCCTTACAGGAACCGACACGGGTGACTGCGGCACCGTCGTTTGACGCCCCGGTGACCTCGCTCACCTTGTCGCCGAGTACCGTCGGCAAATCCCCGGCGGCCGTCTTTGTCATCGATCAGGAAATGATTCGCCGCAGCGGAGCCCAGACGCTGCCAGAAGTGTTGCGGATGGCACCGGGGGTGCATGTCGGCATCGGGAACGTGGGGGAACCGAACGTCAGTATCCGCGGGTTGGGCACCGGGAATGTCTTCTTTCCCTATAGTGCGCGTGTGCTGGTCCTGATTGACGGACGGAGCATCTACGATCCGGTGATCGGCGGCGTGATCTGGTCCGCAAACGATGTCGTGCTGCAAGATATCGAGCGGATTGAAGTCATCCGCGGTCCGGGAGCCACGGTCTGGGGAGCGAATGCCGTCAACGGCGTCATCAACGTCATCACGAAGTCCGCATCGGATACGCAGGGAACGTTGCTGCAAGGGCTGGGCGGAACCGAGTACAAATCGATCGCCACGGCCCGAGTCGGTTCGCAGATGAGCCAGAACACTCACATGCGCATCTTTGGAAAGTTTCGCGACTTCGATGACGGATACGCTGACTCCGATCGACCACCACCGAATGACGGCTTCCATGATTTTCGCGGTGGGTTCCGCTGGGACTTCGATGATAAGGACGGCGACCAGGTCACGGTGCAGGGAAACATTTTCAACGCTCCGCGGGGACCGAACACCTACGTTCCCGGCTTCCCGACGATCCTGGCTAGACAGCCGGCGTATGAGTGGTTTGGAGGCCATGCGCAATCGACGTGGACCCACACCTTCAGCGACGACACGCAATTGCGCGTGATGGGAATTTACGACCGCTTGAACTTCGCGAATCAGGGAATTGAATTCGGCCGTGATTCCTACATCTTCGATGCGGCTTACAGCGGCACATGGGGCGACCGACACAAGTGGCTCGTCGGTGGGCAAGTCCGAACCGATGCCGACGCGATCACCACGCTGCGCTATGAGAACGTGACCACGCTGTATGCTCCCGCCGCCAAAACGTACACGGTCTCCAGTGTGCTGGTGCAGGACGAGATTGAACTGATCCCCGAAAGTCTTTCGTTTCTCGCCGGAACAAAGATGGAAGTGAATGCCTTCACAGGCTTTGAAATTCAGCCATCGGGACGGTTGCTCAAGACGATCGACGAAGAACGAGTGGCCTGGGCGGCAGTTTCCCGGGCCATCCGCCGGCCCAATCGCATCGACGACGCTTCCGCAGCCACGCTGTTGTTACCACCGTCCATCATCTCTCCGAACACACGGCTCAAATCCGACGCGCTCGTGGCTTACGAAGCCGGTTACCGCGCCCAGCCGGTGGAATGGTTCTCGTGGGATGTCGCCACGTTTTTCAATGTTTACGATCACCTCCCGTTGCTGACGGAAACGTTCGTCCCCATGCAACCGCTCCCGCAATGGAGTCAGTCGAATTTGCGGCATGCCGAAAGTACCGGCGCCGAACTCAGTGCGACGGTGACGATGACCGACCAATGGAAAATGACGGCGTCGTATTCATACCTGTCGATCTGGGTGCACAACGAACAGCAGGAGGCGTTCCCCGTGATCGTCACCTCTTCGGAACTGGCGACGGAGAAGGGTTACCCCAATCACATTTTCTATCTGCGGAACTCGTGGTCGCCGACAAAAAACTGGGATCTCGATCTGATTTTTCGCGATGTCAGTTCGATTCAGGCCCGTGCCACGCCGAGCTACGGCGAAATCGACTTACGGATCGCCTGGCGGCCGCGGCCTGGTCTCGAATTGGCCCTCATGGGGTTGAACCTGCTCGATCAATCCCATCCCGAGTTTGCAATCCCCGCCGATCAGGCTCAATTTGTCCCCTTCATTCGCGCTTCCACTGAAGTCGAACGGAGTCTCTTTGCCTCGGCAACCTACGAATACTGACCGAGGCCACGCTCACCGAGACGACAGGGCAAACGGACACCCGCCCGTGTGACGACGGTGTTCGATCATCCGCGCGATTCTTCACCCTCGTCCACAGTCCCCGGCGCCGGTAGACTCGCAGGAGACTCGGCCTGCATTTTGCGGGGTCGAGTTTCTGTTGCGAATGGCCCCGCTCCTTTGGGCCTTTGCGGAGTGATGGCGTGCGGGGCGAATCATACGGTGTGCAGACCAGTCTGCTGGCTTCGTTACGGCGAAGCTGGGCGGCGCTCCCACTCCGGGTGAAGCAGTTCGTTCTGTTGTTGGCAGCATTGCTGGTGGCCAGCGCGCCGGGTGTCTATTGGGCCTTCCAGGCCGCCACATGGTTCGAGCAGCGAGAAGTCGCCGTCGTCGAACAACAAACGAAGCAGTTTCTTGCGTCGGTCTCGTACGGTTGGTTGAACCAGACGCAGTCCGCCCGGACCACCGCCGATCAGGACAAATCGGTAGCGGAGTTGTTCGACGCGATCCGGCGTTCCAATGCGCTTCGTGTGACGAAGTCCGCGCCATTGATGAACTTTCGGCGGGTCTATGTCGTCCTTCCGGAAGTCAAAGCGACCAAGCCGGTCGTGAGACTTCCCGCCGATGACGCTGCCCCGCCGGAAGACGACTCACCACCAGCGCCGAGTCCTAACGAATCGAGTTCGTCGCCGTTCTCCGATTTGCTGCAAAGCCCCACCAAGGCCACGCTCCCCACCCTCGACTCCGGAACTCAACTGACGTTGGAGTTCCTTAACGTGAAGAAGGCTCTCCGTCTGTGGCACTGGCAGGGAAGCCGGCCCCCCTCCGGTGCCAAGGTCCCAACTGCACTCACGGCGGCGGAAGAAAAATGGGTCGGCCGATATGCGCTGGCCGGCGGCGTCCCTGAGAGCCACAGCCCACTGTCTCAGCGTCGGCTCGTCGGCATTCCGCTCGACAATGCTCCGCCTTCGGATGACGAGGTCGGCCATCTCGGTCGGGGCTGGTTGATCGCGGAACCCGACGCCATGACCGCGTCGGCGAGTTACCGTTCGGTGATGATCCCCGCCACGATGACATTCTTTCTGGCACTCGCTGTCGCCATTCTTCTGGGAATCGTCTTACAGCGTGTAGTGGTGACTCCCGTGCAATCACTCTCGGCGAAAATGGGCCAGGTGGCGATGACTGGTGATTACTCCGTCCGTGTTCCCGAGACCCGGTTCGATGAACTTGGCCAACTGCAAACCGGGTTCAACCGCATGATCGCCCGAGTGGAAGAGTTGACGGCCGGGCTGGAGGCTCGCGTCGCCGAACGGACAACGGAGCTCGACCGTGCCAATCGCGAATTGCAGCGTTCGAATCAGGACCTCGATCGGTTTGCGTACACGGTCTCACACGATTTGCAGGAACCGCTGCGGAACGTCACCAACATTGTGCACCGTCTGCGCAGCGAGTGGGGCCACCAGCTCGATCCTGAAATCATCAGACAGATTGATGCGGTCGATCAACAATGCGACCGGGAAATGAAAATGGTCCAGCGGATCTTGTTCATCTCCAAATTGGGGCGCGGAGAACTTCAACGACAACCAGTCGACTTGCAGGCCACGCTGACGCAAATTCTTGACGGCTTGCGGACTTCTATGGAGGAACGGGGAGTGGTGGTGGAGATCGTTCCGCCGCTACCCGTGGTCTACGGCGACGTGATTCTGCTCGGGGAAGTCCTGCGGAATCTCCTGTCCAACGCGGCGAAATACAACGACAAACCCCAGCGCCGCATCCGTGTGAAAGCGCGAAGTTTCCGTCATCACGAAACGACCGTGATCGCCGTCCAGGATAACGGCATCGGCATTCGACCCCAGCATTTGAAGAAGGTGTTCAACCTCTTCACGCCACTCCACGACAAACGCAAGTTCTCCGAAACCATTGGTGCCGGGATGGCGATCACCAAGCGCATCGTCGAACGACATCGTGGCAAGATCCGCGTGGTCTCGGCCTACGGACAAGGAACCAGTTTTTTCGTCCGCCTCCCGACGATGGGAGCCACCAGTCGCGATCCCACAGCGTCTGATGCCTCTCGGTCGACACCCATTACTTACCGTCCCCCCTCAGACAAGTGATCTCCCATGACGGAACGTCATCCCATCCTGATCGTCGAAGATAATGATTACGACTATGACCAGACCGTGCGGGCCTTCCAGCGGTCGCGGTTGGCCAACCCGATCTTCCGTTGCGTGAACGGTGATGATGCACTCGATTTCCTATACCACCGCGGTGAGTACACCGATCCGGCTTCTGCACCACGGCCGAGCATTGTGCTGCTCGATCTGAAACTACCGGGGACCGATGGTCACGAGGTGTTACAGATTGTCAAAGCCGACACCGACCTGAAATCAATTCCGGTCGTGATGCTGACAACGTCGGATGACGAGCGCGATATCCAGGCGTGTTACCAGGCCGGAGCGAATACCTACATTCGGAAACCCGTGACGTTCGATGGATACATGGAGGCGGTGCAGCGGCTGGAGCAGTACTGGTTTCACATCGCGGTGTTGCCGGACGAGAATCCTCCGTCACCCTAACGCCTCACAAATCACAGAGCGTCGGTCGCGAAGGGAACGCCGGCAGAATCGCCCCGATTGATACAACCGCTGCGGTTTCTCTCTGCGAATCGGTTCTCCGGAGCGAATCCCTGTCGGATCGAAAGTCTCATTCGCGATGACAAGAAAGAAGCAGTAGAACTGAGCGTGCGGATGTGTTCAGTATTCGTTCCCGGTTGCTTGCCAAAGGAGAGCGAGTGAAGTGCCGGTTTTGGTGACGGAATGAGCGGGCCGGTCTGGTCGCGACGAAGCGTGCTGAAGACCCTCATCGGTCTGGGATCGCTGTGCGCGCTGGGGCATCCAGGGACAGCTCAGGAACCGGCCCCCGTCCAGATCGATAACCAATACCGCATCAAAGCCAAGCTCCTCTACTATCTGCCCGAGTTCATGACCTGGGACGCGCCGGAAAAACAGAAAGGGGAGGTCTGGATTGGCGTCATCACCCATGGCGACGCCAAGACCGACTTCAAGACGGAAATCGCCGTCGAGAAACTGAAGCTGACGCCCAGCGGTCGCAAAGTGAACTGGGTTCTTTACAACACCGTCGATGACCTCTTCAAAGCAACTCCGACGACCGGATCCCGCTGGCATCTGGTCTTCGTCATGCGCAAGACCGAAGAGATTGTGCTGCAAGACCTCAACAAGCTCGATGCTCATTTCAGCAAGAACAAGAAACCAGGTGTCGTGCTGGTCACCGAGGAGAACACCAAGTTCCGGCGCCAGGCAGCCGTCAACTTCTGGGAAGACATCACCGTCAACCGCATCCGCATCCAACTCCGCAATACCTATCTGCGGGAGACGATCGGTGTCACACCGAAAAAAGAGATGCTGGAAGTTGAAGGCGTGATCCTCTACGACAAACCGTGACGCCTGTGTGCCACGGCCGTGTCGGCCGTGAAGTTTTACGGAGGGTCTTGCTAATTCACACGGCTGGCACGGCCGTGGCACACCGAATTGAAGACGTCATTGAACGTATCTGGATTGGCAGCAACCGGCCCTACGGCGTTTCATCCGACCAGATGGTTTTCAGCAACTGGAACAACTCCGGCTCCGATTCCATCAGTTCCGCGCGGTTGAACGGGTAGAAATCGTTGCTGCCGAAGTACGCCTCGGTCATCTCCGCGAAGAACTCCATCTGGTTGGTGAGCGCGTAGTGCTTCACTTTCTTGCCGTTGTACAGGAGCGTCGCATCGCCGCGGCCGCTGGCTTTGTAGGCTTCTTGTGCCGCTTTGATTTCCGGGTGATCGAATCCCAACTGCTGGTCATGATAGGCATGGGCCAGTTCGTGCAGGATCACCCACGGCTGCTCGTTGATGTTCCGTTTCGTGACCACATCCGCGGCCTTCGGAAGATGCACACAGCGGACGAGGTCTTCCGGGTAACCATTGTCCTTCAACCACTCGGCCCCGGGGTGATACTGCATCGACCCTAGCTTGCCGCACTGGAGGTCGAGGACAATCGTCACCTTCTGCAACAGCGCAACCTTGCCGGGAGGCACCACCGCTTTGATTTCGACGAGTTTCGCTTCGAGAAACTTCAGCGCGCGTTGCCCGAGCGCCGCATCCGGAGCATCGCCGAGTAATCGGTCATCGACGCGGAGCGTCCAGCCTTCGAGTTGTTGCACTGTACGTGACGTCGGTTGCGATTCGTCCAAGTTTTCGGCGGCGAAACTGCCAGCGGTTGTGAAGGTCATGAGTGACAGAACAAACAATCGCATCGGATTCATTGCGTTGAGTTCCAGCGAGCATCCCGGCTGCTTCTGAGCAGCCGGGATGCTGTGTTGGGGAAGGGATTCCGCAAATCGACAAGCGGGGTCAAGCCAGGATTTCATTGACCACGCGGCCATGCACATCGGTGAGACGGTAATCGCGGCCAGTGTGACGGTACGTCAGCCGTTCGTGATCGAGCCCCATCAGGTGCAGAATCGTGGCATGAAAATCATGGACGTGGACCGGGTCCTTCGCCACGTCAATCCCGTACTCGTCGGATTCGCCATACGTCATCCCTGGCTTCACTCCGGCTCCGGCGAGCCACGACG
Source organism: Planctomycetaceae bacterium (assembly GCA_041753475.1). Lineage (GTDB taxonomy): Bacteria > Planctomycetota > Planctomycetia > Planctomycetales > Planctomycetaceae > DSVQ01. Next base: position 27,368 of record JBGSUN010000272.1, on the reverse strand, counting down.
AAAAGACCCAGTGGTGATGTTCGCGGCCCCGGGCATCGGCGGCGGAATTAAACGGCGTGCGGCCGAACTCGGTCGTCCACACCACCAGCGTGTCTTCGAGCATCCCGCGCTGTTTCAGATCGCGCAGCAGCCCGGCGATTGGTTGGTCGATGTTCTTCGCCAGCGGCGCGTGGGTGAGCATGTCGCCGTGGGCATCCCAGTTGTTCGACGAACCAACGTCGATCAGTTCGACAAACCGCACGCCTCGTTCGGCAAGCCGTCGCGCGACGAGACACTGCCACGCGAAGCCTTTGGTGCTGCCCCGTTCGAGGCCGTACATCTGCAATGTCGCGTCGGTCTCCTGGGAAAGATCGAAGACTTCGGGCATCGCCGCCTGCATGCCGAACGCGGTTTCGAACGACTTGATCCGGGCGGCGAGTTGTGGGTCAGCTGCACGTTCAGATTGATGCCGCTGATTCATCTTCGCGAGGACGCCGAGTTCCAGTTCCTGCAACCGGCTCGTGGCCGTGCGGCGGCGGATGTTCGCCACCGGTTCCGGTCCCGGCACCACGAGCGTTCCCTGATGCGAGCCGGGGAGAAAATCGCTCCCCCACACCTGTCCCCCGGCATACGGCGATTGCGGGGCGATCACCACAAACGACGGCAGATTACGATTCATCGTGCCGAGGCCGTAGCTCATCCAGGCCCCAATGCTGGGCCGCGCGAAGGTGAACGAGCCGGTGTGGATGCCGAGCGTGGCTTCGTAATGGTTCGTGTGATCGGATTTCATCGAGCGGATGACGCAGAGGTCGTCGACACACTCGGCCATGTGCGGGAAGAGGTCGCTGACTTCGATCCCCGATTGCCCATGCGGCCGGAACTCCCACTGCGGCCGCTTGAGGAACATGTGGAAGTCCCCTTTGCGGCCCTGAAACTCGTTGACCGGGATCGTCTTCCCCGCATCGGCGAAGAGTTTCGGCTTCGGATCCCATGACTCGACATGCGACACGCCGCCGCTCATGTAGAGGAAGATGACGCGCTTGGCTTTAGCCGGAAAGTGCGAATTCCGGGGCGACAGTGGATCGCTCGCCGGAAGGTCTTCCGCCAGCAATTGCGACACCAGTCCCGGCAAGAGCGCGGATCCGCCGACGAGAGATCGCAGGACGCTGCGGCGGGTAGAATCGAAAGTGGTCATGGTTGATTGTCCGTTGTCAGTGGACCGTTGTCAGTGGAAAAGGGCACTCGTGGCACAGTCTTTCACAACGGACCACGGACTACTGACAACGGACCATTCAATCCACATGCAAAAACTCGTTGCTGCCGAGCAGTGTCCGCAGGTAGGCCGCGAGGGCCCGGCGTTCGGCATTGTCCGCACCCGTCGCGGCCAGTTCAGCCTGATACGTTGTCAGGAACTCTATCGCTTCGGTTTGCTCAGCGGTCGATGGCGGGCGGCCCACCACCGTTCTCCACGCCTGCTCCAATGGCTGCGTGCCCGCGGGTGATGCAGACATCAGGCGCACTGCCCACCGTTCGGCTTTGTCGTGAATGAACGGATCGTTGAGGAAGAACAGCGCTTGCGTGGGGACCGTCGTCCCAAGGCGATCCGCGGTGCTGGCGTTCGGATCGGGGCCATCGAACAGGGCGAGGAACGGGTGCCGCTTGAGACGTTGCGTCATCAGATAGACACTACGGCGGTTGTGATCGTAGACCGCGCTGAACGGGCCGTGCTGGGTGTATCCCCATTGAATCGCCGGGGGGAAAGGATGTTCGCGGCCGGGTGTGGGATCGAGTTCACCACTGACCACGAGAATCGCGTCGCGGATTTCTTCCGCGGTCAGCCGACGCCGCGAGAAACCACGATAAAGATCGACCATCGCCGCATCCGTCCCGGTGGACTGCTGATATGTCGCACTCAGCATGATCAATTTGTGGAGTGCTTTGATGGACCAGCCACTGCGGACGAAGTGCGTGGCGAGATGATCGAGCAGTTCCGGATGCGTGGGGGCCATGCCGCGAACGCCGAAGTCGTTGGGGGTCTTCACCAGACCGCGGCCGAAGTGGTATTGCCAGATGCGGTTGACCATCACGCGGGCGGTGAGAGGATGCTCCGGACGGGTCAGCCACTGGGCGAGCTCCAACCGACCGCTGCCCGACGTCTCCGCCGGCAGTGGGGTGCCGCCGAGTGCTTTCACAAAGCCGCGCGGGACGACATCGCCGGGGTGGGAAGGCTCGCCGCGCATCTGGAGGCGGACATTGTGCGGCGTCCCTTCCGCCATGCCGTAGGCCATCGCAAACGGGCCATCAATCAGCAGCGTTTCGAGGTCTTTCCGGTCACGGTCTAACTGCGTTTGCAACGCCGCCAGTTGTTGCCGCAGTTCGGCGATCTGCTGCTTGCGGACCGTCCGGGCCTCATCGGCAATCGACGCTGGCGGGGCATCCGAAGGGGCCAGAGGTTGATCGCCGATCACGAAATTGTCGGCATCAAGACCGGGCCGGACACCGCCGAGGTGGCCGTAACTGTCGATGAAGGTGTAATCGAGCGTACCATCCCAGCCGCTGGCGAGTTGTCCGGTGAACTCGGTCTTTCCCGTGAGTGAAGACAGCGTGCCGGTGTACGTTTTCGCGGGGAGATTCAACGCGATCTGCACTTGATACCACTCCCCGATGGTCAGCGGTGCGACCGGTTCCCGTGCATCAGCGCTGCGACGGAAGAACTCCTGACCATTGAAGAACAGCTCGACCGCAGCCGAGTTACCGGGGCCATGACCGAGGTAGTACCGCCACGATCCGCTGCCCCCGGCGTCCTTGTTCGCACAGCGGAAATCGAAACTGGCAAACACGCTGCCGTCTTTGTCGGGTTTGACCGCAGGCAGCGACATCCCGAAGCCGTCGTATTCGCCGCGGTTGGGCATGTGCAGCCCGCGTTCGCCCGGCGGGAAGAGATTCGTGAACGGGCTCTGCGACCTCGCCGCCACTTTCACGACACTGTTCGGTCCCGGCCCCCACGGTGACGACGGAGCAGTGTCGACGGCCTGCAATTCAAAGTCGCCATCAATCCCCGCCAGTGACCGCAACTGCTCGGTGATCGCTGCCACATCCGGGCCCGTAGTGACATTGCCGGGCGATGATGGTGCGGTCGACACAGTGGCGAGCGGCGAATCCTGCACGCCGATGTTGTCGTAATCAATGGTCGGCGGCTTGGCGTCGGGAGTGTCGACCGATTCCAGCTCCACGCGGTCAATGACCCCGGTGGCCGCCGTGGAAAACGGGAAGCCTGCGAAATCTGTGAGGGCCCCCGGTGTGCCAACGCGACCCGACACCGTGCGGCCTTGCAGATCGAGCGTCAGTTGCAGACTGTGCCACTGCCCCGGTGCCAATCCGGCCACGCGCTGCGGTTTCTGATCGACAGTCAGCGCGACTTCGCTCGAAGTGATCCACACCTCCACCGCGGGAGTGCCACCGTGAGCCCCCAGCACAAACCGATGCGCGCCGGAGAACGCGGCATCCGGGGCCGCGACGCGGAAGTCGAGATTCACATGCAGCGCGGGGGTCGTCGACAAGGATCGTTGCGGATGAATCGACTGGCTGATGCGATACCTTCCCGATCCGGCGGCGATGTTCGCCCCCACGCGGCCCTGGGGATAGAGCTGCTGGAACGGACTTTGAGCCCCGTTCGTGACGGCGATCTTCCCTTCGTACAGCCACGGTGGGACCAGGACGCCGTTGCTGCCACCGGCCGCCGGGGCCTGCAGTTCGAAGTCGCCGTCCATGTCGGCCAGAGATCGCAACACCGCCGCGGGGACCGGCTGTTTCTGCTGCGTTAATCGAGTGGCCAGCGCCGCCACACGCTGATCGAAGGCCCGCCACTGCGGCTGCGATTCCCCCGGAGGCAACAGCGGCGCCATCGCGCGGAACTTCTGCTTCTGCTCGGAGCCGGGGAACGCATACCGGCTGCTGTCGAAGATGCCGTAGAGTCCGTAGTAATCGGACATCGTCACGGCATCAAACTTGTGGTCATGACACCGCGCACACCCCAAGCTGAGTCCCAGCACCGACTGCCCGAGCGTGTCGATGGTGTCTTGAATGGTGAGATGGTGATAGTTCTCCGAATCGAACCCGAACCGTCGTGAGACCGCCAGATACCCGGTCGCCGTCACCCGCTCGGCATACCATTCCGGCGGTCCTTCCAGCGCGAGAATGTCCCCCGCAATCTGTTCGCGCAGGAATTCGTCATACGGCTTGTCGGCGTTGAATGCATCAATCACATAGTTGCGATACCGCCACGCCAGCGGGACGGGATAGTCCGCGGTTTCGCCAGCGGTATCCGCATACCGGACCACATCCAGCCAGTGCCGACCCCACCGTTCCCCATACGCCGGGGATTTCAGCAGCCGGTCGATGACGGTTTCAAACGCCTGTGGCGAAGAGTCCTGCAAGAATGATGCGATGTCGTCCGGTGTCGGCGGCAAGCCGGTGAGATCAAACGTCGCCCGGCGGATGAGCGTGAGTTTGTCCGCAGGAGGCGCGGGCTTCACCCCGGCAGCGTCCTGCTTCGCCAAGATGAATCGGTCGAGGCTCGTCTGCGACCACATTGCATCCTTCACCACTGCCAGGGGAACATCACGCACCGGTTCCAATGACCAATGCTTCACGGCTTCAAATCTCGCGGTCTTCTCCGGCCATACGGCACCGTCGCGAATCCATTTCACGAAATCGGCGACCTGATCGGCTCGCAGCGCCTTGTCCTTCTCCGGCGGCATCGCGGAGACATCGGCTTCCCGACGGATGGCCCGAATCAACAGGCTGTCTTCGGGTTTGCCGGGAACAATCGCCCCGCCGGATTCGCCCCCGTTGATCAACAGCGACCGCGAATCGACCCGCAACCCGCCACCTGTCTTGGTATCGCCATGACAGCGAAAGCACGTCTCCGCCAGCACCGGGCGAATCTTCGCTTCGAAGAAGTCGTCGCGCTCATCGGCATGGACCGCTGTGGCAGAGACGATCTGGAGGCACATCAGCCAAATCAGCACGGCAGGGATTGCACGTTGCAGCACCATAGACTCCGCGGATCAACGTCTTCTCGACTCTTCCCAAGCCACTGATTGTAAACGCACGCAAACGGACCGGCAAGCATCAATCCGCGTCGATATTTTGCTCGGATTGATCACCAAACTGTGTTGTCGCACTGCTCGTGATTTCACGAACTGAGCCGCACAACGCCAGTGCTCTGCCACATCTAAGATTTCGGATTGTGTGCCACTGGCTCTGCCAGTGTCTTTCTTCGGCGGAACGTTCAACCTATGGGCGCACTGGCAGAGCCAGTGGCACGCGGAAATCAAGCTGCGACGATGCGCTCGCCGAGCCGCTCATCGAGCGAGCTCACTCCGAGCGAATCAGCAAGACAACGGTTTCGCGCCCGCAGACCGGGCAATGCGGCGCTTGAGCGGAAAAACTCTCGCCGCAACCATCGCAAGTCACTTGCTGATCACCGATTCCGGATTGTTTTGCCGCTCGATTCCTGGCCTGCATCAGGGCTTCCCAAGCGGACAGGCAGGCCAGCAGGGCGGCGAGCGCAAGCACAGCCGGTATGGCAAGCAAATAGGTCCAAGGATGAGGCTGGAAGGCATTCAACACGAAGCCCGTGACGATGCCGATGGCGAACGTCGCTCCGGCGAAGACGAATCCCGCCGAGACCGCCACCATGATGTACGCCGACACGGGGAGTCGCGGCGGGGGCGGTTCCATGGATATCAGTCTTCCAGGGGGTGGATGCCGTCCGCCTTGCCGATGACGACGATGCCGGTTTCCGTCACGGTGAAGCCGCGGGCTCGGTCCTGGTCGAGGTCATAACCGATCTCCATTCCTTCGGGGACATGGACACGTTTGTCGATGATCGCCCGCCGGACTTTCGCATGCCGACCGATCTGCACGCCGTCGAACAGAATCGAATCCTCCACGGTGGCCCAACTGTTCACGCGCACGTTGAATCCCAACACCGATCGCTTGACCGCCCCCCCGGAAAGAATCGAGCCGCTGCAGACGAGACTATCGACCGCCTGCCCCACGCGCGGTGCCTGCCCATCGTTCTGTGCAAAGACAAACTTCGGCGGCGGCTCCTGCGGCTGATAGGTGCGGATATTCCACGATTTATCGTACAGATTCAGCTCCGGCGCGACGGAGATTAAATCCATATTGGCTTCATACAATGAGTCCAGCGTTCCGACATCCCGCCAATACGATGTCTTTCCGGTATTCTTGTCACAGAAGGGATACGCCCGGATCAGATGGGTACCAAGGAGTTGGGGCAGGATGTTCTTGCCGAAATCGTGCTGGCTGTTAGGGTCAGTGGCGTCGCGGCACAATTGGTCGAAGAGAAAGTTTGTGCTGAAAACGTAGATGCCCATCGAGGCCAGGCAGCGCGTGGGGTCATCGGGCATCCCATCCGGATCAGACGGTTTTTCGCGAAACTGCACGATGCGACGTGATGCGTCAATCTGCATGACGCCAAACTGAGTGCCGTCCTGCAGCGGAACCGGGATGCAGCCGACGGTGGCTTCCGCGCCCGATTCGATGTGGTCACGAATCAGGTCCGCGTAGTCCATTTTATAAATATGGTCACCAGAAAGAATCAGCACATAGTCCGTATGGCATTTTTCAATAGAATAGATGTTCTGATAAACGGCGTCAGCCGTTCCCTGATACCAGTTCTCATCGATCCGCTGCTGCGGGGGGAGAATGTCAATATATTCATCCAGTTCGCGGCAGAGAAACTTCCAGCCGACATTCAAATGGCGATCGAGGCTGGCGGCTTTGTATTGCGTGAGAACCAGAATCTTTCGCAGACCGCTGTTGATGCAGTTGGACAGCGTAAAATCGATGATGCGATAGGCTCCGCCGAACGGGACCGCCGGCTTGGCACGATCACGTGTCAAGGGTTCCAACCGCGTTCCTTTTCCACCGGCAAGGATGAGTGCTAACACACGGTGTGACATGCAGGAGACCCTTCAGCGGTGGCATGGTTCGAGGCGCTCGATCCGTGGCACACGGTCAATCACTTAGTGGGCGAGGTCTTCAACGACTGCAAGAGCTCTAGTTGAGTTCGTCGGATTTGTGGCTCCGCGTCCACCGCCAGGTAACTCGACCGGGCCCGCCAGGTTTCATAACCGCCCCATTCATGTTGCTGCGGTGTGGGGAGGTAGCCGTTATAGCCGTTCGCCAAGGAAATCGTGAACGTGTGGGCAAAGGGAGTCTCTTTCTTGATCGCCAGACCGGTTTCCGTAAAGGTCTCACAGGGACTGCTGGCAATCGCCAGATCGCCGATGCGAATCGCCTGAACTTTGGCTTTGACCGTCGGAGGGTAGGCCGCCATCAACACGGTCTCGCGGGCATAGATATCGGGCGTTCCTTTGAGAGGAGCGACTTTGCCCAGCAGACGTTCTTGAGCCGCTTTCAATTCTTCATCGGTTGGGCGACGCACGCCGAGTTCAAGCTCGGATTCATGCATGGCCAGAGGCACATCCGCGGTGTACTTAATCTGACGATACACCTCTGCGGCCCGTTCGGCGATCGTCTCCGCCACGACGCCGATCTGTTCATACGGTTCCCGTTTGCCCGGTGCAGGACGGCTGAAGTTGACGTTGTTGACGTCGGCACTGGTCCCATTCGTCATGGCGGCGACAAACTGCGGCTGGACATCGCCCGCCTGAATCCGCCGTGTGAACCGCGCGGCGAACTCACCGAAGTAATCGGCGGAGACAAAATCCCCAGGCACTCCGCCGACATAGTGCAGCGAATAATTCGCCCACACGGCAATCGGCCGACCCGTGCGACTCTGCACGCTGAGAATCGAAATCTGTGGATCTGTCGGGCCGGCCTGACGGTCGGTCTCCGGGTTCTGGTAGCCGGGATTCATACGGACGCGATCGACTTTCTGGCCAAACGGGTTCTCACTGATGATGCCCGCTTTCAGATGCCAGCGGCGATTGAACAACTGGCCCGGTTCCATCGCGGTGGCCCAACCCATTTGTGCCGGCTCACGTTGTTTCCAGGCTTGAGTGATGCCATCGACGATGCGATCGGCGAGGAATTCGACATACTGCGGATTGGGATCGCTTTGAAAAACACCGGCCACAGTGGGACACGAATGGGCGTGGGTCGCCGAGATCAAAATGTGTGCGGCCGGAATTCCGGTGCGGTACTCCGCGCGCCTTTTTGCGGAGTCCATGAGTTCCCGCGGGATCATGCAACTGTCACAGGTCACAATCGCGAGTTGTTCCGAACCGTTGGACAGGACGAGGCAGCGCGCATGCAGCGGATCATGAGCGGCTTTGGCCAGATGATCGGCCATGTTGCCGTTGACGGTGATCGGAAACCGCGGCGGCGTGATGTCTTGAGCGAAGGCCCCGGCGTGCAAGCCGCCCGGAGATTCCTGGGCCTCGGTTGTCATCGTGCTGAGTATCATCACGCCAGTCAGCACGACCGAAAGCCAGACAGACCCTTGCATGCACTATCCCCATCCTGAGTTCATTGTTACCGCGATCGTTATAGTCTGCCCGAACATTTCCAACAGGGCAACCTTCGCGCACGGAATGAACACGTAGTGCCGGCTTCTGTCTACCGTGAAAAGTGACGTGTCATCGCTGGATGGCTGGCAGGATTCTGTCCTACGGGAAGACCGTATCCCGTTCAAACGGATAGAGCGGCTTGCGACGATGCTGATAGGGCAACGTGGTCATGTCGGCGCTGGTCACACCGGGCGTGTTGACGCGCAGAATCGTGCGGCAGACCGGCGCATACGCGGCCAACGGAGCATTGACGCCCTTCGCCACCAGCACGCGGAAGGCGGCGGGGTCGAGACCGAAGGCCGTGAGTTGCCGCAGGCTGAACGGCGGCACGCGGCGCGAGGTGAGCATCACGGTCAGACTATCGTCGGTGCGGATGATCGCGATGCGGCCTTGATCAAAATGCGTGAACCCGCCGTGCCGCGCTTCGGGTTCGGAGAACTGGCCGTCGCCGACGAATTGCACGGTGAATTCGGCGGAAAACGGCGAGCCATGCAGATCACCGCTGTGACCGCCGACCGCCAACGAAACTCGCTGTCCCACGCCTGCGGCTTCGGCTTTCACCACATTGGCGGGATCGAAGAGAATCACCAGACTCGGAGTGACCTGTTGCCTGGCGAGTTCGTGCAGCAACCATGTTGCATCGGCCGGGGAACCGCCGCCGACGTTGTCTCCCATGTCGAGCAGGCAGACCGGTGATGGTGCGGTAGCCGCCTGCGTCACGGCCTCGGCGACCGACAGAAACGTCCCGGCGAGCCCTTCGCGATGCTCCCACAAACGACGTCCCAATTCGTGTGCCGTGTTCAGGGCGAGATCTCGATCACCATCGGTGACCACGAGTGTGGCGGAACCCATCTCGGCCACATCGGCATACGGGAACCCCAGGAACACGCTCACACCAAGCACGCCCTGGCGTTCGCGCAAACCATCGGCGTACCGACAGATTCCCGCCAGCGGTTCTTCGCTGGTGCATTGCCGTTCGATGTTCATCGCCATCGGCGGGAAGACCGCAGCCTGCACGGGCCGCACACGACCGGCAAGCGTCGCCAGCATCAACTCTGCGGCTTCGGTTCCCCGCGCGGCCTGGTCAATATGCGGATTGGTGCGATACGCCAGGAGCGCATCAGTCGCGGCCACCATCGCCGGAGAAAGATTCGCATGGGGATCGAGAGTGCCGATGATGGGAATGGAGGGGCCAACCACCTCACGCACCGCTTGCAGCCAGTTCCCATCGACATCGGGGACCGATTCACTCACGGTCGCCCCGTGCGGTGTGACGAGCAGGCCATCGAGTGGACCGGCCGCCCGCAGTTCGTTGAGCAACCGCAACCGCAAGTTGGCATGCGTGTCCGTGGTCATGGCCCCGAAGGGAATCGCGCGGGCCGCGAAGATCGGGACTGTTTCGACATCCGCCGCCGCGAGTGTTCGCAGCATGCCGCCGAGTTCATGCTGTGCGTCGATGAAATAGTCGCGCATCGCTGGACCAGTGAGCAGCACGTCCTGTTCAAAATGCGCAAGCGTCGTCGGCTCGGGCAGAAATGTGTTCGATTCCTGAATCCACGCGATGATGCCAATCCGCGGCATAAATAACTTCCGGTCGGCGGGAGATGAAGCAGATCGATCGCGAGTCTTGGCATTCCGCGAGGCGCGAGCGGAAAGACGTTCTGATGACTCGATTACTGACGATTGAACATCATTAACCTGGGCGTTTCTTGCAGCAGGAAATCGACGTCCATGAATGGTTCGTGGCCGATATCCCACCAGCGGAGGCGGCCGGTGGCGTCGACGAGGTAGGTGCCGTGCAGCGGGCGATTTTCGAAGTCGTCGTGGCAGCGCCAGGTCTTGAAGGCGTTGAGACTCGCATCGGAGACCAGGGGGAACGGCAACTGTTGCGGCTGGAAGTTTTTCACCGCCGTTTGCAGTTTGGTCACGTCGTCGGTGCTGACACCGACCACATTGACGCCGAGCTTGTCCCACTCGCTGTATTTCGCGGCAAACTTCTGCAGCTGCTCGGTGCAGTGCAGGCAACCACTGCCGAGGTAGAAGAGATAGACCGTTGGTTTTCCGGCATACTCCTGCGAGGACCGTTCCGCGTTCTCGGCATCTTGTGCAATCCAACTGGGCGCGGTGGGTGGTGACCACAACTTCGGTCCGAGCGTGTCGAGAGCTGGGCGCTCGCCGACATCCGTGGCGGCGGGCGCGGGGGTCCGCCAGTCCACAGGGAAACCGAATTCCGCGGCGATCGGAGCCAACCGCGCGAGTAACGGCATGGTCAAATCCGCGCGACCGGCAATGGTTCGTAGCGCCTCGAAGTGAGTCTTGGCGTCGTCTTTCTTGTCCGCCTTGAAAAGCATTTCGACCAACACCGCGCGCGGGCGGACCTGGTTCTTTTTACCGTTGACCGAGTCGCGCAGCTTTTTCAACGCCCCGTCTTTGTCCCCCGCGAGGAATTGGACGCGGGCCTGGAACAACGGGTCGACCTTCGTTGCATCGGCGGCTTTCAGTTCGCGCTGGGCGACGGCGTAGTCTCCTTTAATGAAGGCTTCGACACCACGGAGTTCGGCAAGCAATTTCGTGCAGCGTTGAAGTTCCCCATCGACCCGCTTCAGTGTTTCCTTGCGTTTTTCGGGTGTAAACTCGCCGACGTTCATTGGCCGGGATGCGCTGAGGGGCTTTCCCGGTTGATTTTCAATCCGCAACGCACTGGCAGGCATCGATTCCGGTTCGACTTCATACCGCAGATCATCGACTTCGCGCTGCAATCCGCGGCGTTCTTTGTCGAGGGCGTCCATCACTGCGTGGGCTTTGTCCGGTTGCTGCCGGTGGATCGCTGCGAGGGCTTGCCAGCGGTCCCGCTCCCATCGCGCACTCCGGTCGATCGGAAGATCGAGGTAAGGTGGTTCCGTATATTTCGCGATGTCTTGCCAGAGTTCGTACCGCTCCAGAATTTCGAACAGCCGCTGCTTGCCATATCCTCCAGTGCCAGACTTCTTGTCGCGCGGATTGAATTTGGGATGCCGGGGCATCTCGATGAGGTTCTCCGCCAAGGCCAGGGCCTCTGTCGTGCGGCCGAGATGATCGAGATTGCGAATGATCCATTCTGTGTTATGCGCGAAGTTGTGAATCTGGTCGGGCAGAATCTGGTCGCGAATCATGTAGGCGTGATCGACACGGATGGCGGCTTCCTGTTGCCAGACGGCGTCGTCGAAGCGTTCGAGATCCGAGTAAATATGGCCGGGCATGTGCCACATGTGGGCGATCGCCGGGGCCGATTGACCGCAACGGGCCGCCGAAGGGAGCGCGTGCTGCGAACGTTCTTTGTCCCACAGATGAATGCGGTAGTGATGCGACGGATGCATCGGCTCAATGGCGAAGATCTCCCCGAGCACGGCGTTCAATGCAAAATAGCTCGTGATCGGCACCCCAGCATCGCGACCGTTCCATAATGCATGAGCCAACAGCGACCGGGCCTCCACCTCTTCGGGGAAGTCATACAACAGCCGTTCGAGATCGCGAATGTACTTCTCAACCCGTTCCTTCTTCGTCTTCTTCGGATCGGCATGGTAGAACGCATGTAACGCCTCGATGTATTTCCGTTCTCGTGGAGACGCCTTGTCCTTCCGCTTCAAGGCCTCGGCGATGAACGACTTGGCACGACCTTCATTGTTGATATTCGCCAGGGCCATGCCCCAGTATGCCATCGCACAGTCGGCATCGAGCGCTGCGACTTGCCGGAAGGATCGCTCGGCTTCGAAGTACCAGAAGCCGTGGACTTGTCCTAAACCTTGATCGAAGAAGGCTTGGACATTCTCGACCGTAGAGGAGATTTTGAGTGACACACGCCCGGTCCCCCCCATCAGGCGGGCCTGTTGACGCGGTCCTTCATTGAACGTCTCACCATGAGCGGAATGCCCTGGTGCCGGTTCCGACTTCGCAGGTTCCTCGGCCCATAACGACGAGACAGACACCGCAACCACCACGAAAGTGCACAGTGCCGCAGTCAGAAGTCGGCTCATCGTTCGTTCCTCGATTCCCATCATCCGGTAGTAACCGCGCGTGCGATGCCACATCAGCATACCCCGATATCATCCCCACGGTCACGGTACGGACGATACGGTGCCGCAATTTCCTTGTCGAAATTGCCCTTACGGTGCGAGTGAAATCATGGGATAGACGGCGGCTGATGCGTCCGATAGTCTGGGAGTGCTTCTGCTGCGCTCTTCCTTCAGCGCTCTTCCAAGGGGCCTGCGATGCGCGTCTGTTGGTCCGTTTTTCTGCTGGGTAGCATTTGGTCTTTGAATTTGCGAGCCGAGACCCTGGCCGCGCAGATTGACATTCTGATCGAAGCGGCCGCGGGGCAACCGGTCACCCCCCTGTGCGATGACGCCACGTTTTGTCGACGCGTGTTTCTCGATTTCGCAGGCCGCATTCCGACACGCGATGAACTGCAGACATTCCTGACAGACAGCCGTGCGGACAAGCGGCTGCAGTGGATTGACCGCTTGCTCGCAAATCCAGACTACGTCCGCCACATGCGGGATGTGCTGCATGTTCAACTGATGGAACGCCTCGGCGAGCATGACGAGTGGACGAAGTTTCTCGAAGCGTCGATCTCAGCGAATGTGCCCTGGAATGAGTTTGTCCGCACGATCCTGCAACCAGGAACGGAAGACGAACCGAAGCGCGGGGCGGCGTTTTTTCTGACGAAGCGGCTCGAAAATTACGGTCAGCAGCCGGTTGACTTACCCGCCCTGACGCGCGATGTGGGCCGATTGTTTCTCGGTGTTGATCTGCAATGCGCACAGTGTCACGACCATCTCTTCATCGACGATTACAAGCAGGTCGACTTCCAGGGTCTGCACTCGTTTCTGCAACACACGTTTATCCGCCAGGACGTGAAGTTTCCCGCAGTGGGCGAGAAACTCGTTGACAAGAAAACGGAGTTCATGTCGGTCTTCGTCAAAGAGCCGAAGCAGACGGGGCCGCGATTGCCCTTCGGAGCAGAGGTGGAGATTGCGGTCTTCACCAAGGGGGAAGAATTTGTGACCCCACCGGACCGCAAGAAGAGTTTTCTCGGGCAACCAAAGTTCAGCCCCTTGACGGAACTGGCGGCTCGACTCCCGACGGCCGACAACTCGTACTTCGTGAGAAATGCGGTGAATCGAGCCTGGTTCCTGTTAATGGGACGCGGGCTGATCCATCCACTGGATTTGCAGCATACCCAGAATCCGCCTTCACATCCGGAAGTTCTGGACCTGCTAGCAACCGAGTTTGTGGCTCATCAGTTCGACATGAAATGGCTGCTGCGGGAATTGGCCCAGACGCGGACCTATCAACGTTCCAGCGTGCTGCCGGGCGGTGTGGAAGAACCCGCCGCCGATCGGTATGTCGTCGCTCTGGAGAAACCGCTCTCGGCGGAGCAACTCGCAGATTCGGTCTGGCGAGCGACGGGTCACACCGGCGATCTTCCCGCCGACGTCCGCAAGAAGTTTCTGGCAGCGTATGCCCATCCCCCGCGCGAACCGGAAGGCGAGTTTGCCCCGTCGGTGAAAGCTGCGTTGTTCCTCTCCCATGACGCCACCGTCTTAAGCTGGCTGCAACCCACAGGCGGCCCCCTCGTCGAGCGGCTGCAAACGGAAACCGATTCGACGAAGGCCATCGAAGTGATCTATCAAACCGTGCTGAGCCGATCGCCGACCGCGGAAGAAACGTCCACCATGACCACGTTTATCGACAACGCCGAGAACCGCGTTTGTGCGCTCGGCGATGTGATCTGGGCGTTGATGAGCACGACGGAGTTCGGGCTCAATCACTAAAGGCATCGGATCGCACTGTCAGCGGCGTGCGCGATCGATGGCGATTGGGCGGCAGAAGACGATGTCCTTGCCGCGCTCCGTTCGACATCGTGGTTTGCCGAGGGGCTAAATCTGGTTTGATCTCAGCCGAGACCCTTGTTCCCAGGGGAAGACTGCCGGATACTGAATGACCCGTTTGATCCGTCACAACGATGGGTCCAGTGTTTGGTTTTGACCGGCTTCGAGGTTTCATGGACAACACGGTGGCTCGCTTGGTGTATCTAGTCCGCTACGGCACCACGCCGGAAGTGGCCCGGTGTGTGGTCGCCGAAGGGGCGACGCTGTCCCGAGGCGATGCGGTTGTTGTTCGCACCCATCGCGGAGAACAACTCGGGAGGCTGCTGGAGCGCGAACGTTCCGCGGCCGCCGTCGATGAGATCGAGTTTGAAATCCTGCGCCGCGCCAGTGACGCTGATCTCGCCCAGGCTGAACTTTCCCGTCAACGTTGTGAACAGGCGTTTGCAGTTTGGATGCAGCGCATTGCGGATTGGAATCTGCAGCTCGAACTGCTCGACGTCGAAGAGACGCTCGATGGGCAGAAGACCATTCTGTACGTAATGTGTGAACGGGGTCCCGATTCCACCAAACTCGCACTGCAAGCCGCAGCGGCGGGCCTCGGGATCATCGAAGTCCAGCCCGTCTCCGCCGAAGGGTTGGTCGTGGCAGCCCCCACCGGCGGCGGTTGCGGCAGCGGCGGGTGTCATCATTAAGAGGGACCTCACGCCAAGGCGCAAAGACGCAAAGGTAAGGCGGAATACTTGTGTGATGTCCGTTTGAATCATGAACTTGAAGTCTGAAGCACAGGTGAAGAAACCCTCGAACTCATGCAATTTCCCAACCACTCCTTCGCTTACGCTTCAGGCTCGTAACCCCCGCATTCCTTTGCGCCCTTGCGCCTTTGCGTTAGGCCTCCTGATCCCCACAATAAAAACCGAGTTCACCGAACACTTCAGCAGGAGTCCCGCAGGCTATGTCCGATTCGCCGTTTCAAGACTTGCGTGATCGACGGACTCACGGTTCTGGTGAGGATGTCTTCGGCCACCTCGCCACGGTGTTGCGCGAACGGAAGGACTACCACAAGCTGTTCGATGCGCTCTGTCTGCACAAGAAACAGGCCATGGGCTTGCCGCTGGGGAAGCCGACGTCGTTCGAAGACGTTCCTGCTGCGCAGCGCGATGAATTCGAGCAGACGTACATGGCCGCGGCACGGGAAGTCGGGCAGCTCCTGCTCGCGGATGGCAAGCCCTCACAGGCCTTCATTTACTTCCATGCCATCCGCGAAACGGAGCCGATCCGCGAAGCCGTCGAGAAGTTTGTGATCCCGCGCGAGACCAGCGAAGCGTCGGAAGAGATGCTGGAACTCGCCCTGTTCAAAAGCGTGCACCCTGTAAAGGGGATTCAGATCATGCTGCGGACGCATGGCACGTGCAGCACGATCACGGCACTCGACCAATCGTTCTCCCGCATGCCCCCGGAAGACCGCGCGGCCTGTGCAGCGATCATGGTCAACACGCTGCATGGAGAATTGCTGGCGTCGGTGCAGCGCGAAGTCAGCCAGAAGATGCCGTTCGCTCCTCCGGCGAAGACACTCCGCGAACTGATCGCCGGGCGTGACTGGTTGTTCGCGGAGAACAATTACCACATCGACGTTTCCCACCTGCATGCCACGGTGCGGTTCGCGCGGTCGCTATCCCCAGGGGCGAAGGAACTGGACCTGGCGTGCGATCTCACCGAGTACGCCAGCCAGTTGGCACCGCAGTTTCAGTATGCCGGGGAACCGCCGTTCCAGGATTACTACCCGGCACATCGCGAGTTCTTCAAGGTGTTGCTGAACACGGACCGGGACGCCGCGCTGGATTACTTCCACAAGCAACTTGCCGCCGAACCGGACGCGCCGGATCAGGCCCTCATCGCCTACGTGATTGTCGACCTGCTGGTGCGGATCGATCGGTTTGCTGATGCAGTGCCGATTGCCGAACAATATTTGCTCAACAGCGATGAAGAGTTTGCCGCCGCGTTTGCTGAGCTGTGCGAGAAAGCCGGCCGATTCGATGTCCTCGAACGAACCGCCGAAGCGCGGGGCGACCTCGTCACCTTCGCCACAGCCCTCGTGCAGCAATCCTGAAGAGGGATCGCCACGACAAGGCGCAAGAGGACGCAAAAGGAAGTGAAAACTGAAGGAAGAGTTTTTGCCACAAGAGGCACAAAGGACACAAAAGAAGGCAAAGCAGATCAGAATCTTTCTGCCGTCCTTTTTGTGAATTCTGTGCTTCTTGTGGCAAAACTCCTCTGCCTTTCCGTCTTGCTTTTGCGTCCTTTGTGCCTTTTCGCGGCTAAGAATTTCCCCGCGTTTCGTTTCCTTTGGCGGTAGCCGAGATGTCCGAGAATGATGCCCCGTATCGGCGGACGAATCGGGCAGCGTGGGATCAACTGGCGGAGGGAAGTCCGTTCTCCAAGGTGGCGACCGACGAAGAGTGTGCGAACCCGCTGGGAACGCTCGACAGCCGCGGATGGTTGCCAAACAGCGTTGCTGGCTTGAACGTCCTCTGTCTGGCCGCGGCAGGGGGCTGGCAATCAATTCTGTATGCCACGGCGGGGGCCCATGTCACCGTCGTTGATCTCAGCCCGGGCATGTTGCGACTCGACCTGCGGGAAGCCGAACGCCGCGGGTTAACGCTGCGGACGCTCGAAGCCTCGATGGATGATCTGTCAGCCCTTTCCGAGGCGAGTTTTGACATCGTCCATCAACCCGTCAGCACGTGTTATGTGCCGGACCTGGCGGCCGTGTATCGCGAGATTTCCCGTGTCACGCGCGACGGCGGCATCTACATCTGCCAGCACAAGCAACCGGTTTCGTTACAGATCACGCATCGTGATGCGCGCGATCGGTATGTGATTGGAGTCGAGTATTACCATCAAGGACCGTTGCCGCCGGTGGAAGATCGCAGCTATCGCGAACGCGGAGCCACCGAGTTCCTGCACCGCTGGGACCAACTGGTGGGTGAACTGTGCCGGTCGGGCTTTGTGATTGAAGACCTGCGGGAACCGAGTCGAGCCGATCACAAGGCGGCA
The DNA here is from genome assembly GCA_041753475.1 of Planctomycetaceae bacterium. Classification (GTDB taxonomy): domain Bacteria; phylum Planctomycetota; class Planctomycetia; order Planctomycetales; family Planctomycetaceae; genus DSVQ01. Next base: position 9,901 of record JBGSUN010000272.1, on the reverse strand, counting down.
CCGGGTCATTTCGGTCATCGCGGCCGGTTTGCCCCACCGTATGTGCGAATGAAAGCCCGCCGGTCACCGCGCCTGCAAGCGGTGACGGGAGCTTCGGCATTGTGGTTGCCGGAGTGAGGAAACGAAGAAGCCCAGGGATTGCCATCCCTGGGCCTCTGACTTCGTTCGCGATGGGATGATCGACTACTTCAGGTTGATCGCGATCCAGCCGTTGACGATCTGAATCGAAGTGATCGCCGCTTCGACGTTGCGGCTGGCGGAACCCGGCAGCTTGATCTTCGCGTTTGTCGTCCGATTCGGCAGGGCGGCGCTCATCTTGTTGATGATGACCTTCCGCTGCACACCACTGAGGTCACCATCGATCCCGACGATTTGCAGATCGCCACGAACCACCTGCAGATCGATGCCGTTGGCGGTGATCGTCAGCGGGACCGAGATTTCCTGTGTAGGGATGGGATCTTTGCCTTCCCGTTCCAAACCGGCCCGAATCACGAGAAGCAGCTCACCGTTCTTGAACTGCACCCGCAACGGGTCTTCCTTGGCGAACGCGATCTTCGCCGGCACTTTATCTTCTTCGTCTTCTGCAGCCGCATCGGCCTCGGTCTTTGGCGCGACTTCCGCCGGAGCACGGAACTTGAATTCGCGAGCCAATGCTTTCGACAGGAAGCCTTCGACATGATGGCGGAGTTCTTCTTCCGACATCGTCTTGCCAGCGAAGTCGATCCGGTCGATCGTGTTGTTGATCACCGAATCGTGCATGACCAATTTCGCACCATCGACATCGGCGACCAGCATCGATTCAGGAACCGAACCGGCGAGCTCGTTCTCTCCGGTGAGGCGGCTGGAAATCCGCAGGTGCGAGTCTGTGCTTTCAAACCGCTGACGGTCTGGGAAGATTCCGGCGGACTTCAGACCGGCATTCAGTTCCGACTCGATCCGCTGTCCGGCGTTGCCGAATTCCTTGTCAACTTCCGAATTGAACTTCGGGAGAACTTTGTCGGAGATGCGGCTGCGAGCAATCGCTTCCGATTGCGGACGGCGGTTGCCTGCTTCCTGCATCGCGATCCGCTGGGCCACGCGACCAAAGAGTGGCAGCCCACTCAGCCGGGTGGTGGCCCCAGTCGTGGTGTTGTTGGCATTCACACCGATGGCCGCCGGCGCCGTTGTGAACCTCACGCCGTCAAACGTCACTTCTTTGGTGGCGCGGAACGTGTGGTAGCCCGAGGTGTAGACCGTTGCCTGATCGGTCGTTCCAGCCGTGTTGGACTGCACGGTGCCGTTGAGCACCAAGTCGAAACGGACCGCGTTCTTGGCGGGCTTGATGTCCGCGCCGACGGTTGTTTGTGTTGTCTGCCATCCGCCAACCGCCGCACCGAGAACATAATCGCTGACCTGACCCTGTTCGACACGGGAGTCACTGATCAGCTTCCCGACGAACGCTTCGCTGGCGATGAACCGCAAATTGTCGTTGAGATAGTGGTCGTTAATCACACCGGCGACGCGGTCGCCACCATCCACGGCGTGCTGTTGAATCGCCCCCAGCGCGGCCCGCACGGCAATCGCGTCGGCAGCGGTGGCATTGGCTTCGAAACCATCGATTGCCGCGGTCAGCTTGCTGAACTGTTCACGCAACCCGGCCGGATTGGCGGCTTCGACTTTCGTTGCCAGAGCTGCGGCATGCTGATCGAGAGCGGCTTCCAGTGCCAGGAACGCCGGACGGCTCATGAATGTCTTTTGAGCTCCCTCGGCGAGCATTTCACGTTTGGCAAGCTTCGCCTTGCTGGCGGCGGCGGCACTCACAGCTGCTTCGCTGTCGGCACCGGCTGCGAGTCCGAGCTTGAGATCTTCCGCTTTCACATAGGGAAGCCAGGCTTTCCCGCCGGACAGCGTGGCCAAGTCCGCTTCCAAAGCGGCCAGCGCGGACGTCACCCCGGCGGCTTTCGACTTGATCCGTTCGGCGCGAGCCGATTCCGGATTCATTTCGAGAGTGTCGAGCATGGCTTCGGCCAGCGTGACACGACGTGCCAATGGCCCATGCAAACTGACCAGCGTGTTGGCAATCGCGGCATAACGCTGATCGGCCAGCGCCTTCTCGATGGTTGTCAATCGCTTCTTGATCGTAGCAATCTTGCCCCGTTGCGCGGCAACATCGCCTTCAAACTTGTAAAAATCCGCGACTTCCGCAGCTGTTTCCGTGCTCCAGGTGGCCCAGTTGCCATCCAGTGGGGCAAAGGCTTCGGCGCTCAACACGGCCGGCACTTCCGCCGGGAAAAGACCCTGCAAACCGACGGCCATTCCGGTGGGATCGAATGCCCAAGCCCCCGCAGCCACTCCGGCAAGGACGCCCGCGGCAGCGATGCGTTGCACCCAGCGGCGTTGACGGCGGATCAGTTTACGTTCAGCGGGCGTTCCGGTCTTCGATTGCATGGTCATCGGCATGGGCTCCTGCACGGTAGATTCCATATCCATCAATGGAATCGCGGTCATCTTCAATTTCAATGTCTGACGTTCGCTCGGTGCTCTACGGCTCTGAGAATTCACGGGGAAAACGGGGTTCAATCCGAGGTGCGCTCTGGCCACGGTGAGTCGCCTCGATGGTTATCGTCCGCAAGATTCCTACAACCAGAACCGTCCGTCGGGTCAACAAGACCGTCAGGACAGTTTCGATCGAAACTCTTGGAGTAACCGGAGAATTCGCGACTCGCTTCCCAGGCCGCAAACTCCACCACGTCAACCCACTCTACCGGTTGTCTCCGGGTGATTCAACAAACTCCTCGAATTGCGAGCGCGGTCTGCGAGGTGTTTTCCTGCGAAAATCCATCACATCGTTTTCAGCAAGTCAATGCGTCGGGGAAACGAATCCAGAGCGCAAATGGCTGTTTAGTCGTCACCCACAACCAGGCGGAGGTAGCTTTCATACCGCTGACGGGACAGGAATCCGGCGTTGACCGCTTGGCGTATCGCGCATTCCGATTCGTCCAGGTGGAGGCAGTTGGGAAACTTGCAATACGGCACAAATGGCCGAAATTCCCTGAAGTATCCCTCGACTTCGCCTTTTCCGACGTCCCAGAGGTCTAATTGACGAATGCCCGGAGTGTCGACAACCCAGCCACCGGAGTCGAGTTGTAACAATTGTGCATACCGGGTGGTGTGGCGTCCCTTCTGTGTGACCTGACTGATGGCACCGGTCCGCAAGGCAAACGACGGCTGGACCACGTTCAACAACGTCGATTTTCCCACGCCGCTTTGCCCCGTGAGGACCGTCTGCTGACCGCGGAGAAGCTGCCGAAGGCGTTCCAAACCTGCACCGGTGACCGGGCTGGTGGGGATGACCGGATAGCCCAAGCGGCTGTAAAGCGCGATCAGCGGCTGCAAATCCACCAACTCGACCAGATCGGCTTTGTTCAGGCAGATGGCCGCGGAAACATTCCCCTTGGCGGCACTCAGCAGGAAGCGATCAATCAACGGCGGTTTGAGCGGCGGTTCGCCCAAGGAAGCCACGATGAGCACTTGTGTGACATTCGCCACCAGCACGTGTTCCCGATATTGATGCTTGCGGGTAATCACCCCCTGCCGCGGTTCGACCCGTTCGATCACGCCTTGGTGATTGTCGAGGGGTTGATACAGCACGCGGTCTCCGGCAACGACGACGGTTCGTTCTTCCGACGCCATCGTCCGCAGCATGCGCCGGACCGTACAGGGGATGGTGGCATCTGTGGCATCGTCTTGTACCAGGCATTGCGTCGAACCAATCGCCCGCAGCACACGGCCACGGCGGCAGACCGTTTCATCGACATTCCGGACAACCTGATCGCCCGACTGCTTGCCGACGATGGTCCGCTTGCGAGTCAGTCCCCCCTTGTGAGAAATCCGTTCGGAACTCGCCGTCGTGTCCTCGGGGGCATCCCCGGCGTGGTGTGAGCGCGTGAGATCGTTCTGCCGCGTGGACGTCCCGCGGTTCTTGCGCATCTGGACCCGAATTTTCGGCTGACGTTTCGCGGCCAAGAATGGTTTCCTGTCAGGCGGAATGATCCGCAAGAACTCGAAAGCGGAGATATCAAGAGTTTAGCCACAAGAGGCACAAAGGACACAAAAGTAAAACGTCATCGGTTGGGACCTGCGCCGACTTTTTCTCGTGTGACACGGGCATTGCTATCTACACAAATCATTGGATTGGATCATTCTTGTTTAGCCCCGGCCTTCAGGCCGGGGTGAGCATCAACCCCCGTCTGCTAGGTCCAGCCCCGTTTACGGGGCTTTCTGTGGGTTGAGCCGAGAAAGCCCCGTAAACGGGGCTGAAGCCATCAGTGATTTCGACCCCAAACCCCGGCCTGAAGGCCGGGGCTAAACAAGAAGAGCCTAGAGTTGTGATCCAACCAAATTGTGTCGATACCGATTGTGCCACGACCGTGGCACACAGAACGGCATGGTGCGATCAACCGTGTTTCCATCCACGCTCTGCTTCTCACTTTTGTGTCCTTTGTGCCTCCTGTGGCAAAATCGGCTCCGCGTTCCTTTCGTTTACCACACCGCTGTTGTCGATCCCGTGTTGCGGCGGAACCACATAAAAATTAGCGCGGCGAGCACAATCACCACCCCCATCGCCGACATGATTCCACCCCACGTCGCAGCAGAACCGATGACAAGCAGTCCGACTAGAACGGACATCCCGGCGGTGCGGTTCCAGGCCAGAAACGGCTCGACAATCAACAACAGCAGCACCGCGGCGAGTACCCAGCGGGCACCCCAGGCCGCCGCAGTCTCCTGACCGGGCCCCCAGGCTTCCGGAGTCGCGACCGTCTCGGTTGACGCCAGTTCGATATCCAACCCCCGCAGGAGTTCGTCGCGCAATTCCCCCGGACTCAGCGGAGCGAGATCGCTCTCTCGCGGATCGACGTTCACCGCATACCATTGGGGACGTGAATTGCTGATCTCAACGGCGTAGAACCCCGGCACCCGTGGCCCATCCCAACTTACACTGGCCCCATCCTCCTGCGGCCGCAGAATGACGGAATCTCCATCGCCGCCGAGACGCCGGATCGTGACGCGATCCTCCGTCCGCTGCCCATCCAACCGGGCGGTCAGGGGCTGCCCAACGGTCAGCGTCCGCTCGGCAGCCCGCAACGATGTGAAGTACCGTAACGTTTCCTGCATCATCGGCACGAAACTGTGTCCCCACAAGGCCCAGGCGCTCCAGCGACGATCGAGTGACGTCGTCGCCAGGATCACCCGGCCGTCACGGTACGGGGCTTCAATGAGAGCCGGATCGCCTGTGTCAAACCGCAGTGCAACCCGTGCGCGTTCCGGTGCGGGAGTAGCTTTGAGATAGGCAAACGTCTGCGTCAGTTCAAACCCTGTGTTGGGGTTCCCGCGGAAGGGTTGCAGAATCGGGTGCTGAAATTCCATCGGATCGAAGACGAACCGCTGTTGCCGTTGTTCAGCATCTCCGATGACATCTTCCAGTCGTGCCGGAAGCAGGTCGCGACCATCCCGATAGAGAACGGCATTGTAGTTCTCGGTTTTGACGCTGGGTCCCACACCGATGAAGAGTGCCCCGCCGGTGCCGACATACTGCCGGAGCACTTCCGCATCCCGATCCGTCAACCGCGGGACATCACACAGGAAGACGACGGCGTAGCGGGACAAATCGGTACCCAAAAGTTCTCCGTCGGAAATCACGGAAACTTCGATCCCGCCCACTGTCACATCGGCTTCCCCCGTCCTGGGGACTAGCGCCACCCGCAGGAGATCAACGGCATTCTCGAACGGTTGGGGTGACGGTCGTCCATCGACCAGCAACACAGGCAAGGTAGCGGTGACTGGTATCACCAACCGCCGTCGATCATCTTCGGGGAGACGATCCGCATCGAGCCGGGCTTCCATCCGCAACATGCCCGCGGCACTGGGGGTGACTGTAAACTCCCGCTGCAACTCTTCTCCGGGCGTTAACTCGAGGGTTTCCGCGCTCGAAACACGGTCATCAACGAGCCAGCGCAAGTTCCGTTTGACAGGAACATCACTACCGAAGACACGCAGAGTCGCGACCACGCGCACAGGTTGCTGCGGAAAGACGACGGAGGCTGACGTCGTCATCGTCGTGACCGCGGCGTTGACCATCGGAGCCTCGGCCGCGTCATGCCAGACGACACGGGCTTTCTTACCCAACTGCTGGAGCGTGTCGTGCAGTTCAACCTGTTGCTGCGGTGCCGGTGGCCGCCACGTCGTCCGCTGGGAGTCAGTAAAAATGTGAACCTCGCGAACTTCGACATCAGCGTCTTTCGCCAGCAACGCCAAGGCAGACCGCAAGGCAGTCAGGACATCCGCACGTTCCGCACTCACGGTGAGATTCCGCAGTTCTTCCGATACCGGGAGCGTTTGACGAGCAGGTTCTGAGATCAGCACGGTCGGTGACGTCCCCGCCATCCGCACAAGCTGCCACAAATCCCCCGGTTGCGATGTTTGCAGCAGCGCCTCGGCCTGTGCCCGTTGCCGATCAAACCGCGGTCCTTGCTCCTCCGTCACGGCGAGGCTCAAACTGGCATCAACGATCAAGACCCGCTGTGTGCGGATTGCCGAAGAATGTTGTGTCGGCGCAGAGAACATCGGCCCGGCGAGCGCGATGGCAGCGGCGATGGGAATCAGCGTCCGCACCAGCAACAGCAACCATTGATCGATGCGAAACGACCGCGACTGCTTCTGCGCCGCTGCCACCAGAAACTGCATCGCCGCCCATTTGGTCTCGCGATACCGTCGGCGATACAGCAAATGGATGAGCACCGGTACCGCAGCGAGCGCGATGCCCCACAACAACCACGGAGAGGCGAACCCGAACGCCAACACCGCCACGAAAAGTCCTCAACCAACAACGGAAACACTTACGGAACCACTGCCATCAAAGTACGGCAAGGACCGCGCATCCAGCAAGGACGGGGCGCGAAGCATTCCGTGTCCAGCTCCGTCAGCACGCACACCGTGCAATGCGCTGACACAGCCGTGGTCCACCCGAGTCCGTCTTTGAGAAGACGCTAACCTGCCAATGATTCCAGCAATTGCTTCCAGAATTGGGCATATCCGTTGCCGACTTCGATCGCCCCTGCGCCAGCCGCCTGAGCGGTGACGCGCTCGGTGCCCCAGTCGACGAAGCCGCCCACCCAATGCGGGGCAACGTCACTGGCAAACGCGGCGGTTTTGCCCTTCTCGCATTGGCCCAACACCAGCGCCGGCATCGGCAGCGACGTCGTCATCTCCAACCGCCCTTCGGCATCGAACCGGGAGGACAACGGCACGACTTCCAGAATCGTCTGTGTGTCCGGCTTCGCACGGAAACGGTTCATGCCGCCAATCAATGGCGGCCGGTCGCGCCACGGCAACCCCGCTGTCGCCGTGGTCGAGATGACCTCGCGCAGGTACGCCCCCTGGTCGAAATTGATGCGGTCATCTTCCGTCGCCATTTCGACTGGCAGAGCATCGGCGATCAACGTCTGATCCCAGTTGCCGCCGAAGCCGTGGAAGGATTCCCAACCGCCGATCATCAGAAGGCCCGTGCCAGCTTCGACAAGGTCAACGACATTATCCTGGAGATCCAACGGGATCATCGCCGCCGGATAGTCGGACAGAATGATCAACGACCGCGGGACTTCGAGCATCGCGGCTTCCAGCGGAACGTTGCTCGGAACGTAGTCGAACGTCATCCCGGCGTGGGTCATCACCCCCGCCAGATACGCCGCCGCGGAAGTGAGTTCGGTGTCGCCGCAGTAAAGAATCGATCCGGGCATGAGAAGGACTTTCGTATTTCAAGGTCGCCCTGTCGCTCCGCGACAGGACAGCCGATGGAAGGAAACGCATCAATTCGGAAAGGGGGGGCACCCGGATTCACGCAGCATGGATGATCGGCTTTCCTGTCACGGAGTGACAGGGCTACGTTTCGATGCCCGGCATTTTCCTCAATGCCGGGCATCTGTTCTTGGCAAGCGTTGCAGCGTCCGCCTCGACGCTCGCCAAATGAAATGCAGAAGCCCGGCTTCTTCGTAGCCATTTCCATCCCTGCCGCAACTGCCGAATTCATCGGCAGTTGCGGCGATGGGTTTTCCGCTTTATCCCGCGGTGTCCCGGTTTTGTCCCTGTTTGCGATCCCGGGTTCCGAACCGTAAGCGGGAGGCCACGTTGCTCCGTGAGTGACTCCGGGGGCAACCAGCATCAATGCGCTGATGTTCATGGCGATGAGGAAGCAGATACGGACGGCATTCATCATTTGAATCCTTTCGTTTGCTCGGATGTTGCAGGCGATTAGGGTGACGGAGTCGGGCGGTCGAACGGAAGCTGACGCATGAATGTCAGAGACGCTTCATCGGTGAGTGAATAGTAGACTGACGACATGGAACGGTCTGCGGTGTGCCCCAACCAGACATCGATGCAGCGTTGCGGAATCCCGTTGTTCACGGCATGCGTTTCGAGAAACCTGCGCAAGGTATGCAGGGTCAGACCGCCTGTCTTCCGGCCCGTCGTGAGGCCCACTTCCCCTGCCAGTCGCTTCAACTCGCGATTGAGCTGGCCGGTGTTTAGCCAACGCCCATCGTTCGGGTATTGCCGAGTCGTCGGAGCACAGAATGCATACCCGGACTTGGGAAAGGCGTATGTCCTCAACAACTCTTTCAAGACCGGATGAATTGGCACCCGGCGGGATGCCCGCGTCTTTGTTTCCAGCCCCGGCCGTGAGACGATCTCGATCCAGCCGGACTTGAGATTAATATCTTCCACGCGAAGGCGCCGGAGTTCTCCACCGCGCATGCCGGTCATGGCCAGGACGGCGAGGGGGACCTTCATTGTCGGCGGCGCGCATTCAATCATTTGATGTATCTGCGGCCACGAGGGAACGACGCGGTGTTTCCGCGGCGGTTTCGACAAGCGACAATGCCGGAGCGGATGATCGGCGAGGCTCCCCCGGGCGACCGTCCACTTCAGCCACTGTTTGATGATGACGGCTTCGTGATGGACGGTCGCCGGTTCATGATCCGCACGTCGGGCTTGCAGGTACTGTTCAAATCGCGTTGCAGTGATGTCTTTGAGCGATGGGAATGCCCGCGCTTCAGACCAGTCCCGGTAGGCTTCCAAGACCGGTCGATAGCGATTGAGCGTGCCGACAGCACGTCCCATGCTCTCTGTATGCAGCAAGTACTCCTCGATGCTTTCGCGGATTTGCAAGCGACGCGGCGGTTGGCGAAACGTACCCAGGGTCAACTGCGCGTTCAGGGCCTTCGCCCGTACCATCGCGAGCTTGCGGTTTGAAGTCCGCAGGCTCTGGCGACAATGGCGGCCCTCGAAGTGGAACTCGGCATGGTAGATCTTGCGTTTGCCGCGGCGAACCAACCGGACGCGGTCGATTCGCTCGGGTTCATCGGAATCGTCGGGCTTGGTCACTTCCAGTCGGCTCCGTTAAAGAGTGTGTCGAGAGCTTTATCACGGGCGATGAGCCAATGCTTGCCCCGTTTGCGGGCGGCCGGGTCGAGACGCCCTTGTGCTAGCCACAGGTAGATGGTTTTCCGGCAGATCCCGGTCATCGCTGCCAGTTGGCTGGGCCGCAGAATTGCTGGGAAACTCTCAACGCCCTTCGCGAGTTCATCGCGGGAAAGGCGGGGGCGGAGTTTTGGTGCCGGCATAGGAAATCTCCTCTGGCAACCCGGATAGGGCTGACAGAGGATTTTTTGGCTCTTCCGTTTCTAGGTGTAGAAACCGAGGAAAAGCGTGCGGATCGTGTTCGCACTGTCGTGGATCTGAGAAACGGTGAACGAGACGGCCATTCCGGCCAGGTTGATGTCGAGGCTCAGCCGGTTCCACAGCGTCGCGGCGGATTTCACGCCGTAACACCGCTTCGTGATCACCCGGGCCTTGTTGTTGAGGCCCT
>JBGSUN010000271.1:0-11698 GCA_041753475.1 Planctomycetaceae bacterium | reverse complement strand
CACAAAGTGGTACTTGATGTCAAAGCGGGTGTGAGCCCCTGTCCGATAGTTTTCCATCCGGCCAATTGTAACCACACAGCGTAAAACCTGAAGGATTCGCCTGAAGGCGAGGGTTTCGGACCCATTGCGAGGACAATGAATGAGGTCAGAAAGGCGATTCCAATATACACCTGTCCGCCCGTGATTCAAGGTAATTTCTGGTCCACAGGACGACTCCGGTCGTAGGGTGGGCTGCGCCCACTAACTCGTGGAATACGAACTCAAAGCGGTGGGCACAGCCCACCCTACAGGACTGGGCTCACCACGATCGGGAGACAATTTTCGCGTGGAGCAAAATTGCTTGGCGGGTGCCGCGGCGGGATTTCGAGTGAGTCGTGTTCGGAACAGTTTGTTCAAAACTGCGACCGACTCGAAACTTCAAACCACCGCTTGACTCAGGAACTCGATCATGGGCCGTTTCACGTTGTCTGCCGTCGCTGCTGTTGTTCTCTTCGCTTCCCTGACCAGTTCCGCCAATGCGGCGGTTCACCTTACCCGAGTGACACCGAACGGCGTCGTTCATAAGTCGGTTTCCACAACACCCGCCGGCAAACCAAAGGTGACGAAAACCCTTGTAACACCGAACGGAGCGTCGCTGTCCCGGAAAGTGGTGCACGGGCCGAATCACACGCATGTGAAGACGACCGTGACTCGTCCGAATGGTGCATCGCTGACGATCCGCACTCGGAACTGACCCGAGCCGACCACCATGGATACGGATTCAAATCACAGGGGGCATCCGCCCCCTGTTTTCGTTGAAGGAACGGCATCGCTGACACGATCGTTCGGCATCTCGCCTGAGAAGTGGTTAGGATGATTCGATATTCATCACGATCACCCGTCGCCGATTCGGAAGCCTGAGATGCGAGCCCTGACACTGGTCGTCGCTTTTGTCGGAATTGCTTCGACAACCTTCGCGGCCCCCAATGTGATCCTGATTGTCGCCGATGACCTCGGCTACGGCGACGTCGGTTGCTACGGCGCGACGGAGATCGCCACACCGCAGATGGATCGGCTAGCAGCACGCGGGACGCGGTTCACGCAGTTTAATGTCGCGCAGCCGGTGTGTACGGCGTCGCGGGCAGCGCTCATGACGGGGTGTTATCCGAATCGCTTGGGGATGAGTGGAGCGCTCAATCACACCAGCAAGGTAGGAATTCATCTCGACGAAACACTGCTGCCCGAGTTGTTTTACGACGCGGGGTATGCGACGGCGATCTACGGCAAATGGCACCTCGGACATCAACCACCATTTTTGCCCACCCGGCGCGGGTTCGACGAGTTCCAGGGGTTGCCGTACTCGAACGACAACGGCCCGCTCCATCCGGTCATCCGCGGGATTCCGCCGCTGCCGTTCTATCGGAATGAGGCCGTGGTCGAGACCGATCCCGATCAATCACAGTTCACGCGACGATTCACGGATGCCGCGATTGACTTCATGGGCCGGAATCGTGCGAAACCGTTCTTTGTCTACCTGCCACATGTCATGCCGCATGTGCCGATCTTTGCGTCGACGAAGTTCAAGGGAACATCGCAGCGCGGGTTGTATGGCGATGTCGTGCAGGAGCTTGACGCATCCATTGGCGAGTTGATGGCGAAGCTCGATGAATTGAAGCTGGCTGAGAATACGCTGGTGTTGTTTCTTTCTGACAATGGACCATTCCTGAGTTACGGCACCCACGCAGGAAGTGCGGGGCCGTTTCGGGAAGGGAAGCTGACCACATTTGAAGGGGGCGTTCGCGTGCCGTTCATCGCCGTGTGGGACGGAAAAATTCCCGCCGGTCAGGTCTGCGATGAACTGGTCACGGGGTTGGATGTGCTGCCGACACTCGTGAAAGTGTGTGGGTTGAAGTCGCCCGAGAAGAAGATCGATGGACAGGATTTGAGTCGTCTGCTCAGGGAACCGCAAAGCTCAGTGGGGCGCGAGGAGTTTGCGTATTTCTCCGGAACGGAATTGCATGCGGTCCGGCGCGGACGCTGGAAACTGCACTTCCCGCATGATTACCTCACGGTCGACGGCACTCCCGGCACCGATGGCAAGCCTGCGAACTATGCCAACATGAAACCGCGCGCGATTGAGGAATCGGGCATCCGCGGGATCGCCAGCCGGCACGGTTACCGCGTGGAATCGCTGCCGTTGTCGTTATTCGATCTGGAAACCGATCCCGGCGAAAAGACGAACGTCGCCGCCGCGCAGCCGGAGATCGTCCGTGAATTGACCGCGCGTGGTGTCGTCCTGCGGGCCGACTTGGGCGATTCCTTGCAGCAGCGGACCGGCAGCGGAGTGCGACCGGTTGGCAAAGTGCCGTGATACCTTTCGTTTGGCTCCCGCTGTGCACCTCGCCCTGAAAATCAGCACTGAAACACGTTTCAGGGCGAAATATCCATCAGCCATCTCAAATTGGTTGTGGCTTTGGTCCACCTGCATCGGTTGAACCATCTTTTCTGCTTGGGACTTCTGTCAATCCCAGCGGTTCTTTGACATGCGGCCTCCCATTCCCGTTGCGCGCCCATTTCTTGGGCAAACGACCGCTGGGAGAGTTGGCAGACGTCACATCTACATATAAGATTGCGTTTCTGCGTTTGCCTCAAGTGCTGCTCCTTGAATGGGAAACATCGTGATGCCGCTGTCGAACACCGCGCCGCCCAAGACAGGGGGGATTCGTGTTTTAGGAGAGACCCCGCGGAGATTGCGCGTCCAGCGGCGGAACGTCCTCAGGCGGTTGGCAGAACTTGGTTTGAGCCAGTACGTCGAAGAGACGTCGATTCCCGTTCCCGGACAACTTTCGACCGGCTTTCGACTCCGACAGGCCTCGGATGCTGCGTTCTCGCTATCGAACGACACGACAGCATTATGCGAAGCGTTCGGGCTCGATTCGTTTGCCGATCCGCGTGATCTTGAGCGGGAGATCTGGCTGGCCATGCTGGTGTCACCGGTCATCATCGACTTCCCGAGTTTTGCAGAGATCGAATCGGCTGTTCGCATTCGGATGAACATCGTTGCTGCCGCGCGAAAGACGTTTGTCCGATTCGACACCATGCAGGTCGATCGTCCCACCGAGTATTGGACGTGGAATGACGATTGCGGCTTTCTGCTGAACCGTGGCAAACCGCTGGCGCGGGCCATTGAGGTGGCCATGCAGCCGGGAAAGTCGGACCGTGCGTATGCCTTTTCATGCAAACGGGCAGGGGAGTATCTCGTGCTGCTCGGACTCGCGCAAGAAGCGGAAGCCGTTAACCCGGCTCTATACCGGCGCCTGGTGAAGCAGTCGCAGACCCGTGCACTCCGGGGTGATGACTACGACAACGCCTACTTGCAGAAAATCGGCACGCCGGACGAACCGGTACCGCCGCGGTTTTTCATTCCCGGCGACCGGGTCTGGTTCCGCAATCCGGACAAGTTCTCATCGGAGATCACCGGATTTGAAGGAAGCTTCACGGTCTACATCGGCGGCGGGCGGTTCCCCAATTTCTGGAAGAAGAACCGGACCGAAACGCTCATCACCAAATGCCTGACGATCTACTTCTGGCGCGAGGCGATCTACCAGAACGCTGAAGGAGAATGGCAGGTGGATGAACCACACGCAGACCGTCTGGTTGAGGCAGTACTGAAAGATCCTGAGCGAGTCGAACAGATCGTCGACGAAATGATGCAGTGGCAGGAACCGAACTGGGAGGGCGGGGCGATGGAACCGTCGCGCGACTGCGCCCGCTTCGTCCGCGCCGGCAGCGAAGATTTCAATTTGCCGGAAGCCCCACGTCCGATGTGGCACTTGGAGCTCATTGGCAGCCGAGTGAATCGCTGACGGCCTAACAGTTCGTGGATTGATTGTGTGCCACGGCCGTGTCGGCCGTGCAAAGTGGAAAAACGCTCTGAATCATCGCACGGTCGACACGACCGTGGCACACAGGAACGAATACCTCAACGGACTGTTAACATTCCGTGCCACGGGCTCTGCCTGTGTCTTGATTCCGGGCGACAAGCGATCATGACAAAAACACTGGCAGAGCCAGTGGCACACACCGATGATCACGTCTCTTTCGGCAACTGATGGAGCAGTTTTCGCGCGCGGCTCTTCCAGCGGCCGTGTTTCCGGGCGATCGCGCTGGGGCTGCCGTTGATGTCCCGCAGGACATCTAACAGATGGGCACGGGCCGCCGCATGGTCACCCTCGGCGACACACCGTTCCGCGAGCAGATAGACGGCTTCTGGATGTCGCCACCGCTGGCAATGTTTTTCGAGATGCACCCGTCCCGCGGCGGTGTCTCCCGTATCGAACAAGGCTTTGGCATAAGCGAAGGAAGCATCGCCGAACCGATATTGCGGATCACGGTCCAGAATCTGCCGACAGAGCCGCAGCACGTCTTCCGGTTTCTTCTGGTGAGTTGCGACCAAGGCGGCTCCCCACAACGCCGGCATGCACACGGGGTCTTTCCGCAACGCTTTTTCGTAGGCGTGCGCGGCTTCGGTCCACTGTGCGGTGTCCCGCAAGGCATCCCCATATTGGACGAATTGATGGGCGTTCCCGATGGTTTCCGTGGCGGTGGCGAGTCGCGTCAATTCCTTACCGCGGGTGAACCGTTGCAGCCAGACCGGCGTCTTCCAGTCCGCCGCCGGGATCACCCGCGCTACAAGGTACACAATGGCTCCGGGGAAGGGTGCGACCACCAGCAGCCATAACCAGAACGTTTTGTCCGGCTCAAACCGCACACTGTGAATCAGCATCCAGACCCAAAACGCCGAGTAGGCAAGCCCGATGAGTGCGATGACCCACATGATCAGCAGGAATACCCATGACGGCTCTTGCGGGTCCACAATCGGTAAACGACGTCCCCGTTGTGCCAAGACCATCGTCACAGAGAGCATCAAACTCACGATGGGAGAACCCTGCTTGCAAGGGCCATGATGTTCACGGAACCCGCTCCCGGTCGAGTAGCGGAATCATTCACAGCAGACTATTCCGAACGCCCCACCACCACCAGCCGCACTGGAACACTCTTCCCCTCAGCGATCGGTAACTGCGACGTGACAATCCAGAAGTCCTTCGATTCGTCATGCGTGAGTGTAGGATCCGCCCAGGCTTTCTCGACCGGCAACAGTGAGAAGATCGCGGGATGATTCGACCCGGCTGTCGCGGCACTCTTCTTGAACAAATCTTCCGGCGATTTCCACGTTGCAGGATCAACGTCTGCCTTGACCGGAACGGCGAGCACGAAGTCATACAGCTCACTCGTCCCGACATGATTGCCATCCACCGGTTGCTGACCGTATCGCAGTGTGTAGACACCGGGCTTTACTTCCTGGCCGCGGAAGTCGGTGAATTCTGATGCCTGCACCACTTCGATGACACCAAGTAGCTGCCCCGGCGTGAACGGATACTTGACGTTCAGCGTTGCCTTGAAGCCCTCTTTCGCCGGGGCCGTTTCGACGCGCCACAGTGTGCAGACTGGCTTGCCGTCAATCTGTACCTGCATACCCCCTTTGTGCAGCACGGCGGCGACTTTCTCACTCACACCGGCGGGGGCCGGATCGATCGGGGCCAGTTTGCCATCCGCAGCCGACGCCACAGACATGCCGAGACACCACAGAACGAATGCTACGCGAACCATGCTTGCTCTCTCCCGGTTGAAGCCCTGACCCAGCGAAAATTCTAGCATCTGTCAGTGGAAGAATGCATTCTCCCGGCGTGCGGGAGACGAACGCACTTTCGCTAAGCAACCACCGCGCAGAACTCAGGCAAATCGTCGGCTGACCGACGGCGAAGGGAGATGCTCGATGCAGAAATTGCACAAGAAACGTCGGGGATTAGGGCGGCCCCAATCGATTCCGAGGTTGTGGCACACCGATTGCCAATGTGGATTTGCAGTACGATGGACAACAATAAAAGTTGCCTGTTGACACGGATTCCATGTTCATGAATATCTAGTCGATCGGCTGGGAGTGTAGCCGGGGTGGGTCGTAGGGTTCATCCCGGGCGAGCGCCTACACTCTCAGTCGTCGACTTGATTCACCACCACCCACGTTGAGGATCGTTCCTCGACGTGGGTGGTTTTTTTGTGTCCGGTCACCCACACCGCTTGCGGTTTCGCGCCTCGCGCCGATCGCTTCCTTGTGTCCACCGACATCAATTGTGATTCTTCCTCCACCGGTCTACGCTGGTTCCAGAGGAATCAACGATGACCACCGAACCAGCGCTGCGGGTGTGCAGCTTTGAAAGCCGCCGCAGCACCGAAATGCGGTCGCTGCTGGAACGCTACGGCTGTGCGACCACGATCGCACCATCCATGCGCGAAGTCCCGCTGGACGAACATGCCGCGGTGTTTCACTTCGTCGACGAACTCCGCGCTGGTCGCATCGGCGTCGTGGTCTTCATGACCGGCGTCGGCGCGAAAGCCCTTCTTGCAGTGGTGGAAACTCGTTCTTCCAAAGAAGAATTTTTTCGCTGGCTGGAAGCGGTGACGGTCGTTGTCCGGGGTCCGAAACCGGTCGCCGTGCTGCGGGAATGGGGCGTACGGATCGATCACCGGGCTCCCGAACCGAACACATGGCGGGAGTTGTTGCAAACGCTGGACGATTTCGTGCCCCTTGCCGGGCAGACAGTCGCGGTGCAGGAATACGGTGTTCCCAACGCGGAGTTTTATGCAGCGCTGGCGTCCCGTGGGGCTACGACACTGTCGGTCCCCGTCTACCGCTGGGAATTCCCCGAAGATCCGGAGCCGCTGCGGGCGGCTGTGCATGCCACCATCGCCGGGCAGTTTGACGTGCTGATGCTCACCAGTGCGAACCAACTGCACAACGTCATCAAAATGGCGGACGCGGAAGGCGTGCGCGACGCCTGGCTTGCCGCGGCCTCGAAATGTGTGATCGCCTCCATCGGCCCCACGGCGTCCGAAACGATTCAGTCGTACGGACTCCCCGTCGACATCGAACCCACCCACGGCAAAATGGGCACCCTCGTCCGCGAGACCAGCGAGCGCGCCCCGACGATCCTCGCAACCAAACGTCCGGATCGCTAACCCCCGTCCCCATCCTTCGCTGTGCGGTTTCGCGCCCCGCGCTGATCGCTTCCCAGTGACATCGGGAAACACTGTGTGGGATCCGCGCGGGGCGCGAAACCGCAAAGCGATGATCGGGAGCTGTTCACGATTTCGCCCGGTGTCCGTGTCGACTACAATCCGGTCACTATGACGACGCCTGCTTTGCACAACTCGCGCCTGATGAAGACCTGCCGCCGCGAAATCACCGACTGCACGCCGGTCTGGATCATGCGGCAAGCCGGTCGCTACCTCCCCGAATACATGGCCGTCCGGAATTCCGTGACGTTCATCGAACTCTGCAAACGGCCCGACCTCGCCGCACAGGTGACGCTCGATGCCCAGCGATTGCTCGGCGTCGACGCGGCGATTCTGTTCGCCGATCTGCTGCCGATGCTCGAACCAATGGGGATCGACCTCGAATACCAGAAGGGCGAAGGGCCAGTCATCCACAACCCGATCCGCGATGCCCACCAGGTGGACCGGTTCCGGGAACTCGAAGACCTCGGTTCGATGCACTTCGTGTTCGACGCCGTGAAGCTGATCCGCCGCGATCTTCCCGCTGATATCCCGCTGCTGGGGTTTGCGGGGGCCCCGTTCACGCTGGCGTCGTATGCCATCGAAGGGGGCGGATCACGAAATTATCTCTTCACCAAGAAGATGATGTACAACGACGAAGGGGCGTGGCGAACACTGATGGACCGGCTGTCGCGCAGTCTGATCCGGTACATCAACGCACAGATCGATGCCGGTTGTCAGGCCGTGCAACTGTTCGACAGTTGGGCCGGGTGCTTGTCGCCGAGCGATTACCGCCGGTACGCGATGCCGTTCACGAAACAGGTCATTGATGGCATCCGCCCCGGCATCCCAGTGATCAATTTTCTCACGGGCAATCCCGCGCTGTTGCCGTTACTGCGTGAAGCCGGTGGGTCGATGATCGGCCTCGATTGGCGTGTCAGTCTCGCTGAAGCATGGAAGACCGTCGGTTACGATGTCGGCGTGCAGGGCAACCTCGATCCGGTCTCGCTGATGGCGGACTTGCCGACGTTGAAGTCGCGTGCCCAAGCCGTTCTCGATGAAGCCGCCGGTCGTCCCGGCCACATCTTCAACCTCGGCCACGGTGTCTTCCCGGAAGTCCCCCCCGAGAACGTCAAAGCCCTCGTGAAAATGGTCCATGAACTCTCCGCAAGAAGTTAACGACGAGGGTGCCACTGGCGGCTTGCCCGCCAGTGGAGACGTCATCCCACCTCCACCCGCACGGGCGGACTAGCCGCCCGTGGCACCCAGGAATGATGACTCACTCCTCGATAATTCCTCAGCGTATCGCCATCCTCGGCGGCGGACTCACCGGTCTCGCGGCGGCCCATCGGTTGATCGAACTCCGCGGCGACCGGCCGCTGGAGATCCATCTGTTTGAAGCGGGATCCCGTTGGGGCGGACTCGTCGGCACCATCGAGCGCGACGGTTACCTCATCGACACCGGCGGCGACTCGTTCATCACGAACAAACCGGGAGCTTTACAACTCTGCCAACGCCTCGGCCTCAGCGACAGTCTGCAAGCCACTGATACGAAACATCGCGGAGCATTGGTCCTGTATGACGGGCGGCCATACCCGGTTCCCGAAGGCTTCCAGTTGCTCAGCCCGACAGCGATGGGGCCGATCCTGAAGTCACCGATTCTCTCGCCATGGGGCAAGCTCCGCATGGGGTGGGAATACTTCATTCCGCCGCGAAAAGACCAAGGCGATGAAACGCTCGCGAGCTTTGTGCGCCGCCGGTTCGGCAGTGAAGCACTCGATCGCCTGGTGCAACCCCTCGTCGGCGGCATCTACACGTCCGACCCCGAGAAACTCAGTTTGCAGGCGACAATGCCGCGGTTTCTGGCGATGGAACAAAAATACGGCAGCCTGCTGCGGGCCATGCGAAACGGCAAAGCGGAAGACAGCACTAGCAGCGGTGCGCGTTACGGACTCTTCGCCGGACTGCGCGGCGGGATGCAGCAACTCGTCGACACCCTCGTCGCGAAGATTGCTCCTCACGCGACCATGCACCTCAACACCCCCATCGACAGCGTGGATCGCACCGACAATGGTCACCAACACCGCTTGCGGTTTCGCGCCCCGCCCCCCTCGCTTCCCAGTGACTTCGACTCCGTGATCGTCACCCTCTCCGCCCCGCGCAGCGCCACCGTCATAGGGAACCTCGATCCACAACTCGCGAGCGCGCTGTCAGCGATCGAATACGCCTCCAGCACCATCGTCGTCACTGGACACCGTCTGGCGGACATTGCCGATCCACTCAACGCCTTCGGTCTGGTCATCCCCCACCGCGAACGCCGCCGTATCCTGGCCGTGTCATTCAACACTCGCAAATTCCCGAACCGTGCTCCAGAAGGAAAGATGTTGTTACGAACATTCGTCGGCGGCGCGATGCAACCGGAATTCGCCCATCTCGATGACGCCGCCACGCTTCAACTCGTCCGCGAAGAACTCGCCGCCACGCTGGGTGTCCGGGGTGAACCCGATTTCGCAATGGTCGTCCGTTATCCCAATGCGATGCCGCAATTTCACCTCGGACACCTCGACCGTGTCGCCACCATCGAACGCCTGACCGCGACGCATCCCGGCCTTGCCATCGCGGGCAACGCCTACCACGGCGTGGGCATCCCGGACGCGATTCACAGCGGCGAGCAGGCGGCAGAGCGTCTGATCAACATCGACACGGAGTCGAGATAATTGCCCCCCCGCGCCGATTGACATCGCCGCGCCGAATTCCGAGGATACGCCGCAGCGCTAGGCGTCCATGCGCAGTTGGAAAGTGATGGCCGAGACGGAACCGATTTTCGAGAATGCGCCGGCCCCTCCGCAGAAACCGGGGGGTGATCCATCGGTGATGGTGGTGCACGGGCGCTGGTTTTATCCGGTGACGGTGCTGGTGCCAGTCGCTGTGTTCGCGGCCGGTTACTTGTTCGCGATGCAGTCGACAACCGGGTTACTGTTGTTTGCCGTAGTCGGAGCACTAATCGGACTGGTCATGACGATGATCGCCATGGCATGGGGAAGTGCCATTGCCTTCACCGACAGCACCCGCTCCGGATTGCTGTTCACGATCTTCCCACCCTTCATGCCGTATTTTGCGGTGACGCGGTGGCGATGGATGGCCCAGCCGTCGGTGTTGTTTCTGACGGGATTAGCACTCGCCGTGGCGACGCTGTGGACGGTGAAGCTGATGACACCGGCGTCTTAACTCACGGAACGGTGTGTGCCACGGCCGTGGCACACCGGAGTCGCTCACACCAGGATCGGGGCGATCGGCTCGCCACGGCTGATCGGCAGCGGGCGTCCGAGCGGATCACGCAGTTCGGTATCGCTGTGATATCCGAGGCGGTCGAAAATCGTGGCGGTGACATCGGCCGCGGAGACTTTGCCGTCCGCGGGATACGCCCCCTGTCCGTCGGAACTGCCGTGGACCACACCGCCGCGGATGCCACCCCCGGCGAGCGCCAATGAAAAGACGTTGCCCCAATGGTCGCGGCCACCGGACCCGTTGAATCGTGGAGTGCGTCCGAACTCGGCCATCACCACCACCAGCGTTTCGTCCAACCGCCCGGTTTGTACGAGGTCCGACAGCAACGCGGAATACGCCGTGTCGAACGATGGCATCAACACCTTCTTCAGTCGGTTCCCTTCTTGGGCGTGACTGTCCCAGGAGGGGGCATTCGACGGTTCATCCGGGCCGCGGAACCAGTTGACCTGCGCGAAGCCCACCCCGGCGTCGATCAGCCGCCGGGCGAGCAAGACGCTTTGGCCGAACTGGTCGCGACCGTATCGATCACGCACGGTCGGCGGTTCGCGATCGAGATCACATGCCTGCCGGGCTTGCGGCGTCCCCAACAGGGCGAGGGCCTGGTCGCGCTGTAGATTATACGTGCTCTGCGCCGGGCCGCGGTCGACTTCGCGCAGACGGTGTTCCAACTGTTCGAGCAGCGTCTGCCGTTGTGACAACCGGCCGAGCGCCACATCCGCCTGCAACCGGAACTGCGGCACATCGAAATTGGGCGACGCCGGTTCGCAGTTGAACAGCCATGGATCGGCCGCGTGTCCCAGCCAGCCGGAATCCTGACCGGGCCAGACCGACAGATCGGTATTGAAGATCTGATGCGGCAGCCGCACCGACGCCGGCAGGTATTTCTGACCGTGATGCAGATGTTGCAGCACCGCTCCCATGGTAGGGAAATTGTTCGGCGGCCCCGGATTGACGTTCTCCGCATTCAGCGGACTGTGCGGTTGCCCGGTGAGCATCTGGTAGCCGCTCGACGAATGGGCGTTGTCCCCGGTCGACACCGCTCGTAACAGCGCGACGTGATCCATCACCCGCGCCGTCTGCGGCAGCAACTCGCAAATTTGCACGCCGTTCGCCGCCGTTGGAATCGGCCCGAATTCGCCGCGGATTTCCACGGGAGCGTTGGGCTTCGGATCCCACGTCGAATGTTGCGGCGGCCCTCCCAGCAAAAATAGGAGAATGCACGATTTGGCTTTCGGTGCCGCGACGTTCGCAGCGCGGGCCGATAACGCGGGGCCGACAAAACCCGCACCAGCCGCGAACGCCGACACCGCCCCCGCGC
>JBGSUN010000270.1:0-8516 GCA_041753475.1 Planctomycetaceae bacterium | reverse complement strand
TACCCGCAGTTTGGCCGCTGGCTCTATCGAATTCGATAACTCTCCGCAAGAAGCCCAGGGATTGCCATCCCTGGGTAGCTTCAATTCCGCATCACCCGGTGGATCAGCACGAGGCGCGAAACCGCAAGCGGTCGCGGCTGGCCACTCACGCCGGTTGCGGACGGTCGCGGTCGTGGTCGACGATGCACAGGAACCCGAACGGTTCCGTTCCAGTGTTGCGGAGTTGATGCGGTCGAAGCGATGGGACATACGCGATATCCCACGGCGAGATCGTCTGTGATTCATCCCCGGCGTCCAGCACGCCTTGGCCACGGACGCCGATCACCACGTGCGCATGGACATGCTTTTCCCGGCTGGAATACCCGCCCGGTGCGACCTCAAAATAGCGTAGATCGAAGGCCGTCGTTTCGCCGAACGCACCGATCAGTTCCGTCCGGGCGACATCACGGAAAGGCAACCGGTCATCCGGCTTGTATGCCGTAGCATTGCGACCCTGCCAGGTGAAGCCTTGCTGAAACGCGAGATGCTCCAGAATTCTTCGGGCTTGATTCGACACCGGCATTTCACACGCAGAGGCCCACGCTGCGCCGGGTTCACGGAGAGTCGCCTGCGGAAAGTGCGTGAGAATCGCATCGAGGAAGCGGCGTGTGCTGGCTTCCAGGTTCGATGAATCCCCGAGCAACGCTCCGCCGATGAGGAACTGTGTGTCAGGGCCGTAATCCGTGGCCATTTCCGGGAGCCGTTCGTAGGACATGCCTCCCGCCGGTGCCGGCCAGCACGGTTTGAAATCAGGGTCTGGCGATCGTGCCCCTGAGGCAATCGACGCACATTCTGCGTTGGAAAACGAGAAACGCCCGCCGTGGTTTGGGAAGATCGTGGCATCACAACCCAGCCAACGGAACCATTCCCCCAACATCAGCCCCGGGGCGACGCCGTGGTCAGGATCATGAAAATAGCACCCGGTGAACGTCGGATGGGCCAGCCAGACCAGCGGATACCGCCGAGTCAATTGGGCGACCGTGTCGAGTCCCAGCAGCATTGGGGCAATCAGCGCCGCGCGAATGCCGCGCTGCACCAGATACTCGGCATACCGATCCAACTCCTGAATCGGCGGTGAAAGATTCGGCGCGTAGAGTGTGCCGCGACCAGTGCGGGCATTCACGGTTTCCACGGCATCAAACGCACGCTCCACACGCTGACAAAACTCGGCAAACGTGGGATCAACAAGGTTATGGTCATCCTTCACCAGATCACCGCCGCCGGCCGCAAAGGCACCGGCCAGTGTCGCGAGCTGTTCCGGAGATGACCCGCGTGGTTTGAGCGCTGTCGCCAACAGGGGGCGGTGGTAGACGCCCAGCATCTCCCGCACGCCGTCGATGCCGTAACGCGGTCCCGGCAATCGACGACGAACTGACGCCGGCAGTGACACCCCCGTCAACCGCACATGCCGTTTGAGCGAGATATTGCCGTAGAGCAGGTTCCACATCTGGCCGACGTGAGTCCCGGCCAGATCAGCCGGGTAATCGATGACGGCGTCAAAGGTCCCGTCACACCCCGTCACCGGCGCAATGTTTCGCA
The DNA here is from genome assembly GCA_041753475.1 of Planctomycetaceae bacterium. Lineage (GTDB taxonomy): Bacteria > Planctomycetota > Planctomycetia > Planctomycetales > Planctomycetaceae > DSVQ01. Next base: position 6,938 of record JBGSUN010000270.1, on the reverse strand, counting down.
CTCGTCCCAAAACTTCATCGCGGATGGCAGAGGATCGAATCAGTTCTTCCGGAACTTCCACCGTCTGTTCGAGCGCGATCTCGCGGGCAATCGTCTCGACATCCTGACTCGAACACCGCAAACGGTACGTGGCCGACACAAGTTCCATGAAACGCATCAATTCCAGTCGATTGTTCGTACCGCCGCCCATCCACGACGACGGTGATTCCCTGCCCACCGTTGCTATTGTAGAACGACCTTCGCAGACCGGCCAGTCGTCGAACTCGCGACACCGTACGCCGATTTTGTTAGGCTGGGCGAACGTTGATCCGTTGCCGCGGAAAGTCACCGGGAGCCGGCCGATGGGGGGCATTTGGGCGCTGTTCACACGGTCGTTGCGGCTCGATGCCCGTGATCGTTGGGCGCACGGATTGCGCTGTGCCACGTTGCTCATCGGCTATTGGGCGCTCTGGAATGCCCAATCGCAAATGCGGTGGTTTGGTGCTCCGGGACTCCGCTTTTTTGAAATGCTCGTCGTCCTCAACGCCTGGCTGATTCTCCTCGCGGGCATCGGTTATTTTTCCTCGACCATCAGCGAGGAAAAGGAAGAAAACACGCTCGGACTGATGTTGATGACCGGCCTCAGCCCGTTGGGATTGCTCATCGGCAAAGGGGGTGGGCGACTCATCCAGGCGGCGCTGCTGATCCTGTTGCAGATTCCACTGGCCTTACTGGCCATCACGCTCGGCGGGATCACGCTCAAACAGGTCTATGCCTCGGTGGCCGTTCTGATTGCGCTGCTCTTTTTCGTCAGCAACGTGGCGCTGTTCTGGTCGGTGTTGTGTCGCACCACACGGAGCGCTTCAATGGCGGTGGTTGTCTCCGCCGTGGGATATGGCATCGCGGCCTGGTTCTGTGAAATCGTCTTTTGGCAATTAACGCGCCTTGGCTTTGCGGCCCCCTTCTGGAAAACGGCGTGTGAAACCTTCTGCTTCCGACGGATCGTGTTCCTGTTTCAATCGAGCGCTTCCCCCGATTTGATCACACCGTGCGAAATCGCCATGTTGATCGGTGGCTGCGTCTGCTTTGTGGCAAGCTGGGCGGTGTTCGGCTGGGCGGTGCGCCAGCCGGATACATCACCAGTCACGCGTGCCTGGTGGTTGCCACGCAGTCCGCGGGTTCGACTGGTCTCACCGGGCCGCGTCTGGCCGATGGCAATGGCCTGGAAAGAGCTCTTTTTCACCTTGGGCGGGTGGCAGATGCTGGCCATGAAAGCCGGCGGGTATCTCGCGTTACTGGTGTTGATTTACGCCTATTGGCTGATCGTCGACCGCAACTCGTATCGGATGCGTTATGCCCAGGAAGTCTCGGTCGTCTGCTTCAGTCTGGCGATGGCGCTGGAAGGGGCCCTGCTCGCCAGCCGTGTCTTCTCGGAGGAAATCCGACAGCAGACATGGTCGACGTTGTATCTCACACCGCTTTCGATGGGTGAATTGATCCTTGTGAAATGGGCCGCCGTATTTGTCGGATTGCTACCTGTCGTCTGGTTTGATTTTTTCGCGGTCGTGTTAACCGAGCACGGCCTGCGAAACTTCGTCAACATTCTGGATGATGTGATGTTCTACGGTGTTGTCGCCATGTTCTTCACCTGTGCTCATCTGGCGGCGGTCTTCTCCCTATATGTTCGTTGGGGAGCCGTCCCGTTGGCCGGCGGTGTTGTCTGGGGTGCGTTCGCGATGATGATGGTCATTGGACAACCAGGCATCCGCGAGCGCGACGCCGGTGTCGTTGCCATCTTCGCGTCCATGATTGCCTGCCTGGTTTCCCACGGCTGGATTTACGTCCGGTTAGAACAACTTGCGTCGCAGTGATCCATGCCTTCAACGGCGAATGTCACAAATCCAGCAAGGTTCGTAACCGTTGCTGCACGTCTTTCCAACGTTCTGGCCCTAAACGTCCGAGCCTGCGCTGGAGACTTGATTGATGAATGGTCGCCACTTTGTGCAAACGCATAACTGAAAGCGCTCGCAATCCCAACGCTTGATCGGCGGACGTCGCGGGATCGAACAGAAGGTCTGATTCTAAGAGAATTGTGGGAATCACGGACGAGATGTACGCTACCAAGACTTCTGGTATGGGGCCGAGCGCGCCGGATAACGCCAAGACCGGTCGCAACTTCATGCCTGGCGTATCACCAAAGGGAAAATTCGCGAGAAAAATCTCACCGGGAACCATCGATCGGTTCTCCGTCCGTGAGCGTGTACAGGTCTTCCCGCGGATCACTCAACTCCGCTTCCCAAGCCCGCGCCACCGCAGCCTGCCATGCCGTTTCAGGCTCACCATCATCCGGCACCATCACGATAATTTCCACCGTCCCGGGGGCAATCGATTCTGGCAATGTGGCAATGAGACGATGAGTCGAATCGACATGTCCCAACACTTTCAAGGCGGCCATGTTGTATTCCCTGGTGTCGTTGCTACCTTGAGAACAATCAAATCCATCGATTTCGGTGTGGGGCGGGAAACCGCACAGCGGACGCAAGACCGGGCTTCACGAACTTAGAATGCCAAGCTACTCGGCAATGACGATTGGTTGCCGTTCCCCTTCCGCGCGCAGCCGGCCCGTTTCGAGGAAGCGGCGCACCTGCTGAACCGCTTCCGTGTGCGACGTCAGGCCATGATGCAGCACCGGCACCGTCGCGAAATCGGCGGCCCCCATCAGTCGTGTGCTGGCCACCGTGACGGTCCCGTCGTCGTCACCGGGGATCAGCGGGTTCCAGCCGGAATCGTTGCCCCGTGCTCCGGCAATCACGGCGAATTCCACGGGGGGAATCGGTAATTCCTGCACCAGACCATCCGTCACTAACTGCCGCCCACCCGGTCCTGATAACGCATGAACCACGAACACGGGCTTGAGCCGATCCGCTAATTCCGCCCCATGATTCGGTGTACCGAGCATCACCACACGGCGAATCCGGGGATCGTGATGCTCCGCAAAATACGCCCGAATCACCAAGCCACCCATGCTATGGGCCACGAAGTGCAACTCTTCGATGCCGTCGAGCTGGCGGATCACACTGTCGAGGTATTCAGCGGCATCGGGAATGCTGATCTGCGTGCTGGGATACTCAAACGGAAAGACCGTGTAACCTTGTTCTCGCAGTGATTGCGAGAGAGTCTGCATGGACTTGGACGATCGCAAGATGCCGTGAAGAACGATTACCCCGCGGCCGGACATGGGAGGTAATTTCTTCTTCTCACGAATCTCGGCGAGCTTGTTCCGGCAGTCTTCGAGCGTTCCCCAATGATGCCGCCAGTCGCGACCATCGAGGAGTCGATAGTGCCCGGTGAAGACGTTCTTCTGGATGTGGTACTCTCCGAAGAACTGGACATCACCCCAAAACTGGCGACCGCCGAGCGTTTGCATCTCGACCTCATTCACAATCTTGGCATGAATGCCCGGCGGCAACGACAGCGCGGGAAATGTCTGTGCCACGCTGTCGGTTGCCGACGAGGTGATGATCGCCACCAGACTCACTGCGATGATGCGCTGCATTCCGTGCATCCTTCAGTGCGTCGCTTCCGAAAAATACCAGACGATCCAGTGATATGCTCGTTGCTGACTACTTGTCACCCAGAAGTTTGTCGAGCAATTCCGTCAATGCCTCCCCGCGCGCGTTCAGGGTGATGACTTTGCCGTCTTTGCCGACCAGAATCGCCGTGGGAATGCTGCTGACCGCGTAATGACGGGCCGTGGGTTGTTCGCCTGGTTCCCCTTCTTCGTTAGGTTCTGCAAACAAGTTGGTCCACGGGATTTCGTTCTTGGCAATGAACCCTTCGAGCTTCTCCCGATCGTCATCCAGACTGATGCCGACGACTTCAAAACCTTTCTCGTGATACTTCTCGTAGTTTTCCTTGACGTTCGGCATCTCGGCGATGCAGGGACCGCACCACGTGGCCCAGAAATCGACCAGGACGACTTTGCCTTTGTAGCTGTCCCATTTGAAATCTTTGCCTTCCAGCGTCTTTCCGGTGACCACCATCGGGTTGCCGGGAAGCTTCAGCCGACGGACTTCTGCCGCCAGCATTTCCGCCATTTGCCGCAGCCGGGGCTTATCAGACTTGGCCAGCACTTTCGCCAGTTGATCGTAGTAGTTGGCGGCGAGAGATTCGTCTTCCAGCGATTGCAGAATCTCGCCCAGTTGGCCCGCCTTGTTCACCGACTCCGTGGCGTACTTCGACAGTGGAATCGCATCCAGGGTTTCCTTGATGAATGCGGTCCGTTCTTTTTCTTCCATCGTGGTAACGCTGTAGAGTCGCAGTTTTCCCCACGCTTCGGTGGCCTGTTCGGCGATGTCCGGACGACGGTCTTTTTGCAACGTTGCGGCGGCCTTCATGGCCTTGTCGAGTGCCCCGTCGATACCGGCCTCGGCCAGCAACGACAGCGCCTGGAGCTTCATCTCGGCCGCGGCCAGCGCTTCTTCATCCGTCGCGGTCTTCTGCGCAAGAACCTTGTCGGCAGCATCGCTCAGCGTCCACTGCACACGGATCGCGAAATCAATCGCAGCCTTCCGATTCGTGAAATTCTTCCGCACCCGTTGCAGCGAGTCGGCCCACTTCAGAAGTTCGGCGGGGCTCCCCTCGGGAATCGCAAAGATTTCTTCGTCCGTCTTCTCTTTTTCTTTCGCCGGGATTTTGACCGTCGGCTTGGCTGCCGGTTCATCTTCACCACGCAGAGATCCACAGACCGAAACGGCAACCAACATCGCCGCCGAGAAAATCACCCGGAACGACACCAACCGACCGGGCTTCCGGCAGGCGAGATCAGACATGGACTGGCTCCCCATTCACAAGAAACATGGCAACACCGCATGCCGCCGACTGGATTATAGCCTAGTCCGCACAGTCAGGCTTGGCTAGACCGCCTGCGTCGGAGAACCAGGGTGGGATCGGCGCGCAGCGCGAAACCGTAAAGCGACGCGGGCGCGCAGCACGTCTCAATGAGTGGGTGTCATTGATTCAGTGCTGAAGAGAGGGGAAGTCGTAATTCCATCGTAGTCCCTTCACCGAGGGTGCTTTCGGCGGTGAGGGATCCTTTGTGAGCGACCACAAGGCTTTGACAGATGGCGAGCCCGAGACCGCTGCTGCCATCCGAACGGGAACGGGCCGGATCAACACGGTAAAACCGGTCGAAGATGTGCGGCAAATGCTCCGCCGCGATCCCGATTCCGGTGTCGCGGATGGTCACCACCGCCACGTCGACGTCTTGCCGAACGACGACGTGTACTTTGCCTTCGTCACGGTTGTACCGCACCGCGTTCGACAGCAAGTTGGTCAACACCTGCGATAACCGCTGGCGATCTCCCTGGACCATCACCGGGGCAACTTCACACGTCAGGGCGATGTGCCGCTGGTCTGCCAGCGGGGTGATCAATTCCACGGCGTCACCCATCAGGTGATCGAGCGCAACGGGTTCCAAAGCCAATTCTGTCGCCCCGGCATCCAGCCGCGCCAACACGAGCAAGCTTTCAATCAGCGACTTCATTCGCTGCGAAGCCCGCAGACACGTCGCCAAGGCATCGCGGTAGTCTTGTTCACTCCGTTGGCGGGACAGCGACAACTCGATCTGGGCGAGAATCACCGCCACCGGTGTCCGCAGTTCATGTGAGGCATCCGCCGTGAAACGGACCTGGCGGTCAAACGCACTCTGCAACCGATCGAAAGTTTGATTCAAGATCACGGCCAATTGACCGAGTTCGCTGTCCGTTTCTGCAATATCAATCCGTTGCGACAGATTCTGCGCCGAGATCGATGCCGCAGCCAACGACATCGTCTCCAACGGTCGAATCGCGCGACCGGTGAACCACCAGCCGCCAAGCAATCCGACTCCGAGAACGCTGAGGGCGGCCATCGTCAACATGCCACCGAAGCGCCGGGACAGTGCAATGTCGTGTTGCAGCGACTTGCCGACGAGAATATTGGTCTCGAAGCGACTGGCCAACACGACTTCGCGCCAGTGTGCACGCTGCCGCACCATTCGAACGGGGAGATCGTTGACCGCGAGTTGCAAGGCAGGATAGACCACTTCGGGCGCCGACGGTGACTTTTCCAGGATTTTGCCCTCACGGTCCCAGATGACAAAGTGCATCCGGCGATCAGACGGGCCGTCGAAAAGCTGTGCGAACTCTTCCGGAAGCCCCAAACCGGGCCCGTCGGGACGATTATTGCCAGGGTCGTGAAATCGGCGCAGCATGTCATCGAACCACCGGGGGACCATCCACGGGGGGTTGTCGCCGGGGTGGCGCGGCGGACCATTCGGTTCCCCCTGCGGCCAAGGATTCGGTCCGTGCGGGCCTTCTGGACGGGGTTCGCCTGGTGGCGGAGCGCGCGGCGGTGGGGGCCCTTGACGCTCCCGCGGTGGACGACCAGCACGCCGTAACTCCTCACCAGTACCCGAGGGGACTTCGCCCCCTTGGTTGACGGGATTGACTCGCAGCGGCGGACCATTGCCGAGACCACCTCCGCCTGGCGGACCAAACCGCGGGCCGCCGGGCGGACCGTCAAAGCCGGGACGCGGAAACGGCGGCATCGGCATTAACCGGCGGACGCGGGACGCCAGCACTTCCGCCGTGCGATCGAGTTCCGCGTCAATCTGCTGCAACCGCGTTTGCCATTGCAGAACGTAGACCGTCACACCAAATACCGTGAGCACCGCCCACAGCACCAGGGCATGCCAAAGCTGCAATCGCCAGCGGAGCGAACGGATCATGAAGCGGATTCAATCAGGCAGGTGACATATTCAAACGGGAGGTGGTCCTTCTCCCCCGTCTGCGGGTGAGAAGGTGGCCGAAGGCCGGATGAGGGGGCGAGTGCTTCAATGCGCTCACTTCTCTTCAATCAGCCCCCTCACCCTAACCCTCTCCCCCGCGGACGGGGGAGAGAGGACCGGAGGTGGAGCG
>JBGSUN010000269.1:0-46073 GCA_041753475.1 Planctomycetaceae bacterium | reverse complement strand
GCGCGAAACCGCAAGCGTGGACTGGACGCTTGCGGTTTCGCGCCCCGCGCTGATCCCGCAGAGTGCTTAGTTCCCCGCAACCGACGCGGCGTCCAAGGCCCCGTCGGTGAAGTACGCATCAATCTGCTCGGTGATGTTGCTCGGCACCGAGGCTTCCGTCGCTTCGACCGGAATCAGACCCGTGAACTTCCCTTCGCTGTCCATCACCTTCTGCTTGACGTCGAGTTGCTTGTTCAACTCGTCGATCAACCGGCGGGCATGGCTGAGGTTCGAATCATCAATCGCCAGCGTGCTGACGGTCTCCGCGGCACGGATCGTTTCCAACCGGGCCTGCAGTTGTTCCAGCTTGACTTCCAGGTCCTTCTTGGCCTGCATCATGCCGGTGAGTTTTTCCTGATTCGCCATCAGATTCTGCTCCCGCGCGGCCAAAATCTTCTTGTCGGCGGCCAGAATTTCTTCCGCGGCTTTGAACCGGTCGAATCGCACGGCAAGGTCACGCTTCACATCGTTCTGAGTGTAGCTGCGACTGGCGTAGACAAAGACGTGCTTGCCCGTGCCCAGGTCCGTTCGCAACGAAAGGAGCGCGTCCTTCTGCTTGCCGATTTCGCCATCTTTCCGGGCGATGGCCTGCTGCAGGTGTTCGACGTCGACCTGCTGTTCGGCGATGACGTGCATGCACCGACGGATGTCCGGAATCAATTGGTCAACCAGATTGCGGGCCCGTTCGATTTCAAACTCGACGGGCACTTCCGCTTTCACGGCGTGGCGCAGCGACGTCGCCCCGGTCCGCAAGTAACTGAACGCTTCGCGATGGCCAAACATCAACCCGCCGACGGCGACAGCGGCGACGGCACCGACGAGAATCTTCTTCAAGAACATGCTTCCACTCCTCATTCGCGGGTTGAAATGGTCGCCGTCCCCCGACGATCCCGTCCCGCTCTAGAGGTTCTTCGCATGAACGTTCAGAATCTTGAAAGGAATCTCCCGGATTCTTCTCGATTTGTCTGTCGGATGTCGTCGAATCGTCCGAAGTCCCTACCCCGCTTGCGGTTTCGCGCCGCGCACCAAACCTTCCCCGTGGATCCGAAGACACTGGGAACATCCAGCGCGGGGCGCGAAACCGCAAAGCGGCGATCGGGGGCGTTACTTCAAATTCTTCTGGAAGAACTCGACGTAATTCCGCCACAAGATCTTTTCAACGTCGGCTGCCGAATAGCCGCGTTCGGACAGCAGGTCGCCCATCTTCTGGAGGTCGGCGATCGTGTCGAGGTCGGACGGGGATTGTTCCTTACCGAAGCCGCCATCGAGGTCGCTGCCGATGCCGCAGTGGTTGGCGTTGCCCGCGAGTTGGCAAATGTGGTCGATGTGATCGACGATGTGGTGCATCTGCACGGTCGACGGATCGGACACGCCGATGGTCCAGCCCGGACGGATCATCCAATTGTCGAACGCCGCGCCGATGACCGCGCCGCGCTCGATGAGGGCTTTGATCTGCTCGTCGGTGAGTTGCCGATCCGCATTGACCAGCGACCGGCAGTTGTGATGGCTGGCGATCATCGGGCCGTGGTAGACGTCGAGGGCATCCCAGAACGATTGATCCGCGAGGTGGGTGACGTCGAGCATCATGCCGCACTTTTCCATTTCGCGCAACAGTTGTTTGCCGTCTTCGTTGAAGCCGCCGACGCTGCCGGTGCCGAAGCAGTACGGGCTGGGGCCGTAGTGAGCCGGGCCGAGGAGCCGCAAGCCCGCTTCGTACCATTCGGGAATCTGGCTGGGCGACAGAATCGGCGGGCTCCCTTCCATGCTGAGCACATAACCGAGCGGTTGCTCTTCACTGGACGGGCTCAGCCACTTCGCAACGTGGTCGGTGAACGTCTCCTTATTGTGCAACTCGCGCAGCACACCGGCGCGGACCATCGCCTTGTAATAAGCGAGTTGCCCCATCGCCATGCCGTAGGCGGCTTCGCGCGATTGCGGGAAGGTGAGCCGCTTGTCTTTGCGATGCAGCCGCGGCAGCAGCGTGACGATCATCGCCCCGACGTTCCCTTTGCGGAGTGCGTCCCACGACGTGGTGCATTCGCCGGGAATGATCCCCGTGAACTGCCGCTCAAACTCCCGAATTTTGGCGACCGGCAACATCAGGTCGCGGGTCCATTCGAGCGCATTCCAGGCCATATCGAGGTGGGCATCGAAAATCAGCGGATAAGCCATCGCGGACAGATTCCTTGGCGGGAAAAGGGGGCGGGAGTGAGCGTTAAGAAAGCATAAACAACCGCGGATCGGAAACCCAGTGAGCGTCACGTTTGCAGGGATAATCGTGCCGCTATACTCAGCTTGACTGTGGCTTTGTGCGCCCGATGTCCCGGAGAATCCTGCCGTGAAGCTACCGACGGCCGCAGAAATCAATGTCTACGACTCACTGGATGAGCGTTATGCATGCAAGAATTTTCTGGGCAAGAATCTCGGCGAGGCAGAAGAGTTATTTCGCGAGAATGCCTTGCACTATTCCGAAGACCTGGAGTGGATGGGACCGGTCGCGTTCCGCTACTACATTCGAGCATACATCGATACATCGAGAGTAATGCCGCGATGGGTGATTCTGCTGCGGTGAGTTGCTTGGTCAGCGTTCTGGAATTTCGTATGGAGACAGATGCGGCAGCAATGATTCCGATGGCCTCAGAATTGGTCGCCGCGTGCGACTACATCGTCCGGCACTACGACAAGTTCGACCTCATTCCCGAAATCTACGGCGATCTCCGTTCCAAACTGACATCGATGCGAGAATCATTAATTCGCATGCCGCGTTAATTCCTGGCAGGCGAAGTTTTCAGCCCGCATGAACCGGGAGGCACTTTGACGATCGATCCGGTCTCGGAGTCAGGAATTCCGGCGGCGACAACCCCAGCGGATGTTGAACTCCAGGTTCAAAGCTGCGTTTTCTCGGTCGCTCTCGCAAACTGTCGACTTCGTAGCTAAAATCGACATCGTCCGCCACCTTGCACAGGCCGCTTGGTGAAATTGGCAGACACGCAAGATTTAGGATCTTGTGCCGCAAGGCGTGCCGGTTCAAGTCCGGCAGCGGCCAGTAAAGGACTTACGACGATTCGAGGATGGAAGAAAACAGCGTTTTACAACCATCTTACAACCTTACCGAGTTTGCGGGGTTGGAACATCTCGTCAAAGTTCGTCGCCACGTCCGTTTGCATGCTGGGGATGACGTACCCGTGCCAGATTGTTCAATGGGCCATGCCGGCTTGTTCCGGGTCGACGGGTAAGCCGCGGACGAACCTGGAATAAACCGCGGGAATAACGAGCGTCGTCATCAACGTGGACGTGATGAGCCCGCCGATCACGACCGTGGCGAGCGGACGTTGAATCTCTGCGCCGGCACTCGTGGAGAGTGCCATCGGGACGAAGCCTAAGCTGGCGACCATCGCCGTCATGAGGACCGGACGCAATCGCTTTTCCGCAGTTTCTTCGGCCGCCAGTTTCGGGTCGTGACCGTTGTGTCGCAGGTGTTCCGCGTGGCTCACCCACACCAGTCCATTCAATACGGCGACCCCAAACAAGGCGATGAACCCAACTCCGGCGGAGATGCTGAACGGCATCCCGCGTAATGCCAGGGCGAGGATCCCCCCCGATGCGGCAAACGGCACGGCCATGAAGATCAGCGACGCCAGCCGTGCGGAGTGAAACGTGGTGTGCAACAGCAGGAAGATCATCAGCAAGACCACCGGAGTGACCAGCGCCAACCGCAGACTGGCCGACTGCAAATTCTCGAAGTCGCCGCCCCAGCGGAGTTCATACCCGCTCGGCAACTTCACGTCCGCTTCAATCCGCTGTTGGGCTTCCTGCACAAAGCTGGCGATATCGCGTCCCCTCACATTGCATTGCACGAAGGTGCGGCGTTCCGTGGCTTCGTGCTCAATTGCCGGGGGGGATTCCTCTTCGATGATGTCGGCGAGTTCTCCCAAGGGGACCTGGCGTCCGGTCGAGGAAAAGACTGGCAATTGAGCCAACCGATCGGTATCTTCCCGCCATTCCTTGGGGATGCGGACCATGATGGGGAACCGTCGGCGGCCTTCAAAAACCAATCCCACATTGCGGCCGCCGAGAGTTGAGATCGCATCCATCACCCGCACAGCATCCACGCCGTAGCGCGCGAGCGCTTCGGGCTTGGCCTGAATCCGCAGTGTCGGCAGGTCCGCTTGATTCGCCGACTTCACATCGACTGCGCCGTTCACACTGCGCAGAACATGCTCAATCTTGCGACCGAGACGCGTGAGTGTTTGCAGATCATCACCGTAGATCAGCACGGCGACATCGGCCTTCACCCCGGCGACCAATTCATCAACACGCATTTCGATCGGTTGGGTGAAGCCGAAAATCGCCCCGGTCACGTTCTCGCTGAGCTGGCTCGACATTTCAGCAATCAGTTGCTCGCGCGACTTGTAAGCCGGCCAGTCTTTCTCCGGCTTCAACAACACCCAAATGTCGGTCTGATGGACGCCCATCACATCGTTGGCGATTTCCGGCCGCCCCGTTTTGCTGAAGACCGTGCGAACTTCGGGCATCGCACCGATTAACTTTTCGACCTGCGTGGTTAGCGCTTCGGCCCCTTCGATGGTGGCGCTCGGCAACCGGACACACTCGATGAGAATGTCCCCTTCATCGAGTTTCGGCATGAACTCCGCCCCGAGGTGCATCGCCACCGGAACGCTCACCGCCAAGACCATCGCCGCAATGCCAACGGTCCAGACAGGATGCTTTACGGCGCGATCGACGACTGGCAGATAGAAGAAGTGCGCCAGCCGAATCAACCAGTTCTCTTTCTCTTGCGGCTTCTTTGGCAGGCACATCGCCGCCATCGCGGGCATGAACGTCAACGACAACACCAGTGATCCGGCCAACGCGAAAAGAACTGTGAGCGCCATCGGCCGGAAGAGTTTTCCTTCGGTTCCTTGCAGCGCCAGAATTGGTAGATAGACGACGGAGATGATGAGTTCGCCGAACATCGTCGGCTTACGGACTTCAATCGCTGCGTCGCGGATGACTTCATCGGTGGGCCGGCCAGAGTGATTGTCTGCCAGGCGACGAACACAGTTCTCGACCATAATCACCGAACTGTCGACGATCAAGCCAAAGTCGATTGCCCCTAGGCTCATCAGGCTTGCGGTAATGCCGGTCATCTGCATTAAGTTGGCGGCAAACAACATCGAGAGGGGAATGGCCATCGCTACGATCAATCCGGCACGAAAGCTGCCGAGCATGAGCAGCAGCACGATGACGACGAGCGCGCCCCCTTCCAGCAGGTTCTTCTCGACCGTGTGCAATGTCCGCTCGATGAGATCAGCGCGATCGTAGGTCACTTCCAGCGAAATGCCGGGTGGCAACGTGCGGTTGATTTCCTCGATCCGCTCCTTCGCGGCGTGGACCACTTCCCGCGAGTTCGCACCAAACAGCATCATCACCATCCCGGTCACGGCTTCACCACGGCCGTCCCGTGTGACGGCCCCCTGTCGCAGCAACGGAGCGATGGCCACCTCGGCCACATCGCCGAGCAATAACGGCGTACCCGAGGTTTCCTTCAACACCACTTGCCGGAGATCGTCTTCGCTTTGCAGCAGGGCTTGGCCGCGGATGAAACGCTGCTCGTCATGATGAACCACATAGCCACCGCCCGCAGTCGCGTTGTTGTCGCTGATGCGCTGAAATACGTCTTGCAGTGACACGCCCGCGGCAGCAAGCCGGTCGGGATCGGGGCGGACTTCGTAGCTCTTGTAGAAGCCGCCGTGCGTATTAATGTCGGTGACGCCGGGGATCGTGCGCATGCGCGGAGCGACTTGCCATTCGAGAATCGTTCGCAGTTCCATCGCGGTGTAGTTATCCCCACGGACTTCGAATTGCAGGATTTCTCCCAGCGCCGTGGTTAGTGGCCCAATCTGTGGCGTGCCATACCCCGGTGGAATGTTTTTACCGGCGTCGACCAGCCGCTCGGTGACCAGTTGCCTCGCCCGGTAAATGTCGGTCCCTTCGTGAAACACAGCGGTGACCACGGAGATGCCAAACTTGGAAATGCTGCGGAGTTCCTGCAGATTTGGCAGCCCGGACATCGTCCATTCCACCGGGTAGGTGACGTACTGCTCGACTTCAATCGGCGTGAGGGACCCGCAGTCGGTCACAATGGTGACCTGCGTGTTAGTCATGTCGGGGACGGCATCGATCGGCAACGAAACGGCGGCATACAACCCTAGCCCCGCCATCAACCCGACAAGGGTGAGGACAAGCATGCGATTGTCCAGCGAGAATTCAATCAGTTTAGACAACATGCGGAAACGCCGCCCTTCTGGTGTTGCACGGGAAGTGGATCGGGACTTGTGATGGTCACTGCCGTGCGACGACTACTCTTCCGGCTCGAGCAGCAGTTCCCCCTTAAGGGCGAATGCGCCCTGGGTGACCACGCGTTCGCCGTTCTTCAGACCGCTTTTGATCTCGACCCAATCCGCGTTACGCAGACCGGGGATTACATCGACATCGTGGAAGATGCCGGGGGACTCCTCGACAAAGACAAACTGTCGCCGCTCGTGCTGGACATAGGCCGATGTCGGCACGGCGAGCACCTCACGCGATTCCCCCTCGGGCAGGAACACGCGGGCAAACATTCCCGGCCGTAATCGGTCCTGCTCATTTGCCATCCGGACCACGATTGGAACCGCCCGCGTTTCCGCCCCTTGAGTCCGACCGACATACACCACTTCCCCTGTCACAAACTGACCAGGCAACGCGGACGGTTCAATGCGGACTTTCTGACCGGGCACCAGTGAGAGGGCTCCCCAATCGCGATCGCGAATTTCCGCATGGACCCACAGAGAGGTCGTATCGGCAATCGTCATTAAGGATGTCGACGACGTGACTCGCTCGCTGGCGGCGATCGGCAGTTCTTCAACGGTTCCCGCAATCGGGGCTTTGAGTCGCCACAGACTCAGGGCCTCGTTGGGTTCACTCATCATGGCATCATCGTTGGTCGCGCCGATGAGTGATCCCAGGCGTTCACGGGCAATGGCGGTTCGACGACGTGCATCGGCCGCGAACGTGTCCGCTTTCAGAGATCGTTGTGCGGCCTGGATCCGCGCGGTCTCACAGGCGGATTGAAACGCCGCCTGCGCGGTCTCCCGGGCCGATTGCTGTTCGAGCATGGATCGCCCCGAGGCAATCCCTTCCGAAGCGAGTGGCTGCAACTTGGCGATCAGACGATCCGCCAGGATCCGCTTCGAATAGGCGGCGAGGATGGATTCACGGTGCTCTCCTAGCGGTTCGTTCTCAAATTCAACCAGCAAGGTCGTCAGATCAACTGATTCTTTAAGGCGCGCGAGCAGGCGAAGAAGATTGGTCTGCGTTGACGTGGCGAGTGTTTGCTCTCGATCGGCCAAGCGTTCTTCCGCTTCGCAAAGGAGCACATCGGCCCGGCGTTGTCCGATCTCCGGACTCTCGACAATGGCGACCACTTGCCCTGCGGTCAGGCGGTCTCCCGGACGAACACGCAATTCGCGGATCACGCCTTCGGTGGCCAATCGCAATTCGACGTGCTTGGTTTCGTCGTAATGAATCCGGCCGGGAACCGTGCGTTCGGCTTGGAGCGAACGAACGAGAACTGGTTCCGCCTTGACTCCTGTCGACTCAAGTTTTGCTGGCGTAAGAACGATCGCTGCGGGTTTCCCTTCGGCCGATTCGGTAGCCGCTGCGGCATGCAACCCCTGCGGTGACCGTGGCCAATACCATGCCAGTAGCCCCACTGTTGAGATAACAAGGAATGCTGTTGCGATCGTAGAAAAGTAGCGATTCTTCATGGGGGTGTTCCCAAGAATGATGCAAATCAACCAGTGACGCCAAACGGCATCACGGCGAGAGTAGGGAGAGGGCGTGCAACCTTCGCGCGACGAGAGTCCACGCAATGAAAAAGCACGCAGCATCATGAAATAGCAGCGCAGCCCGGAGGGCCGACTTCACTCAGCACAAACAGACGCTGAGGATTTGCTGCGCACTGCGATTCAGCAGATAAATGCCGAGGAATTCGTTCCCTGAACCCACGCTGCGGGTCCACTGCGACGACATCATCGGCTGATGCACGGGATTCCAGACCGCATGATCGACATCGACATGCCAAGACACGACAGCGACCACAACAGCCGGGGCAAACTCGATCACCGTCCAGGGAGTTGGTTCTTCCTCTTCGGACGGCGAAGCGGGGTTCCGTCCCCAAGGCGGCAAGACCATATGGCAATGCCAACCCGACGGTTCTTCGTGCATCGTTTGCAGCAGTTCGGGATGAAACTGCCGGATGTGGTTTCCGAGTTCAGCGGCGTCGGTCGAGTGAATGTGCACCCACGGAATCGGCGCGTGCCATAGTGAGAGAACGCAAGCCAGCCGCAGCATTGCCACGAAGGCCTGTTTCATCTCACATTTGGACGCTTGTGCTGTCATTGAAGTCCTTCAAATCGATGCATTGACTCCAACTCTTATGCTAGCCCATCGATTGACGCAGCGTCAATGACGATTCAACTCGCGCATGACTGATGAATGCGATCCGGGATAACCAAGAATCCACTGCTGCACAGACAGAGCTTCCTCACGTCCAAGGCTTGACCGATTCACCAGCGGACGCATTGGCGATTCTTCCCTGAAGCGAAGTGTCGGCAAACAAACTCCCGCATCAACAGGGATGCTCAGCACCGTAGCCAGTTATGCATCTGTTGCGTAAAGTAAGCGGTGGTCGTTCATCAATCCCCGTACGCGGATCGTCTCGACACGAAGCCCGCCCATGGTAACAACGGCCGCGGAGTCTTGCTGATGTACGTACGCTTGATGCGTCGGACTTTGTCTGTCACCTCGCTGTTCATGGTGATGCTCTTCGCCGGGGATCGAGTTTGGGCCGAATTTCGCGTGCGGCCTTATGTGCAGAATCCTGCCGTGGATGCGATGACCGTGCGCTGGTTCACGTCCACCGCGGATCCCGGCGAGTTGATCGTCGGCGCGGGAGTAACCGAGCGCCGATTCATTTCGCGTCCGGAGCAGACCGCGACGTTGGCTTACAACCCCTGGAAAATCGAGCCGGGTGAACCGCAGATGGGATTGCCGTATCGGCATTCGATTCGGGTCACTGGTCTGGAAGCCGGACAAACGTATGAGTACGTGGTGCAGCAAGGCGAAGACACGTTTCGCAACCGCTTCACCACGACGCCGGGGATCGAACAGCCGATTCGCTTCGTGGTTTACTCCGATTCGGAAACCGAGCCCGAGTCCTCGACCACGCAGCCGGTCGAATGGCCCGCACCGATGGGAAGCAATCGCCCGGTCGAGATCACGCGGTATGTGGTCAATCAGACGGTCGGTTACTCCGAGAACCTGAAAGTGATGGCGGCCGCACATCCGCATTTCATCATGATTGCCGGCGACTTGGTTGAATCGGGCGGCGAGCAGCGCGACTGGGACGAATTCTGGAAACACGTCGCCGGTGAGTACGGAAACCTGGCGAGTTCGACGCCGATTTTGCCGGTCTTGGGAAATCACGAGAACTACGCCGGACCTGGAGGCGGTTACTCAGCGGAAGGAGCTGACTTTGCCACGGCGAAGTATCTTACCTACTTCGATGTCCCGTCCAATGCTGCGATGAAACCAGAGCACCACGGGCGGTATTACCGGATCGACTATGGCCCGATCACGCTGATTATTGTCGACTCGAGCGACGGTCTACCGCACAAGACCGCCAGTGATACGAATCATTCTCTGGAAGGAAGCCACGCTCCGGACTTCAACCCGGGTTCGGAGCAGTATCACTGGCTCGAACAGCAATTGGCCGATGCACAACGTCGAAGTCGTTTCACGTTCGTGCAATTTCACCACACACAGTACGGCTCGGGGCCGCACAGCATTCCCTTCGGTCAAACCGGATTCTCGGGGCAATCGGGAATCGCCATGCGGGTACTGCAACCGCTCCTCTTTCGATATGGCGTCGATGTCGTTTTCTCTGGTCACGATGAATTATTGGAACGCTCGGCGACAACGGGCATCGAGATTGGACTGGATGGGCAGCCGCGACCGCACACGCTGCAATGTTACGATGTGGGGATTGGTGGCGATGGCTTGCGTGGCCCGGTTACCGGTTTCGACAACCCCGTGCGCAAGTTCCTGGCTCATGACGATGCCCCGGAACTCTGGGATGGCAAGCGACTCGTTTCCGGCGGGAAGCACTACGGTCATCTCGATGTCAGTGTTACTCCCGATGCCGCAGGCGAGTGGACGACCACGATTACCCCGGTTCACGTCTTTCCGTTGATGGACGCAGAGGGTCGTGTCACCGGTTGGCAACGCCGTCCGTATGCGGACATCGTGACGCTGAAAGCGTCGACGTTCACGGAGCTTCACGGCGTGTGGATCGACGGCGATCCGCAACGGACCTTGAAGAGCGTCCATTTGCTCGGTGCTGCGACTCTGTTGGGCAACGGTCAGGTCATCGCCGCGGGGGGATTGAATCGGACGACGCAAGCGATCAACGCCGATACGGTTGCCGAGTTGTATGACCCCGCCACACAGACCTGGACGGTTACCGGTTCGTTGAAGATTCCGCGGTGGTCGCTGGATGCGATCACATTGCGAAACGGCCGGGCTTTGTTCGCGGGCGGCTCCAAAGGATTTACTGCCGACGGGGCATTGGACACCGCCGAAGTCTTTGATCCCGAAACCGGCCAGTTCACCTTCACCGCGAACACACTTTCCGTTGCGCGTCACAGCTTTGGGATCTCCACGTTGAAAGACGGCAAAGTCCTCATCACCGGCGGCAGCAATGTCGGGAACAATCTCGGCGGGACGGGCGTCACCGCCGTCGACATTTACGATCCTGAGAAGAACGCCTTTCAAGCCGCGGCGCCCCTTCACGCCGGACGCGCCCTGCACGCTCAAATCACCCTGCGTGATGGCCGAGTCCTGGTGATCGGCGGTGCGCAATCGAATGCCGAGATTTACGATCCCATTCGGAATGTGTGGACCGTGTCCGCGGGGACATTGCCCTCCACATTGAAAGACATGAAAGCCTTTGAATTGTTCGATGGTCGAGTTTTCATGCCAGGCGGCCAGAACACTGTTGATGGTTTGACGACCGATGCGACTTGGTTTTTCGATTCGTCGACAACGCAGTTTTCACCTGGACCCAGCCTCGCCGGATTTAATGCCGCGCCGTCCGGCGTTCAGATCGGATGCAGCGATTACTCTGCCTTTGATCTCTTCCCCCCTGAACATTCCTTGCACGGCCGCTACATCTTGATCGCTGGCGGCGAACACGACCCGCTGACCGGCCCCGATGTCGAACTCAACTCGGCCATGATGTTTGATGCTGTGCGGAACAAGCTGATCAACGTGGGACCGATGCCGTATGTGCACGATGACCACACCGAATCGATGCTGTCCCTCAACCGTGATGGCAACCCCGAGATACTCCTCTTCGGCGGCAACAGCTCCCGTGGCACAAGCCGCTTCGAACTCCGGATGAACACAATCACGGCTCAATAGACCTGAAAGACAGTTGAGCCCAAGCTTCAAGTGTGCTGGGGAAGGTGAGCGGACAGCACAACGGCTCTTTCATCGCAACCGTAAGGCTGGGCCAGCAGACCGCCAGTCGACTGCAGATTTCGTACGGCATTGGACAGCTCTGCCACGAAGCAGCTGTCCGGCTCGATCCGTAGCGGCGTTTGGCCATCGGTCACCACCTGCTTCTCGCCAATCACAGGTTCTACGTGCGGCTTCGGGAGTTCTGCGATGCGTCGACATAGCCACACTTGCTCGCCTGGATTACTCTGGCAAACCCACGAGGAACAACAACGCTGGTCCTGAACCTGTGAAGCATTATGGACGAAATGACATTCGATTGTTTTGGTCTAAGTCAGACGATCAGTGAGATCACCGCGGTTCTGCAATGCAGTTCAGCGCGAGTCCAGGCGGCGGTGGGATTGCTCGACGACGGCAATACCATCCCGTTTATCGCCCGCTATCGCAAAGAGGTGACGCGCGGGCTCGATGAAGTGGCGTTGCGCGCGATTGAAGATGCTCTCGGCAAGGCACGCGAACTTGCACAGCGCAAAACCACGATTCTGAAAACGATCCACGAGCAAGGGCAACTCACACCGCAATTGCATCAACAAATTCGGTCATGTTCCGACCGCCAACTGTTGGAAACGTTGTACCTGCCGTTCAAGCCCGAACGTCGAACCAGGGCGACCACGGCACGCGAACGCGGATTGCAACCCCTCGCCGATTTACTCGTCCGGCAGCAGAAGCTCAATCGCCCCCGCTCCGCAGTCTTGCAGCCGTACGTCAACGTGGAAAGAGGTGTCCCCGACGAAAATGCGGCATTGCAGGGGGCGTGTGATATCCTCGCCGAGCAATGGTCACAGCACCCGCCGCTGCGGCAGTGGCTCCTCGAACAATCGCAGGAATCCGGGTTGATCGTTTCTACGGTGAAGCGAGGCAAGCAAGCCGAAGCCAGCAAGTTCGAGATGTATTTCGATTATCGCGAACCGGTCAAACGCATCCCGTCGCACCGGTGGCTGGCCATGCAGCGTGGTGAGACCGAAGGCCTGCTGAAAATCAGCCTGAAGCTCGACGACGAATATGTCCTGGCGAACATCAAACCTGAACTGGCACACAATCCGCAGTTTGAGTTTCATCGCGATCTGCTCACGACGGTCGACGATTGTTACACCCGGTTATTGCTGCCGGCGATCGAATCGATCGTGTTTGAAAACCTGAAGACGAAAGCCGACGAAGACGCGATTGCCGTTTTCGCCAGTAACCTGCGGGAACTGTTGCTGGCCGCCCCCGCGGGACCGCAGATGACGATTGGCGTTGATCCCGGCTTTCGGACGGGATGCAAACTCGCCGTCGTGGATGGCACGGGCAAGTTCCTCACCAACACCACAATTTATCCCACGCCGCCGAGAAGCGATCTCGCAGGTGCCGCGCGAACGCTACTGGACCTCGTCACTCGTTACGACGCCAAACTGATCGCCATCGGGAACGGAACGGCGTCGCGCGAGACCGAGGCGTTTGTTGCAGATGTTATCAAAGAACACGGCCTCAACATCACGCAGGTCAAAGTCAGTGAGTCCGGTGCTTCGATTTATTCCGCCAGTGAACTCGCCGCGCGGGAGTACCCCGATCTCGATCTCACGGTCCGCGGTGCCATCAGCATCGCCCATCGGTTACAGGACCCGCTGGCGGAGCTCGTGAAGATCGATCCCAAGTCGATCGGCGTCGGACAATATCAGCACGATGTGAACCAGCCACTTCTCCGCAAGAGTCTGGATCGCGAAGTGGAGTCGTGCGTCAATTCGGTGGGTGTCGACGTGAACCTGGCCAGCGCACCGCTCCTCGCGCATGTGGCGGGCATCGGCCCCAAACTCGCGGAGAAAATTGTCGAGTACCGCGATACCAACGGCCGGTTTCAAACCCGTGACGACCTCCGCCAGGTCCCGAAACTCGGCCGCAAAGCTTTTGAACAGGCAGCGGGTTTTCTGCGGATTCGCGATGGTCACGAGCCCCTCGACAATTCGGCTGTGCATCCCGAAAGCTACTACGTCGTCAAGAACATGGCCGCGAAGCTTGGCGTCGCCACGAAGGAACTTGTCGGCAACGAAGCCCTCGCCAGCCGTTTACAAGCGGTGGACTTCGTCGACGACAAGATCGGCTTGCCGACCGTGCAGGATATTCTCGTCGAACTCGCGAAGCCGGGCCGTGATCCGCGCAGCGAGTTCAAAGTGGCGCAGTTCGCCGAAGGGATTCACGAGTTGACCGACCTGCAAGTTGGCATGGTGCTCGAAGGCGTCATCACCAACGTCACGAAGTTCGGTGCGTTCGTCGATATCGGCGTGCATCAGGACGCGCTCATCCACATCTCGCAACTGGCCAACACGTTCATTCGCGAACCCAGCGAAGTTGTGGCCGTCGGCGATGTGGTCCGTGTCAAAGTCCTCGACGTCGACCTCGACCGCAAACGGATCGCTGTCTCCCGCAAAGAAGTGCTGTGAAATATGTCCGCGCCGCCCCATTTCTTTCGTGAGATCCCATCCGGTTGCTCAGGTGTCACGCAGAGGACACTGGGATTACTCGTTTCCGCCTTGTGGAATCACAACCAAAGCATGGGCTGGTTCGCTAAGGGATGGGACGTGATGGTACGATGGAACGAGGTTCAGCTTTGAAGTGGCGTCAGGTTGATCTCAGAGTGGGATCGTTGAATACGCGGATCCGGGTCCCGCAATCAATCGGGGACGTTCCTCCGTTTGAATACAAGGTTCGGAATCGTCCCCCCAAACGTCCCTCTGTCGCGGAATCGACTCGGAAGGCCAAGTCTGCATGCGTATTCTGTTCATCATGATTCTCCTGGCGTGCACAGATGCCCGCCGGGTGCTGGCCGCGGAGCCAATCGGCACACCACTCTCACTGGACGAAGCCCGTGCGGCAGGGCGAGCGAAATCTCGGTTCTTGAAAGAGGTCGAGAAAAAGGTGGAATCGACGCCGGGCATTCCCACGGCCAATCTCGATCACTTCCGCACGTCCATCGAGCGGGTTTTAGCCGAGAAGTGCGTCGCTTGTCATGGTCCTGATTCGACCCAGGCGAATCTTCGGGTCGACCAGTTGAATCCGGATTTACTGACTGGTCCCGATGTCGACCGCTGGCGGGGGATTTACAAGGTCCTCAGCAATTCCGAGATGCCGCCGGAAGACGAGCCGGAGTATCGGCTGGCCGATGCCGATCGCAAAATGATTGTCGACTGGCTCAGCGAAGAAATGAGCAAGGCCTCGATTGTTCGCCGCAACGGTGCCGAGCATTCGTCGTTTCGTCGGATGACGAAATACGAATACAACTATGCGCTGCAGGATCTTCTCGGTCTGACGTATCCCATCGCGAACAGCTTGCCACCGGAAACGGCGTCGGAAGACGGGTTCAAGAACAGTTCTGACCTGCTGCAGATGTCGGCCATGCAGTTCGAGGCCTATCGCGCACTCGGGCTGAAAGCGCTGCAGCGCGTGACCGTCTCCGGCGAACGTCCCACGCCTGTCACTTACCTCATTTCGATGCAGGAATTGATGGGCAACTTGAAGGACGACAAAAGCAAACGGTTCAACAAGACTGATGAAGACTATCGCAAGCATCGGAACAGGACGCATCTGTTCAACCAATCCACGGGCGAAGGACTGGAGTTCCGCGAAGGGAACGCCAGTCCCAAACCCGGCGCGTTTGCGGGACACAATCCGGACGTTTCTCCCGTCGTCGTTGTGTTGCCGCGATCCAACGAGCTGAAAATCAATCTGGATCGTTTTCTGCCAGATGAAGGCACGATGCGCGTGCGGATTCGCGCGGGGCGGACGACAAGCGAACCCGATGAGTATGCCAGTCTGCGACTGATCTTCAGTGCCCACACCAGCAATAACGCAAACTTCTCGCAGGTGGTCAGCCAGCGCGATCTGCCCGTCGCCGCTCCGGCTGGCAAACCGGAATTCATTGAGTTCGACATTCCGCTCAGCGAAATCCAGCGCAATCCTTTCCGCAAATTGGAAACAACCTTCCCCAGACGGGATGAATTCCTGCACATCCGCAACGAATCCAGCGTTCGCGGCGGAAAGGAACCGTTGCAGGTGATGATCGATTACATCGAAGTCAGCGCACCGCACTTCGATCACTGGCCGCCGCCAAGCCATCTGAACATCTTCATCGAGAGCCAGCACAAGAGCGATGAGCAGGCTTACGGCCGGGAAGTGCTCAGTCGTTTCTTGGAGCGCGCGTGGCGACGTCCCGTTGCGGCCGAGGAAGTCGTTCCGTTCATGGACTTGTTCTCCCGATACCGGCCCGACTTTGACACGTTTGAAGGGGCCATGCTGGAAGTCCTGGCGACGGTTCTGGCAACGCCGGAGTTCCTCTATCTGACTCAGCGATCGTCCGCCGAGGCTGTGCAGAAACCAGAAACGATCAACGACTCGGAACTGGCGAGCCGGCTATCGTTTTTTCTCTGGTCAAGCGTGCCGGACGAGGAACTGCTGGTACTCGCCCGGAAAGGGACGTTGAAAGATCCAGCCGTCTTGAACGCGCAAGTCGATCGCATGCTGGCCGACTCGCGTGCAGAACGCTTCGCACTCCATTTCGCGGAGCAGTGGCTGGGCCTGGATGGCTTGGAGAGCGTCACGCATGTCAAAGATGCCGCACTCCGAGAAGCGATGCGGCAGGAGCCCATCGCTTTCTTCAGAGAAGCCCTGAGTAGCAACAGCAGTATCATGGACTTCCTGCATTCCGATTACGTCGTGGTCAATGAGCGACTGGCCCAGCACTATGGTCTCCCCGGCATTTTCGGGCCGCATTTTCGCAAAGTGCCGATGAGCGCCCCAACACACCGCGGCGGTCTTCTGACTTCCGCGGGAGTGTTGACGATGAATTCCGATGGCACCGATTCTCATCCATTGAAGCGCGGCGTCTGGCTGCTGGAGCGGATTCTACAGGATCCGCCACCGCCGCCCCCCGCCGATGTTCCGAAGGTCGACCTCACGGATCCGCGGATTCTGGAGATGACGCTCAAGGAACGCATCCTCGACCATCGCAGCAAACCTGCCTGCATTTCATGCCATTCGCGCATCGATCCCTGGGGAATCGCGTTCGAGAATTATGATGCCCTGGGTGCCTGGCGCACGGACATCAAGAACAAGCCGGTCGATGCGACTTCGGTCCTGTTCAACAAGCAGGAACTGGCCGGGGTGGATGGTCTCAAGCGGCATCTGTTGGCGGACCGACAAGATCAATTTGCCCGGGCCATGGTTCACAAAATCTCGGCGTATGCTCTTGGTCGACCGCTGACTTTCAGCGATCATGCGGATATCGACAACCTGACCGCTCAGTTCCGAAAGCAGGACGATCGGGTGGCCGATCTGATCCATCTGGTCGTGAGCAGTAACCTCTTCCACTCGAAATGAGAGTCCAACCGGTGATGAGTGACAAATCCGTGTCCATTCCTCGTCGAAACTTCCTGCGTGGTGTGGGTGTCGCGCTCGCCTTGCCGTGGTTCGAGTCACTGGCCCTGGCCAATTCGGGTCCGAACGTCACTCCGAAGCGGTTCTTGAGCGTCTATCATCCCGATGGCGTCGGTCTGCCGCTCAAGTCCGACCCGGCGTGGAGTGATTGGAGCTGGTTCCCGCGCGGCGGCGAAAAGGATTTCGAACTAACAAAAGTCCTCGATGTGCTCGAGCCCTTGCGCAGCGAAATCACCATCTACTCGGGACTGTCTCACCCGGCGGCCAGAAAGGTGCACGGACATTCCAACGCCGATCAATACCTGACCGGAGCAAATATTGGGGGCGATGGTCCCTACAAGAACTCGATTTCTGTGGATCAGGTGATTGCCGAGCATGCTGGCGAAGCCACCCGGCACGCTTCGCTCGTGATGTCGACCAACGGAGGCATCGGTGGTCCCCGCGGCGCACAGACACAATCATTCAACCGGGAAGGCCGGCCGATTCCGGCCATGAACAAGCCGAAGCAGATTTTTGATACGCTGTTTGTGACCAGCGGGAAAGAGGCCCACGCCCAACTGGCCCGCAGCAAGAGTGCCCTGGATCTGGTCATCGCGAATACGCGGACGTTAGAAATGTCGCTTTCCAAACAGGATCAGCAAACCCTCAGGCAGTATCTGGACGCCGTGCGTGATACCGAAGTGAAACTGACGAAAGCGCAGAAGTGGATCGATACGCCGATTCCGGTCGTCGATACCAGCCGACTCCATCTGGAAGCCACTCCGGAGGAAGCGCGGCTCTACTTCCAAACCATGTACGAGTTGATTTATCTCGCCTTCCTCAGTGATTCCACGCGCGTCGCAACATTCCAGCTAGGACGAGAAAACGGTGAGGGTCCGCATGATTTGTTATCCAAAGCGGTCGGTCTGAACGGTGCTCACGGCCTGACGCACACTGTTAAGCAGCCCGAAGGCTGGAAGAATCTCGGCACCTACAATCGCTATCAGGCCGCAGAGTTTGGCCGCTTCGTACAACGGTTGAAGGAGACGTCCGAACCGACCGGCAACGGCAACATGCTGGACAACACCTTCGCGATGCATGGTTCTGCGTCGAGCAGCTTCCACTTGTCACGCAATTACCCGATCATCTCCGCCGGCGGGAAAAACTTCGGCTTCACCAACGGCCGGTATCTCAAGTTCGGCAAAGGCAACGAAGACAATCAGGCCGGTGCTGGAATCGATACCGACGCGGGTTGGCAGGGCGAAGCCCAAGTTGTCGAAGAACCACTTGCCCAACTGTTCATCACACTTCTGCAACGCTTCGGTGTCGAGACCGATTCGTTCGCCGGAATCCAAGGCACATTGAATCGGGTTTAAGTGTTCGCGGTTGCCCGGTGCATTCGTGAGGGAATGGAATCCAGCCGTCCGACGATAAGGACGCTTGCACGACCCGCCGCCCGACGATTACAGCGTGCAAATTCGATCGAAGAAGTCTCATAAGGATCTTTGAAAATGGTCACCGTCGGAATGAATTATCATGTGCTCCCCGGCAAACAGGCGAACTTTGAACAGAAGTTTGCGGCCGTGATCGGCGCGCTGCGTGCCGCTGCGGGACACACGAACTCCACATTATGGAAAGACGTGAGCGATGATGCTTCGTACTTGATTACCAGCGAATGGTCGGATGAAGACGCGTTCAAGCAATTTATCAGCAGCGAAGCCTTCCGCTCGGTCACAACCTGGGGCAAGGAGCAGATTCTGTCTGGGCGCCCGCAACACAAAATTTACAAGCATTAGACGCTCCGTGGGGTTCAACGAATGATCCATAGTCATCCCACGCAGCCGATGTCAGTCATGCAGCGCGCCGCTCGAACGGTTTGACCAATCCGCCGACGTAGGACCGAACGACCACTAGCTCGCGATCGATCTGAAGGACTTCCTCCGGCGTGTCTCGTACCGGTGGCAGAGATTCACGGACCATGTGCCTACGTCGCGGCTTTGCACTTTCATCGTGACTTCCGGCTGTGGTCAATAGACTTGAAGCGACAGGCACTCACCCGTCGGGAGAATCATCACGCCCCAGGCTTCGTCGGCACTGATGGTCAGTATTTCGGATTGAGCTGCTTTGCCTGGGAGTTTGACCTCGATCGTGTATTTGCCGGGGGCGACGTCCCAATTCAAACCGGCTTTCGGATCTTTGGCCCCGGCTCCGGCAGCGATGTTGTAGTCCTGTTTATTAACGGTGATGGCGACGGCGTTCTCAGCGCCATTTCCAATGATCAACCGTCCTTTGCCGGGGCCCGGCAACGCGCCGGCAGCCTTGGCAGCTTGCGCGTCCCGCGAGATCAGCGCGATTGCGGTCTGGCCGCCGTCGGACTTCAACTGCACGGTTAAGCTGCCGGACGGTCCGCTGAACGACAGCGTCGCCGATGTCTTTTCAATCTTGGTTGCCGTCTTGTTTTCGCTCCAACCCGTGGCAGCTAGTTCGTGTCGATAGAATTCCACGACCGACTTGAGTTCGGCGGCAACTTTCTTGCTCGTCTGCTTCCGGAAGTTGCTCCCTTCCGATTGGAAGCCGTCCCCTCCCTCGGGAAACGGTAAGCCGTTGTGGCTGTCAGCGACCAAGCCGCCAGCAGAGGCAACGGACGCCGGAGTTGCAGCGGGCGGCTTCCCTAGCACTTCCACGTCGAAGCTCACTTCCACGCTGTACTTCTTGTCGAAGAACTCACCTGGCTTAGTCGTCCTGGCGGTACCGCGAACTCGCCCCCCTTCGATGACCACATCGCCGGCCAGGTCGCTATTGCCACCGAGGCTGGCATTGTCGGCCCAAAGGTGCATCGAACTGACGTTGTCCTCAGCATCAATCTCAAACTTGACTTGCGGGATGAACTCGAAATAGTCATCGGAACTTTTCCTTCCCAGTGCCGCCTTCAGTTTCGTCAGATTGAGCGGCCTTTCGGACAGAACGACGGTCGTCATCGGTTTGTCGAACTGATTCGTTTCGTAGGCGACCACGTTGGGCAGTTTGTACGTCTTGTTGCCAATCGTCAGCGTGCCGGAGTTGGGAAGTTTGGGAGCATCGACGAGCCGTTTCGCCGGAGTTGCATCGCGCGTCAGAACGGGGACGTCGAAACTGATCTCGGCGGCATAAACCTTGTCAAAGAAGGCACCAGGTTCCTTCAGTTTGACCGTCCCCCGCGCGCGGCCGTCTTCGACCAGTGCAGACCCAGACAAAGCCTTACCGGTCCCGCCTCCGGGAGTATTGTCGGCCTGCAGGCTGATCCGCCAAGGTTGGTCGTCCTCATCCAGAACAACGAGCATGTTCGGCTGTGGCCAGGTGAGAGGACGGCCGTCGGTGTCTTGATCCGTGCCGGTCTTCTGGAGATTGGCCAGCAAGGATTGCTGTTTAACAGGTTTCTGAGTTGCCACGATTTTCGTGGACCATTCATTGTTTTCGAAGACCTCGTACGCAATCACGTTCGGCAGCTCGTAAGTCTTTCCATCCATGGTCAGCGTCGCAGCGTTGGGGAGCTTCGGTAATTTGTCGATTCCCTGCTTGGGCTTCTCTTTTCGCTTGGGGAGTTCGAGGGGTTTATCCGCCATCATTTTTTTCTTTGATGGACTGTCTTCGGTTTTCTCCAACTCCTTTTCAGCTCGTGCGATTTCCGCCTTCATGCCGTCCCATTGCATTCCCTTGGTGCGGATGGCCACTTCGCTACCCGCGTCCTCGGCGCGGATGTCAATCGCCAGCGACGATTTACCATGCGTGAATTTCATGCGGACAAAAGTTTCCAGGTCGAACTCCGTCGAGTCCTTCGTCCATTTCTTTTCGATGAGGTCCTTGCTCAGAGATTCAGCAATCACTTTCACCGTCGACGGACTTTTGAACTCGATCGATTCGAAGAAATGATCGTATTTGAGCCCTTTGGCATCCTTCGGCAGCGGCAGGTCTTTCGGTGTGGGTTGATCGTCTTCCTCCCACATCAATCCCTTGGGGGTAAGCCGCACTTCGCTCCCCTCGCCGCGGCTATCGACGCGGACTTCAAGTGACGACTTTTCCTTCGCAAACGTCTGGACCCAGAAATTGCGTTGCAGATTGTCCTTCCCAGATTTCGCCCACTTCTGCTCGACGAGTTTTTTCGCGTAAAAGTTCCCGGCCGTCTTGAAGTCGGACGACACCTGAAAGCGAACGTCGCCGCGGCGTTTCATAAAGCTGACGTCGGTTGCTCCCTCGGGGATAGGGATGTCACGAACGCGCATGTCATCCGCCTGTGCGGAACCCGGAATGCTGATCAGTCCCAGCACCGTCACAAAAAGCAGGATTTTCCGAGACATGTTTGAGCCTCTCCATCCAAGGGAGTTCGTTCATACACAAGCGGCAACAAATCGCTCTGCGGCGTGCGTGTCACCTTGCTCGATCTGCGAAAGGTTGCCAGTCACATCGAGTGTGGACGAAGATTATAGCCGGATTCTCAGTCAACTGCGTTGGTCGGACGGCGTGTCCGCCGCGCGCCATACTTTCACGCTGCCCGTGCGGTTCCCACTGATGGTGCGGGCCCAGCCGGTGGCAGACCACAAGTCTTGGGTATCAACATCGGTGCTGTCCATGCAATTTTGCAGTTGGGAAGTGCCTGTTGCAGGTCGGCGACCCCCGCCGCAGTAACCTTTGTGCCATTCAAATTCAGGCTGTTCAAACGTTTGAGCCGTTTGAGATGCGCGAGGCCGGCATCGGTGATCGGATTGTCGACGAGCGCGACGACCTCAAGTGTTGGTAAGTTTGAAAGGATCGCCAGATCGTTGTCGTCGATATCGTTGTGGAAGGCGGAAACAACCTTTAACCGAGATCTGGCAATGGCTTGACAGTGCTCCAAAGTCCGGGGGATGGGGCCATCCTGAAAGTACTGAAGCCGGGGAAGTTCGGCGATGTCACGCATCCGTTCCACGGAAAGATCTTCGACGCCAAGGCAGAGCGATTCAAGACGCTCCAACTGATGCAGACCTTGCCCCTTGATAGCGGGGGAGATGAGTTCGAGGCTGCGTAGTTCCTTCAGTCCTGCCAAGGCATTGAAGACTCCGTCATCAACCCAGTCGGCACGAATGGAAACCTTCTTTACCTGAGCCAAATCAGGTGTTTTCAGAACGGCATTCACACCTTTTGACGTCGCGGATCGAGTGCCGATACTGATCCAGGACAGGGAAACGCCTTTCAGGCGGGAAGCGAACTCGGCAAGAAACTCGTCCCCCTTCCCTTCAAAAGCGGCTCCCACCAACATGACAGTCTGAATTCGGAACGGCTTCGTGGGCAAGGGTTGATTCGTCCCGATCCCAGCGGCAGTCCCATCAGCGAGTATGACTTCGAGGGGTGCGGGTGGCTCGAAAGAGTAAAGCCACTCCGCCAGTGCCCGGTGGGCATCGAAATTCACGTTGGCGGGCACGGTGGTCATCGCCGGGTTGGCGACCGACCCGGCGGGCTTCAACACGATGTTCACAATCGCGCGCCGGTCACGGCTGATCGTGACATCGGATGCTCAAGCACCAGGATCAAGGCATTTTGCACAACGACGATGCTTCATGGGTTCAAATCGGCTTCGCGCCACTGTTCGTTGAAATAGCCGGCCTGCCGAACCCGGTCTGCCCATTTCTGGTCAGCGTGCGGCACGGCATCGGTCTGTATGACTGCCCAGTCGCCCCAGCGCGGAAAGAGGATATAGTTCAACAGGGACAGTTCGGACTCCCGAAAGGTGTGTCCGCTGTTGAGGACGACGTAACGCTCACCCGCGCCGGGCAGCGGATTGCGGGCAATCAACGCAGGGATGTGGCTCACGGACGAATACTCACGCCCGCCCAGCCGGAGTGTGTCCCGCGTCCAATGGACTGGAAGCTGCGGCAGCGTCTTCGCGATCCAGAAATTGCTTCCGGGATCGCCGAACAGGATCAGATGCCGGTTCTGTACATCGTCCGTCGTCACGTCGACGTCGTTCTTGATCGGAAGTTCGCCGCGGAAGTAGTGTCGCCATTCTTCGGCAAAGCGGTCGAGACTAGCCTCGGCGTACGCTTTTGCCGCCGCATTCCAAGGCTGGCCGGTACCGCGGACGCAGAGGAACGGGCCGGTAAACGCATCATCAATCGGCCCTTGCAGTCCGGGGCGTTTGGCGGTTTCTGTTGCCTTGTCAGTGTGTCGCTCGATCTCCCACTTCCCTTCACGGCGAACCACGATCAGGCGTTTGGCTGCATCATGCGGATTCGCGGGGATTGGCAACTCAACCTCACCGATTCGCAAGCTGTTCGGCGTCTCGGGGAGTTGCGCTAAGTCGATGGCGAAACGGGTGATGTTCCTGGGCTCGTCAATTTGCAGAACTGTGTCCTTCAGCTTGGCGGCGAATTCTGCCCGCGCATAGTGCCGCTCCAGTCCGAGTACTTCCAGCCAATGACAACGGCCGTACTTCAGTGTCCAGGTTACGAATCGCAGCTCACGCGGCTCCCTCCGGCCGACATGGACGAACTCGCCTATCCGGCGCAATTGCTCGGCATGAGTTTGCGGGTCAATGACGTGGCCGGTGCCGGGGGAAATCAGATTCGTCAGCGTTAACCCCTCGCGCTGCATCGCGTCGTCCATGAGGACGTGTGCCTGGAAGAAAATGTCGTTCTCCCCCATGCACGCGACCACCGGCACGACGCCCGCATTCGCCGCGTAGTCGATGGAGTCGAGCATGTGTAACCCGAGTTCCTGATGCTCCGGCAGCTCGCCAATTCGAACAAAATTCGGCAACGGTGTTTCGGAAAAGCGATGCGTATCGACATAGCCGCAGTAGGGTCCCAGGGCCGCAAACCGGTCCGGATGCTTCAGCCCCAGGTGCCATGTTCCGGAGGCTCCCATCGACATCCCGCGTAGCACGATCCGGTTACGATCGATGTTGAAACGGCGGCAGACGTCATCAATCGCTTCAAAGACGTCAGTTTCTCCTGACCAGCGGTAGCAATTCTCGACGCGCCCCAAGGGGTGCAACTCAATCCACGGCTGGTCAGGCGGCGACGGGTTCGGGGCGTCCCCTTCGTCGAATCGCCCGATGAACCGCAGTTCGCTGATCCCCAGAGGTTTGGTGCTGCCGTGGAGGACCACATCCAGCCGGATCGGCTTCGCCGGGTCATAGCTTGCGGGAACGATAATGCCGTACGGTTGCACGGAACCATCCACTTTGGAGACATAGCCGAGAGCCGACTTCCCGCGCCGCATGGTCCAGGACGGCTGCGACTCGGAGAGCATGGCCAGCCGCGCCTGCCCACGCCGGAGGGCTTTCTCCAACAAAGCCTCATCCGCGTTCGTGAATTCGCGGTCGTAACGGAGGGCCCATGCCAGTCCTTTGGCAAAGATGCTGGCATCGCCCCACGCTGGCGACCGCGGCGCTGGATGCCCATCGAGTTGCGTCCGCAGATCCTGTTCACCGTTCTCCAACAACAATCGCTGCCCGTCTGAAAGGGGGCGTACTCCTTGCGCCAGACTGGTTGAAACCCATCCGTTGACGATCGCGACCACAAACAACCACATCAAACACTTTTTCATCATGCTCCCTCCGGATGGTCACAGAATGGTTCTTCATCGAATCCGCTTGAGCGGAACCGTTACTTGAATAGGGAGCAACGTCCATCGGGATTTCTGAAGCGGTTTCTAGAATTGATCGGCAAGGGATTGAGCGCCATGCTGCTGTCGTCACTCAGTAGGGAGGTTGCGGTTCGAACGAAACAACCGCCGAGTGCGATTGCATCTCGCGCACATGTCGGCAGGCAAACGGAGATGTGACGAGAAGTAACATTGTCAACAGTTGGTTCTCATTTCCGCTCACCATGTCGGGCCGTCACGGCAATTGCGTGTCCAATGAGGCTAGCAATCCGCTGTCGGTGAGCCATTCCGTGAAGCGTTCGGGCCAGCGAGTGGCAGCACTGGGCTTGGCATTGTGGCGGTATCCGAAGCCGTGGCCCGCATTGGCGTACAAGTGCAATTCCGCGGGGACTTGGGCCGCTTTGTACTTGAGGTAAAGGCTTGCCATCCCCTCCGTGATATCCGGACGGTCGTTGTAACCTGCAGCGATGAAGGCCGGCGGCATCCCCGCCTCCGCGGTGAAGCTGCTCGAACTCCCCGGATAAATGAGCGCTTGAAAATCGGGACGACTACTTTGTCGCTCGATGGCATCCACCGAGTCCGGCTGTCCGGAATCGGATTTCATGGCGGCATACGCGGCGAGTTCACCACCTGCGGAGAACCCAAGGATCCCCACACGGTAGGCCTGGATGTTCCATTCCTGGGCGCGGCTGCGAACCAGCCGCAGAGCCCGCCGAGTGTCCGCCATGGCGTGATCCTGAATTGTGTACGTGCTCCCCTTCTCGCGCGCCAGCCGGTACTTCAGCACGAACGCGGCGATGCCCCGATCGCGAAACCACTCCGCCAGGGCATAGCCTTCATGCCCCAAACACAGCTTCGAGTGTCCGCCCCCCCGGACAAATCACCACGGCCGTTCCCGTCGCCTGCCCCGGCTCAGGAACATACGGAGTGAGCGTGGGGTGATGCACGTTGCCGCAATTGTCACCGACGAATTCTTCCGCCTCTGCCGCGTGCGCTTCCGACCCGGGAGCCCCTTTGCTCCAAAGTGGAATTGCGACCGGTACATCCTTCGGCAACTCTGCAAACGCGATGGCGGAAGTCCACAGGACGATCGTGGCTCCAAGACAAAACTTCATGGCCTCTCCAGTGGTGATGCATTCGGGACATTGACTTGCCCCGTGCGGCGGGGAATCCAGTCGTTTCCGCTTCACAGACGAACCGACAACAGCGCGGCGCAAGGGAAAATGCCGGGGCGAAATGAATCCCCGACTCAGAGGCGTGCGGTCGATTTCAGCCCACCAGTTCGGGGATCGGCCGGTGTCCGTCGATCAAATAACGGGGCCGGCCTCCTTGATCGCGCACGGTGGCCGCGTTGATGTCAATCCCGAGGTTCTGATACAGCGTTGCCAAGACTTCACCATAATGGACGGGACGGGACTGAGCCGCCTCCGCAAGCCGATTGGTGGACCCGATCACCTGCCCTGCTTTCATGCCGCCTCCCGCGAGGAGCGCACAGCTCACCTGAGGCCAATGGTCGCGACCGGCAGCAGGATTGATGCGCGGCGTCCGCCCGAACTCGCCCCACGCCACGACGCTGACATCGTCTGACAGCCCACGATCGTGAAGATCGTCCACCAGCGCGGTGATGGCCTGATCGAACACCGGCAGCACTTTGCGAGCATGTGCAAAATTCGCTCCGTGCCAGTCGAAGTCGGCAAACGACACGGTGACGCAGCGGACTCCCGCCTCGATCAACCGGCGCGCCGTCAAGAACCGCGAGACCAGGGCCCGATAGCCCAGGTTCGAGTAGGGCAGGATCTTTTCGTCATCCGTTCCGTATTTTGCTCGGACCTTGGGGTCTTCGCGATCCAGATCAAGCGCCTCCATCACGCGGCTGGAGGTGAGCACGTCGAGCGCCTGCTCGACATGCGTTTCCAGCCCTCCCAGTCGCCGCCGTGCATCTGTCTCGCTCCGGAAGCGGTCGAACGCGGTGAGTAACGCGCGACGATCCTCCATCCGCGGGGCCACACTTTCGATCGGCAACATGTTCGCTCGGGTTTCCCCGTCGGGCCGAAAGGGCTGATGACCCGAACCCAGGAAGCCCGGTCCGCCAATATTATAGGGGGCGTGCTGCATGATCTCCGACAAATCCGCGACGGCGGGGACGGCGCGACGCGTCTGTCCCTGCACGGCTGAGACCAGCGATCCAAAATGGGGAGCGCCGCCCTGGATTTTGTTCCCGTAAGGCGTGCCCGTGACGCACAACGTCGAAGCATGGGCCCCATCGGAACCGACCAGCGACCGGATGATGGAAAACCGATCCATCCGCTGGGCCAACCGCGGCATCAGTTCGCAGATTTCGATCCCGGGAACCGACGTTGCAATGGGATCAAATTCGCCGCGCACTTCGGCCGGGGCATCGGGCTTGAGGTCGTACATGTCCTGATGCGGTGGCCCGCCCGGCATATAGATCATGATCACGCCACGATGGCGCGAAGAGGACGATGCGTTCGAGAGCGGACCCGCCTGTAACAATCGAGGAAGCGTCAGCCCACCCAGGAACAGACCCCCGATCTGGAGAAACGATCGTCGAGGCACTCGATCGCAGAAGGAAGCAAGCCGCGAACCGTTCAGCTTCAGCATTTTCAGACTCGCAGGGTCAGGGCAGCCGGTGGTCATCACGAGAATACATCAATGGTCGTTTACGGGAAATAGGTCGGCAACTGTTGAGCATGGATTTTCAGCAATTGAGCCTTTCTCCCGACGATCAGAGAGCGAGGAAACAGGGGATCCCATTCAACCCGTTGTCGATGAACTCATTGAAAGCGATGCGCCGAGCGTCATGGTGTCAGCTTCGCGATGGGAATCTTGAGAAAGAGCAAGCCACTTCGTTCGGGCTGCGGATCGCCGAGATCGTAGAAGACGACACCGATATGCGCGGCATCGAGTTCGATGGTGCGGGGGCAGGCGCGGCCGTTGATAGCTCGGCCGGGGTTGTAGTATTCGTAAGTGTCATTCCAGGTCAGGCCGTCGTCACGGGAGATCACGTACCGGATGCGTTCGCCGCCAAACCCCGGTCCGAGAATCTCTGATGCCAGCAGCCAGCCATTCGAGAGACACACCATTTCATGCCGCCAGCCCTGCGTGTGAATATCCGGGAACTGCTCAATGGCCTGCCAAGTCTGGCCATCATCGGTAGACCGATGACCTGTCCCGCTGATGTACGTTCCTTTCGGAGTCCTCACGATCGGAACGAGACCGTGCAGACGACCATCACCAAAGGGCCGGGCCGTCGTCTTCACCGGGTCCCACACGATGGTTCGATCCCACAGCGGAACGAGCCACTCGCCGGATGGAAGTTCGACAACCGGGTGGCGAATGACGCTGGACGCCTTGTTGTCGTGAGGCATCGGCTGGAGTTCGCTCCACGTTTGGCCATCATCGCGAGACAACGCATAGAGGACCGAGCGCGGTTCCTTCTCGTTGTCCTCCGCGCTCCATCGGTTCCAGCAGTGAAGCAGGCGGCCATCCTTCAGTGTTGTGAGCGAGCCGGGATAGTACGTCTTGTTGACCGTATGGGCAAAGGGCTCGGGAGTGCTCCACGTCACGCCGCCATCAATCGAGCGGGTGATGCGCAGATCGCGATGGTTGAGGTGACCATAGGTGACCACGAGCGTTCCCTTGTCCGACCGGCAAATCGCGGGATGGATGTGACCACCCTCCGGTTGGCCGATGCGCACGGGAACGAAGTCGGTAGCAGGGAGTGCTGAATTGAGAAGCAAGAAGATCGGAAAGACGGTCCCGCGCATTCGCTGATTCCTGTTTGGCGCCGGATGTCGCTTTTGTTGTCCAATGCGACACAAGGTCTTCCACGGTACCAAAAAGAAACATCCGCCAGCAGTAACTTCGGACCATGGGCGGCTCTGGCGTGAAAGCGACGGTAACTCGATCCGCGGCCGGGCCAGCGGTAAATATACTTGATGATTGACCGTCATCCGTTTTTCAATCGCTCAGTTCTGTGTTGCCATTTCAAATTGCCGCAGCCGTATTCGCACCGCGGGCCTGTCTGTACGGCTTCTTGAGCGGACAGCGAAGAATCTTGCTTCTACCTTGAGGAAATCGACATACTTTGAGAGTTCGCGATTCGGCCGGATGGCGGTCAGAGTGGTAAATCCTGGCTATCCGGGTATCGTCGGCTACACAATTCCGCATTCTGGAATCGTCCCCGATTTCGTGCCCCCGGACGTCAATCGCAAGAACAGCTCGGTGAATTGCCATGAGATTCTCGATCGCCCTTCTGCTGTTTGCTGGAATATTCCTGACGGATGAATTGTCTGCGGCAGAACCGGATCCTCCCAACATCGTCATGGTCTTCATCGACGACATGGGGTGGGGAGATTTCTCGTGCTTCGGTAATCGCAACGCCCAGACTCCGAATGTGGATCGGCTTGCGACGGAGGGACTGCGATTTTCGCAGTTTTATGTGAATGCGCCAATCTGCTCGCCATCGCGGTGCGCTTTGACGACGGGTCAGTATCCGCAGCGGTGGCGAATCACATCGTATTTGAACAATCGCGCGGACAATGCCCGGCGCGGGGTTGCCAACTGGCTTGACCCGGAAGCGCCGACGTTGGCGCGTCTGCTGCATAGTCACGGTTATGCCACCGGGCACTTCGGCAAGTGGCATCTCGGCGGGCAGCGAGATGTGGATGACGCGCCGCCAATCGCGGCTTACGGGTTCGATGATTCGCTGACGAACTTTGAAGGGATGGGAGCGAAGTTGCTGCCCCTGACGCTCAAGCCGGGAGAAACCGAACCCGGCCGTATCTGGGGCGATGCCGAACGGCTGGGCCAGCCGGTCACCTGGATGCCACGGTCGCAGATCACCAGCGGATTTGTGAATGCCGCAATCCCTTTCATGGACCGCGCGGCGCGCGACGGCAAACCGTTCTATATCAATCTGTGGCCGGACGATGTGCATAGTCCGTTCTGGCCGCCGGTGGAGAAATGGGCCGACGGTAAGCGTAGATTGTATCAATCCGTGTTGCAGGAGATGGATCGGCAACTCGGCAAGTTGTTCGATCACATCCGCAATGCGCCGGCTCTTCGCGACAAAACGCTGATTCTGGTCTGTTCCGATAACGGCCCGGAGCCAGGTGCGGGGAGTGCCGGCCCCTTTCGCGGCGCGAAAACGCGGCTCTACGAAGGGGGCATCCGCTCGCCGCTCGTCGTCTGGGGGCCGGGGCTGATCCCCACTGAGAAGTGCGGTTCGCAGAACGACTTATCCGTCTTCGCTGCATTCGATCTCGTTCCATCGTTGCTGACGGTCTCGGGAGCCAAGCAACCCGCTGGTGTGACATTCGACGGGGAAGACCTCTCCGCCACGTTGCTCGGACGCAGCATGGTCTCGCGCGCCGCTCCTCTCTTTTGGCGTCGCCCTCCGGATCGCAAGAATTCGCCACCGGCGCTGCCTGATCCCCAACCCGATCTCGCGGTGCGCGAGGGCGATTGGAAACTGCTCTGCAATTACGACGGTTCGCAGCCGGAACTTTATGATCTCGCGAAAGACCGAGCGGAGACGACGAATCTCGTCCGACAACATCCGGATGTCGCCACGCATCTCACTGCCGCGGTTCTGGCATGGAATCAGTCGCTGCCCGCTGACAACGGCCCGAAGCTGGGGCCTGAGCCGATCCCCAATTCTCCTGCTGCGAAAAAGTCGAAAGCCCTGCGGTGAGGGATCTCCACTCGGTGGCCGTTGCCGGCACGACTTGGAAGTTCCGCATCCCCGTCAAAACAAGATGAGGTCACGCGTGCGATTGCTCACCGTCTTATCGATCTCGTTCTGGCTTCTTCATTCCGGCATCGTTGCCGCCGAACAGCCAAACGTGGTCATTATTTTCGCGGATGATCTGGGCTATGGCGATCTCGGCTGTTACGGTTCGCCGACGATTCGTACGCCGTACCTGGATCGCATGGCGGCGGAGGGGTTGCGGTTCACGGATTTCTATTCGGCGTCGGAAGTCTGCACGCCGAGCCGCGCGGCGCTACTGACGGGGCGGTATCCGATTCGCAGCGGCATGTGCGGGAATCGACGTGTGCTGTTCCCGAACTCCAAAGGGGGACTGCCGCCCAACGAAATCACGATCCCCGAAGCACTGCGGGACAAAGGCTATGCCACCGCACACCTCGGCAAATGGCATCTCGGCATTCACGAGGGCTCCCGCCCGCTCGATCAAGGCTTTCAGCGGAGTTTCGGTCTGCCATACTCCAATGACATGGACGCTCGGCACGATCTTCCGCGCGGCTCGTCGGGTTCGCCGAATCCGCCGTACGATGGTTGGAACGTACCGCTGATGCGTGACGGCAAAGTGCTTGAACAACCGGCCGATCAGACGACACTCACAAAGCGTTACACGGAAGAGGCTGTGACATTCATCCGTGAACAGAAAGGCAACCCGTTCTTTCTGTACTTCGCTCACACGTTTCCGCATGTACCGCTGTTCGCCTCGCCGACGTTCAAGGGAGAAAGCCGCGGGGGTATTTATGGGGACGCGGTCGAGGAACTCGATTGGAGTGTTGGGCAGGTGCTCGACACGTTGCGCAACGAAGGGCTTGCCGAAAGAACGCTGGTGGTTTTCACCAGCGACAACGGCCCGTGGCTGATCATGGGCGACCAAGGGGGAAGTGCCGGCTTGCTTCGTGATGGCAAAGGGAGCACTTGGGAAGGGGGCATGCGCGTTGCAGGGATCGCATGGATGCCCGGTAGAGTTAAGCCGGGTGTGACCAATGCACTCGCCGGTACGATGGACCTGTTTCCCACGGCCGTGGCCTTGGCGGGCGCGACGCTGCCATCAAATGTGACGCTCGATGGCCACGACCTCACGCCATTGCTGTTCGAGTCGCGACCGCTACCACCCAGGCCGTACTTCTATTATCGAGGTGACCAATTGTTTGCCTGTCGCCTCGGCGAATGGAAAGCCCACTTCCAAACACAAACCGGTTATGGCCAACCGAAGGCAGAAATCCACGATCCACCACTCTTGTTTCACCTCGGTCGCGATCCGTCCGAAAAGCGAAACGTCGCTACCGATCATCCCGACGTGCTCGCCGAGATTAAAGAGGCCGTGAAGACGCATCAGGCCGGCGTCGTACCCGGCTCGCCGCAGCTTCAATGATGGTCTGGCTCGGGATGTCCCGTCTTCACCACGCAAGGCGTCAAGAAGATTCAATTCCTTCGCATCGAGGACTGGCGCGACTTCCGCGACTCTGATGGCAGCGAAGAACTCTACAATGAAGCCTCCGGCTTGTTTAGAAGAGTGTCTCGCGGCCATCAGCGAACGACCTGCCTACATCTCGGAACGCGTCCAGTGGTTGACGCAGACCCGCGAACCGAGAGGAAAAAGGCCGATGCCATCCCTGCGTGATCTGGCGCTGTGGAGTGTGTTGCTCGTGGTCACTGCTACGGTGCGGGCCACCGACTGGCCGCAGTGGCGCGGGCCGGATCGCAATGGCATCTCGCGCGAAACCGGTTGGCTGAAGGGCTGGTCGGAGGGGAGTTCGCTGAAAGTCGTATGGCGAGCGGCAGTCGGGAAGGGGCATACAGCGATCTCGGTCGCCAGCGGCCGCGCATTTACTCTGGGCACATCCCCGAGAATGGTCAGAATCGATGTTTTGAGTCTATCGGATGATCCGCACTTGCCTCGGCGATGCAGTACAATCCAGCGATGAGTGACGTCACCCGCATCCTGACTGCGATGGAACAGGGCGATTCTGCCGCGGCGGAGGCGTTGTTGCCGCTGGTTTATCAGGAACTGCGGAAGCTTGCGGCGGCGAAGCTGTCTCATGAGCAGGCCGGCCAGACGTTGCAGCCGACCGCATTAGTCCACGAGGCGTATGTCCGGTTAGTGGCCGGTGAGTCGCCGCAGGAATGGAATGGCCGCGGGCATTTCTTCGCGGCTGCGGCAGAGGCCATGCGGCGGATTCTGGTTGAGAAGGCACGCCGCAAACAGAGCCAAAAACTGGGCGGCGGAATGAAGCGCCGGGAGTTGGACGCGGCGAGCATCGCGTCCGAAGATCGAACGGACGACCTCCTGGCCCTCGACGAGGCGTTGACTCGGCTGGAAGAGCGCTGGCCGGAGAGAGCCCGGCTCGTGAAACTCCGCTATTTCGCAGGACTGACCATTCCGGAAGCAGCACAAGCCCTCAAGGTCTCGGTGGCCACAGCGGAGCGGCATTGGACCTTCGCGCGGGCCTGGTTGCATTCGCAACTGGCAGACCCGGAATAAACCGAACCGTGGGAGAAAACACAAAAAAGCGTGAGGGGTTTCTGCCGCGAATCTCGCACTGGAGTTTGTACCGCTGAGTTCGCGACCGGCAAACGGCCGTTTCGGAGTGCTCCATGACTGACAAGTCACCCCAGCTTGACTCGCTGTTTCTGGCCGCCATAGAGATCGAATCGGCGGAACAGCGGGCGACATTTCTGGAGTCCGCCTGCGGTACCGATCCGGAGTTACGCCAACAGGTCGAGCGACTCCTGCGGTCGCACCAGCACGCCGGCAGCTTTCTGGAGCAGCCACCCGCAGAGTTCGGGGCAACGATTCTGACCGAGCCGTTCAATCCCGATCGCGCTGGCGCGCTCGAGGCGGGGCTGACCGCGACGTTTACGGAAGACCAAGCCGTGGTGATCGGTCACGCCGGTCACAGTGTCTTGAAGAACCTCAGCCGAACGGTCGATGTCCGCCGCGTCGTGCTGCGCAAATCAGTCGAACACGGCGTCGATCCTATCGTCCGGCCGAAGTCGGCCGAGATGCCGGATCGCGGCTCCGACAGCCGTTACCAGTTGCAGGGCGAGATCGCGCGGGGCGGGATGGGGGCGATCCTGAAGGGCCGCGATACCGATCTGGGGCGTGATCTGGCCATCAAAGTGTTGTTGGATGCGCACAAGGACAAACCGGACGTCGTCCAGCGGTTCATCGAGGAAGCGCAGATCGGCGGCCAGTTACAGCATCCGGGGATTGCGCCGATTTACGAGTTGGGTCAGTTTGCCGACAAGCGACCGTTCTTTGCCATGAAACTGGTCAAAACCGCTGCAGGAACTCGTGATCTGGGGTTGCGAGGAAGCACGCAACTATGCGGTGCTCTCGGAGATCAAGACTCTCGAACTCATCCTGATTCCGACCACCTATCGCGACCTGCCCGTGAAGGACTACGAAGCCATCGGCGCGCTGCGCGATCTCCCCAGGCTGCGCCAACTCGGGGCAGAGATCATGAACCGCATGGGGTACGCTGCCACCGGCTCAAAGGACGTCTTTTGGCAAGAGTGGGACCGCGAGCAAGCCTTTTTCTCGGCGTTGCGAGTGAATGGAATCACGTTTAAGTTTCGAAAGCATTCTGTTGGAACTTATACACTCGATATTCGCGACCAACCCTTGCGCGACCTCTCGATCATCAAGGGAATGCCCATCATCGAACTCGACCTTCACCGCTGTCCGTTTACGGATCTGACACCCCTGCGCGATCTGAAGCTGGAAAAGCTCAGCCTTTCCAGCGATGCTGTGACCGACTTCAGCCCGCTGCGCGGCATGTCCATCGAACGCCTCTACTTGAACAACTGCTCCAATCTCAGGGATCTCTCGCCGCTGACCGAATCGCCGCTCCGTGAACTCTATCTCGACCATTGCCAGAACCTGACCGATGTGAGCGCGCTCGCGGAAATTCCGACCCTGGAACAAGTGACCGTGCCGGTCCATGCGCAGAATCTCGACGCGCTGCGTAAGCTACCCAAACTCAAGCGGCTGGGATTTGAGATGTTCCACGGCGTTCCCGACTCCACGGTCGCCGAGTTCTGGGAGACTTCGACCTGGATCAGCAAGCTGAACGAATGGGGGATCCAGCCTCAAGGCATGCGTCGACAGAATAACGGCCTGTGGGATCTGAATCTCACAGGAGCGGACGTCACCAATCTCAGCAAGCTTCAAGGGATGCCGATTGAAAGTCTGTCGCTCTGGAGAACCCAGGTCACCGACCTCTCGCCATTAAAAGGAATGCCGCTCAAATTCCTGGAGCTCAGCCATACGCCGATTGCCGATCTGGAACCGCTCCGGGGCATGCCGCTCAAGAATCTCCGGCTCTTCCGCACGCAGGTCAGC
The DNA here is from genome assembly GCA_041753475.1 of Planctomycetaceae bacterium. Taxonomy (GTDB): domain Bacteria; phylum Planctomycetota; class Planctomycetia; order Planctomycetales; family Planctomycetaceae; genus DSVQ01. The sequence goes on along the minus strand of JBGSUN010000269.1, from coordinate 11,283 downwards.
GATCTGAGTCCGTTACAAGACATGTCGCTCGAACGCCTGGATCTGAGTTATACCAATGTGACCGACATTTCCGTGTTGCGCGGCATGCCGTTGATCGAGGCGAGTCTCAGCCACTGCGCCGCGCTCACCGACGTCTCGCCCCTCGCGGATTGCAAAGAACTCCAGATCGTCTCCCTGCCCCCCAACGCGAAGAACTTCGAGTTCCTCCGCGCCTTCACCAAACTCAAACGCCTCAGCTTCGCGGACGACAAGGCCCCCGCGGAGTTCTGGAGGGAATACGACACACAGGCGTGGCTCCGAACCGTGCGCGATTCCGGCGTCGTGATCAAAGGTGTTCAACGACTGCCCGACGATACCTGGCAGTTGGACCTCAGCAACACCAAGATCAACGACCTCGCGACCCTCAAGGACGCCCCGATCAGCGATCTCAACCTCGGTAATACCAGCGTCACGGACCTGGCCCCGCTGCGCGGTATGCCGCTCAAGAAACTCTCGCTCTCCGGCGTCAAGGTCGCCGACTTGAGTCCGCTGGAGGGAATGCGGCTCGAATCTTTGCAGATCATCGGGACCAACGTGAAAGATCTCGCGGTTCTGCGGGGGATGCCGCTCATTTCCGTACGGTTTCTCAAATGCACCGCGCTCACCGACCTGTCACCCCTCGCGGATTGCAAAGAACTTCAGAACATCCAGCTTCCTCCGAATGCGACCGACATCGAGTTCCTCCGCGCCTTTCCCAAGCTTACCCGCATCGGATACCAACAAGATCCGAAAAGCACCTGGCTCGCCGACAAAACGGCCGCAGAATTCTGGCAGGAATACGACGCAAGGCAGAAGTAGAGAGCGTCCGGCTGGAATCAAGTGGCGGCCGATTGTCAGCGCCTGCAGCAGGTCGAGCCGGATGGCTGCTTCGTGGCGGAATCTCATGGAACCGTCATCGGGCCCACGGTGTGCTGCGTCTTCGGCACCGTGGTGTGGCTGGCCTTCGTGATCGTGACCACGCTGCCAAGGCTGGTCGGCTCAAGGTTCCCGTCGAGCCGTGTGGTTATTTCGGTGCGTCGACGTTGTATTTTTTCAACTCGGTGCAATTAGCACACTATGTTTGCCTGCAGACTGCCCACAGAGTGTTGACTGCTCACCAACCCTCCCGACGGCACAATCGATAGCTCCGTCGTCACCCGACCTCGTCCCTGTGGTGAGCACCATGCCGTCTGAACTTTTAACCGTCACGTCGTCGGCTACGCCGGTGGACATCGCGTGGATTCTGTTGTGTGCGGCGCTGGTCATGCTGATGCAGGCCGGGTTCTGCTGCCTGGAGAGCGGCTTCTGTCGCGCCAAGAACAGCATCAACGTGGCGATCAAGAACCTGCTTGATTTCTGCGTCGCCGCGATTGCTTTCTGGGCATTCGGGTTCGCGTTGATGTTCGGCCAGTCCTGGCAGGGATGGGTCGGCACCACGTGGTTCGCCGTCGATCCGGCAGCCGGGAATTGGCTGCTGACGTTCCTGCTGTTTCAGCTCGTTTTCTGTGGTACAGCGACCACGATCGTTTCCGGAGCGGTCGCCGAACGGACGCGGTTTACGGCCTACCTGGTGATGAGCCTGGTTATGTCCGGCTTGCTGTATCCCCTCTTTGGACATTGGGCTTGGGGTGGGGCGTTGGAGGGAACGCCAACGGGTTGGTTAGCGCAGAGGGGCTTTATCGACTTTGCGGGTTCCACCGCCGTCCACTCACTGGGCGGTTGGTTCGCACTGGCGGCGGTGCTGATTGTCGGTCCGCGGGACGGGCGGTTTGCCACCGATCGTCCGCCGATTTCCGGCCACAACATTCCCCTGGCGACCTGTGGAGCCATGCTGCTGTGGTTCGGCTGGTTCGGCTTCAACGGTGGCAGCACGCTGGCGGTCAACGACAAGGTGGCGCTGATCCTGCTCAATACGAATCTTGCCGCCGCAGCCGGAAGTCTGGCCGGTTTGGCGCTTTCGGCCGTGTTTGAACGCCGCGCTGTCGTCGATCACTGCATCAATGGGGCAATCGCAGGTCTGGTGGGCATCACAGCGTCGTGCCATCTGGTTTCCCCGTTGTCCGCGTTGGCGATCGGTGCGATGGCGGGAGTGGTGTGCGTCGTGGGAACATACCTGCTCATCGGGTTGAAGATCGATGATGCTATTGGTGCAATCCCGGTGCATGCCTTCGCTGGGGCGTGGGGGACATTGGCCGTCGCGCTCTTCGCACCGGCGACCGCCTTCGGAGCACTGACCCGCTGGGAGCAACTGGGCGTCCAGGCAGTAGGCATCAGCACCTGCTTTGTTTGGAGTTTTGGCATCGGCGGCCTTGTGCTGCTCGCGATCAACAAAGTTCATGCGCTGCGCGTCGATTTGTCCAGTGAGCAGCAAGGGCTGAATGTCTCGGAGCACGGCGCGAGCACGGAATTGTTCGACCTGCTCGGCACGATGAATCTGCATCGTGAGCAAGGCGACTTTGCTCAGCGGGTGTATGTCGAACCGCATACCGAAGTCGGCCAGATTGCTGAAGAATACAACCGCGTGCTGGAACGCGTGACTTCCGAGATGCAATCACAGCAGGAAGCCAGCGAAGCCTTGCGGCGCGCGGAAGAAAAGTATCGCAGTATCTTTGAGAACGCCGTCGAAGGCATCTTTCAGACGACAATTGACGGACGGTATCTGAGCGCGAACCCGGCCCTAGCGCGCATCTATGGCTACGACAGTCCCGAACAACTCATGCAGGAAATCGGGAACATCGGTCAAGACCTGTACGTAAACCCTGACCGACGGCGGCAGTTTCAGGACTACATTACGCAAGATGGCTACGTCCGCAACCTGGAAAGCCAGGTCTACCGGCGCGATGGTCAAGTCATCTGGATTGCCGAGAACGCGCGGGTTGTGACCGATGCCAACGGCAACGCCGTGAGTTATGAGGGAACCGTCGAAGACATCACCGAACGAATGACAACGGTTCGACTGCAGCAGGAAAAAGAGACGGCGGAGGCCGCCAATCTTGCCAAGAGCACGTTCCTGGCCAAGATGAGCCACGAGATTCGCACGCCGTTGAACGGTGTGATCGGCATGCTGGATCTTCTCTCGGGAACGGCTCTCGATTCACGGCAAGACCGCTACACACGCATCGCCCGTTCGTCTGCCGATGCTCTGCTCAGCCAGATCAACGATATTCTCGACTTTTCAAAAATCGAAGCGGGCAAACTGGAATTGGACCGCACGCCGTTTGATCTCCGTTTGCTCGTCGAAGATGTCGCCGAAATGTTTGTGTTGCGAGCCCAAAGCCGCGGGATCGAACTTTCGTGCCATGTGCTGCCGAACGTGCCAGCCGATGTGCTTGGCGACCCGGAGCGTGTCCGGCAGGTACTCATTAATTTGGTCAACAACGCTTTGAAGTTTACGGAGACCGGAGAAGTCGCTGTCCGGGCCGAGCTTCTGTCGAATGCCGCTGATGACCGGGGTTGCGTCGCCACGGTCAGGCTCAGCGTGCGTGACACCGGCATCGGCATGACAGCCGAACAACAGCAGCGACTCTTCACGGCCTTTACACAAGTCGATGCTTCCATCTCGCGCAAGTATGGTGGGACGGGTTTGGGTCTCTCCATCTGTCGGCAACTGGTTGAACTGATGGGGGGACGCATCGGAGTCAACAGCGAAGCGGGGGTCGGTTCGACGTTCTGGTGTGAGATTCCCCTGCATGTGGTGTCGAATCGCGGTGCGAATCGGGAGCAACTGATGGCCCGCCTCGCCGAATTGCGGGTCGTGGCCGTCGATGACACGCCGACGAATCTCGAAATCCTCCGCGACCAGTTGCAGAGCTGGGGCTTTGTGCTCGAGACCGCTCCGGATGCGCTGTCCGCGCTGTCGCTGATGCGGAAGGCCGTCCAACATGGAAGTCCATTCCAACTGGCGATTCTGGACCGCCAGCTTCCGGATATGGATGGGCTCGATCTGGCGGCGAAGATCAAATCCGACCCCGCACTCCGGCAATTGCCGATGCTTATGCTCACTTCACTCGACACGGCCCTCCAACCGGAGCAACTTCGTCGTGCCGGCCTCTCGGGAATGCTGACGAAGCCGATTCGACAATCACGCCTGTTTGACAGCATCGTCAACGCGATCTTACCGCAAGGACAAGCAGAATCTGACGCACCACCTCAAGATACTTCCAATCGAACTGAGGAATCCGCGGATGTCCGTCGGGAAACCGTGCGGTTGCTCGTGGCGGAAGACAACGAAATCAATCGGCTCGTGGTCGGTGAAATGCTCACGAGTGCCGACTATCGGCATGACTTTGTCACGAATGGACGTGAAGCTGTCGAAGCGGTGCAACACCAAAGTTATGACATCGTACTGATGGATTGCCAGATGCCCGAGATGGATGGTTTCGAAGCCACTCGCGAAATCCGCCGCCTGGAGACCGCCCGCGCTCCACTCGGTCGCAATGGAGCGGCGTTGACGATTGTTGCGCTCACAGCCAATGCCATCCAGGGGGATCGCGAGAAATGTCTCGCCCACGGCATGGATGATTACATCACCAAACCGATCGATCGCCACACACTGCTGAAAGTCTTGGACGACTTCACATCGCGGACCTATGCTGACAACGTGGAAGTGACGCCAACGATCCCTCACAGCACGGCTGACTCATCACAGACAAACACTGTTGATCCGGTCGAACAGGCTGTCTTGACCGCGGCGATTGATCTCAAGTCTTTGATGGAGCGCTGTTCCGGAAATCGGGAGTTCGTCGGACGGATGTTAAACAAACTGCGGTCCCGCGTTCCGGGAGACGTCCAGGAAATCCAGCAGGCCTGGCAGAACGGTGATGCCCCTGGCACGTGTCGCGCGGCACACACCTTGTGCGGAGCCGCAGGCAACCTCTCGGCCATCGGGCTGCAACAAGCGGCGAGAACCTTGGAAACACATCTACAAAGCGAGCGGTTCGATCAGGTGCCACTGGCGCTCGATGTGCTGGGGTCCGAACTGGATCAATTGCTGACGACCATTGATCATTTGCTCGACGACTGGAAACGGGACTGAAGACGGATCTTTGGGCTGACGGCAGGAAAGCCGCGCTTGTCCGCCTCATGAATACAGCGTTCACGGGATGCACTCCCTGAGGAAGCTTGCCGATGCAGATTCTCATTGTCGATGACGACGAGTTGTCGCTGGATATTCTGGAGCACGCGCTCACCTGTGAAGGACACAGTGTGATTCGCGCCAGTCATGCTCAGGCGGCACTCGATGTTCTGGAACAGGAAACCTGCCGGTTCGTGATCTCCGATTGGGACATGCCCGGCATGACCGGCATCGAGTTGTGTCAGGCGATCCGCAGCCGCGATTTCGGCGGTTACGTTTACGTCATTCTGTTGACCAGTCATCGCGGTACGGCCGATCTGGTGCAAGGCATGTCCGCAGGAGCCGACGATTTCATCACCAAGCCATTTCATCCCGCTGAGTTGTCCGTGCGCGTCCGCGCGGGGTGCCGGATTGTGGCGCTGGAGACTCGCGAAGTGGCGATCTTTGCGCTGGCGAAGCTGGCCGAATCGCGCGACCCGGAAACCGGGCATCATCTGGAACGTGTCCGTAGTTATTCCCGTGCGCTCGCGGCTCAGTTGGCTCGCAATCCGAAGTATGCCGGTGAGATCGACAGCGAGTTTATTCGCCTGATCTTTCTCACCAGCCCGCTGCACGACATCGGCAAAGTGGGCATCCCCGATTCAGTGCTTCTCAAGCCAGGACGGCTGTCCGACGACGAATTCAACATCATGAAAACTCACGCGGCCATCGGTGCTGATACGTTGGATGCCGCTCTCCAACGCTATCCGGCGGCGCGATTCCTCCAGGTCGCCCGCGATATTGCTGCCACTCATCACGAACGCTGGGATGGGACCGGATACCCCGCTGGTTTAGTGGGGACACAAATCCCGCTCTGTGGCCGCATTGTAAGTCTCGCCGATGTTTATGACGCCCTCACCAGCAAGCGCACCTACAAAGAGGCATTCGCGCATCACGTTGCCCGGTCGATTATTCTCGAGGGGTCCAACACCCATTTCGATCCGGATGTTGTCGACGCTTTTCTGCAAATCGAGCACGAGTTCCTCGCCATTCGTCAGCAATTCGCCGCGGAACCGTTTGCGGATCTGTTTGATGCCCAGCCGTCGGCTCGTGGTCTCGCAACTCTCACGGTCGACCAGAACCCCCGACGTGACACCGCCACCGCTGTGTCGTCACGGTGATGAAGCGTGTCAAAGCTGAGTCTTAGGGTTTGCCACGAGGGAATAGCGAGTAGGGAATCGCGAGTAGCCAGAAGTGATACCGATCGCAGGAACTTTCTGCGCGTGGGAGGGCAAAGCTCCCGCTGAGCCGCGTGCGTTTCCACACGCTGAGACAATCAGCGGCTCAGCGGGAGCTTCGCCCTCCCAGAAGACTTCGGGATTGTGTCCCGCGATCGACTTGGGCACAATCCAATCAAGTTGCGCCGATGCGATGAGCCGATGATAGGGATGACAGTCCGTTGAAGTGGCGCCTTCTGCGTGCCGCGGCCTCGTCGGCCGTGCGGTTTCGCAGAGGGTGTTTCGACTTCGTACGGCCAGAGACGCAGGAACACGGCATCATGATTCGTGTCACGGGACAGGCTTCAGCCGATTGCGAAGGGTGGACCCGCCGGAACTTTGTCGAGGCAGGCGTCCTTGGTGTCGGCGGTCTCACGTTGCCGCAATGGCTGGCCGGAACCGCTCATGCTGCCAGAGCTCACAAGGTTCCGTTGCGCACCGGCAGCGAAGGGACCAGCGTCATCCTTTTATGGATGAGTGGCGGTCCAGGCCATCATGAAACCTGGGACCCCAAACCGAGAGCGGTCGAACAATTCCGTGGTCCATTCGGAGCAATTCCGACCAACGTGCCCGGCGTGTTGTTCAGCGAAACGCTGCCGGAATCCGCCAAGGTGATGGATCAGCTTGCCATTTTGCGGAGCGTGCGGCACTTCAGCGGCGATCACACCAAGGGCAATCACTGGATGCTGACCGGGTTCGAAGGACCGGACTTCAACAAGCCCGACAATCAAATCCAGCGTCGTCCCGCACTCGGTTCCGCGGTGTCCGCCCTGCGGGGAGCCAATGTCCCGGGAATGCCGGCGTATGCGGCCGCTCCTCATCTGCGAGGCGGAACGGATAACTTGTTCCACTATGCGGCATACCTCGGCGGCGGGGCAAATCCGTTCGTCGTGAACTCCGATCCCAACTCGAAGGATTACCGGGTTCGTGATTTGTCGCTGGCCCGTGATCTCACCTACAGCCGCCTGGAAGACCGCCGCTCACTACTGGCCACGCTGGATGCCCAAGCCCGTGTGTTTGACGAGCAGGCCAGCAATGTTGACGAACATTACCAGTCTGCATTCAATCTATTGACGAAATCGCAGGTCCGTGAAGCCTTCGATATCGCCGCTGAACCCGCCGCGGTGCGCGACACCTACGGTCGGCATGAGTTCGGCCAGAGCGCGTTGCTCGCGCGACGGTTGGTGGAGCGCGGCGTCACGTTCGTCACCGTCAACACGCAGCCGTGGGACCATCACGGCTCAGCCAATCGTTATCCAACGGCCGTCGGGGCAAAACTCTTGTTGCCGCCGTTCGATCGGGCGGTGGCGGCATTGGTGCGTGATCTGATTGACCGCGGGCTGTACGAGAAAACGTTAATCGTCGCCATGGGAGAGTTCGGCCGCACGCCGCGGATGAATGTCGATGCCGGCCGCGATCACTGGGGCCACACCTTCAGCGTGCTGATGGGGGGCGGCAAGCTCCCACGGGGACGTGTTGTCGGCGCGTCCGACGAACACGGTTCCCATGTCATCGACCGTCCGCTCTCACCGGAAGATGTCGCCGCAACCATTTATCATCATCTCGGGATCGACGGTCGCCGTACGGCCTTCCCCGACCGTGCCGGGCGTCCGCTGTACCTCGTCGAAACCGGCGAACCGATCCGCGAGTTGGTCGGCGACGTGTAACCCTACGGCTGATTTTTCAAGCGGGATGACTCGCGGTCGATGTCTTCGCCCTCGTAACACCACAGCGGACCGAGGTCAGTGACCGTCTCACTCTGTGGGCAATCGGGCAGCCGTGGATCGGAGTGCAAACACGCCTTTGATATTGATGAAAGAGCGCAGGTTGCGAGATTGCGTTGGTTGGACTAATCCGGTGGGGGTTTCGATCCCCATTGTTATGCCGGAGAACCCTGACCACGTTGTACCTTGGAATCGACGAGCATGCCCGCCAGCTCACGATCTCCCTGTGGGATGAGCTGGGTGACGTCATGCAGGCGCGGCAGGTATCGACGCAGCTGGAGAAGATTTAAGAATTCTTTGAGCGGGTGAAACGCGATTTTCTCCGGGACGGTGAACCGTTCCTGGCGGTGGTGGAAGTCTGCGGCTTCAATGATTGGCTGCTGAAGGCCCTGGAAGAACACCAATGCCACAAGGTGATCCTGATTCGACCGGAAGAGACTGAAAGCCGATCGGCGGGATGCGGCTGAGATGTTCGATCGTGGATCTGAGCTGTCGTCGGAGTCAACTTTTACAGTCGTCGAAATTGTTTTGGCAGTTCGGTGATATCGATACGGGTATCCGCTCGCCAAGAGCACTTCCAGACAAGCCCCCGTGCGTATCGTTGCCTCGTTGCCTTTCAGGACCACAGACAGGACGCGGTTCAACAAGGAGCGGTCCTCCGCCTTCGCGATGAGATGGACGATAAGTCCCAGTTGTCCAGGCTTGGACCCGATCGTGGGATCCAACACCAGTCAACTTGGGAGCATGGCCAGAGATCCGGCGACGAGTGGCCGGCCGAGGGCGACGGCATGCTCGATTCCGAAACGATAGTCTTGATGCAACGAGTCACCCAGGGTTGCGGACTCTTTCTCGTTGATGAACTGCCAATCCCTGAGCGTCTTCGACAGAGCCTTCCAGTCCTGGCCCTGGCCCTGATGATATGGCAATTCGTTCAAGGCGTGACGGTTTGGCTCACGCCGACGCGTTTCCAAGTAACCTGCAATGTCCGCATGCAGGGCGATGGAATCTCGGGTCGCATCAGCGTCTTCCAGTCGTCATCGTCAGTTGGCGACCACCGACAGGCCTCGCACCGTTCAGGAATCTTCTCACACTGGCCAGGAGCAATCACGCTCCACTGTGGAAACGCAGTCGGTTCGGCAGCCTCCCGAATTCACTGCCACTTACGTGCTGAAACAGCAGGAATTCAGGGCGAAGCTTTGAGGGTTTGACAGATCCGCCAGAATCGTTAGACTTTCTAACGATGAGCGCGACCCTCGCCAGCTACGTTTGTCAGACACTCGCGATTCCCGCTGTCAGGCGTCGTTTGTTCATAGTTCTGGCATAATCGGGTGTCAATCGGGTGTCAATCACTCGGGAAGCACCGTTTTTACCCCGTAGTGTAACGGTAGCACAACAGATTTTGGTTCTGTTTGTCATGGTTCGAATCCATGCGGGGTAATCCTTCGTACAGGCTTTCTCGATAATCCGCGAGATTTCTTGAGTCTGCGGTTTCTCTGTCGTCTCCTTGCACGTTGATTCCGGCATGGTGCGCGTCGCATTTTGCGCCGCACTCGCGAAGTGTGAATCGAGCGTTTGCAGGTAGTGTTTCTGGGCAACGTCCGGTGTGTGGCCTAACCATGCCGCGGTGACATGGGCCGGAAACCGCTCGGTGAGTTCGGTTTCACAACTCGACCGCAGGTTTACCCATAAACGCGGCCAAGGCGTCACTCCTGCTTTTTCTAGAATCCGGCCGAATTGCGTCCGCAGGTTAACCGCCTTCCATCCCGTTTCCGACTGTTCGACCGTCCGCCGCATCCGGTCGAAGATGAATTCGCTCCCACGGTCGGCGACTTCCCAGCGGTCATCGAGTGCGGACCGGATTTCGGGAAACAAGGGAATCTGTCGACGTTCCTTCCCCGGATGGTGTTCGGTTTTCGGCGAATGAACCGTCAAGCGGTCGCGTGCCCAATCGATATCACCCCATCGAAGCGTGATGGCTTCGCTGGGAATCCGCAGCCCACCGAAGCGGGCAAGACAGACCAGCAATCGCCATTCTGTATCTGGGCAGGCTTCAATAACCCGTTCAATAGTCTCGCGATCAACAAACTGCTGACGGGTCGAGTTCGATTGCGATCCTTCCTTGATGCCTTCCATCGGATTGCGGATCAAAAGTTCGTGACGGACCGCAGCCCGAAAGACAGCTTTTACGGTACGGATGCGCCGGCCAGCCGTAGCGGGGGCCTGCTTTTGATCCTTGGTGAGCCAGATCGCGAAATCATCACACCGTCCCGGTGTGATGGATGCAATTGCCGTCTCACGTCCGAAAAATGCGGCTGCATTATCGAGCGCGTAGTCGATGCCCATCCGAGTTCCCCCCTTCAGGTGTGCTCGGGATTCTCGAAACCGATCAATCCACGCGCCGAACGACGTCGAATCAATCGCCTTGACTTCACGCGGAGTGACCAACCCTACCGACGCAAGACGGGAATGCAGGTCGCTTTCGATTTCGGCGAGCCACACGGCAGTCTGTTGGTCCATCGGGAGGCGTGCGCCAGCCGATGCAAGGATCGCTTCGACGTGTCGACGGACATCATTGGCATACTTCTCGGACCGCTTCCCTAACCGCAGCGAGCGGCGTTTGCCATCGAGTCCCTTGAACGCCACGCGCTTCAAGCCGCCTTTGTCGCAACACACTGAGGCCATTTGCTTCGTCCCTTACGTTCGAGGTCTTTGGATCATATCGACCGTGACTGACGCGCGCCAGAGCGAATCGGTCTGAACAAGGACGCTTTTCCGCGCCGCTAACTTGCAACGAGCAATCGCATCCGACACATGCTTGAGTTCCAAATTGATGCGGTTCTGTCATCTGATGTGATATGACCGCGTCAATGCCCGTTGCCCCGTTGTTCGGCGGGATGGGTTCTTATCCTTCTTCACCCGGCTCGCGTGAGCACGCTGTGTACGGCGTGTACGGCTTACAAAGAGTTTCCGGATGAGACACGAATCGAGCGGAACCCTTGTGCTTTGACGTTTGCTGGAGTGTTTGGAGGGGGCGAATGTAATTGTGCTCGATTAGCTTTGTGAGCGCGGGGTCTAGACCTCAAACCAGCATGCCCTGGCGTCCGTTTTTGGGTGGGCGCGTGAAAAACTCGAAATCCTTCGGCATTGTTTGGGGTTTCATGGGTGTTGACGATCCATGACCCATTCGCAGGCAAAAGGATTTCGAGTGCGC
>JBGSUN010000268.1:0-5652 GCA_041753475.1 Planctomycetaceae bacterium | reverse complement strand
GCGACGTGGTTGCATGGCTGAAATAGGTCCAGATTTGCAAGGTTGTGAGCGAGATCAATCAGAAACTTGGCAAATCGTAACCACCGAAACCAACCACGTCAGCCTGATTTTCTCGAATCAAATCACTTTTTCTGGGACGACTGAGTAGCGGAATTTCTGGTTGTCGGGAGTACCGAACCAGTAGGCTAGGCCGACGTGCATATAGTCGAGCGTCTTGTCGTGATGGTCTTCGAAGTACGGCAGGTATGTGACTCGACCGGCGGTGGAGAAGCCGCCATTGTCCTGAATGTCGTTCCCAAATTGATCCTGACCGGTGCGAAAGACGGACATCGCCCATGTGGAAGTCTGCTCTTCGTTGACATCGTAGAAACCGGTTCCAATGTGGCGGAACGGCATGAAAGTTTGGAACAGCAGCGACCGTTCAAGAAACGGCTGGTAGCGCACGCTGGTCACGGTTTCCAGACCGAACGGCTGCTTCCATTGCCCGACACGGACGTTGCCCAGGACGGGGACGTGTGTCACATCCCCCCAGATGTCGGTGAACGTGGGACGCCCGAAGAAGCCGAAGTCCAATTGAACAAAGTAATTCACGTTGTCAGCCACGGCCCCCTTGGCCGAGAGCCGGGTGCGACGGAAGCCGGACCCGTCCTGAATATCGCCGACGTTGGCGCGGTTCTCTTCGTCCTGACCGAACCATAAGGTGTCGGCCTGAAAGAATCCGTTGATCGAAACGCTGGGGAACTTCGGTGGAGCAGGGGCCGCCGGTCCCGGGGGAAGATAGCTGTAGCCTCCTTCATACAACGCTGGCGGCGGTGGCAGGAACTCGGCATTCGCCGGAAGCACTCCTTCACTGGACGTGGTCCCGACCGGGCTCCCGGCGGACAGTCGATCCCGCAGGGACTGCAATTCGGCTTCCAACGTCTCCACACGCTTGGAAAGCCCCCCATCGGTCGGTTCGCTTGGCCCCGGTGGCAGGACCAGCGGCTCTGCACCGAACGCCCGAATGGTCGCGACGGCGACCAACGTCATCGAAGTGACCATCGTTCGGAAGCACAAACCCATCGTCCGTCCTTGATCCTGATGCGCGCGGTGAACACGGCTGTCCCGTGAAACGCCTGGCGTGAAACGCGCGGGGCACAGCGATACTCAAGTCCTTAACGAACTTGAACCGAACCGGGTGTTTTCCGCACGTTGCCTAGAGGAAATGATCGGCGGTTTCCGGTTGTGCGGAGAGCGCAAAGGCTAACATCTTTGCCAGCTTCATCAGGCCGACGAACGGAAGCCGCAGCGAGTTTCGTCAGGAAAGGAAATTCGGCTCAAGAAACGAAAACACCCAGGGATGGCGATCCCTGGGTGTCTCTCAATCATGGTTACCGATGCTCCCGGTGGCGGTCCTCTGGGGCAAAATGGCCATTAATACTCGCGGGTCTTCTTCAACCCGGGTTGTGGCAGTGGGTACTTGCCGTTCGCATCGGCGAGCAGTGGTGCGGGACTGTCGAGCGTCAACTGGTCAACGTTCGGCGCGAATTCGTGCTCGCAGTTGAGCATGTCGTCCCATGTGACGACCTGGCCGGTGTGACACGCCATGCGGCCCATCGCGGTCACCAGGCTGGCTTCCGCCCCGCGCGTGGCTTCGTTGTAGGGCTTGTTGGAACGGATCGCTTCCAGGAAGTGATCCCATTCCAACTCGTACGGATTCGGTTCTTTCTGACCGTATTCCCAGACGAGGTCGGCCTTGTTGCCGATCTTCTGCGAACTGTAAATCCGCGGACGGGCCGGGCTGTGACCGGACGTCGAGATGACTGCCGAACCCTTGGTGCCGTGGGCATAGCTGGCGAACTCGTTGTGGCAGCCGGGCATCGTGCGGCCTTCGAGCATCAGCTTCGTGCCATCGGCGAAGGTGTACTCCACCGTGTAGCTGTCGAAGTTCTGATCGATGAGATCGCCACGATAATGACGACCGCCAAACCCCTTCGCTTCGATCGGCCAGGCATCCTTCATCCAGCACGATTCATCGATGTTGTGAATGAGGAAGTCGCTGAAGCCACCGCCGGAGGCCCACAGGAAACCGTGGAAATTGCGGATCTGGTATTCGAGTTCATTCTTTTCGGCCGGACGTGGTTTGACGTCTGCGTTCCCCGTTGTCCCCGCGGCGCGGTAGGCCCGCAGCAACGTGATGTCGCCGATGGCCCCGTCCTTGATCTTATCGTGCAGTTGCTGACGGGCATCACAGTGGCGGCACATGAGACCGACTGCGACCTTCAGATTCTTCTTCGACGCTTCTTCGGCGAGGGCGAGCATCTTGCGGGTGCTGGGGCCGTCGACCGTCGTCGGCTTTTCCATGAAGACGTTGAGGCCCTTCTGGATCGCATAGGCGAACATGGGCCAGCGGAACGCCACCGGCGTCGTGAGGATCACCACATCGCCCGGCTTCAGGGCATCCATCGCGTGCTTGTAAGCGTCAAATCCGAGGAATTTGCGATCTTCGGGCACGTCGACTTGCGCTTCAAACGGGCCCTTGGTTCCCTGATAGCTGGCTTCCAGACGATCCTTGAAGACATCGGCCATCGCGACGAGCTTGGTCGGTCCCCCCTTGCGCGACAAAGCGTTGGCAATCGCCCCGGTGCCGCGGCCGCCGCAACCGATGAGCGCCATTTGAATGGTGCTGTTCTGCCCGGCATACAGCCCGGGTGCCAAGCTGCCAACCAGCGCTGAAGCCGCGGCAACCTGACCGGTGGTTTTCAACAAATCACGGCGCGACAGGCCGTCCTTCAAAGCATCACTCACGGCAGACTTCCTCGAAGATGATAATGATGTCCCGACATCGGCACGGATCACATCAACTCAGTCTAGTGCATCAACCAACTCCGCTCAATCAACCGATGGGAATTGTTGGCAAATCACCGCTTGCGCTTTGCGGAACATGTCCGCTCGCGATCATTTTCCTTACCGTTCTGCGGCGAAACAATTTCCACCAGTTTGCGTTCGCGTTTTCCGGGCTACCCGGCGTAGAGTGCTTGTCAGCGCTCCGTTCCAACCTGACAAGCTCGTGATCCCGTCTTCATTCAGACACGATTGATGATCGTCGTTTCCGACCTCACCAAAGAATTCGCTACCGGCGGGCAGACGCTCCGCGCGGTCGACGGGTTGTCGTTCTCTGTCCCCGCGGGCGAAGTTTATGGGCTGCTCGGTCCGAATGGGGCGGGGAAGACCACGACGCTCCGGATGATCCTCGGCTTGCTCGCACCCACCTCCGGTGATGTCACCGTCGGTGGGCAACGCGTCTCCACCAATCCGGATGCGGTCAAACGCTCCATCGGCCTGGTCTCCGCGAGTGCCGGGTTGTACCAGTGGCTCTCGCCGAGGGAAACGCTGCATTACTTCGCCGACCTGTATGACCTGCCGGCGGCGATCAAGACGCGACGGATTGAGGAACTGACGGAATTGCTCGACCTCCGTCGGTTTCTCGATCAACGGTGCGCGACCCTCAGCACCGGGCAGAAACAGCGTGTCACCTTGGCCCGGGCGCTGATGCACGATCCGCCGGTGATGCTGCTCGATGAACCGACTCGCGGCCTCGACATCATCGGCACGCATGTCATTTTCGAGTATGTCGCCCAACTCCGTTCGATGGGGAAAGCGATCGTTCTGTGCACACACCGGTTGGAAGAAGCCTCGCGCGTGTGCGATCGCATGGGGTTGCTCAACCGCGGCCGTCTGCAACAGGAGGGAACGTTCGCTGAACTGCAGGCCGCCACCGGGTGTACCGGTTTGCATGACATGTTCCTGCAACTTCTCGGCACCGCCGCCCCGGCATTGGGACGGGCGTCATGAGCGCGGCGAATAGTTTATCCGCCTGGGGACGACTGACGCTCAAGGAGCTACGTGAGACGCTGCGCGATCGCCGAACCATCGCCACTTTGATTCTGATGCCCATTCTCGTCTACCCCCTGCTGGGGATGGCGTTCTCCAAATTTCTGTTCTCCCAGTTGGATCAGCCCGAACCGGCGGAATACCACATCGCACTGGCCAATGCGCGGGACCTGGACACGTTCGGAAGAATGTATTCGCAGGGGAATCGACTGCTCGGCCGGGAAATTGATCCGGCGCGACCATTGCCCGCCCCGCCGGGTGAATCGCCGCAACCGAAGTTGAAGTTCATGCAGGCGGATGAAACGGAAGACGGGGCTTCCGTGGAAGCGCTTGTTGAGTCACTGGTGGCCGACATCGGGGTACGGTTTCCCCACGCAGACACCGTGCCGCTCACTGTTGAATTTGTCGTCCGAAAAGGCTCGCCGTTAGGACGCGAAATCCGGGAGCACGTGCAGACCCGGTTGCGGGCCGTCAACGACGCCTTCGTCACACGCTATCTGGAAGCGCAAAACCCAGCGGTCAAGCTACCACTGGCGTGGAGTGTCGCCACGGTGCCGGGGGAAGCGGTTCAGGCCTTTTCCCTGGCGACACTGGTCCCGTTGATTCTCATTCTGATGACGGTGACCGGGGCGGTTTACCCGGCGATTGACCTCACGGCCGGCGAGCGCGAACGGGGAACGTTGGAAGCGCTGATGGCCGCTCCGATCTCCCGCACGCGCGTGCTGTTGGCGAAATATGCCGCGGTGGTGTTCGTCGCGCTGATGACTGCATTCGTGAATCTCGGTGCGATGGTGGTGACGGCCTTTTCCACGGGATTCGAGCAGCTTTTGTTTGGAGCGGGCGGGTTGACTCCAGTTCGACTGCTGCAAATTCTCGGACTGCTGGCGGCCTTCGCGGCGTTCTTCTCCGCGGTGATTTTGGCACTCACCAGCGTTGCCCGCAGTTTCAAAGAAGCGCAGGCCTACCTGATTCCAGTGATGATGTTGTCGATCGCCCCGGGCGTGTTGGCGCTCTTGCCCGGACTGAAACTCACGCTGGGTTGGGCATTGGTGCCCCTCGCCAACATGGTCCTGGTGACGCGTGACTTGCTTGACGGCCATGTGAGCAGCGCGGCGATGGCAGTCGCACTGATCGCGAATGGAGCCTGGACGGCGGTGGCCCTGGCCGTGGCCGTCCGCATCTTCGGAACCGATGCGGTGTTGTATGGCAGCAGCGGAAGCTGGCGTGATGCGCTGCGGCGTCCGGACGAAATTCAACCGCAGTTGCGTTGGGAACAGGGTCTCATCGCGCTGGTCGTGTTGTTCCCCGCGTTCATCATTCTCAGCAGCGTCCCCGGACGGTTCGCCGAGTGGTCCATCAACGGACGGTTGATGGCGAACGCGGTGGTACTGGTGCTGTTGTTCGCCGTGTGGCCGCTGTTTCTGGCGAGTTATCGTCGTGTCCCCTGGGGACAGGCCTTTGGCTTGCAACGCCCAGACCTCACGACCTTGATGGCTGCGGTACTCGCGGGCTTGTCGTTATGGCCCTTGGCATACGAACTCGAAGTCTCACTGATTGCACCAGGCCGGTTGCAGACGCTGGTCGATCTCGTCAAGCCGCTCCGAGAAGAACTCGATCGGACGCCGTTTGCAATGAAATTCTTCGGGCTCTTCCGTTTCTGGGTGCCGGACAGGGAGATTTCAGCGATTCCAGAATGCGGGAGGCTTTTCGCAGCGCGGGAGGTTTTTGTAGGCTGTCGCCAGGAAATTCGGATTCGCGTTCCAGGGAGGGACGGCGGTG
>JBGSUN010000267.1:0-10233 GCA_041753475.1 Planctomycetaceae bacterium | reverse complement strand
GGGGGCCGCCTCCGTCTCCATCACCCGGAGCGGGAGCCGGGCCGCTCGAGGATCCGTCGTGGCCCCCTTCGGCGCGTTCGCTCGTATTGCTTGCCAGCAGGTCGCCGCCGAAATCGTCCGGGGCAGAGGTCATGCTGCGCGAGACGCTGTAATCCACCGACGTCGCTTCCGGAGCCGACGGTTCGGGGATGACATAGCCGACCGGAGCCGGTTCATCGGCGACACTCTCGTTCGCGACACTGCGGCTGCGGGAAGGCCCCCGTTGACCGGTCCGTCCACGACTACTGCGCGGCCGGGGCGGGGCTTCAAAATCCATATCGTCGACCGTCGGCGGGCGCTCGTATTCATCCCGGGCCGCCGCCGCTTCCTCGAAGACTTCTTCGATCACCGGGCGGAGCGGCCGAGACGCGATTTCCGGAGTCACGTCGCCGGAGCCAACGACTTCGGGAGCCACGTCTTCCGTCACTTTGGGACGACGGGGACGGGGGGTCCGCTTGGGAGTGCTCGATCCCTTTTCAGCCATGCGCGAGTTCCATGTTCAGCAAATTGAAGTGTGTCAACAGTGGTGTCATTCAGCGACACCCGTCATTCGAGGGGGAGGCGACAAGCCAGGTCGCCAAAGAGATTCGAGGCTTCGGGAAATTCATGGTGCCGACGTTGTTCAAAAACGGAATAACGGCCAGGGCTCGGCCGGTGGACACTCGGTCGCTGAGGGCGGGGCGATTCGGCACCGTCATCAATGCGGGAACGGACGCGAGTCCAGCCCCCTTCCGCAAACTTCGGCGATCACCCGAAAATGCCAAGACCACAGTTCCGTCAGAAAAACCACGCGCGGTGACGACGTGTCGGCAGATTGAAGTTCTGAATGAGCTTCGCTTCACAGGAACCAGATCGAATAACCGTTTCCATGCCGGAAACCGTCATTTCGCTGGACATGAGCACGCGGCTCCCAGGCAGGCTTCTTGTCTGCAAATGGGTGCGAATCGATCCCGTTGAGAACACGTTGTCGAAACGGTTCGCTCCGGACGCCCCTTCATCCTTCAGGGCGGCACACCCGCCCCTGTCCGACTCCATAGTCCGAACAGACGGCAACAGGCATGCCTGCGAGCGAACAGATCACCAAACGGACGCCACCAAACGAACGTCAGATCCGGCCTGCCCCAAGACCACCGTATTCAAGTCCCACAAGGATCAGGACTACACATTTCGGGGCAAAACCAACTCTACCGCTAAATCCATCCCGTTGACCAGCCGAGCCGGTCCTTCTCGGTCAGGAGCCTGACAGGACCATTCCCTCGATCATCCGACTGGCAAAACGCCGGTTCGGTCACACGATCAAAGGACATCCCGCTCCACTGGATCAGGAACTTATCCCGGACCACTCCTGTCAGATCGCCACACCATTGGGTTTCTCTCAGGAAGACCGCAAGGGATTCAAGGCGAAAAAGAGTGCCACCGGAATTTCACCGCAAAGGCAAACCACGGAAAAGCATTCCGCGGAAGAGTCTGTTGAACATCATATCGAGTCTCTCCGCCCTGTCAATTGAAGTCTTTTCCATCTTCACCGACTTTTCCTGATTCCCGCCCCGCACTGGCTTCCCCCCCAATCACCTCGCTACCGTGGGAGAACCCGCAATCAGGTGGGTACCGCGCCTCCATCGTGGGGAGGAAGAAGAGGAGGAGGAGGATTGGCAATTGCAAATTGCAAATTGCAAATTGTCCGGAGAAAGATGGGGGACACCCTCAATCCTTCCGTTCTCAAATTTGCGATTTTCAATTTGCAATTTTCACTTTTCAAATCCTCATCGCCAATCCCCTCTTCACTCCGTCCTCGTTCGTCCATCCTGGGTAGGGCCACTGGCATGTCCTTGAAGATTCGACTCCTTTTCCTCGCCACCTTCGTCCTGCTGACGGGTCGTGGTCCAATTGATGCCGCCGAGGAAATCACCGATCGCCCTGCCGCGGAGTTCTTTCTGCAGGACGGCCGCGTCATCACCGCCCCCGGAGAAGTCCTCGAAAAAGCCAGCGTGCTGATTCGCCGCGGCCGCATCATCGCCGTCGGAACCGATCTCATGCCCCCCGCGAGTGCGGAAATCGTGCCGTGTGCCGGGCTGACCATCGTGGCCGGGTTTCTCGATGCCGGCAATACCGCGCTGCTCGACCCCGATGTGAAACTCCCCAGCGTCGATGCCCGCCCGATCGATGTCGCCCGGCAGCCCCTCGTCAGTGTCCCCGCTGATGATCATCGAGCCCTGACACCGCAGTTCGAGGCCGCGACCGCTTTCCGAGGCAGCGACAAAGATCTAGAGCCCTACCGGCAATCCGGCTTCGGAGCTGTGCATCTTACCCCCACCGGTCGCATCGCCAGCGGGCAGACCAGCATCGTCATGCTCGCTGGCCGACCGGTCCGCGAGTCGCAACTGTCGTTCACGCCGCGATCGGTCTTCCGGTTGTATGAGCGTCGCAGCAACGACTACCCGTCCACATTAATGGGAGTGCACGCCCATCTGCGGCAACATTTTTTTGACACCAAACGCTGGGTGCAACAGAAACAAATGCACCATGAGGGCGTCCCCGGCGTCGACCGGCCGGAAAATGACCCGGTGTGGGAAGCCCTTGCCAAAGTCCAGCAAGGCGAACAGATCACGCTGTTTGAAGTGGATTCGCCAGACGATTTTGAACGGGCGTTGCGATTCGCGGACGAGCAGAAACTGAAACTCGCGCTGTGGAGCGGCGGGCCGCCGCGGCGATCACTCGACGTGTTGAAACAACGGACGATCCCCGTGATGGTGTCGGTCGACTTCGGCGACGCCCCCAAGACCGACGCCCCGAAAGCCGACAAAAATAAGGCCGACGATGAATACGCCGAGGTCGCCGAGCCGCAAGCGGTGCGGGATCAGAAAAAACAGCGCTGGCAGGAACGGGTGCGGGTGCTCGCCGAGTACGAAAAAGCCGGCATCCCTTTCGCCATTTCCACGGCCGGGCTGAAGAATCCGAACGACCTTTTCAAAGCGTTGCGGGAAGCGATTAAGGAAGGCTTGTCGCGCGACGGAGCCCTTGCCGCTCTCACCACCCGACCCGCCGGAATGCTCGGCGTAGACCGTGATCTCGGCCGCATCGCGCCGGGCTTGCTCGCGAATGTCGTCGTCATGACCGGGCCGCTGGATCATGACCAGACGAAAGTCCGGTTCAATTTCATCGAAGGCCGCAAGTTCGAGTTCCATCGCGATGCCAAACCGGTCCCCGCGGAAAGCACCCCGGCGGCGGCACCGCTGAGCGTTGCGGGAACGTGGCACCTGCAAATCGAAGCCGGTGACATGCCCTCGCAAGCCACGCTCGAATTGACGCAGAACGGGGCCCGCCTCTCTGGTCGCATGACGAGCAGCCAGGGCGATGGACTCATCACCAGCGGCGAAGCGACCAAAGACTCAGCGAAATGGGAAGTCTCCATCGGCACCGGTGACCGGTCCCTCGTTCTGAAATTCGATGCGACTCATGCCGCGGACGTGCTGTCGGGGACCGTGAAATCGGCCTTCGGAGCCCCCGCCAAATGGACCGCGAAGAAAGCGGCCGCCGGGACACCCAAAGAGACCGCGGCCGAAAATGTGCAACTCAGCGGGATTGATACCGGGGACGAACCGAAACCGGTGTCCGCCCTGCATCCGATGTCAACCGCCATCGCCACCGTCGAGTTCCCCGAAGATCGCACCGCCCGCAAGTTGAAGACCGGCGGCAATGTGCTCATTAAGAACGCCACCGTCATCACCGTCACGGGGCCGACACTGGAAAAGCACTCGATCCTCGTCCGCGGCGGCAAGATTGCGGCCATCGGTCCCGATCTGATGCCCGACGAAGGGATGACCGTGATCGATGCCGCCGGGCGGTTTGTGATGCCGGGCATCATTGATACCCACAGCCATATCATGATGTCCAACGGTCTCGGCGGCGTGAATGAGTACACGCATTCCATCGTGTGTGAAGTCCGCGTCAACGACATCACCAACACGGCAGACCCGCAGGAATACCGGGCGCTCGCCGGGGGCGTGACCACGATCCGCCAGTTGCACGGCTCGGCGAACGTCATCGGCGGACAGGACGCCGTCGTTCAACTGAAAATCGGTGAGTCCGCCGCGGCCCATCAGTGGCCGGGCGGGTCCAACGGTGTGAAGTTCGCCTTGGGGGAAAACGTCAAATTCCGTTCCGGCCGGTTCCCGAACACACGGCTCGGGGTCGAAGCCACGTTGCAACGGGCCTTCATCGAAGCCCTCGAATACCGCAAAGACTGGCAGGAATATGATCGCGCTGTGAAACAGGCCGGGGGCAAGCTCGACACCCTGTTGCCCCCACGGCAGGACCTCCGGTTGGAAGCTCTCGCGCAGATTCTGAATGGCGAGAAACTCATTCACAGCCACTGTTACCGGTCGGATGAAATCCTGATGTTGCTCCGCGTCGCCGAGCATCACGGGATTCGGGTGCGATCGCTGCAACATGTGCTGGAAGGGTACAAAGTCGCGCCGGAGATCGTGGCTCACGGGGCGAGTTGCAGCACGTTTGCCGACTGGTGGGCGTACAAGGTCGAAGCCTTTGACGCCACGCCGTACAACGCCGAGTTGTTGCGGGAAGCCGGGGCCAACATCGTGTTGAAAAGCGACGACGCCGAGTTAATGCGGCACATGTATCAGGAAGCCCAGAAGCCCATCCGGTACGGCAACTTTCCCGCGGACCTGGCCCTCGCGCTGGTGACCATTAACCCGGCGAAAGAACTCGGACTCGCCGATGTCGTCGGTTCGATCGAAGTCGGCAAGCAGGCCGATCTGGCCATTTTCAACGGACATCCACTCAACACCTTCGCGCGGTGTGAAATGACGCTCATCGCCGGGGAACCCTACTTTGTGCGGGCCGACAAACCTTCGGCGATGACTGCGGAGGCGGCGCAGTGTTCGCCGTCTCCATTAACGTTGCCACGCGCTGATGAACGCAAGCCGCTGGTGGACTGGTCGGCGATTCAGGGGCCACGGTTCGCGCTGGTCGGCGCGGCGATTCATCTGGTCGATCGCGCTGCCATTGGTCGCGGCACGGTGGTCGTCGAAAACGGCAAGATCGCCGCGGTGACCGAAGGAGAGGACATTCCCGAGGGCTGCCCCGTCATTCGTGTCGAAGGTCTGCAAATCTATCCGGGTCTCTTTGATGCCGGGACGACGGTCGGGCTGACGGAAATCGGCAAGGTCACCGAGACGCATGACTTCGCCGAAGCGGGGCTGTTTCAACCTGATCTGCGGGCCGGCGTAGCGATCAATCCGGACTCGGAACTCATCCCGGTGGCCCGCGCGGGTGGCATTACAACGGCTCTCATCTTTCCGATCAGCGGGATCATCTCCGGGCAAGCGTCGGTCATGCACACCGCCGGGTGGACCGCGCCGGAAATGGTGCACGTTGACTCGGCGGGCATGCGGATCAACTGGCCGGGTGCCCGGGAAACGCGCGACGTGTTCGAGCAACTGAAGCAATGGATCGCCGCCGCGAAACGGTATGACGCGGTGCGGGCCGATGCGAAAGACGGCGTCGTCAGCGATGTCCCGATCGATCCGCGGTACGAAGCCCTGCGGCCGTATGTCCGCGGCGAAAAGCCGTTCCATATCGAAGCCGATTCGCAACAGCATCTCACCGAAGCGTTGCAGTTCGCGGAAAAGGAAAAGCTCAAAATCGTCCTCTGCAATGCTGCCGATGCGTGGAAGATGACCGACGCACTGAAGAAAGCTGACACGCCGGTGATTATCGGCCCGGTGATGCGGAAGCCGCTGCACGATCACGATCCGTTTGACGCCCCGTACGCCAACGCCGGTCGACTGCATGATGCCGGGGTGAAATTCGCGATTCGGTCCAACAATGCGGCGAACAGTCGCAACGCCCCCTTTGAAGCCGGGATGGCGGTGGCGTACGGTTTGCCCGAAGACGCCGGGTTACGGTCCGTCACGCTGGCCGCCGCGGAGATCCTGGGTGTTGCCGATCAATGCGGTTCCATCACCGTGGGCAAGCGGGCCGATCTGGTGATTCTCGACGGTTCGCCATTGCAGGTCACATCGCAGGTGAAAGGCGTGGTCGTCGGCGGAAAGCCGTTCGCGCCGGTGAGTCGGCAGACGATGCTCTATGAGAAATATCGGGAACGCTTGAAAGAAGTCCGGGCGGCGAAGTAGTAGGGCACGGGGAAGCGATCAGCGCGTGGCGCGAAACCGCGAAGCGAGGATTGGGCGCGGTCAGTGAGTTGTTGGTCGTCCTTCTGACCATCAACCCTCGACCATGAACCATCAACCAACGAAAAAACCCTTCGCGAGTCGACGTTTTCCCGGGGTGGTTGGTGGGCCACATCCGGGAAGTACGTCGACTGCGAAGGGCTCGTCCCCCCCAGACACCGAAAGCGTGAAGGACAAGCACGCTCTCGGTGCACGAGAATTTCACAGACTTCGTGACAGGACTGCGGATCAGTACGCCGGGAGTTGTCCCGCGCCGCCGCCTTCCTGCAGGCTTTCCCGCTCGACTTTATACCGTTCGAGCGCACGAATCTGGTTAGATAGCTTGGTTTCCGGACCCGACGGGAAATATTGCACGTCGTCTTCCAGGTAATACGCCGAGGGGAGCGTTTGGCCGCCCATCGTCGTTTGCAGGCATCCCACCGAGCCGAGACTGCCCAACAGGCACAGGCTCAACAGCCAGCGGGAACCCTTCGCACACGTCCGTGCGTTCATAGCCACGTCCTTACCGGGATGGTCCTTCACGACGGGCGGCAAACAACCCGCACTTCCGTCGCCCCCTAATCATCGGCTGGGTCCGGCCGATTTCTTCGACATAATCCGCAGAGTCGTTACAGTTTGCAGCGACTGTGCGGGTTCTCCGGATGGAGACAGCCTTGGCAGCCATCGAAACGGGAATCAGTAACTCACAACAGCACAAAGACTTGCGACACAACACCTATCTCCATGTCCGGCAGCCTGAATCGGGATCGTTTTGAATCGAAAGCTGCCCAGGGATGGCAATCCCTGGGCGTCAACGGGTTCGGCATAACGATTGGGGATTCGTTTCCCTTTTGCTACCATGCGGTGTTCCCGCGTGAGAAAACGACCCCACCACGGGTGTTGGACGGTGAGCGGACGGCCCTGCTCCGACCACGCGGCAGATTTCGCAAGGATTTGCCGAAATGGCTTTGGACGTGTACACCCCGTGCCCGTGCGGCAGCGGAAAGAAACTGAAATTCTGTTGTGTCGACATCGCGGAAGACATGGAACGTGTCTCGCGACAGCTCGAAAGCAATCAACCGCGGCAGGCCCTGCAACTGCTGGAGGCCCTCGACCGCCGGCACCCGCAAAACCCGTGGGTGATTACGACTCGGGCCATCGTCCAGATCGAAACCGGCGATGTCACCGCGGCCCGGGACATGCTCCGGTCGTTTCTCGAACACCATGCGGACAATGAATTTGCGATCGTGCTGCTGGCGACAGCCGCGTTTCAGGCCGACGGTCTCGACGCCGCCAAAAAGGCGATTCACCGGTCGTTTCAGCGGAGCGTGAAGCGGTTCCCGTCGATGGTCGCCGGTTTGGCCGGGGCAATGGCTGCGGTCTTCCAATCGCGCGGACGGATGCTCGCCGCCCGGGAACACCTCGCGCTGGCCATGCGGTTCTCGCCCGATCGTGAACGCCAGGAGATTTTCGTAAGGCTGCTGGAATTTGATAACGATGTGCAGGTGCCGTACCTCTTAAGAAGTGTGCACGCGCTGCCGTCGATTACGATCAACGAAGACATCAATCAGGAAGCGAAGAAGGCCCATCGTTACGCCGCGGTCGGCTGCTGGAGTGTTGCGGGCGATCTCTTTGAAAAGCTGGCAAATGCCCATCCGGAGCAGCCGACGCTGTGGCATAGCGTCGGGCTATGCCGGGCGTGGGACGGGGAAGAAGCCGCCGCGGCGACCGCCCTGCACCGTGCCGCCGGGTTGTACACCGAGGACGCCGCCACCGCGGTCGATTGCGAGACCATCGCCCAACTGCTCGATTGGAACACGGCCCCCGAACGCCGTCCGCGGATGATTCTGTCGGGAACGGTCCCGTCGGTCGGCCGCTTGCTCACCGCCTTGGACACCGGCGACCGGTTGTTCCGCCTGGAATTGCCGCCGGTCGGACCGGAAGGCGAACCGATGCCGGCGGCGATCTACCAGGTGCTTGATCGGCCGAAGTCCGAAATGCCGGCCCCGGACGCACTCACGGTCGACACCGTGCCGACGGTCATCAGTCAGATCACGATTTTCGACACCGATCCCGAGACGAAAGAAGGACCGGAAGTCGACGTCACCGGTCTCAAGGGGAGCGACTTCGACACGGCGATGGAACTGGCCCGTTCCGCCGCCGGGGAGTTTGCCGTCTGGAAGGACGCCCCGGAAGAACAGGCCGAGTGGGTGCCGGAAGAAACGCTGCCGCTGACCTGGCAATGGGCTTTCCCGCCGAAAACACCGGTAGCGTTGCGGCGACGGCTGGAACTCGATCGTTGGCGGACGATCCTTGAGACCGTCTGGCCGACGTTGCCGCAACGGGCGCTGCAAGGCCGCACGCCGACCGAAGCCGCGGGCGATCCGGCCTCGCGCGTGGCGGTGCTGGCGAGTGTGTACGTTCTCGACGCCCACTGTCTGCGGGCCGGACACGAACTCGACCTCGACGCGATCCTGTCACGGTTGGGTATCGAACCGCTGCCGCCTTACGACATCGCCGCCGAGACATCGCTCAATTCGCTGTCGCCACTGCAATGGCTGCGATTGCCGCTGGAGAAGTTGACCGACGCACAGATGTTGTCGACGGTGAATCGTGCGCTGCTGGTGCATCACGACCGGTTCCTGGCGAAGGCGTTGGAAGCGGCGCTGACTCGGGAAGGTTGCCGCGGCGAACTCGACATGGTCCGCATCTATCAGACGCTGGCCGACCTGTCGCGTCAGCACGGACGCCGGGACGAGTCATTCCGCTGGCTGGATGAAGGCCGGAAACATGCCGCCAGTCAGCCGAACAACTTTGAAAAAGTCTGGTCGTGGGACCTGCGGGAACTGCTGACCCGTCTCGAAGACCCGACCGATCCGGCGCTTCCGGGTTTGATCCAGAAATTCGTGAACTTCTACAGCCCGAAGCTGCCGCAAATGCGTCCGTATCTCGAACAGATGTTCGCGGTGGCCGGAGTCGCCTCTCCGTGGTCATCCAGCGGCATCCTGACCGCCGACGGGGGTGGGGGCATCACCGGCGGCGGACTGTGGACTCCGGAAGGGGAAACGGCATCGGCCGGCGCTTCCGGCAGCAAACTCTGGCTGCCCGGACAGTAACCGCGACCGATCATCCTAATTGTCATGACGGCCGTGCGACCCCAACGCACGGCTCACGGTAAGTTGACGATTCGATGAATGGCAGCCCGGAAGGGCCACCCTATGGGGAAAGCTCGCAGCTTCCGAGCGCCGTGATCATGCTGGAGTGAATCGCTTTCGATATTAAGCCCGCCGGAGGTTTTCCTTCGGCGGGCATTCGACAAACTGACCGCAGACACCGCATCTGTTTCACCTTGGGGAAAATTGATCGGTTCGCCGGCGTTCCGCTTGTCAAGCCCGGCGGGGAATGCGATAGTCAACGTCTCTTCACTGACGGTACGCGTCCGTTTGGGCCTCCGCGCATCCGTTAACCTGGACACGATGCCAAATCCATTGGAGCTTCCCATGCGTCTTGCGTTCGTTTGTCGTCGGCCTTGGTTGGCGGGACTCTCACTGTTTGGAGTGACGTGGGTGGCGGGATGCGGCAGCGGTACGGAGACTTCCGCTCCCGTCGCGAATAACCCCGCACCAGCCGCTGCTCCCGCGATGGCGAACAACACTCCACAAGCGATGATGATGGGGCAGCACGGCACTCCCGCCGCCCCAGGAATGGCCCCCGTCCCCGGAATGGCTCAAATGGCCAGCCCATCGCAACCGACGGCCAACGATCCCGCCGCCGCGATGAAGGCCTCGATGGCCGCCCATGCCGGTGGAACAGCGAACCCGAATGCTGCCGCGGCACCGAATTCGAGTTCGGCCCACGCCGGTGGGACCGCCACAACCGCGAATCTCACCCCCCCTGTTCCGGGAGCCGGCAACCTGCCTGGCCCCTCCTCGGCCCATGCCGGTGGAACAGCAAATCCGGCGGCCGTGAATCTGGCCGGTCCCATGCCGCTGGCGGCCGGCCC
>JBGSUN010000266.1:0-41138 GCA_041753475.1 Planctomycetaceae bacterium | reverse complement strand
GCGCACTCGAAATCCTTTTGCCTGCGAATGGGTCATGGATCGTCAACACCCATGAAACCCCAAACAATGCCGAAGGATTTCGAGTTTTTCACGCGCCCACCCAAAAACGGACGCCAGGGCATGCTGGTTTGAGGTCTAGCGGTGCGTTCAGGAAGCCGACGCGTGTCACACAACGGGAGTGATCTCCGACTTCGCAGCGATTGCCGAGCCAGTCGATCTAGTCGCAGTCAAGCGGTGATGAGTCCTTCACAGATCGCCCAGCGAGCAAGTTCGACGCGGTCGTGCAGTCGCAGTTGTTTCATCATGCGGTATTTGAGGCAGTCGATCGTCTTCACAGAAACGCCGAGAGCGCCGGCGATCATTTTCACCGAATCTCCCTCGGCAAGCCGCATCAGCACATTGAGATGACGCGGCGAAAACCCTTTCAGCACGGCAATGCCGCGGACTGCTCCAGGTCGCGCGACACCATCAACGAACCGTTGCCGTACGGATGTTGAGAAGTAGGGTTTCCCCTGGGCGATACTGCTCAGTCCCGATTGAAGAGCGGCCAGGGAATCCTGCTTTAAGAAGCAGCCCTGCACAGGCAATTGCAGCAACTGATCGAGCACACTGTCTGAAATCCGGTCGGCCCACATGGCGATTTTTGCGGCCGGAGACCGTCGCCGGGCCTCCTGTGCGAGATGGACCCCGGTTTGGTCCCGGAACGCGACCTCCGAGACAATCAGCGGTGCCGACGACCCACCAATCCATTCGAGCGCTTCGGCGACCGTATCGCACACTCTTGTGCCTTCAACCCAGGCATGGTGCGACAGACATTCCGCCAGCAACTCCGCCACCGCACGGTTGCCATCGGCAACGATGACGGTCGTCGGTAATCGCCGTTCGGATGCAAGCAGTGATTCCGACGTGATGCTTTCCATCATCCGCAACGAAGTGGGCCGGTCGGGATTCTCGAGTGGATTGTTGTGCTTTGTCTGATCCGTGCGCGTGACGAGACTGCGGTCAATCGGTGTCCTCAAGGCTTGTGCCGGCCGATTGGACTTGATGGTGGGTCCGTCGAAGTTCATGCGTTCTTCCCCTGAGTTTCCGAAGACCTGTGGCGCGAAGCACAATGGCATCATGACGGCGAAGACAATACAGATTCAGGACAATGTCTTCGCGAACCCCGGAAGCGGTAAGGTGCTAACCGTCAGTTCCATTGGAAGAACTGGCAGCGAGCACCTTGCTGCTAGCTCACCAGAGGTGATCCCGTAAACATCATTCTGACTCTCTGCTGCTACCAGTTCGCTGACAGATGTTGGAACGACCTCAAAGCAAATGTCGCATCCAAACATGAGAAAAATCGTCTCTGCCGCTGCGGACGGTACAATTCGCGTCCTTCATTGGCTTTTTTGAAGAATGGCGAGAGCATTCTCGCCACACTGAACTGCGGCGGCTCTGGCCGCACGTCGCGCAGTGTGGTCGCCAATCGACCAGCACAGAGGTTTTCACGAGACCGGTACTTGGCCGTGACTGAGCGCGAATCCTAACCAACGATCCAGCGATGCAGCACTATCCCCATGACGGCCGTGAGGACGCCGACACGCCAATTGTCATTCATGCGCCACGGAAGCGTTTCTGCCGCACCGGCCAGCAACACCGTCGGACCGGCGATGGCGAGTGCTGCTATCCATGACACGATGGGGCGGGCTTCCCCCCAGTACATCACCGTCGCAAAAACACCGCCAACGATCCAGAAGCTGATCAGCCCTGCCCATGTCTTTCGCGTGTTCCACGGCAACCGGCTCCCACCGATTAACAATCCGGCGAGCGTAGCCGATCCATCGCCGAACGCCAGCACGGCAAGTGTCATCACGCCGACTTCTTCACAACCACGACACAGGCAAAGCGTTCCTAACACCGGCAGGGCATAACCGATGACGGAATCACGGCCGTTGTCTTCGCGGGCGCGGGCAAAGGCCCCGAACCGCAGCAAAGCACCGCAGCCGATCAGAATCGTCAGGATCCAAAGAACACTGACAAGGATCGGCCCCCACGGATCGGTGTGCGGAATCACCCACAGCAGAAAGGGGAGGAATCCCGGCAGCATATGCAGCATCCGTCGCCGACATTCGGCACCATCCAGCCGCGGCTGCGTCTCACTCGTCGAACAGTTCGGGATGTTCACGGGAACCGTTCGTGTTTCATCAGGCCATGAAGCCGTTGCCGAATCGGGTCGCGACACGGTCTGGAGGACATGCATGGGAGACTCCCTGCCACTCACCTCAGCACATCGCTGCGTCAGCAGGAGGTGCAGTTATGACAAAACCAGTCGATCTCCCTCTCGGCTTCATCCTTGGCATAGCCATACCGCTCCTGGATACGATTGGCAAGTTCATCACGGCGGCCGTCAATCGAATTCAGATCGTCCTCGGTCAGTTGGACCCACTGTTGCTTGACGCGCCCTTTGAACTGTCTCCAGTTCCCCTGAATCTGATCCCAATTCATCGTTTCTCTCCCTGAAAGCCGAGCTTGACCGGCACGGTTTCGACGTGGAAGTATGGTTCGTTGAACATGGGGGATTGGTCCTTCAGAGAGCAATCAGCATGCCGGTTTACTGGGGCTCCGCGCGCAACAGGACGTCGAGGGCTTCCTGGGACGACAAACCGGCAGCCGTACACAGGAGTGTCTGAAGGTTCCGAAAATGCTCGGCGCGTAAACCGTACTCGCGCTCCATCATGGCCTTCCAGTTTTCCCATCCCGCTGGCGAGAGTGCGTCCAGTTCCTGCTCGATCAGGGGATCCAGTTGGCCGATCGCCCAGCAGATATAGCTTTCGCGAAAGTACCGCGCCACTTCCAAGTCAATCGCCGTTGCAGACATGGGGGGGCTTCCAGTGAATACGGGACCGGTATGGCCCACTGATGAGTGAGTGATGGTGACTGCTGATGTGGTTCTATCGCAACTGAGGTACCAAGTCGCGAGTTCTATGAAAGTGTTCAAAGTCTGTTCAAGAAGACAAACACTTCGGAGCGGTTTGTGGACCCGTTCAAGCCGATGACATGGTTTCCGTTCAGGCGGTGTTTCAATTCACGAACATCCCAGCGATCGCCAAACAATTGGCTGATCTCCGATCCTGTCGACACCAGGTGCTTCAGCGAACAACCCGGCGGGCCAGCGATCACTCTGCGATGGTGTGTTCAGAACGCTCAGCGATTCACACCGTGACAGGCTGGAAATGCTTTGTGAGGGCTCCAGTTGGCAAACAGTCCGCCGGTTGAATCAGCACGCGGTGCGTTTGCTGATCGTCTGTCACCGGAATGACCGTGCCGATGGCGTGGATGGAATCGAACGCCGTCGAATCAATGGCTGCGGAATCCGGACCATCCAGCAGGATCGTAAATTGCCAGGTCGATGCACCCACGCGGACGGAGACTTCAAATGAACCCCATTCCTTCGGCACGCACGGTGTGAACGAAATCCCTTCGGGCTGCACTTGCAAACCCAGCAGCGATTCGAGCGCCACACGATATGTCCATGACGCTGAGCCGGTGTACCACGTCCAACCGCCGCGGCCGGTGTGCGGCGCGACGGAATAAACATCGGCGGCCATCACATACGGTTCGACCTGATACGTCCGCACCCCGGCTGCCGTCTCGGTGTGATGGATCGGGTTGATCATGTCGAAGAGCTTCATTGCCTCTTCCGCGTTTCCCTGCATCGCAAGGGCCTGGATGAGCCAGAGCACGGCATGCGTGTATTGACCGCCGTTTTCGCGGACGCCGGGCAAATAGCCTTTGATGTAGCCCGGATCGAGCGCCGTCCGATCAAACGGCGGATCGAACAACGCCACCAGCCGCGCGGTGGGAAAGACCAGCCGTTTCAACGCGGCAGCCATGGCCCGGTCGGTGCGATGCGTCGGAGCCCCGGCCATCACCGCCCACGATTGGGCCAGCGAATCGATCTGGCACTCATCGTTGAGATGCGAGCCCAGCGGTGTGCCGTCATCAAAGTAGGCCCGGCGATACCACTCGCCGTCCCAGGCGTGCTCTTCCAGTGCGGCCCGAAGCGCGTCCGCACGGTGGCGATAATCCGTGGCGGTGATTGTGTCATCCCGCGCGTCCATCAACGGCAGGAAGCGGTCCAGCAGCACGAGCAGGAACCAGCCGACCCACACACTTTCGCCGCGACCGTGAGCGCCGACCTTGTTCATGCCGTCGTTCCAGTCGCCGCAACCCATCAGGGGCAGACCGTGTTCACCGGTGCGGAAGCCACGGGCAATCGCCCGTCGGCAATGTTCGTAGAGCGTCCCCGTTTCCGTCGACACATGCGGAAGCTCGTACCGTTCATGTTCATGCGGCTCCAACAACGGAGAGCGAAGAAACGGCAGGTCTTCGTCCAGAATCGCCACATCGCCGGTCACACTGATGTAGTGAGCGACCGTGAACGGGAGAAACAGCAGGTCATCCGAGAACCGGGTGCGGGTTCCGCGACCCGTGGGGGGATGCCACCAGTGCTGGACATCGCCTTCTTCATATTGACGCTGCGCCGCGCGCAGAATGTGTTCCCGCACGAGTTGCGGACGGCTGTAGACCAGCGCCATCGCATCCTGCAACTGATCGCGGAAGCCGTATGCCCCGCCGGATTGGTAATACGCCGAACGGCCCCACATTCGGCATGACAATGTCTGATACACCAGCCAACGGTTCATCAGGACATCAAGGGCCCGGTTCGGCGTCTTCACCTGAATCGTTTGCAGGATGTCATCCCACTGTTGACGCGCTCCGTCGATGGCCTGGTGTGCGGCTTCCAACGTGGCATACTTCTGCAGCAGTCCGGAAGCCTCGGCACGATCCGCACCGCAACCCAGGATGAACGCCACCTCGATGCTCGCACCGGGGTTGAGATCGAAGCGGGTTTGCACCGCCCCGCACGGATCGTAACCGACCCCGCAATGTTCCGAGAGTTGCGACTGTTCCATCGCCAACGGGCGTTCAATGTCGCGATTCCGGCCGAGAAAGCTCTGACGATCCGCTGTGAACGTGGCGTTGTGTCCGATCACCCGGAGAAACGCCCATTGTTCGGGATATTCGGGGTGATAGGAATTCCGCGCCAGCACGGCCATCGCCGCGGGATCGCTTTCGGTCACCAGATGCAACCGCGTTTGCTCCCGAGTGACACCGAGCACCCACTCGACATAATAGGTTGCGGAGAGATGTCGCGGAGTATCGCCGGTGTTCTTCAACGACACCAGAATCAGCTTGACGGGATCCTCCGGTGCCACGGAGACCGTGACCGTTTGGGATAACCCGTGCGTGGTTTGCAGGAACCGGCTGGCCCCCTGGCCGTGTCGGACCCACTGCTCTGTCTGCTCCTGCTCGGGGCGAGACAGCGGTGCCCACCAGGTCTGCGTCTCTTCATCGCGCAGATACAACATTTCGCTCGGCGGATCGGCGACGGGATCATTCGCCCACGTGGTCAACTTGTTCTCGCGGCTGTTCTGCATCCATGTGAACCCGCCCCCCGATTCAGTAATGAGGCACCCCAGTCGCGGGTTGGCGATCACATTCGACCACGGCATCGGTGACGTTTCGCTGTGAGTCAGCCGCAGTTGATACTCGCGGCCATCGTGGACGAACCCGCCGAGACCGTTGGCGAACTCGACCGGCTCAGCCGCTTGTGTCGATGTTGCTGACAGGACTCGCTGCGGTGGCGCAATGGCAGCGGGCTTCCCACCGCGAGATAAGGAGAAGGCAGCGCGCCCATTCCGTTCCTCAGCCGGCAACCGCTCTCTGGAACCCGATTTGAATGGTGAACCGGGAACCGCCGTGGGGGCGCGGCTTGTTTGTTGAGGCAGACCGCCCCACCCTCGTTTGGCGTCCATTACCACTGCCGCTGCAGTTTCCAACAGATCGAGATCGACCTGCCCCAGATGTGATGCCCGCAGCAGATAGACCGCATTGGCTTTGTCCGGCGCGACGCGTGGGGTCTTTTCGACAAGATGCTGCAATTGCTCCTGCAACGCATCAATATAGCTGCCGGGGTGAGTATTGAGGATCACGAGATCGCACTTCAGGCCGTGCATCTGCCAATACTCACGGGCCGATAGCAATTCTTGAACGAAATCCGCCTGATTGGAATCGGCGATCGTCAACAACAGAATCGGTTGATCCCCGGAAATTCCGAAGCGCCATAAACCACTTTGTCCAAGCCGATTGGCCCGCAGCGCGCGTTCCGAACCCCGGGCTGATCCATGTGGATAAAGCAGGAATGAGGCAAGCTGTTGGTAACGCTGGGCCTGCATGGCGGTGAGATGGATATGATGCAACCGTACTTGGTTGAAGGCCCAGGCCAGTTCGAACGACCGCAGCACTCCGCGCAGATCGTGGAACTGATCGACGAGTCGCATCGCCTCTTCGCGGGTCGAGGCAACACCGGTCGTCCACGCCAGAGTTACCGATGATTGCGGATGAATGGCGACCGTGCATCGCAACGAAAGAATGGGATCGAGCACCAGTCCCGTGGTTCCCGACAGCCGCGCTCCGGGATCCATCGCCGCCGGGTGTTGCAGATCGCGTCCACGACCGAGGAATTGCTGCCGGCTCGATTCGAACTGCACACTGTCGCCGAATTCATCAGTACACGACAGGACATGCAGTCCCCACAAGGCGGGCTGTTCCGCATCGCGCGGCCGACGTCGCGCCAACAGTGCCATCTCTTCGGGGATGTACTCGGTTTCAATAAATAGCTTGTGGAAAGCCGGATGGGCGGCATCCGCGGCAGTGGCGATCATGGCCAACTCCGCATAACTCGTCAGTTCAATTCGCCGCGACTTCTGTCCTTGATTCGTAATTCTGAGGAGTCGCAGTTCCACCTGGTTTTCCGGGCAAACGGCGATTTCGAGATGCGTTTCCAGTTCTCCTTCGGTGCGGCGGTATTCTGCCTTGTCGATCGAATACAAAATCTCGTACCGATCAGGCAAGGAGCAAGTGGGACGATACGTCGGAGACCAGACGTGCTTCGGGTCCTGGATGTCGCGGAGATACAGGAACTGTCCCCAGGGATCGGATGTTGTGTCGGAACGCCACCGCGTCACCGCGACATCGTTCCATTGGCTGTACCCGCCGCCGGTGTTGGTGACCATGACCGAGTACGCTCCGTTGGACAACAGATGCGTTCGCGGCGTGACGGTGTCGTAGTCGATCAACCGACGGCTGACCATGACGTCTTCTGGCCGTGCCGTGCGCACCTCGACGATTTCATCGGTGTGCGGCTGCACAACCGGCGCGCTCAGCGGCATCCGTTCCTGCAGGAGCAGATCCGTTGCCCGAATCAACGGGTGGGAGTGAAACAGCTTCTCAATCGTCTGGTCGAACAACAGGTTGGCCATGGCGAGCAGGCTCATGGCCTGATGATGCGCCATGAAACATTGCACGGGCAATGCAGGCTTTCCTGCGGGAATACGGAGCGGTGTATAGTCGATAGCGTCATAAAACCCGTACTTTCCAAGAGCGCCTTCACTGGTCAACCGCCGCAGATTTGCCACACTGGCGACGGGATCGATGGCGAGCGCGAGCATCGAGGCATACGGAGCCACAACTTGGTCTTCGCTTAGACCTCGTTTCAGTCCAAGACCCGGTACGCCAAACGATTGATAATGGTAATCGGAGTTTACCGCGACAGCAGCAAACGCAGACTCGGACATGCCCCAGGGGATCTTGCGCTGGCGACCGTACTCTTCTTGCCGCACGACCGCAGTTTCACAGGCGTCGCTGAGTAACGAGCCTTCATAGTTCCGTTGAAACAGGAGGGGCATCAGGAATTCGAACATCGTCCCGCCCCAGGACAACAACCCCGGTCGACCGGCGGTGACGGTCATTTGCCGACCCATCTGGAACCAGTGCCGGGGGGCCACATCACCCTTGGCGATCGCGAAGTGACTGCTCAAGCGCGCTTCTGAGCAAAGCAAGTCGTAGTGGGCTCGGTCGAGGACCCCTTCTTCGAGGTTGTACCCGATGGCGAACAATCGCCGCTGCGGGTTGTACAGGAAGCGGAAATCCATCTCGAGCGCCATCTGTTCGGCCCGATGCCCGAACTCTTCCAACCGGTGCCGGACTTCGGTGGCCGCCCGGGCAGCGGCTTCCAACGCCATCATAAAGGCCGCCACGCCGCCAGAAGCCGCCGTATCCCCGACAATGGTTTCCAGACTCTTCAGGTCCGCTGCGACATCCGCGGGCAACGATGCCAGATCGTTCACACTTCGCACTTGATCGAACCGCGTGTGCAGCCGTTTCGTCACGGTACCGAAACTTTCACCGCGTTCATTCACCACGTGATGATCATTGACCGACGGCTTTCCCAGCCAGGCGGGGATGGAATCGGTCCAGGCAAACAACTGGCTGAAGTCACGATCGACGGCATCAATCCAGCCGAGCACCGTCTGCACTCCGGCCACCACATCCTTCGAAGGATGCCGCCGTGATTCGATCAAGACTTGCAACCGTTCACTGAGTGTGGTCCGCACTGTTCGCAAATGAGCGAGGCTGCGCGACCAGTCTGACCAACGATCCGTGCCGGGGGCCGTCACTTGCCGAAGTTGCTCCAGCATTGTCGTCAGATCATCAAGCGGTGGACTGACGAGATGAGCGCCGCGCGGTTGCAGATTCGCACAGGCTTCCAGGGTGTTATCGAGGGCGTCTTCGAGTCCGGACCACAGCCCGGCACTCAGGATCGGACGGCGGGCCAGTTCTTCCGCCGCCTGCCGGATCACGATCAGCGAGGCCGCAAGATTGCCGCTGTCGACCGTCGACAGATACCGCGGTATGAGTGGTTGCAGTGTTCCCGTATCGTACCAGTTGTAGAAATGGCCGCGCATTTTCGGCAGTCGCGACCAGACATCGAGATTGCGCTCCCACCGTTCGAGCAGATCATGCAATCCCAGATAACCGAAGTCTCGTGCCACGAGGATGGCAACGAGATAAAGCCCTTCGTTCGTCGGTGAAATCCGTTCGGCGAGTTTCTCC
The DNA here is from genome assembly GCA_041753475.1 of Planctomycetaceae bacterium. Classification (GTDB taxonomy): domain Bacteria; phylum Planctomycetota; class Planctomycetia; order Planctomycetales; family Planctomycetaceae; genus DSVQ01. The sequence continues at coordinate 32,138 of JBGSUN010000266.1, read as the reverse complement.
CGTGGGTATTCCTGCAGGTTGTCAGGCGGCAACCAGTTTGTCGCCGGGCTGATGGTGTTCTCGTAATAAGCCCAGGTTTTGCGGGCCATCAACCGCAGCCAGCGACGATCGTCTTCGGTGACGCTCTTGCGGCGCGGTGCGCGCGGTTGGCTGATCCATTGTGCCACACCCGGGGCGACGAACCAGGCCACCAGCCAGGGAACGGCTGCGGTCAAGGCTTGTCTCGGCAAGAGAATGGCCATCGCAATGGCGATCACCGGCAGAAACCACATCCGCCAGATCATCGACCAACGGTGTTGACTCAATCGGCGTTCAGCATCAACTGCGGTTTCCCATTCCAGCAACCGCCGTCGTGTGATCGTCATGCGGACCAGTGTTCGCGCTATGGCATCGACCATCACCAGCGCGCGGTGCGGCAGGCAGGCCGCTGTGATGGCCGTTTGCAGGGCTGAACGGCCCAAGTCGTTGGCCATGGACGTCAGATGACCACGCCAGTTGCCGTTCCGTGGCCAGTCCCACAGGGCTGTGAACAACCCGGCAATCGTAGGAAAGCCGATCGTCAGCAGAGCGCACGCCGACCACCACCAGGCCGAACCCGGAAGTATGAACCAGCCGACAATGAGCAGGAGAAAGGTCATCGGCGGCACCAGACTGCGCCGCAAGTTGTCGAAGATTTTCCAGCGTGACAGCAAGGAAAGATGGTTGTCCCCGCGACCGTATGCCTTCGTCACGCGCTGAAACAGCCACGGGAGGATTTGCCAGTCGCCGCGGACCCATCGATGCATGCGTCGCGCTTCGGCATCATAGCGCGCCGGATAGCCATCGATCAGTTCGATGTCGCTGGCCAGCCCAACGCGGGCATGGCAACCTTCGATCAAGTCGTGGCTGAGAATCTGGTTTTCCGCGAATGCATCTTGCAACGTCCGCTCAAACGTTTCGACATGATAAATCCCTTTACCTGTAAAACTTCCTTCGCCGAACAAGTCCTGATAGACATCGGACGCCGCGGTGGCATAGGGGTCGATTCCTCGGCTGTTGGCGAAGATCTGGGCAAACCGCGATCGGTGTCCTTCCGACAGGGGCACGCCGATGCGCGGCTGAATGATGCTGTATCCATGCATCACGCAACGGCCGCTGGGATGCATCTGCGGGAAGTTCAATGGATGAGCCAACGTCCCGATCAGTCGCCGCGCCGCGCCCATGGGTAATTGTGTATCGGCATCGAGTGTGATGACGAATTGTTCGCGTGCACGGCCGTTTGCATCAAACAGCGCTGCCAGATCACCTTCCCGCACGACGTAGGATGTCACCGTATCGCCGAGGAGAAGGCGATTAAACTCGGCGAGTTTGCCTCGCTTTCGCTCCCACCCCATCCACGCCTGTTCGCACCGGTTCCATTGCCGCGATCGATGAAAGAGATAAAACGGCTGCCGCTGTGTCGTTCCATGTCGAGCGTTGAGATTGCGGATGCCGGCAATCGCACAATCGAGGAGTTCCTGGTCTTGCGGCATCTGCTGCGCTGTTCCGTCGGTGAAGTCCGTCAGCAATGCGAACCGGAGGGCCGGTTCCGGATTCGCGACATAGTGCATCTCCAGGCGTTCAAGGAGGCCATGAATCTCCTTGCGACTCGTTAGCAACGCCGGCACCACCACCATCGTGGCGAATTCCGCAGGGACGCCTTCTCGCAGTTCCAGCTTTGGTAACTGCCACGGCCGTAACCGTCGCGTTACTAGGAGATTGACCAGCGACAGCACCCATTCGCTGACAGGCCACAATCCAATGACGGCGATCACAGCGGTCATTCTCGGAGACGCACCCGCTAGCCAGGCGACGAGAGCAATCCACGCGACACCGATGGTGGCGAACAGGGCCAACCCACCGAAGTACGTCAATGAAGGATGGCGGCGCATCCAGCGCCGGGGGCGCTCGCCGGGTTTGGGTTGATAACATACAGACTCTTCAAACGCCGTTCGCCCCTCGTCCACCAGCCAGTAACCCACGTGCGCCTGGTAGTTCTTGGTCGGAACGCGTGTGGTGCCCGGCAGGTCAATCCCGATCGCCGATTGAGCGCGCGTGACGACAAGTTCGGCAATCAGAATGTCGGTGTAACCGGAACGCTTGGCGATATCTTCGACAGCATGGCGATAGCGGTCGCGGGTCTCGAAATCCATCAAGGGGTAAACACCGGCAGGATCGCGACGGAGTGCCCGTTCGGCGAGATTGGTCTGCTCGAAGAACTCAACCCAGTCCAGCGCGGAGATAAGCCGCATGCTGGTGATGACGTTGCCGATGGAGACCTGATTGGCCGCCTGTCGACGATATTCATCGTGAATGAAGTCTTGCGCTGATGGAAAGCGCTCCGCGATGGCTTGTTCCACGGGGAGAAACAAGGCCGCTTCCTCGCGGTCCAATTCACCCAGGTGCATCACCAATTGGGCGATCAGTTGCGGAGGGGCATTTGTGCCGAGTAACTGCTCGAGTCGCTGATCGCCCTGAGACCAGGCCTCGGCACGGGCGCGGGCTTCCGCCCGATGCTGCCGGATCACCAGCAGTTGCACGGCAAGCCGACGGAGATTCTCCACCAGCGCCAGCCGAAACATGATCGGCAACGCCCAGACTTCACCAATGGTCAGCTGTGCGACCGTTTGAAACTCGTTGACAAATGCCGTGACCGCTTCCGGATCAAGTGCACTGTCGGTATGGACGATCAATTCTTCAGCCAGGCAATAGATGCGCGGCTGACCGTCTGCAAGTTTTGGAAGTTCGCGGTAATAGCCTGGCGGCAAATCGTCGGCAATTTCGCGCAATTGCTCTTCGACAACGTAGAAATTGTCGAGCAGCCATTCAGCATCGGGGCCAAGCGGTTCACCAGCACTGACGGCAGAGGCAATCGATTGATGCACGAACTTTAACACCCGGCCGTTTTCTTCCACACGCTGATGGAACGACTGAGACTTCGGGATCGCGAGATGAGTTTGCAGCGAACTGGCGAGGTTGACGGCGTGCGTGCGGAGGTGATCGAGACTGAACAACTCACCGCGCAGGGGGAGTTGTCCGATCCCGTCTTCCGGCCGAAAGATTGCGGCCGGGATGCCGCGCGGCCACTCGTTCCGAAGTCGGGACCGAGTTCCATTCTGTTCATCGATAGCGCGGGGCATGGGAGACGCTCCTAATCCCTGGATGGTGTGCACTGACCGGCGAGGCGCGGCCAGAATGGTCCGACGCCATGGGAGTGCGGACTGTTGCCGCAGTCGCGATGGACCACCGGACGGGCTGGCGAAATACTGGGGTCAGATCCACTCAGGCAGGCTCAAGGAGCGCTGGATCGGAATCGAGCATGGTTCGCTAGCGCGGCAAATTGCGGCGCGGCGTCTGATAGCGGGCCTGGAGCGATGACGAGCGACCCGGCCCCCGGAGTCCGCCGAGAATCCAGTAACAGACCCCAAGCGCTGCACCGACTTTACGCTCCACGATATCCGTGGATGAAAGTTGGCTGCGGACATCGGAAACGAGTGATTCATCAAACAAGGCTTCACGTTCCCCGAATTCCGATGCACTGGGGTACTGATGACGAAGGTCGGACAACTGAGGCATGAGTGAACTCCTTGGACGCGACACCGGATCTACAGAAGATCTAAGCCACTACTATCACGTTGCCGAGTAGTTTCGACTTGTGAGTAGCGAGAGAGGCGTCATCGCAAGGCGTGTGCCGTGCGTCTCAGTGGACTCTCAACTTTGGTGAGAACACCGGCTTTTTCCGCATTAATGCCTTGCCGGTCCAAAGTGAAGTCGCCCTTGGGGGAGGTGCCAGCCTCGGAAGGCTGCGCGCTGATCGATCACTCTGAACGACAGCCTAACATTTTGGCGCTCGAATAGCGCTGAGCAAACGGACATTGTCGACAAATCGAAGGGAATCGCACCGGCGATGCGTTCAAAATTCCGAAGCCGGAACGAGACGTTCTCGTTCCGGCTTCGGAGGATACCGATTGATTGACGAGCCCGATGGGCTGCGGAGGACCACGTAGGATTATTTGTCAGCGAGGTCCTTCATAATCTTCTCGGCCTTGTCGAGATGCTTCTGCGTCGTTTCACTCGCATCGGCCAGCAGCTCTTTCAGTTCACCCGAAGTGTGCCGCTGAAAGACCGTCAGCTTGTCCAACATGGCCTGGTGACCCGCGATCTGACCACCGATGAAACAGGCGTCGATTTCCTTTTCATCCTTATCGCTCAACTGCTTCTTGGCTTGTGTCAGACATTCGTTGGCGATTTCGCGGTGAAGCTGGATGAAGTCCACGCCCCGGGCATTCTGGGCGGTCGGCTGCGTCCCCGCAGTTTGCTGAATCGCTCCTGAGGCCGGCGCGGTGCGATTCACGCCCCCCGCCGGCTGCACTCCCGTCCGTGCGGTGCTGTTTTCGTCACGGCCTGTGGAGGGCTGCGCTTGCTGGAGGTAGCCTTCGCGCGTCGCTTCCGGCGCAAACCGCTGCAGCTTCTTCAGCATCTCCTGATGATCTTTGACCATCATCTCGGCGAATTCTTTCACATCGTCATTCTTCACCTTGCTCTTCGCGAACTGAGCCAGGGCCACTTCCTTTTGATTAGCGATGGCGACGCAGGTGGCCAGCGCTTGGTCGCTGTTCTGCCATTGTGCGCGATTACCTTGTGGGCGGGCTGGCGCCGTGGCGTTCGGATTCTGACCAGCCGCCGGTGCCGCGGGTTTCGTTTGCTGCGCGATCACGGTCGTCGCCGTCGCCAGACATCCTGCCAATGCCAACACTGCCAATGGTTTGCGTAGATCCATCTTCTTTTCCCCCTGTTTGTGAATGTTCCGGAGCGACTGCTCCGATCGACCATCACGGTAGACCAACAAGCGGACATTGCCTGTCGCATCCAGCGCGGTGCGGGTCTGGGCATGCAAAGAGAGTGCCGCCCCCGACGGTCAACACCTCATGTATCCGGCTTCAACGGGTCATGTTGTCCTTCAAGCAACCTGATCGTTCATCGGCCAGTCCGCATTCCCGCGCAGTGGGAAATGTGTCTGAACTCGTGGCCAGAAAACTCACTTCGTCGTCGTATGTTTTTGTGCAATCACGCTTTGCAATCCGATCCGCAATTGCCGTTTCGCCTTTGGCACGGGCGCTGCTTATCAATGTGCCATCACACTCGTCCTGCATTTTGCGGGAATCGAGACCGCAAAATCACTCGGAGGTCTTGGCAATGATCGCGACGATTCACACGACCACTCCAGCGCTGACTCTAGACGACAACGATGATCGCGAGTTCGATCATTTCGATTTCTCTGAGTTCCAAAGCGAGTCGCGACTACTGGCCTCACCGGCGCGACCCTCCCGGCAGACCAGCGATCTCAGCATTCTGATTCCCCGGTTGTTTCAGTTGAATCTGTCGAGCCTCAGCGCCTATGCAGAGATCGCGGACCAGGCAACCGATCCGGAACTGCGCGACTTCGCCACGGTGATGACCCGGCAACGGATGGCGCAATGCCGTGCGCTGTCCCGTTTCTCACGGCCGGTTCCGCCACCACGGTCCAACCCGGCGGTCTGTCCTTTGCGTTTTATCTGGTTGCGAGCGCTCTGGAGTCTGGAACAAGACGACTTCGTGGCATTTGCTGAATTGGCCGAACAAGCGGAGTCGCTTCTGGAAGATGCGTTTGTGGAAGCCGCCGACGCCGTCGTTGATCGACCGGTGGCCGATCTGCTCTATGAACTGGCCATCAACGTCTGTGGCGCCCGTGAACGCTTTGAAGAAATCGCGGCAGTGAGTGACAAGACTGCGGCCGCTTAGAACCCGGTGAATCAACACCCTCTTATCCGGATTTCGGAAGGGCGGAGGCGATCAACAACTCTTTAAGAACCGGGTGAATCGGCACCCGCCGAGAAGATCTCGTTTTGGTTTCCAGCCCGGTCGTGAGACGATGGCGATCCAGTCAGACTTGAGATCGATATCTTCCACTCGAAGGCGTCGGAGTTCTCCACCGCGCATGCCGGTCATAGCCAGGACGGCGAGGGGGAGCTTCATCGTCGGCAGCGCGCATTCAATCAACTGATGAAGCTCCGGCTAGGAAGGAACGAAGCGGTATTTCCGCGGTGGCCTGGACAAGCGACACAGTCGCAACGGATGGTCGACGAGATTCCCCCGGGCGATCGTCCACTTCAGCCACTGCTTAATAATGACTGCCTCGTGGTGGACGGTGACCGGCTCGTGATCCGCTCGTCGGGCCTTCAGGAACTCTTCAAATCGTGTTGCGGAAATGTCGCCGAGCGAACGAAATGCTCGCGATTCGCACCAGTCCCGGAAGGCTTCCAAGACCGGACGGTAGCGATTGAGCGTGCCGACAGCACGTCCCATGCTCTCTGTATGCAGCAGGTACTCCTCGATGCTTTCGCTGATTTTCAAGCGACGCGGCGGTTGGCGAAACGTGCCGAGCGTCAATTGAGCATTCAGAGCCTTGGCACGATTCGTCGCGAGTTTTCGGTTCGAAGTCCGCAGGCTCTGGCGACAATGGCGGCCCTCAAAATGAAAATCCGCATGATAGATCTTGCGTTTACCGCGTCGAACCAACCGTACGCGGTCGATTTGATCGGGTTCATCAGAATGCTCGGGCTTAGTCACTGCCACTCAGCTCCATTAAAGAGGACGTCAACAGCCTTGTTGCGAGAAATCAGCCAGTGTTTACCGCGTTTGCGGGCGGCCGGGTCGAGACGGCCTTGCGCCAGCCATGCATAGATGGTCTTGACGGATAGGCCGATCATCTCCGCCAGTTGGTCGGGTCGCATGACTACGGGAAAACGCTCCAGCCCCTGCATAATCTCATCGCGACTGAGACGGGGGCGGTTCTTCGGTGCCGTCATCGAAATCTCCTCTGCCAACATTGCTTAGTGACAAAAGATTTTTCTCGCCGCGAAGAGTGACTTCTGGGCGCTTCCTAAAACGAAATTGCCCAGTCTTGGTCGTGCGGGATCCGGACGCTTCACGGCTGACGACCGAACAGGTGCTTGAAGGACGTTGAACGTGCGGGCATCCGCCGCAGGCTATGGGAGTCGCGGCTTAGATGGGACGATTCATTAGCCGGTTCTGGAAACGAAGGATCTTGCGGACATGCCCTTCGTTTTTCCCATTGAGAAGCTTGCCCAGGATCGCGTAGCGATCGGTTTGGCTCAGGGGTGTCGTCTGGGTTACTTTGACACGAGCCTCGACCGCCAACTCGAAGAATCGCAGCAGGGCAATGTTTTGGAACTGTTTCGACTGCCTGTCGATATTTCCCAGTCCGTGTTCGGACCGCCACGATCTGTTGTCGCGATCCATCCAATCCGGAATGCGATGGTCGCTCTGTTTCAGGGGGATCAACCCGGAAATCGTGACCACCTGCCGATCTTCTGGCCAGTCTGCCGGGCGATCACGACGGTCGGGGGCATGAAAACAGACGGGGTCCGGCAAATCCCAGGTGACCATCCGCTCGAGTCGCCAGCGCTGAAAGAAGTCCGTCACTTGTTGAGCAAACTCCGTAAGTGACAGCGGGATCTTGGAGTTGCAAGTGTAGGTACCACATGGGACTTAAATCCTTTCCATCGTCTCCAGCGTGTGCCGCGCATATACCGCGCGGTACAAGGCGGCCAGATCCTCTATGGTTGTCTTCTTCGGGTCCAGCAATGTGGTCACCACCACAATCGACTTCGTCCGGAATCCCGGCTGAGTGACTCGAATCCGCGCTTCCCGGACAGTGATGGACTTCGGCAGTGCTCGATACGTTTGTCGATCCAGCGAACGGATCGACGCCGGCTTCGACCATTGGACGAGGTGATCTTCCGAGCCCAGGCGCACTTCGCACTTCCAGAGCACCTCGGTGAAGTCCATCAAGACGGGGCTGACGCCCCATCTTGACTCGTCACCAATCTGCTCACATGTGCGCTGCCATTTTCACCCGGATTTTCCCCCGGAAAGCGCCGCCGTTTTCAACCGGGCTTAACATCGATTCCAAGATAAAACATCGTCATGGTTCTCCGGCAAGAGGATGGGGATCAAACTCCCCACCGGATTAGTCCAACCAACGATCACTCGCAACCTTCGCTCTTTCATTGATATCAAAGGGTTCAAGTCACCGTCGATTGAGATTCCAGACCCGAAGCCGTCCATCGACATGTGCCGAGATGATGCGGTCCAAACCCGCGACGAGATCTGCACCAAGGGAGGGTGATGAGGTCAGGAGCGTCACGAGTTGCCGGAACTCGGTGAAGTTGTGGAGCTGAATGCTCCCGCCGTCGGAAGCCGTAATGAAGATGGCAGTCTTGGGATGCTTCCAGAACGCGGTTCGCAACCCCGTCGGACTGTGGCCAGACAGGGACCATCGTCCAATGATCCGCCGGTCTTTGAGTGACATCACATGGCAGTCCCCGTTTTCAAACGCGACTCCCAATTGCCCGTCAACTTCGTCGAGCGTGATCCGCAGGGGAATAGCGGGATACGATACCTGACTGATCGGCATCCCCTTCGCGTCCCAGAGTTGAACGAATTGATCACGGCTGGCGGCGGCAATGCGGGCACCGTCGCGTGTGGTAGCAACATCTGTGATAGCGGCAGACATGCCGAGGAAATCAACCTGGATCGATTTGCGGTCTTCCCACAAGCGCAGCGTTCCGTCTTCGCCGCCCGAAATCAGACCATAACTGCCTTCGCAGAAAGACACGGCTGTGACTGGGGTTGAGTGAGCCGAGATTTCCCACTGGACCACGCCCGTCCTGCCGTCGCGCAAGCGAACTTTGCCGTCGGCTTCGCCGGTAGCAAGCACACGGCCGTGATCGCCGAAGGCGAGGCAATGAATCACGTGGGGGGACGTTTGGAGAGCAAGCTCCTGCAGCGTCTGCGCGTTCCAGATCTTGAGGAAGCCTTCCCGCTCGGAACCACCGGCGACGGCGACGAGCGCTCCACCGGCGCTGACCGCCATCTGCCGGGAATCGGTGCGCCCAATTGGCAGCATTTGATCGGGCCGAGAGAAAGTAAATCGTGGTAGCGGCTGCGGGGACGCCTCTTCGTCGGAAGCGAGTTGATTCGTCCTCGTCCGTGGAGGCCATAGGTCGGAGAGATTCAGGCCGCCCTGATGCACGAAACACAAACTCACCGCGACGCACCCGAACACAATCGAGAACTGCGGGTGATGCCAAGGCTGCCACCTACGGCCTCGATGGCGGAGATGAGGCGTCAACCCAACCGTGGCGAATGCCGCGCGGACTTCGGGCTGAATCAGTGACATAAGTACCCAGACCGCGACGGGGAGGCCAACAAGCAGCCCCGGAATTGACACAGCGGCGCAACCGGCGCCGGACAGCACAAGAGGATAAGACCGCAAGGAAAGCATGCGTAACCCCGCGATGATCATCACTGTTGAGGTCACCGCGAAGATCAGGGCCAGCGCGATCAGCAAGGGGAATTGGGGCACGATCAGTCGTTGGAAAGCATACTCCTGCTGCAGTTTGGACTGCAGGGTGATCATTGCCAACACGACCAAGAGCAGCCAGTTCAATAACCCGGCAAGCATGAGCGCCACTGCGGGTTCACGCAGTCGTTCGCGGAGCAGCGCCAATGTCCCAGAACTATTTGGAGAAGATGATTCGAGGCCGCGTTGAGCCGCATAGGCATCGCGGACTTCGCGACGACGAAGCAGGACGATTCCCCAGATTCCCAGTGGCAGCCCGATGGCATTGGCAGGTAACAGCAGCATGGCCAGAACACAACCCATGACGCTGGTCGAGAACCCCTGTAGAGTTGTCATCCGGCGACCGCCGATCACCATCGCAACAAACCCCATACCGAACGTCAGTAGCGGCAGGAGGATCTTCAGGATTGGCACGCTCCATGGCGCTGGTCGAGCCCCCAGCAGCTCCACTCCCATGCTATAAACCATGGCAATGTACACGCCGAGTATCAGCAGAAGGCTTACCCCGCCGAGGATCATTAACCCCCACGCCGCGCCGCGTAACCGGTCACGAGCTGCCGCTATTTCGGCGTCTCGTTGGGCTGTTGCAGCGATATCGAGGACGGTCGGCTCGCTCGCCGATGGTGTCACAGCCTGTGGCGACAATCGCCGACCCGCCTCTCGCTCCCGCTTAAGCCGCCGCAGTTCCGCGGCCAGATGAAACGCCTCGATCACTTCGCTGCGGAGGCAGGTCATTAACACCCAGATACCAACCGCGGTTCCCAGCACTCCAGGGACCTGTAATGTCGCCGTCATGTTCGAGAGGACCGCTCCCACAATGACGAGCGTGCGCGACTGCAACCGGTGCAGACAGCTTCCGGCAACAATCATGACGATGAAAACAGCACTCTGAAGCAATGGACCTCCGGCGCGGAACAGGTCTCGGGGGCCTGATAACAATCCAAGATCACGGGCCGGGATGACGCCACCCCAGAGTTGAAGTGCTTGCCAGTCCATCATGACCCAGAGGGCCACCAGGCTGAAGCCGCCGACACCCATCAGAGCGAAACTTGCTAACTCGACATAGCCCACAGCTCGTTGCAACAGTTGACGTTCTTCCGGAGTGCGCCCCAGATCCACGGGGGATTCTTCGTCCTCATTCTCCGTGGAATCTGAGGCCGGCGGTGCAACATCAGTGGAATGCGTGGTTGATGATTCAACCGATGCGGGCAGCGGAGAAAGTGGAGCGGGACTCGGGACCGCCAGCGGGCGTTGGACATGGGCCAGCCATTGCTCCAAGAGTTCGGCGACTTCCTTTGCGCCTGTAAACCGCTGTGCAGGGTCTTTGGCCAGTAACCGGTCAATGATGGTGCAGAGCCAGTCGGGAATTTCGGGGTTGAGATCGCGGATGGGACGGGGTGTCGCATCGCAGACATTCTTGAGGATGCCCATTGTGGTCGATGCGCGGAATGGGGACTTTCCCGTACACATCGCGTACAACACGCTGCCGAGGCTGAACAAGTCCGCCCGCGGCGTAATCGTTTCGCCTTGTGCCTGTTCGGGGGCCATGTACTCCGGAGTACCGGCGATGACTCCACTGACTGTCAGGCCGACGTCGTCAACCGCTCGGGCCAGACCGAAATCGGTCAGTTTGACCCGCTGGACTCCGTTCTCGAGCAGGATATTTGCCGGTTTAACGTCACGGTGGACGAGGCCCTGAGCGTGAGCAGCAGCTAACCCCGCGGCGGTCTGAAAGCCAATCCGCAAGATTTCCTTCAGCTCCAGCGGGCCTTCAGCATCCAGCTTCTGATGCAATGAGCGCCCCGAGACATATTGCATCACGATGGCCGGCTGCTCGGCCGTTTCATCAATGGCGTAGGTCGTCACGACGTGATCGTGAGACACGGCCGCTGCGGCCTGAGCTTCGCGAATAAAGCGTTTGCGCGCCTGTTGGTTATGCGCTAGGTGCGGAGCGAGCAGCTTGATGGCCACAACGCGATGTAGCGAAGGATCGAACGCCTTGAAGACCGCTCCCATGCCCCCCCTGCCAAGCAGCTGTAGCATTTCATACTGCCCCAACCTTCCCAAGGCACCGGGATAATTACTGGGAGCGAGCAGCCCCGGCGGCAAGGCAAAGTCTTCCTTGGATGCTGCCTCTCCGGCAACTTTGATGTGATCCAGTACTTGAGCGATGTGAGTGGCGTCGTCGACCGCCCTTCCGCCCAACTTGTCAACAAGTTCGTGTGCAGAAGCACGACACGCCGCGAGTTCGTCGAGCCGGGACTGACAGCGCTCGCAGGTGTTAATGTGGGCGGTCAGGTCTTCGGTGGCCCTGGCGTCTTCGAGGAAGAGTAGTAGCGCGGTATCGGTCGGGCAGGACGTGGTTGTCATGGAGGCACCTTCCGTCTGGCGAACCGGAGCGGAATCTCAGAGATGCTTATTCAGTCAAGCTACGGACTTGTTCCTTCAATCGTTGCGTCACGCGACTACGGGCCAGATAGACGGCTGCCGGGGTCAGTTCAAGCTGTTGAGCCACCTCGCGACCGGGTTGTCCCTCGACGGCGGTGCGCCAAAAGGCTTGCCATGTCGCTTCCGAAAAGTCGCCACGGATAATTTCCGCCGCATACGCGAACAGCTGGCGTTCAAAAGCGGCTTCCCATTCGGCTGCGGCGTCAGGACTGTCGTCTGCCACGGCATAAATCTTTTCAAACGCAACCGAGCCACCTACCCCCTGTCCACGCCCCGCTTCCCGCTGCCAGAAGGTTCGCAGGCGGTTGCGAACAACGGTGAAGAGCCAGCCACGAAAGGTCCCCTGTCGAGGATCATACTCGAACGTTTTCACTGCCGAAGAGATCTGACGCAAGACGTCCTGAGTCAAATCGGCAACGTCGGCGTCCTGTAGTCCTTGTCGTCGAAAATATGAATATACCAGCGGTCCGTAAAGATTCACAAACTCCGACCAGACCGCTTCGTCACCGGCATTTCGCAGGCGGACCAGCAGGCTCGGCTGAGTTTCGGGCGAGTGTGTCACAAGTGGCTCCTGTAGCCTCTACGCGCAGTCCACATGAATCTATCGTGAAAAAAGCAGAGGGCTCTAAAAACTTGAAGGTGACTCTGTAACTGGCTTCAGCAGCACGACCAGTGGACGTCGAACTCGGCACATCGCGCTGCCGTACCCTTCCAAGATCACGTTATGAATTCAGGGCGAATCAGAGTTCTCCTACCCCGGCGGACGCTTGACAGAGTATCCGGATATGGACCGACAGGCGACCGCGGGGAGTTGGCGCGGGAAGTTGGCGCGGGAAGTTGGCGCGGGGAGTTGGCGCGGGGAGAGGCCGGTGAAAGACCTGGCAATAGACCGCATCGCAGTACGGCAATGATAGGACAAAAATCACTACTTGTTCGCGTTAACCCGCGATGTCGACAGGGCAGTATCCGAAGTCGACTTGGGCTTCGTCGGGTTCATGCTGCAACCGCAGGAAGACTTCTCTCCGGCTCAGCTTGAGGTCCCGCACGAAGTCCTTGGCGAGCGAATAACCGCCGTCATAGCCGTGCTCAGCCTTCCACCGCTCGTAGACCCGGCTGCTCCTGTCCCATCTTCTGGGCCGCCAGGGTGCGCAGTTCGTCATAGGCTCATGGCAGAAGTTGCCCGGCGGCCCGAGGGTTACGAGGGGGGGCGTGCAGAACACACAGGACTCATGTGAGGTCCTCCGCCTTGGGGATGGTCGCCAACTGCACTGGATGGGTAGTACCGAATTTCCAGCGGTGAACCGGCCACTGCGCCTCGGCCTGCTTGAGCAGCTTGATCGCCTTCAGTTCCGACAGCCCGCCCTCCGTCGCCGCCTAGACGATGGCAAGGATCGTGGCCGGGGTTTCGCCTACGGTGTGGCTACCAACCGTTGTGGCACACATCCGAGAAAAATATCGAAGAAAACGACGACACGTTTTTCCGGGCTTTCCGCTGTTTGTGGAGAAACTCAATTCTCACATCAGTTCAGCCAGCGGGCAGCAATAACTCCGCGGCGACCGAACGTAAAGCGGAAAGCGAGGTTACGATGAAACGAGTGCTGGTTCTGGCATACGGAGTGGCGTGTTATTCGTTGTTTCTGGGCGTCTTTCTCTACGGCATCGGATTTGTGGGCGGCTTTCTGACGCCAACGAGTCTTGACGGGACGGTCGACGATCCGCGATGGGACGTGCACGCTCAGGCTGTGCTCATGAATCTCGCGCTGGTGGCCGTCTTCGGTCTGCAGCATAGCGTCATGGCGCGGCCAGCCTTCAAACGGTGGTTGACTCGCTGGATTCCCGAGCCAATCGAACGAAGCACCTATGTGCTCGCGACAAACATCGCGCTGGGTGTCCTCTTCTGGCAATGGCAACCCGTGGGGGGCCTGGTCTGGCATGTCGAGAACGAGTGGGCGCGTGTCGCGCTTTGGCTCCTGTTTGCAACAGGGTGGTTGACGGTTCTGTTAATGACCTGTCTGATCAATCACTTCGATCTATTCGGCTTGCGACAGGTCTGGCTCAATTTTCGAGGACGACCCTATACACCACTCCCGTTTGTAACACCGGGGCCGTATCGGCTTGTACGGCATCCACTTTATGTCGGATGGCTCATGGCATTCTGGGCGACGCCCACAATGACCGTGACCCACTTACTGTTTTCCGCGGCTCTGACGGTTTACATCTTGATGGCGATTCGACTGGAGGAACGCGACCTCATCGCATGCCATCAAGATTATGCCGATTACCGACGACGGGTGCCCATGCTGGTGCCGCGCTGGCCAATCAGGAAGGATCCGATCGCGGAAGTCATGAACCTCGCTCGCACACCTTCGTGCCGATCGATGGGGATCAATCGCGCGGTATCAACCACAAACGAGGAATTGATCAACGAAGCATCAACGATTCAATAATGCCAACTCGATTCACTCGAACGCTACGCCTTTTCCCGGGTTGGTCGCGATGCGATGATTGGAGGATCGGAGGTGGGAAATGGACCTCAACGCCGGCAACGGCACCCCGCGTGCCGGGTCGACATCGAGAGTTTTCTGATCGCATGTGAATGCTTGCGGCCGGCTGATGTCGTGCCGCTCGACTTTGATGGCCAGCCGACAGGCGAGCCTCTGGTTTTGTGTCGGCCGGCCGCAGCGGTGTCTTTCCTTGATTCCGGTGGGAAGCTGTTGGAGTTCCTCGCAATGCTGCCGAACACGCCACGCCCTGCACTGGGGATTGTCAATGCCACCCGCTGGAAGACACACCCCTGCGCTGTGGTGCCATTGGCGACCGACCGAGGTCAGGCGGGAGGCTTGACTTGATGTCTCCAAATTCCGTCACACACGAACTCTGGCGGCGTGCCAAGGCTGGTGACCAAGCCGCATTTAGCGAACTCTTTTCGATCCATACCGAACGTCTGTTGGTGTTCATCGCTGCCCGGCTGGGCGGACGACTACGGACACGAATTGAACCGCAGGACGTCCTGCAAGATGCTTATGCCGCAGCGTGGCAGGGTTTTTCGAAATTCGATTACTCTGACGACGGTGCCTTTCTGCGCTGGATGTGCCGCATTATCGATCATCGCCTTCGTGACGCGAACGACTATTTCACGGCCGCAAAGCGGCAGGTCCAGGAATATCCCCAGTCGACACCGACGGGCCCGGTGACGGCGTTGGCTCGGGCCGAGAACCGCGAGCGACTACAAGCAGCGATTGCACAGCTTTCGGACGAGCATCGGGAAGTCATCCTGCTGAGGTATTTTCAGGGAATTTCGACCGAAGAAGCCGGAGAACGGATGCAGCGCTCTGCGGGAGCCATCCGCAACCTGCTCTCTCGAGCGCTCGTTGAACTTGGCAAACATTTGAAGTCAGGCGAGGAGTCATTGTCATGACAAACACCGACGACCCGTTGGCTCAACTCCTGGAACAACACATCGCCGGTGAATCAGTCGCGGTTCCGGAATCGCTGACGGAAGTGTTTGAGCAGGCTTTGGCCGGCGATGCCGCTCTTCGCGACTTCCTCGATGGAACAGTGATTGCCGGCCAGAACACTCTGGGACACCAGCGCAATCCCCCAAAGCTGCCGGTCGACTACCAGATCGAGCGCGAGCTCGGCCATGGCGGAATGGGTGTGGTGTATCTTGCTCGGCAGCAATCATTGAATCGTGATGTCGCCATCAAGGTGTTGCGACCTTCTCATCAGACGTTTCGCAATCTTGTTGATCGCTTCCTGCAAGAAGCCCAACACCTGGCCCGACTCCGGCACCCGCATATCGTGGCGATCTATGAGATCGGAGAGGCAGACGGCGAACCCTACTTCACGATGGACTATGTCGATGGCGAACCATTGACGCAACGGCTCAGCCACGGACCGCTCGCGCCGACTCAGTCCGTAGAGCTGTTTAAGCAGATCGCCTCGGCAGTCCAGCACGCTCACAAGCATGGCATCGTTCATCGCGACCTGAAGCCGGCAAACATCCTGCTGAACCAACAGGGGGAAGCTTATGTCACTGACTTCGGCCTGGCACGGCAGATGCAGCGGGACTCCGCGCTCACTCAGACTGGAGAAGTTCTGGGCACTCCTCAGTATATGGCCCCCGAGCAGGCACGTGGAGAAACCGCGCTGGTCGGAGAGGCGACGGACATACACGCTCTGGGACTGCTGCTCTACGAAATGCTTACCGGGCGGCCGGCATTTCAGGCTCGCTCACCGGCCGATGTACTCGTCAAGCTCCTGCATCACGAGCCTGATCCGCCGCGCCGGCTCGACCATCGGATTCCTCGCGATCTCGAAACGATTTGCCTCAAGTGCCTGCAGAAGCAACCCGCGGCCCGGTATGCAAACGTGGGTGCCATGCTGGAGGACATCCGACGCTATGAGGCAGGAGAGCCGCTGACGGCGCGACGGCCCGGTTGGTTCTCGCTCGCCTTCCGATGGTGTCGGCGACACTGGAAACTGGCTGCCGCCGCCTGTCTGGCGGCCGCTCTCTCATTACTGCTCGCATCGCAATTGTTCGATCGATCCTACGAGAACCTTGTCGCCTGGGGGAACGAGGAGCTAGCGTCCGGAAACGCAAATGTCGCTGCTAAGGTTTACTCGCGAGCCTGGATGAAAGGGACTGAGTCTCAACAACGCCAGTTGATTGATCGCATCGTGCAGACTTGTCGACTGAGTGACAGTCCCGCCGAGATCGTTGAACTGGCACTGAAGGTGGTGGAACTCGATCCCGCGGTTTCCTTTGGTGAACGGGATTATCTGATTGCCCAGGCGCTCGTCTCCCGCGAGAGAGCGGCCGATTCGTCAGGTGCGATCGACATCTGGCATGCGCGTCCCACCGTCTCTCTGGAACTGGTACGGCAACGTCTGGAACTCGCTCTCGAACATGGTGTCCCTGAAGACAGGCGAATGGAGGCCGAGGAAACATTGGCGGCCGTCAAACTTGTCTTGGCGGAGGGGCAACCGGAATTGCGCTATGCCCCCGACTTCCTCTATCACCTACCGAAAGGACCAGTGGAAGAATTAAACGCGACGGTCAATGACGAGGCCCAGGCACTCTGGACACGGGGCAAGGCCGCAATCGCGATGGGAAGGCAACTGGAATCCAATGGCCGCAGGAGCCAGGCCATCGCGGCGTATGAACGTGCCTTCGAGTTTATCAGAAAGGTCTATCCGTATTACAGCGGCGTTTCCTCGCATCTCGGCGCCTCGTTGCCGACCGGCAGCGACCTCAGCGGAGAAGAATGTCAGCTGGTCGCCGACCTGTGTCATGACCTTTCTCGGCTTGAGCCGGTGAAGTACCCGCAGCCCGCAGGTGGAATCGAGTTCTCGCTCGATGGGGCGCCGTTGCCGGCCGATGTCGTGATGGGATTCCGGCTGACACTGTGTGACGTCAATGTGGCTAACCCCGACGAGAACCTGCCTCATCAGTTACCCAGGATCACGAGATTAAGCCCGAATGGACGCGCTTTCGTGGGCGTTCTCGATGGACGCTATCGTCTGACTTTTGGTGGAAATTCTGCTCGTTGGACCCAGGAGAGCGGTCGGTTCATGGGATTGATGCAGATGGACACGGACCACTGGCCGACCGAAGTAACGATTCAGGGCAATCGTATTCATCTTCCCCCAGTACACGTTCGGCTGGCTGAGGAAATTAAACTTCTCTTGCCAAAAAGGGACGCGATTCTCCCACTGGACGACGCGGAGTTCCGCTGGCAGGCGGTTCCGCAGGCGGCCTATTACCAGGTCAGATTCCTCTATTCGACAGAGTCTCCCCATTCGACAACGACGATCTTCCGCTTCATTCGCACCGAGGAGACGCAACTTCGTCTCGATAGGCTGCAGGGGATCGACCGTAAGGCGATCGCCGAGAATTGGCTGGCCGGTCGTACCGGAGGCTGGTCCGTTGTGGCCTACGATGCTGGGAATCGACGCATTGGAATCGCGCTGGAGGAACGTCGTTTTCTCGTCGCTGAAGAACTCCGTCCAGAGTGAACCCCACAGATCACCAGGATTCGACCTACTCCGCGGCGACATCATCCAAATGTCTCCGATCGAACAGGATGAACTTCCTGAGGCACTCCTCCCCTGAAGGGACCCCGTACATAACCCACTTACGAACCATTCTCTGTTTTTTCTCGGCTGCAAGTCGTTGGTTCGAATTGACTTGAAAATTCTCGTCTGGTTCGGGGGGAGCGGGAATCAACGCTCTGCGGAAGACGGGTCGCTTCCGGTTAACGGAAGTTAAGAGCGCGGCGAGAATGCGCGCATTCTCTCTTCTGGCTGTGAGGCCGCGCGACCCGGCACGATCGGCATGATCGGGAGCGTTCGGCGCCAACCCATGGCACAGGGCAGCACTCAGGCTTTGCCAGACCCGCCCTCGTAGCCGGGGAACTTATTACGGTCCTGGCTGTATAACTTCTCAGTGGGAGTTGAGAGCGGCAAGGCAGGGCACCATGAACGAAGACCTGGATGCAATCCAACGGGTACTGGCGGACGACGTCGAGTCGTTTCGCCGCCTCGTGGAGCGCTATCAGCGTCCGCTCTTGACACTGGTCCGCAACCTGACACCACTCGGCACCGACCACGAGGGAGTGGCTCAGGATGTGTTCTTGGCTGTGTTCCGCTGCCTGGCATCGTTCGACCCAAAGCAGTCGGCGTTCTCAACCTGGCTGTTCACCATCGCCCGCAACCGCTGCCGCAACGAACTCGCCCGCCGCCGGCCGGTCGTGGGTGTCGAACTGCCCGACGTCGTCGATCTCCGGTCGCCCGAGCGGGCGGCTTCGGAAGCGGAACTATTCCGCCAGCTCGACGCGGCCCTGGATGCCCTGCCGTTCGATCAGCGCTCCGCCTTCGTTCTCGCGCAGCTGCAAGGTCTTTCTTACGAAGAAGTCGGTCGGATCGAGGGCGTCGGCGTGGGCACTGTAAAGTCGCGAATCGCCAGGGCCCGTGAGAAACTTCGCAATCTTCTCCACCATGTAACCGAGCCGCACTCATGAACGACAAACTTTACAATCTGTGGATACAACGGGCTCGTGCCGAGGCGCCCGATGACTTTGCGGACCGCGTCATGGACGCGGTCCGCCGCGAACCGCTGCCGTCTCAGCAGGGCGGCCCGGTTCTGCTGCTGTCGTCACCCGCAGCGAGCGTCGCCGCCTGCGTCTTGGCGGGCCTCGCCTGCTTGTATCGCATGGCGGCCGTTATTGCGGTCTTTTTCGCCCAGTGAACGCCGTAATGCTGAGGATTTCTCTTGAACACGTCTAAGGCTTCCTCCCGCAGTCCGCTGATCGCCGTGATTCTATCGCTCGCCGCTACTGGACTCGGCCAGATTTACTGCGGCCGTATCGTCCGTGGCCTGGTGATGTTCCTCGGCTCGCTCCTGTTCGCGCCGACGATCATGGTGGCCGCCCTGTTGCCACCGGCGACCATTGTTCTGGTCGGCCTGATCCTCGCGCTGTTGACAGTGCTAGGGGTCTATGTCTACGCCGTCGTGGACGCCTTCCGCCTTGCCCGCCGCGGCCGCGATCTCTTCCCGTCAATGGACTACGACCATCCGTTGGTTTACGCCTTGTTCATCCTGGTAGGACTGACGTACTCGGCCGGCGGGGTGTACTTCCTGCGCAGCAACGTCTTCGAGGCCTTTGCAATTCCGACGGCGAGCGAGGTGCCGACGTTGTTCCCCGGTGATCGGGTTCTGGTGAACAAAACGACTTACCAGAGGCGATCTGTGCGCCGCGGCGACGAGGTGGTATTTCGCGTGCCGTCGGAGCCAGGTCAGAAGTGGGCCAAGCGTGTTGTGGCGCTGCCCGGCGATACCATCGAAGTGAAGGGTAACGTGGTGTCCGTCAATGGGCAGCCGTTGGCGCAAAATCCTGTGCCACGGGCGAGCCTCGGGGCCACAGCGCAAGAGGTCCAGGGGGAACTCTTCGAGGAAACCAACGCCGGCCGCCGCTATCGAATTCTCTTCGCCGCCGACACGAAGCCGTTACCAGACTATCCCAAGGCGAAGGTGCCGAACGGGATGTGTTTCGTGCTCGGCGACAACCGAAACAAGTCTCGCGACAGCCGCACGATGGGCTTCGTAGCCCTTGGCGACGTGCTCGGCGACGTGCAGTACAGGCACTGGCCAGCCGCAACGTGGACGCGGTTCGGCGACATGACCGAATAAGCACTGACCTGATTCGAATCATGCTCCCGCCCCTCAACGGAAGCACCGGAGCCATGCATGTTCACCGCTGTTCAATCTTGCTCGCCCAGACCGGCAAATCGGCGGGGGCCGTGTAACGATGCCAATTTGCAAGCGTGTAGTCTGCTAGGAAATGCAGTTACTCGAACAAGCCGAGCTAGCGGGCTGTTGTGGGGTCGTGACCCATAAGCAGTCGTCACTTGGGCTTAAGCGGCGACCAGGACAACTGCCCACAACGTAACTGCTCGACCTCAATAGAACCACAACATCAGCGAAGCACGAGATCAGGTGGATGTCGAGAGTTTCAGGCTGAAATCAATCGATCCGTGCTCGGACGCGCTTCTCATTCTGTGTGGAGCGATTTAGTGCGGCTTCGGTTCGAAAAGTGACCAGCGATCAAGATATTGCCCAACACGCCAGAGGAGGCATGCTCGAATTATGAATCCCATGCTCCTGTTCTGCCTCGGCGTAACGCTTTGTTTCCTGGCGGGACTCGTTGGTTGTCATTCGCCGTCTCAAAGCGAGCATCCACTCGTGCCACAAGCATCCACCAGCCATGCTGACGCGTCCGTGCCCGTAGATCCCGCTCCTCGCAACGCATCGACACTCCTCACCACCGACAAAATACCCGCAAAGAAAGCTGCGAAATCGATTGCCGACAATCCCCGAGTTGCCAAGTTCGTGGCCCTCGACATAAACCAAGATGGCCAACTCGACATCGCCGAATTTGGCGCGGGGCGGACAGCGAAAGACGCAACGAAATGGTTTGGACGTCGCGATGCCGATCAGGACAGCTTCCTCACCTTAACGGAATTCGTCCCGCAGTCAGCTACTGCAGCGGGTGGCAAGCAGACCGACGAGCATCACAGCGAAACGAATATTCTGCCAGCCAAAGCTCCGGATCAATGACAAACACGCTGTTTGCATCGAGTGGCCTGGAAGAGGCTCATGAAAAGGTGCGCCCGTGTCACCGATCGTTCTCGTCACTCATTTGAAACCGACGTCGCTTCGATCGCGAGCGGGGATCACCTTGATTGAGCTGCTGGTTGTCATCGCCATCATCGGCGTTTTGATTGCGATTCTACTTCCGGCCGTTCAAATGGCACGAGAAGCGGCTCGGCGAACGCAGTGCCGGAACCATCTGAAGCAGATCGGGCTCGCATTAGAAAACTATCACGGGACACATGGCATTTATCCCCCCGCTTCGATTCGATTGCCATCGTTTTTGAACAATGGAAGGGACGATCCGCGAAGCACGTGGACCATTGCAATTCTGCCCTATCTGGATGCGGTTGCGATATACAATTCCTATTCTCCACAGGTGAGCACCGACGATGCTGCGAACAGCACGTTGCGTGACGCCTCGGTCCCAGGATATTTGTGCCCCACCGACATGGGAGATTTGGTTCCCTTCGAGCCACGATTGGGGATCACGTATCGTCGCGGCAATTACGGAGCCAATTTCGGCGCTGGAAGTTGGGGAACGGACGACTGGCAACAGGTCAAATATCGCGGAGTAATGGGGCAAAACGTTGCGGTCCGTCATGCCGACATTACGGACGGATCCAGCCAGACCGTCCTGGTGGCTGAATTGCGCATCCAGCCGTCCCCGCGCGACAATCGCGGTGCGTGGGCCTTCCCGGCTGCCGGAGCAGCCAGCGTAGGACTCGACTGCGATTCACTCTGTCGTGGAATCAATGGCGACTCGATGTCCGACTGGATTCCTTTCTGCGATCCAGTGACTAACGGTCTCAACTGTTCATTCCAGAATGATGTCGACAGCAATGCGGGGCCTCGTAGCCGCCACGGACACGGGGCGCACGTGCTGCTGGGCGATGGGTCGGTCCGTTTTGCGAATGCGTCAGTCGACCAGACCACGTTGAACGCGATCTTCACCAGCCAGAATCACGAGGTTGCTGGCGAATGGTGAACAACGCCTCTGCAGCGAGTGAAGTTGAAGTACCGACCTCAGTCCATGCCAGTGTCGCGGGAAAAACATGAGTACCTGGAAATGGCGCACGCTCGGACAAGAATTCGGACCGGTTGACATCGCAGATCTATCGGAACTGCTGGCCAACGGCACGCTGGCTCAAGACGATGAAGTCTGCCCGAGTGGCTCAAAGACCTGGCAGCGTGCGGCGGCCGTGCCGGAGTTGAAGCGATTCTGCGTTTCGAATCCGGATCCCCCGGCCACGATCGCCAAGTCGGCACCGATCGCGACCAGTCCGCTTCCAGAAGTGGCGCATCGGGTCCCCACCAAATCGGCTTCTCGACCGTCAGAATCGAAACGAGTCACCACCGGAGTCCTCGCAGCCTCTCAAGAAACGTCATTAAGCCCAATGCCAGCCACGGCGAAGTCCGCTGCCCCGGCCGTGAGACAACCTTTGCCACGCCTTTCTGCTAATTCGACTCTTACGACCACAGTTGCGTTGGCGGGGATCGTTCTGGCCTGCATTCTCGGTGTTGTTGGCATCCGGTATTACGTCATGCGACCGCTCGTAATTCCGCTGGTCTGGCACAAGAAGCCGATCGATTGCATCGCCTTCAGCCCAGACGGTCGCTGGATTGCCACCGCGGGTGACGACAACGCCCTTTGCCTCTGGTCGGCCAGTGACGGCACGCTTCGTCGCACGATTCAAGGACACCAAGGCCATATCATGGCGGTCAATTTCAGTCCCGACAGCCAACGCGTCATCACGGGGGCACAGGACAACACGGCCAAAGTGTGGGACGTCGAACGGGGTATCGAAGTCTTCACGCTCCATGGTCACGACAAGCGCGTTGACGGAGCGGCATTCAGCTCCGACGGAACCCTGATCGCCACTGGTGCCTGGGACGAGTCCGTCCGTATCTGGGATGCGTCCACTGGAAAGCTGGTACGAAAATTCCAGACCCATCTCGTGAACTGCCTCTGTTTCAGTCCCGACAACAAGACCATTGCTACTTGCAGTTGGGATTGGACCATTCGCCTGTATGACGTAGCAACCGGCCACCAGAAACGGGCGTTTGTCGGACATAGAAATGGCATCCACGGAGTTGCCTTTCACCCCGATGGCCAGCAACTGGTCTCTGCGAGCGAAGATGGCACCATCCGAATCTGGAACGTCGAAACGGGAAAGCAGGTTCTCAAGCTCGAAGGCCACACGGGACCAGCCTATGACGCGGTCTTCACTCCGGATGGGCGACGTGTTGTCTCGTCGGGAAAGGATCGGACGGTCAAGGTCTGGAATCTGGTGACGGCGATGGAAATTCAGACGCTCTCCGAACATCCCGGTGATGTTCGTTGCGTGGCGTGCAGTCCCGACGGGCGGACTCTTGCCTCCGGCGGTTCTGAAGCGACCTCGCTGCTATGGAAACGCTACCTGTCACGATGAACCGGCGGAGGCTGACGTCGCAGTATCAACGCGTCAAAACCTGGGCCAGAGACAAACTACGGTCAACACGTCGGAATGCCTCAAACGGATTGTCTAGAATGCGAACGCGCCCTCGTAGCAACGCAACCGTGCCCACGCTCGGCCGTCATGGCATTGCCTTGGACAGCATGCGCGAGACGGCAATCCTCGCATTACTCGTGGGCACCTTGGTATGGTCTTTGCAGATGGCGACGAAGTCGTTTCAGCAGCAGACGGCCCTCGATCAAGAGGAGCCCGATGCCATCCAGATGCTGATGCTCGATTCCACGGGGGAATTTCTGTGGGCAGTCCGCAAGTTTTCGACATTGGACTGTTTCAGTCTGCCCGGACTACAACTGCAAAACTCGACACCGTTGATCCTGCCGCCCACCCCCTGCGCCGTGCAACTCAGTGTCACCGAAAAGTGCCTTGCGACTGTCAGGGACGACGGCACCCTTGAGATCTACGTCAATGGCGACCGTGTCTGTGAGCATCGACCTCATAACGACCAGGACTTCTGCAGTCTGGCCATGTCAAAGGGAGGGCGAATTGTCGTGAGCGGAACCACCTCTGGCGAACTCCACACGTGGAATCGCACTGGAATGGGATACGAACATCACCAGCATATGCTCGGGTCCCCGGTCGATCATCTTGCCTTTCGAGCCGATGGCCGTCGCCTGGCAATTCTGGAGCGGTACTCCGGGGACATTCGACTCTGGGATGTGGAACAATCGAGCTGCACCCAATCCTGGCCCTCGAAGCATGAGCATTGTTCGGCCATCGCTTGGTCCCCCGAGGGAGGCCGCATTGCCAGTGTGGGGACCGATGGAGTGTTGCGAGTCTGGAACACGGACACGGGCCACCAGCAGTGGGAGATTCGCGCGGACAACGTCGATCCCGCGTGTGTCGCATTTTCACCGGACGGGCAATTGGTCGCCACTGGCGGATTCGCGACCGTGGTCCGCGTGTGTTCCGCCGAGACGGGCCGCATGGTCACCGAACACCGAGGACATACGGCAGCCGTTCGAACCCTCGCGTGGGCGCTCGACAGTCGCACACTCTATTCCTCGGGGGCGGATGGCAAGATTCGTGCGTGGTCAGCCATGGACAATATACTGGGCAGCGATTCTGCGATGACACGCCGCCACGATGTCGAATCACCATGAGGCGATTCCAGACCGAAACAGGGCATTCTCACCTGCGTCACCGCAGTTCCGTGGCACATCATGAACCAATGGGTGGCTCGAAACAGATGCCGCCATTGACGGCAATTATCCCGACGAATCCAAGTCTTCCTGTAACGTTGCCGGAGTATCAGCGTGTAATCTGATAAGTATCCGAGATGACACTTCCCCCCACAACGCGTGCCAGCCTGCTGCTGCGGCTTCGCGATCCCCGTGATCACGATGCCTGGGTGGAATTCGTATCGCTTTACGAGCCCGTGGTTTACCGCATCTTGCGCAGGGCCGGGCTGCAGGACGCCGACGCCGTTGAAGTCATGCAAGAATTGTTCCTGGCGGTGAACAGGAATATCAAACACTGGCAGCATGGCAGGGAGCACGGCTCGTTCCGCGGATGGTTACGGCAGGTGACTCGAAATCTGGTTGTGTCGTGGGTTCGACAGCAACGGCGACGAGTGGCGACATTGCCTGTCGATCTCGATTCGTTACTGGAGTCGCCCCTGGCTTGTGCTGGTCGCGAGACGGATGAATTCGATCAAGAACTTCAGCGCACACTTTTTCAGCGGGCCTCGGAACTGGTCCGTGTCGAGGTCCATCCCTCGACTTGGCAGGCATTCTGGAGTGTTGCCGTCTCCGGGGTTTCCGTTGCCGACACGGCGTGCACCCTCGGGATGACAACCGGGGCCGTGCGG
The DNA here is from genome assembly GCA_041753475.1 of Planctomycetaceae bacterium. GTDB lineage: Bacteria > Planctomycetota > Planctomycetia > Planctomycetales > Planctomycetaceae > DSVQ01. The sequence goes on along the minus strand of JBGSUN010000266.1, from coordinate 6,771 downwards.
GTCGCCAAGTGCCGCGTCATTTCAAGACTCACGGCGGTCGTTGCAGAAATGGAGAAGACACCATGAACAGCTTCTGCTCACACGAGCGGTTAGAACTGGCTCTGGTGGGAAAGCTCAGTCCCGACGATGAAGCAACCCTGCATCTCCATCTCGATCAGTGTGAGTTGTGTGCTGCGGAGATGGATCGCCTTGTCGGCGGTGACGACGTCAGCCGACACATCGCTGCGATGCTCACCCCGGATAACCTGGACGAAGCGTTGCTACTCCGCACGGAATGTTCGACGGCGGACTTTGTCGTCGAGCACCTCGATCCGTCCGACGACCCGGATGTCTTAGGACGTCTCGGTGCTTATGACGTGCTGGACGTTATCGGTCGAGGGGGCATGGGAGTGGTTCTCAAAGGATTCGATCGTGAACTCAAGCGGTTCGTGGCGATCAAGGCGCTGGCTCCCCACCTGGCTCACAGCGCGCTCGCGAGAAAGCGCTTCGCCCGCGAGGCTCAGGCTGCGGCAGCGGTCGTGAACCTTCATGTGATTGCCATTCACCAGGTTCAGCCCAACGGGCAGTTACCCTTCCTGGTGATGCCGCTGTTGACCGGCGAATCGCTGGCACAGCGGATGACGACGCGCGGAGCACTGGAACTGCCGGAGATCCTGCGCATCGGAATGCAGGCCGCCAAAGGACTCGCAGCCGCTCACGGGCAGGGGCTCGTCCATCGTGACATCAAGCCAGCGAATATCCTCCTTGAAAAGGGGGTCGAGCGGGCCGTACTCACGGATTTCGGTTTGGCGCGCGCCGCTGACGACGTCTCGATGACCCGCTGGGGAATCATTGCGGGCACTCCAGAGTACATGTCGCCGGAGCAGGCTCTCGGAGAAGCGCTCGACGGCCGCTCCGATCTCTTCAGTCTCGGCTGCGTCCTCTACGAGATGGCGACCGGCGTTTCGCCGTTTCGAGCGGACTCGACCATGGCCACTCTGCGGCGGATTGTCGATGACGATCCCAGAGCCATTGCATCCCTCGCGCCCGAATTGCCCCCTTGGTTCATCGGTATCGTGGAACGCCTGTTGGCCAAAGACCCGACTCAGCGGTTTGCGTCTGCCAGTGAAGTGAGCGAACTACTGGAGCAATGCTTATCGCATCTGCAACAGCCATCAATGGTTCCCCCTCCGCAGTCCGTGGCGATCTCCGCAGTCCGTCGAAGCCGTCGTACTCCGCTGATTCGCCGGCTCCTTGCCGCCGCCTTTGCGCTCACGCTCAGCCTGGCCGGCATTTTCGTTGTGCTGGACTTCAACATGGGGCAACTCACGATCGAGTGTGCCGCTGTTGACGTTCCCATCCGGATCATGCAGGGTGACACCGTTATCAAGAAGTTGACCGTGACGAAGTCAGGAGCCACGGTGCGCGTGGCTGCGGGACGGTACGTCGTGGAAATCGATGGCACCGCTGACGGAATCATCGTCCAGAATGGCAGTGTAGTGCTACAACGACGGGGCGTTGAAACCGTCCGGATCATGAGTGATGCGGGCGCAGCAGCACTCCGGTCACACTTTCCTGATATGACGCAAGCGATTGCCGACGCGATTCTCGATTGGGTGGATAGCGACGACGAGCAACGCCCGTACGGTGCGGAATCCGAAACGTACCGGCGATTGCATTCTCCCTTTTCGCCGTCGAATCGGCCGCTCAAACAAATCGACGAGTTGCTGTGCATTCGAGGGGTCACGCCCGAGTTGGTCTACGGTGCCGACAGCAATCGCAATGGAATTATTGATGGGAATGAACGTGCCTCATCCGACAATGCTTTGGGTTGGGCGGGGCTCATTCGCGCCTATCAATCCGAACCGCCGGCACGCAATGGGGGCGTGCTCGCTGACGTTGACCGGTTGCTCTTGACGTTGGACCCCGTCAATCCCCGCATCGACAGGTTTGCCGAACTTGACACCGACCAAGACGGGCGGCTGAGCATCGCCGAGTTTGGCGTCGGTCGCAGTGCGAATCACGCAGCGAAATGGTTCGGTCTTCGCGACGCGGATCACAATGGGTTCCTCACTCCGGAGGAATTCGTCCCCTCATCGGCAAAGGCAGGGAGCAAGCCACCTGCCGGAACAATGGACGAAACAGGAATTGATCGTCAGAACGCGCGTATGGTCGTTGAGGCGTATGTCGACGCAGTCCTCGATGGAGATCGTGCAAGGACCCAATCGTTGGCAACGGGCCAACCAGCGGATCCCGAACAGAGTGAGACCGTTCGCCGTCTCGTAAACTGGGTTCATGAGATCGCCATGAAATCGGTGTACGTGAACAGCCCCATCAAGCCCTCTCAGGCGCTGGCAATATCGGGCGCCGTGAAGCTGAATGACCCCAATGATCAGAGTGAGGGTTTCGTGGTGCTGGCAATGACCATGAGCAATGCAGGCTGGGTCGTTACAGACATCAACTTCGAGTCACAGACGGGCGTCGATGTCAAATTGAGGAGATATCGCGAAGCCAACTCCAATGCGATCGAGCTTCTGTCTGGTAGATTTAAAGCCATACAAGTTGCGCCTGGTACTGACACCAATGATGATTGAGACCTCGGCTGTTGATGCATTATGAAACCACGACTCTGGGCGAGTGGGACGACAGATCAGAGTACACTGCCAAACAGCCGAAGATACCAGACCAGAAAGTTCCGGACTGTTTGGTTCCACATAGCGCACTGCCAGAGCGGGACGTCGAGTTGCCAGGCCAGCACTGGTAGCCAGCCTTGCTCAATCAATCCCCAAAGGGGCTCCCCGTGCACAACCCATTTACGAGCCATTCTCTGTTTTTGCTCGGCCGCAAGTCATTGAATTGAAGCGACTTGCTGATTCCCGTCTGGTTCAGGGGGAGCGTGAATCCACGCTTTACGGAAAACTCGTGGCTTCCGGTTAACAGAAATGGAGAGCGCGGCGAAATGCGAGCGCATTCTCTATTCGGGCTGTGAGACACTGCGACCGACACGCGCAGCACGATCGGCAATGTTCGGTTTCCAAACCATCGTTGGGAGCGAAACCCCGCATTACCGCGGCCCACTGCGGGGTGCAAAAAGGAGGCCATCTTCCATGCTGTCAACGCTTGCCCGATTGTACCGCGATGAAAAACCTCTACCAGCGTTTGCTGCTGCTGATCGCCGGCGCGACCCATCAGGAACTGGCCCGGCACGTCCGCTACCTGAAGATCGAGAACGAAATTCTCCGCAGCAAACTTCCCAAGCGGGTGCCGGTAACGCCGAAGGAACAGAACCGGCTGGTGAAGTTCGGCGCGAAGCTGGGGAAGGCATTGAGCGAACTGGTGGCGATTGTGCATCCCGACACGCTGCGACGATGGATTCGAGAGTCGCAGAAGTCAGCCAAGAGAAAGCCCATCGTAAGAGGCCGCCCACGGACGCAGGAGCAGATTCGCGAATTGATCCTGAAGCTGGCCCGTGAGAACGACTGGGGCTACAAACGAATCGTTGGCGAGATGCGCAAATTGGGCATCCGGCAGATCAGCCGGCAAACGGTGCGGAACATCTTGAAGGAAGCCGGAATCGAACCCGCGCCGGATCGGACTTCCGATAAGTGGAGCAACTTTCTGGAGCGGCATAAAAACAAGCTCTGGGCCACGGCCCGCATCCCCAATTGGCGACGCATCCAGCTACCTCGGCGCCAGCTCAGTTTTGCTCCATGTGCTCCGCGGCGCACCGTCCGACCGGCGATTCCTCATTCCGTTGCGTCCCCGCAGAGCGGAATTCTGCTTCACCGGTCAAAATCAATCATCTCGAGACGGACACTCACCGCCACGACTCGACCCCTTCAGAGGTCATGCCAAATTGGACCGAACTCGGTATCGCTCGCCTTTCCCGTGGTGCGCGGTGGAGTCAGGCGATGCTAATCAAATGGGCACGGCTTGCTTAGTGGTATCGCATTTGCTTACCGTACGCTCAGCGTTGCAAATCCCCCATCGGCGGACCGCTGCGGAGAAACTGGACCGTGCCCGGATTGACCCCTCGTGAAGTGCTGGCCCTCTGTCGGGAACGCGATCTCCGCGCCGTTGACCTCCGATTTATGGATTTCCCCGGCACACAAAAGCACTTCACGGTTCCCGTAACCGTCCTCAGCGAAAAGAGTTTCGACGAGGGATTCGGTTTTGACGGCTCTTCGATCCGCGGGTGGCAGGCGATTAATGAGAGCGACATGCTCGTGGTCCCCGAAGCCGGAACGGCGTTTGTTGATCCGTTCATGAAGCAAACGCTCGTGATGACCTGTAATATCCAGGACCCCATCACCCGCGAGGACTATGCCAAAGATCCGCGCAACGTTGCCCGAAAAGCAGAAAACTACTTGCGGCTTTCGGGACTCGCGGAAACGGCTCAATTCGGTCCCGAAGCGGAGTTCTTTGTCTTCGATCAGGTTCGGTTCGACCAAAATGAACACGAGGCGTACTACCACGTCGAAAGCGCCGAAGGACAGTGGACGCGCGGACAGAACTCCTCCGTCGGAAATGCCGGACACAAGATTCGGTACAAGGAAGGTTACTTCCCCGTCCCGCCGATGGACACGCTGCAGGATCTCCGCTCGGAGATTATGTTCATCCTGCAGGATTGCGGTATCGAAGTTGAAGCCCAGCATCACGAAGTCGCCACTGCGGGGCAGTGCGAAATCGATATGCGGTACAGTTCGCTGCTCCAGACGGCCGACCACCTGCTCCTCTACAAATACGTTGTGAAGAATGTCGCCGCCCGGCATGGGAAAACGGCGACGTTCATGCCCAAGCCCCTGTGGAACGACAACGGTTCGGGACTCCATCTCCACTTCTCACTCTGGAAAAATAACAACAACCTCTTCGCCGGGAGTGGCTATGCCGGGCTGAGCGAGACCGCCCTATTCGCGATTGGTGGGATTCTGAAACACGCCCCGGCAATTCTGGCGTTCTGCTGTCCCACGACAAACAGCTACAAGCGGCTGGTGCCGGGGTTTGAAGCGCCGATCAATCTCACGTACAGCAGTCGCAATCGGTCCGCTGCGATCCGGATTCCCGTCCACACACCCCATGCCGCCAACAAACGGTTCGAGTTCCGCTGTCCAGATGCTTCTGCCAACGGGTATCTCGCCATGTCGGCCATGTTGATGGCCGCCATCGACGGGATCCAGCACCGGATCGACCCCGGCCGTCCGTTGGACAAAGACATCTATGATCTCGGCCCGGACGAGCTTGCCGACGTCCCGCAAACACCGCGCTCCTTGGAAGAATCCCTCTCCGCGCTCCGTCGCGATCACGATTTCCTTCTCCGCGGCGATGTCTTCACCGAAGACGTGATCGACACGTGGATCTGGTACAAATCCGAAAAGGAAGTCGAAGCGTTGCGCCAGCGCCCGCATCCGTTCGAATTCGCGATGTATTACGACGCTTGAAAGAAGCCCAGGGATTCCGTCCCCGGGTCTCTTCGAGAGTCCGTCAACTCCGTTGCGAAGCCCGCATTTGTTCGGCAGCATGGTGCAGTCTCTGGTTTCTCAGTCACCCTGCACCGGTTGAGTTCCATGGCTGTACCGACAGTTGCGTATCTGGCTGAGGGACGGTTGTTTCTGCAACCGGATGGGGCCGAAGCCCGTGAAATCACCAGCACCTTTGTGCACAACTTCGAGGAACGACAGGCCAGGCAGCAGAAGGTGCACGGCTGGAAGGGCGAAAGCCAGGTCTGGGGCGAAATGGGGATGATGGCCCCACAGATGGCCCAATGGAATCAAGCTACGGCGGGGCGACGGACCGTCAAGTTTCGCAGCCTCGATCACGGCCCGGAGGACGGGGAACTCACTTACCTTGTCGACTTCGGCAACATGACCGGTTTGTTTCAATACGATCCGAAAAACGAACAGGAACGACGGCTCTTTCACCGCAATAATTTCCCGGCGCAGGATCTGTGTCGGCATCCCGTTCACGGCCGTCTGGCGATCTCCGTTGCACAAGAGGACGGCACGAAACGCCTCGCGATTTGCGAAGCCGATGGTTGCCGTCCGCGGGAAATCACCTTTGGTGATTCCGTCGATGAGATGCCACGCTGGCTGCACGACGATTCCGACCGACTGGTCTTCCAATCGGCAGGGATTGGCCGTGATGCCAATGGCTTTGCGACCGTGCTGGGGCCGTATGCGATCCAGAAACTCGACTTGAAGTCGGAAGCCATCACAACGGTCGTGGAGGATGACCACTTCGATTATCTGCAACCGACGGAACTCGCGGATGGAACCCTTGTGTGTCTGCGACGGCCGTACAAACCGGGACTGCGTCGGCCGGATCTCTGGACGGAAATCGTCGACATCGCGCTGATTCCCTACCGACTCGCGCGGGCCGGGTTTTACTTTCTCAATTTCTTCTCGGTGATGTTTTCCGGTCAACCGCTCCGTACCGCAGGTGGTCCCCAACGGCCGACTGGCCCCGATACGCAGTTGCTGTCGTTATGGGGGCAAATGATCGACACCCGTAAGCAGATGCAATCCGGCAAGAAGAACGACGACCAGGGCCTGGTGCCGAAAGATTGGCAACTCGTGCAACGGTCGCCCACGGGCAAGGAAGACGTCCTCGCTTCCGGCGTGCTGACGTTTGATGTCGGCCCGGCGGGCGAAATCCTCTATCAGCGTGTGGATTTATTCACCTTGGCCTCCTCCGAGCGTGAGGTGATTGTTAAAGTGACCAGGCGACAGTCGCGGGTGCGGTTTGGCGTTGGGGATGCGGGAGTGGTGGGATGGCGATGGGGCGGCGGAAGACGGA
>JBGSUN010000265.1:0-52611 GCA_041753475.1 Planctomycetaceae bacterium | reverse complement strand
GTCTCAGCGTGTGGAAACACTCGCGGCTCAGCAGGAGCTTCGCCCTCCCACGCGCAGGCAATTCCTGCGATCGGTCTCGCAGGACCATTGCGAAGCCCGACTTGACTCGGCTGCCAGGCCGGGGATCACCGCAAACTCATCTTCCGCGCATCGGAAATTAGGTTTCGGTCCGGGGAATCAAGCATCTGCCACAGAACCGGAGGCGGGTTGCTTACGATCTTCAGAACAGCGCGGTGACGGGGCGACCCGTCGTGATGGCGTGTGGACGGCCGAGAGGATCGTTGACGGTGGTTTCCGGAGCGATGCCGAAGGCGTGGAGTACGGTCGCGGCATAGTCTTCCGGCGTCACGGGATCACTGGCGACGTAAGCCCCCTGGGCATCGCTGCGGCCCCAGAGGCTGCCGCCGCGGACACCGCCACCGGCGAGCAGTTGCGTGTAACAATGCGCCCAGTGATCACGGCCCGAAGTCGCATTGATCTTCGGCGTCCGTCCGAATTCCCCGGCGACCGCTACCAGCGTTTCATCGAGCAGTCCGCGGTCCGTCAGATCTTCCAGCAGTGCGGAGAAGGACCGGTCGAAAGATGGCGTGCAGTATTGATGCGTGATCTGTTGCCGCCCGGTGAGTTGACCGTCGATGCCGCAGACATCGTTGGGGACACCGTGATTGTCCCAGAGATTGAACTGGCAACCCTTGCTGTCGAAGAAGGTCCAGAACACGTTCACAAAACGCACGCCGGATTCGACGAGTCGCCGGGCCATCAGCAGGCTTTGGCCATACTCGTTGCGTCCATACCGATCGCGCGTCGCCGGGGATTCGCGTTCCAGGTTGAACGCCGTCCGCACGCGCTCCGACGTCAACATTTCATACGCCTGGCCGAACAACGCCTCGGTCTTGTTGCTGGTCGCGGAATCCAGCGGCCGTCCGAGTTGCTGCATCAGTGCCTGCCGGTTGGTGAGACGCGGTCCGGGCACATCGCGCTGCAGTTCGAGATCACCAAGGGTGAGCGGTGCATCGGAGAGCGAACCCTTGCGTTCCTTGTTGAAGATCACCGGATCGAACGCCGAGCCGAGAAAGCCGCCCGATTGTCCTTTGTAGAACGGCGAACCCGTCTCGAAAGCCCGCGGCAGGACGATCCAACTGGGCAACGGTTCCGTGGGACCGAGCTGCTTCTGGACCAATGCGCCCAGGCCGGGATGATCGTTGCGGTCCACGTAAACTTGTCCAGGGACTCCGGGTAATTGACCGAGCAGTGAGTGGGCAATCGCGCCGTTGTGATCGTTGTTGCTATGCGTCATCGAGCGGATGAGCGCCAGTTTGTCAGCGTGTCGCGCCACCTGCGGAATGAGTTCGCTGAACGTCAAGCCGGGGACGCTGGTATCGACCGGCGCGAACTCCGTACGGACACCGCTGGGGGCGTTCAACTTCAAATCCCACAGGTCGGGTTGCGACGGACCGCCGCAGAGAAACAGGTAGATGCAACTCTTGGCGTGACGACCGCGGCCGGTGGTTGCCGCCTGAGCCACATCGGCCGAGTTCAACCCGGCGAGACCACCCGCCGCCAGCGCCGACATCGAGAGCCACTGCCGTCGTGACAGAGGAAAACCGCGCTGTGGACCGGTCGGGAATAAATTCAACATGGCTGGAACTCGTTCCGGAACCGGTGACGGACAGAAAAGACCTTACCGCCGCGTTTTTTTGCGGCGATTGACGGTTCGCCGCAAAGGTTGTGCCAGCTTATCGTAGACGCATTCGTAACCGCGCGGCTTGCCGGCTTCGGTCCAGCACCGACACGACGCGGCCACAAACCACTGTTTGCGGATGTGCTGCGACAGCGCTTCACAGGCGACTTCGACGTCCCCCAGGCGGAACATCGCATACAAAGCCGCATGCATGCCGTAGAGTTCGCGAAAATCGGAGTGAAACGGCCGGTTTTCATCGAGTGCCAGGAACTCGCTGGTCGCCCCTGCGATGGCGGAGTAGACGCCCAGAGAACCGGCAGGAGATGCTTTATCAATCAACACCCGGTGGAACAGGCTGTCGAGATGGTACGCCGCACTGTGATCTTCCCGGTCGCAACATTCGTAAAGTGCGTCGAGAATCTCCCGCCAGTTCTGAAAGTCGTCTTCGTTCAAATCGTGAAAGCATTGCCGCAGCGCGAGACACTCCAGCTTGGCCCGGCAGTCATATAACACCTCGGCGACTTCACGGGACGGAGGTTCCGCTACCACCATTCCGCGGTTCGGTTTCGCGTGCAGTAACCCCTCGAACGTCAGTTGCTGCAACACCTGGCGGATCGGGCTGCGGCTGACGCCAAACCGCGCGGCAAGATGTTCTTCCCGCAATGGATCACCGGGCGCCAAGACGCCGCGCCGGACATCACTCCGCAACCGGGAGGCAATCTGATCATGAACCGAAATGACCGCAGCGGAACGACTCATGGGTGACAGCACTCGAGTATGTTGGACATGGCAAGAAGCTGGATTGTACACAATCGACAAACGCCTGCAACAGATTTCACGGTGCGCGAGTTGACAAACGCCGTTGGTCTTGGACATTGTATGCAAAAGACAGCCTGCGGAGTTCGCTCCCTCTGCGGCGTGATGATCCGAACACAGACCGGCGGCCCCGATGGAGCCCCATGTGGATGGCAGAACCCCAGCCTCCCGACTGCGCGATCATCGGTGGCGACACCGATCGCTTCGCACAACGTCGGCGATGGGCTCAATGGGGCGTCCTGTTCTTGCTGGCGTGTGCCGCGGCGAGCGCATACCTCACTCGGCATTGTCTGGCTGTGGCCAATACCACCATCCAAGCCGAGATCGGGTTCAACAACGAGCAGTTCGGATATCTGTACGGTGCCTTTTCGCTGGGATACTTGCTGTGCCAGATTCCCGGCGGCTGGCTGGGACAGAAACTCGGCACACGCCTCGCGCTGCCAATCTGTGGCGTCCTGTGGTCGCTGATGACGCTGGCCACGGCGTGGGTGACGACGCTGCCGATGTTGATCGCCGCCCGGTTTCTGTTCGGCGTGGCCCAGGCGGGACTCGTTCCCAATCAGGCGAAGGTGTTGCAGGACTGGATTCCGTCCACGGGGCGAGGCACAGCAAGCGCGGTCCTGGTCGTCGCCATGTCGGTGGGGGGCGTGGCCAGCTTCTCGCTGACGTCGTGGTTGATCGAGCATCTCTCTTGGCGCACGATCTTCGTGGCCTACTCCGGCGTCGGCATGGTCTGGGCGATGGTGTTTTACGTCCTTTTTCGTGCCACGCCAGCCGAAGTTACCTGGTTGCGGGCCACCATCGACGAGTCTGCATCGATTGCGCCAACACCACCTGCGGAGACACCACGAACACCGTCCACGATGACCTTGCTGACCAGCCGGAACCTGTGGGGATTGTCCGGACAGGCGCTGTTCAAGGCGGCGGGGTACAACATTCTCGTCACCTTTCTGCCCGCGGTGCTGGAGTACGCCTACCGGGTTCCCCGCGACCAGACCGGGGGTCTGGCGTCGTGGTCACTGATGGGAGTGATTATCGGCTCGATGCTCGGCGGCTGGGTGATCGACCTGGTGCAGCAACGTACGGGACGCAAAATCTACAGTCGGTCGGGTGTCGGTTGCGTCAGTCTCATCGTCACGGCGCTCCTTATGACCGCCGCTGGTTTTGCCAACGATGCCACAAGCTTGGCGGTGTTGCTGGCGGTCTCCTCCCTGTTTTCCGGGATGGCCGGGGCAGCGCCGTGGGTGGCGACCATCGACATTGGCGGCAAGAACACCGCCGTGGTGATGGGGACGATGAACAGTGCCTCCGCACTCGCCGGGATTCTGATCTCGCCACTGGTCGGCAGGCTGGTCGACTTCATCAAAGCGACCGATGGCAACTGGAGTCTCGTGATCTGGCTGCACGCGGCGTTTTACGCAATCGCGGCGCTGAGTTGGTTGTGTGTCGATCCAGACAAACCCTTGGAATGACGTAGGGTGGGCTATGCCCACCAGTTCGGTGATTGGTGGGCACAGCCCACCCTACAAGAGGTGAGGAAACGAATTGATGCGAATCATATTGGTCTTGGTGTGGTGCCTGTGCGGTTTCGTAAGCAAAGCGAGCGCGGCCGACCCTGAGTATGAGTGGCAGGAGATCACCAGCAAAGCCGCGTTTGCGGGGCGCGATGGAGCCGGGATCGTCAGCTACAAAGGCCAGATGTGGCTGCTGGGCGGCTGGAACCCGGCGGCTTCCGAACGGTCGTTCTTTCCGTTGATCTGCAACAACGAAGTCTGGTCGTCCAAGAATGGTGCCGACTGGACGCTGGTCAAACCGAACACGTTCAAAGACCGCAGCTTTGACACGGCCAGCGATTGGGAAGGCCGACATACCGCGGGGTATGCCGTCTACAAGGACCGCATGTGGATCATCGGCGGCGACTGCAACCAGCGACATTATCAGAACGATGTGTGGAGCTCCGCCGACGGCAAGACATGGGACTATGTCAACAAAGGGAAAGACGTGCCGTGGGCGCCGCGGGCGTTGCATTACACCGTCGTGCATGACGACAAGCTGTGGGTCATCGGCGGGCAGACGATGCCAGCCTTCGGTGGCGGGGAAGAGAAGTTTTATCGCGACTCGTGGACGTCCACCGATGGCGTGGAGTGGAAGCAGGTCACCCCCGTTGAACCGTGCTGGTCGGCCCGCGGGATGATCGGCGGCAGTGCCGTGTTCAAAGGCCGCATCTGGATGCTCGGCGGCGGAACCTACGACACACCGACCACTCCGACACGGAAGTTCCACAACGATGTCTGGAGCTCCGCGGATGGCATCCACTGGACCGAACACACAAAAGCGGCCCCGTGGCACCCGCGGCAGTACCACGATGTCGCCGTGTGGGACAACCGCCTGTGGGTGATGGAAGGCTACCACCAGCAGGGCGGGAACCGGAACGATGTGTGGTATTCCTCCGATGGTGTCGATTGGACGGAGTTGCCGAAAACACCGTGGAAACCACGACACGCCGCGAGTTTGATCGAACACGATGGCACGCTGTGGATGATCGCCGGTAACAACATGCAGCCCGACGTCTGGCGACTGCGGAAGAAGTAACATCGAGTGTGCCACGGCCGTGTCGGCCGTGCGATATGGCAGCGCGCGTTGTTTAATCGCACGGCCGGGACGGCCGTGGCACACAAACGAATCGACGACTTGACCGTTTACCTTCTCGTGAAGTGACCACAGTTATGGATACTCGTCCGATGACCCCGGCCACGTTGGCCGCTTCGGTGATTGCCGTGCCGCCCGTGGCCCGTGATGCTCAACTGGCCTGGAATGTCGCCGAGAATGTGCGATTGATTCGGCACCTCGAAGCGGGGGGGGTGACCACGCTGTTGTACGGCGGCAACGCGGCGCTGGCCCATGTGGCGGTGAGTGAATATGCCGCGCTGCTCACCATGCTGACTGAGTCTGTGTCGGCGAAGACCGTCGTGGTTCCGTCGGTCGGTCCGACTTACGGCTTGATGATGGATCAGGCGACGATCTTGAAAGACTATGCGTTCCCCACGGTGATGTTGCTCCCGCCGCGCGATGCCACGACCCCGGCAGGGATTGCGAATGGATTGAAGCGGTTCGTCGATCGCATGGGGCGGCCGGCGGTGCTGTATCTCAAACACGAAGGCATGGTCGATGTGGAAACCGTCGTCAAGATGGTACAGGACGGGCTGATCTCGTGGATCAAGTACGCGATTGTCCGGGAGAACCCGTCGCAGGATCGCTTGCTGAAAAGTCTGGTGGACGCGATTGGCCCGACGCTGATCGTCAGCGGCATGGGAGAGCAACCGGCGATCGTCCATATGCGTGACTTCGGTCTGACCGGTTTCACGTCCGGTTGCGTGTGTATCGCTCCGAAGTTGTCGATGGCCATGCTCCGGGCCATCAAGGCGGGGGATTTCGACGCCGCCGAACGGATTCGGAAACAGTTCGCACCGCTGGAATCGCTGCGGGATTCGATCAATCCCGTGCGCGTGCTGCATGCCGCGGTTGCTTTGGCGGGCATCGCCGAGACGGGACCGATCACGCCGTTCTGGTCACCGGTGAGTTCGGCGGATGAAACGGCCATCGCCGCCGCCGCAAAGGGATTGTTGCACAGCACCGGGGATTGATCGCCTGTGTGCCACGGCCGTGTCGGCCGTGCGGATCAATCAACACGCTTTGGCACAACACACGGCCGACACGGCCGTGGCACACGGTTTGATTCACGCACCATTCGGAGAAGCGGGCTTGTTAATCGGTTATGTCAGCGATGAACGTTATGTCGCTCTGGCGGACGTGTTGATCGAATTTCAACAGAATGATCGGACCTGCGCGGTGGTGCGATCCACCCCGCGGGGGGCGGTTGAGGCCGATCTGCCGCCCGGTGATTATGAAGTCACGCTGGTCAAACCGGGGTATGGTTCGAAGCATTCCCGCATGACCGCGGATCCGCAACGGCCGCATCACTTCCGATTGTTGTCCGATGGGTTACTGGGTTACGTCTGGCCGCGGGCGGTGAAGACCGGCGGGCGGTCCGAGTTCCGTCTGCATGCGACCGAACCGTATCGGCTCAGCCTGTGGCGCTACGGTTGGAAGCGCGAGTTCGTTAAGCTGCTGGGCTGGTTCGACGAACACGGTCCGCGCGCGGTGATGCAGATTCTTCCCGACGGAGACTTTACCCAGACCGGCGTTCGCTGGAACCGTGTCGGGTATGGGAACAACGCGCATCACACACAATTCGTCGTCGGCCCGGAACGTTCCGGACTGTACTATCTGCATGCGAAAGGCGAGCAAACCGGCACGTTTTTCTCGTTTCCGTGGGTGGTCGCCCCGGCGGCTCCCAAGGCGAAAATCGCGGTCCTGGCTTCAACAAACACCTGGCTGGCGTACAACAACTTCGGCGGCCGCAGCAACTACATCAATGCGACGCGACTGCCCGACAAACCGGTCATCAATGCGCGGCAGGATTTGATCCGCTACACCGCCGCGGGGGCCTTCAACGAATGGGGCTTCGCCGACGAAGAGTATCTGCCGTTGTCGTTTGAACGCCCCGAAATCGGTAACGTGGTTCGCGAAGACGAAGAGGTGACGGACCCAATCGCCGGGCGGTTGACCTGCGGCATGGCCCCGGCGGAATGGCGTTTGCTCGGTTGGCTCGAACGGGAAAAGTTCGACTACGACTATTACTCGGAAGGGCAACTTCACAACGGCGACATTGATCTCGATGCCTACCAGATTCTGATGATCAGCGTGCATCCCGAATACTGGTCGCGCGAGATGTATCAGCAGGTCAAGGATTGGGTCTGGAATCGCGGTGGCAAGCTGATGTACCTCGGCGGCAACGGACTCAACTGCGAAGTTGAGTTTCTCGGTGACGACCGCCTGCGCTTTAAGACACACCTCGCTCCGGCAACCGGCGGCGAACTCGGCATGCCCGATCCGAACAATCCCGCGGTGTATCTCGACAGTCGCATGGCCCGCACGTTGGAATCGGAAGCGAGTCTTCTCGGCGTCGTCTGCACCGATACCGGGATCATGACCGCCGCACCGTATCGGGTGTTGAAGGACGATCATTGGGTCTTCGCCGGGACCGGGTTGAAGAACGGCGATCTGTTCGGTGAAAAAAGTCTGCAGGAGCGTGTGCCCGGTGGGGCATCGGGACATGAAACCGACAAACGGAGTCCGCACTCACCGCCGGGGACCGAACTGCTCGCCAAAGGAACGAACCGTGATGACGGCGGAGCCGAGATCGTGTGTTACGAAACGGCCAGCGGCGGCGCGGTCTTCTCGGTGGGGTCGATCACCTACGTTCCATGCCTGCTGGTGGACGACCACATCTCCCGCATCACCGCCAACGTGATCACGCGCTTTCTGGCGAAGCCGTGACCGAATCGGTACAGAGTCCTTCTGCCACTGTTCCTTAATTGAGCTTGGACGTTGTGCTGCGTGGAGAAGCATTCAAATCGATAATCCATCAGGGTTCGCACAGACGTGGTCCCTTCTCCCCCGTCCGCGGGGGAGAAGGTGGCCGATAGGCCGGATGAGGGGGGCGTGCGCTTCAACACACCCACATCTCCTCAATCAGCCCCCTCACCCTAACCCTCTCCCCCGCAGACGGGGGAGAGGGGACCAGAAAGAGTCGGCGTCAGCTTGCCAATGATCGAAAGCGAGAGGACTCCTCCGCTCTTCACGCGGAGCGTGATGATGACTTTGAAGATACGGGCCGTTTTTCTCATTGGAAGCGTGCTTTTTCATGGAATCTCGATGACCACGCATCTCTTGTTGGAAGACATGACACGGACGGAAGCGCGGTCCCTCGCCGCGGCGGGAGCGCTGGTGGTCTGGCCGCTCGGGGCGATTGAACAACACGGACCGCATCTGCCCGTCGGGACCGACACATTCACCATTGAACATCTCGCCCGGCATTCCGCGGCACAGGCGGCCACGTCCATACCCATCGTGGTTGCCCCGACGATGCCGTTCGGATCATCGCACCACCATCTGCCGTTCGGTGGCACGATGTCCCTGGGATCAGAGTCGTATTATCGGCTGACGTATGAACTCGCCGAATCGCTGATCGTCAGCGGGTTCAAGAAGCTGTTTCTGCTGAACGGACACGGCGGCAATCACGAACTGCTGCAACTGGTGGCCCGCGATCTGACCTTGGCCCATCCCGTGAGCGTCGCCGCGGCTTCGTACTGGACGGTGGCGTGGGATGTGTTGATCGCGCTCGATGCCCATGTGGGGTGCCGTTTTCCGGGGCATGCCGGGGCGTTTGAATCGTCCGTGATGTTGTCGCTGCGGCCAGACTTGATTTGCGAACCCCGTCCGCATCGCGATGGTGTCGAATCCACCGACCCGCGCGGATTTGTCCGTCCCTACCGCGCGGAGCACGCCGGAAGCTGGCAGAAAATCGATGGCTACACCGACAGTCCCGACCGGGGTACGGCCGAACTCGGTCGCACTTATTTGACGGCTACGATCGATGCCCTGTCAAAAGCGATGATCGAGTTCCACGGGCAAGCGGTGGTCTGACGAACGCGGTTACAGCCGCAACTCGGCACGGGTGCCCCGCAGGTCCATTTCGTACTCGATCTCTTCAATCGGCGGCTGTGTGTAGTGCCAGTGAATTCCGTGCAATGATGCGGAGCCCATGCGCTTCAGCAGTATCTCAGTCAGCAACGGCGTGACGGAATGCGCGGTGTAAACATTGGCCATCGTCACTTGTGGCCAATCGACGCCCAGTCCGTGCAGCCGGGTCTCCATCAAGTCCATCACAAACCGCGCTTTGGTGGCGACACCGGCTGGGGAAACGTCACCCAGGGACACGATCCCCGTGCGTTCCAGCACGCCTTCCGGAAGTTCCCCCGCACCGGCGACCACAAACGTGGCGGGCCAATCCGCCGGGCAGGGCTGCGTGTAAGAAAAGCCGTAGAGGACCGGCTCCTGCGGTGGACCGATGACCGGTGCGACGTTCGTTCGAGCTACAGGATTTACGCCGTCAACGAAGACGCCCCAGCTTTGGAGGATCGCGGCGTACTCGGCGTTGAAGGCAGCGAATCCGGGAAAGCTGAACGGCAGGGGTGAACGCAACGCAATGCCGCACAACGCCGCTTTGGGACGCCCGTTCGCACTCAGCCATTGGGCAATCTGCTCAAAGCCTAGGCGATAGGGAGGCGGCTGCTGGAACGTCACTTGGACGATTTCAAATCCGGGGCTCGACACCACGCCGCAGGAATAGGGGGCAATCCCCGGCAGAAAGCGGTAGTTCCCGGTGGGATGATCGGTCAACACGTTGCGGTTCCGTTCCATGATTCCGGTCAAAGCAGCGCTCGCACTTTTGAGAGCCCGCATCACAAGCCGAGTAACGGCAGGCTGTCGCGATGGATCATTTGTTCGATCGCGGCTTCGTTCAGCTTGGGGAAGCCCGTCCCATCAACCATGCGGTTCATGCTGCGGAGGCCGTCGATGGTGGCTTTCACATTGGTGAAGGGATAATCGGTGCCGAACAGCAGTTTGTGCCAGACACCGTATTCCTGCACCAGCATCAGACTGTGAAAGAACTGAAACGGCCGGTAGTGCAACGCCGAGATGTCGGCATACACATGCGGATGCTTCCGGATCACGGCGACGCATTCCCCTTCATAAGGATGCCCGAGGTGCGCGAGAATCATCCGCACTTCCGGAAAGCGCGTGGCGACGGCATCAAGATGCCGCGGCAATGTGCATTCCAGCGGGGCCTGGGAAATGAACGTCGTCCCCGTGTGCAGCAGCACCGGCAGGCGATGCTTCTCCGCATAGCGCCATAACGGATCGAGCCGTTCGTCGTTGGGTTGAAAGCCGGCGTACATCGAGAGCAGCTTGATGCCCCGCAGGCCGAGTTCCTGATGGCCGACGTGGAGTTCCTTCTCCCATCCCGGTTGTGTGGGATCGACGGACAGAAAGCCGATGAGCTGGTCGGGATGGGCGGCGACATACGCCTGCACATCCCGATCATCGACCCACATGCCGGACAGTTTGGCCTTGCCGCCGAAGACGATCGTCTTCACTTCGGGCAGGGAGAGTTGCTGGTAATCTTCGAAGCGGACGGTGAGATCGACCTCAACTCCCGCGCGAGCCCGTTTGGCTTGCTCGCGGAAGTCGTCACCGAAGTGGTCGGGATATCGCCAGTAATGGCTGTGAACATCAATGATCGACATCGAGTGGCTCCCCCGACACGGGAAGTGGTTCGACGGGCACGAAACGGAACGTGGACCACAACAAGCCGGCCACGGTGAGCACGCCGAGGTCGATATAAAAGATCGGGTCCCATTGATCGCGGCCGGTGAAGCCCTGTTTGCCCAGCGTGTCGGCGAGATAACCGACGAGGTATTGCGAACTCATCGCCCCGAAGACGCCGACCGAATTCATCAACCCGAACAAGGCCCCCACGTGCCGGCCGCTGATGGCGATGGACGACGTCCACCACAACGGTTGGGTGGCCTGCGCGGCGAAGCAGGACATCGCGGTGAACCCCGCAGCCAACCATGGATTGCGTGTCGAGAGAGCTGCCGCCAGCATTATGGCGGCACCGAAAAAGCAGGCGCCGCCGAACATTCGTCGGCGGGTGACTCCTCCCCCGAGAATCACCCGGTCAAGCACCAGCCCACCGGAAAATGTTCCCGTGGCAGCGAAAGCCAACACCATGGATGCCATCAATCCGGCTTCCTTGGGTCCGATACCACGAGCCTCCTTTAAATAGGTAGGGAACCACGTGAAATAGATGTAACTGTTGAAGGATCCGAACGCCATGATCGCGCCGAGAAACCAGATGCTCGGATTGCGTCCGACTGCTTTCCAAGGAATGGCAGTATGAACCATTCCCGAACTGGCATGCACACCGATATATGCGACTTCCGCGTCATTCACCGCGGGATGTGTCGACGGCTCATCGCGGAACCACCACCAGAACCCTGTCGCCCAGAACACCCCCAAACCGCCGAAGACGCCAAACGTCCAGCGCCAGCCGATGGCCTGTATCAGCACCGCGGCAAGAAACGGAGCCAGAGCCCCGCCGATTTGCGACGCCGCTAGCAACAAGCCTTGCGCACGCCCCCGCTCCGAGTCCGGGAACCACTTCGCCATCACGCGGGCCACATTGGGAAAGGCACCGGCCTCTCCCGCGCCGAAGAGAAACCGTACCACGATCAGCGACCACAACCCCGTACAGGCACCGGTGAGAGCAGTGAACACCGACCACCAGAGCGAGATGCGCGTCAGCACCCGCCGAGGGCCAATCCGATCGCCCCACCGACCGGTCGGGATTTCAAACAATCCGTAGGCCAGCGTGAAGGCCATCGCGAAATAACTGGCCTGCGTGTTGTCGAGTTTTAGATCGCTCTTGATGGAGTCAATAGCGCTGGCGATACAGATCCGGTCGAGATACAGAATGCCCGACAACAGACACAGCACGCCCAGCACAGCAAAGCGGACCCGCGTCGGCGGCGGCAACTCAGCTGGCTGGGTCACCGTGTCTTCGGGAAGGACAGTCGTGATCGCCAAACTCCGCTCCTGTGAACGAGGCGTAACAGTTCCGAGAGACTTGATAACGGCCATCGCTGGCTGAGCGGCATTTCAGATTGTTACGCTACGCAGACCATTCATCAAGCTCGATGAATGCGAATGCAGCCGCTCGATGAACCCACCCCCGGCATGGACCGCACACATTCAATGAGTGCCGGTCCGCTTGATCAGGATTCTCCCTTCCATGCTGATTGGTTATGTCAGTGACGAGCGGTATGTGGCGCTGGCCGATGTGGTGCTTGAGTTCATCAACGAGCGCGGTGAATCGTGGGAAGCGCGATCGCGCGCGACCGGCTCCGTGCATGCCGAACTCCCTCCCGGCGAATATGTCGTCACCTTGCAGATGGCCGGATTCGGGGCGAAGCGGAGTCGTGTCACGCTGCCGGTGACCGCACCGCATCAGTTTCGCCTGCTGAGCGATGGCCTGAGTGGCTACGTCTGGCCGAAGTGGGTCCGCAGCGGTGAGGCTGGTGAGTTTCGCGTGCATGCCGTCGAACAGTATTTCCTGGAACTGTGGCGCTACGGCTGGACGCCGGAACTGGTCCGCGGCCTGGGAACGCACGATGAACATGGCCCGCGCGCGACGATGCAGATCACGCCCGATGGGGACTACACGCAAACCGGCGTCGAGTGGAATAAAGTCGGTTACTCCAGCCCCACGCACAAGCAGTTTGTCACGGCCCCCGAACGGAGTGGTCTGTATTACTTCCGTGCGCGCACACCAGCCGGGCTGCGGTTCAGCTTCCCGTGGATTGTCGCCCCGGCGCGACCAACGGCCCCGCTCGCCGTGCTGGCCAGCAACATCACGTGGAATGCGTACAACAGTTTCGGTGGCCGCAGCAACTACATTCATGCTGATGAACTTCCGCCCACGCCGACCGTCAATTCCCGGTTCGATCTGAAGCGTTACCGGGACGCGGAGTTCCTGTCGTGGAATGCGCCGCAGTATGTGCCGTTGTCGTTCGATCGCCCCGAGCCGTTCAACCACATCGATTTTGAAGAACGGATCACCGACCCGATCGTCGGTCGCCAGGCGTGCCATCTGGCTCCAGCCGAATGGCGGCTGCTCGGCTGGCTCGAACGGCAGGGGCTGAACTACGACTACTATGCCGAAACGCAACTCGACGATGGCACACTCGATCTTTCGGCGTATCGGGCGCTCATCACCGCGGTGCATCCCGAGTACTGGACGCGGGAAATGTACGACCGTGTCAAGCAGTGGGTCTATCACGACGGTGGCCGGTTGCTGTACCTCGGCGGCAACGGAATCAATTGTGAAGTCGAATTTGATGGTTCGAGCATGACCGTCCACAACGGTCAGATCACCGGCTTGGATGTCGCCGGCGTTGGTGCCGAAAGCCGGTTGGCGTTGCGTCACGAATCGGAAGCGAATCTGGTGGGCGTGGTCTTCACCCCGACGGGCGTGATGACCGGGGCCCCGTATCGTGTGGTCGATGACAGTCACTGGCTGTTCGATCAAACCGGTTTGAAGAACGGCGACTTGTTCGGTTTGAAGTCGCTGCATCGACGCTGCCCCGGCGGTGCTTCGGGACACGAGACCGACAAGATTTCGCCGAGTTCGCCCACCAACACGCGGTTGCTCGCCAAGGGACTCAACCCCGACGATGGCGGTGCGGAATTGGTGCACATCGAAACGCCCCGCCACGGCGGCGTGATCTCCGTGGGCTCGATCAACTGGGTCAGCAGCCTCCCCGTGGATGAACACGTGTCGCAAGTGACCGACAACGCGATCCGGCGGTTTCTGGAGTGAGCGTGCCGGTTGACCGTGCGTGTGCATGGCTCTGCGTGTAGGATGATCGATGAACACCGGACAACGCTGCTGCGCCGGCAGACGGTCTGGGTATGCTCCCTCGTGATGGTGACGTCTTGAGCGCCGGCGCACTTTCTCATCGCCCGATCTCCCCCCGCGCGGAGGTGGTCTCCCCCCCGCTGCGGCGATGGTTGTGGGTGGTCTTTGCCCTCGTCGCCCTGCTGGGCGTGAACTCCGCCTACCTCGCCAGTGTGACGTGGCTGGAGTGGTTCAGTCGGAACTGGGGCGAACGGCTGATCTACCAGAACTATTTTTCCCTGTGGATGTTTCTGATCCACATTCTGCTCGGGCTCTTGCTGATTGTGCCGTTTCTGGCGTTCAGCATTCCGCACTTGATTGCCGCTCGACATCGGCGCAACCGTCGCGCGGTCCGAGTGGGGTACGCGCTCTTCGCCGCCTCACTGGTGCTGCTCGTGACGGGGTTACTTCTGGTCCGGGTTGGCGGGATCGAACTGAAATGGCCCCCTGCTCGGTCGGTGGTGTATTGGTTGCACGTTGCCTCTCCCGTCGCCGCGGTGTGGTTGTACTGGCTGCATCGGTTGGCGGGACCACGGATCAACTGGCGGATGGGGCTCGGATTTGGGGGCTTCATGGTGACCGCGGCGGTCGGGGCCGTATCGATGCATTCCACCGATCCGCGGCGGTGGAATGTGGCTGGTCCGAAAGAAGGGGATGCGTATTTCGCGCCGTCCCTGGCCCGCACCGCCACGGGAAACTTCATCCCCAGCGATGTGCTGATGCAGGACGATTACTGCAAGAAATGTCACACCGATGCCTACACCGGCTGGTTCCACAGCGCCCATCATTTCAGTTCATTCAACAACCCGATGTACCTGGCCAGCGTGCGGGAAACCCGCGCGATGGCACTGAAACGTGACGGTAACGTGCAGGCCGCACGGTGGTGTGCGGGGTGTCACGATCCCGTGCCGTTTCTGAGTGGAGCGTTCGACAACCCGAAGTATGACGACGTGAAGGATCCCACGGCTCATGCGGGGATCACCTGCACGACGTGCCATTCCATCACGCACGTCAACAGCACCAAAGGGAATGCCGACTACACCATCGAAGAACCGCTGCATTACCCCTTTGCCAACAGCAGCAATGCGTGGTTGCAACTGGTCAATCAACAACTCGTAAAAGCCAAGCCGGCGCTGCACAAGCACACGTTTCTGAAGCCGCATCACAAGACGGCGGAGTTCTGTTCGACGTGCCACAAGGTTCATCTGCCGGAAGCCCTCACCGATTACCGTGAGTTTCTCCGTGGCCAGAATCATTACGACGCCTTCCTGCTGAGTGGCGTGTCGGGACACGGTGCCCGCAGCAACTACTTCGGCATGAAGGCCATCGAAAACTGCGGCGGTTGCCACATGCCAGTTCAGGCTTCCAACGATTTCGGGGCGAAGGTATTCGACGACACAAACAAACTGAGCATTCACAACCATCTCTTCCCCGGCGCGAACACGGCGTTACCGTTTCTGCGTGACGAACCGGAGATCGTGAAAGCGCACCAGGAGTTTCTCAAGACGGCGGTCCGTGTCGACCTCTTCGGTTTGAAACCGGGCGGGGTGATCGACGCGCCGCTGACCGCGCCGTTACGCCCCACGTTGCCGACCTTGCAGCCCGGCGAATCGTATCTGCTGGAAGCCGTGATCCGCACGTTGAAAATGGGTCACCCGTTCACGCAGGGCACGGTCGATTCCAACGAAGCGTGGGTTGAAGTCACCGTCACCAGCGGCGATCAGGTTCTGGCCCGTAGCGGCGGCATCAACGAACAGGGCGAGGTCGATCGCTGGGCGTACTTTCTCAACAACTACGTGATCGACAAAGATGGCAACCGCATCAATCGCCGCAATCCGCAGGACATTTACACGACGCTGTACGACCATCAGATTCCGCCCGGAGCCGCGCAGGTCATTCACTATCGACTCGATGTCCCGAAGCCGTTGACCGCGCCGCTGGTCGTAGAGATCAAGGTGCAATATCGCAAGTTCGATGCGGAATACATGGAGTTCGTCACCCGGACGGCGAAGCCGGGGGACTTGCCAATTCGCGGGCACACGCCGGGGCAGCCGTTCCGCAATGCATTTCCCGTGTCGACGTTGGCTTCCGATCGCATTGTTTTCCCCGTTGCTGGAGTGACGGCGGAGATTCCGAAGCAAGAGTATCCGATCAAGATCGATCACATTTATCAGCGATGGAACGACTATGGGTTAGCTTTGCTGAGGGAAGCGGATGGCCTCGGCAGCGCGGCCGGGGCAACCGCAGAGTTAAAGCAAGCCGAGGAAATCTTTCGTTTTCTCGACACGGGCTTTGGCTACATCGACGTTCGCGCGAATCTCGCCCGGATCTATCTGGCCGAAGGTCGGCTGGAAGAAGCCGCGGCGGCTTTGCGACGCGCGGCGGCGGTGGGCAAACCCATGTTCTTTACCGAGCCGGTGTATGCCCCGTGGGCACTCAACTGGGTCGCTGGATTGATCCATCAGCAGCAGGGAAAGTTGGACGACGCGATCGGAAACTTCCGCAGCGTCCTTCAAGACCGCAACCAGCCGATGGTCAACCGTGGGTTCGATTTCCAGCCCGATTACATCGTCCGTAACGAACTCGGTCTGGCTCTGTGGGAACGTGGCAAATCGGCCACCGGAGCCGAGCGCGAACAGCTCCTGCGCGACGCCATCGAGCAATTTGACACGACGTTGAAGTTCGATGCCGAGAACGCCACGGCTCACTACAACTTGGCGATGCTCTATCAGCAACTGGAACAGACCGATCAGGCTGAGGAACATCGTCGGCTGCATGTGAAGTACAAACCCGACGATAACGCGCGCGATCGAGCCGCGCGTCTGGCACGATTGCGGGACGCCGCTGCCAATCACGCCGCTGAGCCGATTGCGATCTATCCGTTGCGCGGCCCCACGGCCTCATCTCCGCTGTCTTCGTCGAACGTGGAGGGCCAGCGGTGACACGGTTGGAAGCGCCCTCGGAACCCACATCGCCGTTGCCAGCCGAAGACGATCGCGTCATCGGCCGTGCGTTGTGGTGGTCCGTGGGGATTGCCGTCGGGATCGCGGTCATCACCTGGCGCTCGTGGTCATCGTCCGCATCCACGCGAACTCCACCACTCAGCAATTTGCCGCCGGTTGTGGTGGTGCCGAAGGAAACGGCCGGATCCACGGTCTCCCCGCCGAACGTTCCCTTCACCGACGTGACGCAATCCGCGGGGATCTTCTTCGTGCACAACAACGGGGCGATCGGGGAATTCCTGCTACCGGAAGCGATGGGGAGCGGGTGTGCTTTCTTCGATTACGATGCCGATGGTGACCCCGATCTACTGTTGGTGAATTCGCAGCGTCGCCCGCCTGTCGAAGAAGCCTCTCCCACAATGGCGTTCTATGAGAATGGCGGTTCAGGACATTTCACCGATGTCACCGCAGCTGTCGGGTTGGATATCGCTTTCGATGGCATGGGGGTCGCTGCCGGGGATTACGACAACGATGGTATGGTCGATCTTTACTTCACAGCGCTCGGTCATAACCGCCTGTTCCACAACGAGGGCGGTAAGTTCGTGGATGTCACCGCCACTGCGGGAGTTGCAGGAACCGAACCGGCCTGGAGCACCGGTTGCTGCTGGTTCGACTACGACCGTGATGGCGATCTCGACTTGTTCGTTGGCCGATATCTGGCGTGGTCCGCGGAAGTTGACCGCCAGCTCGACTCCCGATTGAACGGTACACAGCGCAGCTATGGTCCGCCCGATCTGTTTGAGGGGCTGCAACCGATCCTGTATCGCAATGATGGCGAAGGCCGGTTCACCGACGTCACCAAGCCCGCGGGGATGGAAGTTTGGAACCCTGATTCGGGCCTGGCCGTGCCCAAAATCCTGAGTGTGCAACCCGTGGACATCGACAGCGATGGCTGGCTCGACCTGATCGCAGTCTGTGACGGCGTGCAGAATCTTGTCTATCACAACCAGCGCGATGGCACGTTCCTCGAGATCGGTATCGCTTCCGGATTAGGACTGAATCGTTACGGTCTGGCCAAACGGGGGACCGGTCTCGATACCGCACGGCTGGATCACGATAGTCGGCTCACCATCGCCGTAGGCCGGGTCGCCAACGAAGTGAAGTCGTTGTATCGGGAACAGCCCGTGGGTCACCGTTTCAGCGACGAAGGACTCAGCACCGGGTTTGGTCCCGCCACCCGGCAATTCCTGACGTTCGGCGTCTGCTTTGTCGATGTCGATCTCGATGGTCAGCTGGATCTGCTGACTGCCAACGGCCAGATCCAGCCGGACTTTGTCGAACTGCAAGCCAGCCAGACGCATGCTCAAGCCCCACAACTCTTCTGGAATCATTCCGCAGCGGAGAAGACCGCGTTCATCCCGCTCAGCGCACAGGAACTCGGCACCGATTTCGCGCTGCCTTTGGTGGGACGAGGCACGACGTGTGCCGACATTGACGGCGATGGCGACCTGGACCTGCTCCTCACCGCGAATGGGGGAGCACCACGACTGCTGCGGAACGATCAGCAACTCGGACACCACTGGCTGCGGTTGACCTTGCGGGGAACAACGTCCCCAAGCGATGCGATCGGCGCGGTTGTGGAAGTGGACGCGGGTGACATGAAGCTGCAACGCACGGTCATGCCGACGGTGGGGTACCTCTCCCAGCGCGAGTTGCCGTTGACGATTGGTGTGGGCACCCACAACCGCATCGACCGCCTGCGGGTCACCTGGCCGGATGGGTCCGTTCAGACGCAATCCGACGTGGCGGTCAATCAATCGTTGGTCATCGAACAGCAGTCCGACGCGCCGTAGGTTTTTCGTCCGCGGCTGCGCATCGGAGAAGACCCGGCCGTGGTGTGATCCACGGTGCGAAATTGACCACGTGGATCAAGAGTCGGCTTCGCGCAGTCGCCCAATTTTCCTACAACTCCCTGTCTGTTGAGTCACGAAGGTGACGGCTTCCATGTTCTGGGGGGAGAAAGAATGTCTGCGGGGGGCGATGCGCCGCAACGGGTGCCGTGGCTGGTGGTTTGCTGCGCGCTCGGCTTGCTGCTGATCGGACTCTCAGGCATCGAACGGGCCGACGAACTCTCCGAAGGGCAGGATCTTTTCGCCCGGCAAGTGACGTGGGCGATCCTCGGCGTTCCCGTGCTGATGTTCGCCATCGCGGTGCCGTACCGTCGGTGGCAACCCTACAGTTATGCCCTCTTTGCGCTGACGTTGCCGTTGCTGATCGTCGTCTTCTGGATGGCCCCACGCAACGGGGCCCGCTGCTGGATTCCGCTTGGGTTCTTCGATTTCCAGCCATCGGAGTTGGCGAAGCTGGCGTGCATTATGACGCTCGCCAATTATCTGATGACGTCGGACAATTTTCGCAAGCTGAGCGGGCTACTGCCGCCGTTTCTGGTCACGATGATCCCCGCGGGGCTGATTCTCAAAGAGCCGGATCTGGGTTCGGCGATGCTCTTTCTTCCCGTGATGATGGCGATGTTGTTCGCCGCCGGGGCGCGACCGCGGCACTTGCTGCTGGTGACCGTGCTGGGCCTGGCGTGCCTGCCGATCTTCTGGATGGGGATGTCCGCCGAGCAGAAATCGCGGATCACATCGCTGTTCAATCAACAGGACGGCGGCCCCGCACCGCAGGGGGACGGCTACCACCAGCATCAGGCCAAGTTGGTCCATTCGCTGGGGGGCTTGTGGGGCAGTGAATGGTCGGGCATGCCGCTGGAAGACCCGGACGCGTACCATCTTCCCGCGGGGCAGACCGACTTCGTCTTCTGCTGGGTGGGTGAGCGGTGGGGCCTCGGCGGGATCGGATTGACGCTCGGTCTGTACGCGCTGCTCTTCGCCAAGGGCTTACACATTGCCGCATCGACACGCGATCCCTATGGTCGATTACTCGCCGTGGGGATTGTTGCGCTTCTGGCCTCCCAGGCGATTATCAACGCCGGGATGACCGCTGGACTTGCCCCGATCGCGGGCATCACGCTGCCTCTCATGAGCTACGGCGGTTCGAGTCTCTTGTCGACGTGTCTGGCCCTGGGCCTGCTGATGAACGTCGGCATGCGCCCCGGCTACTATGTCGCCCCCGAAC
Source organism: Planctomycetaceae bacterium (assembly GCA_041753475.1). Taxonomy (GTDB): domain Bacteria; phylum Planctomycetota; class Planctomycetia; order Planctomycetales; family Planctomycetaceae; genus DSVQ01. The sequence goes on along the minus strand of JBGSUN010000265.1, from coordinate 32,612 downwards.
CCTTCGCCTTCCGCGATTAACACAGTCCCAGAAGCCCAGGGATTACCATCCCTGGGTCTCTTCGTCTTGCGAAGACAAAGGCGATCCACAGATTTCACAGAAGGACACAGATTAGAATTAGAATTCAGAGAAGAGGGGAACCACGGAGGACACGGAAGGAAGAGGGAAGAGAATGTACAAGAGGTCGAACCGACAATCCGGCTGAGAGTGAGTCACTCACACTGTACGGAATGACGGCCTGGAAAGGCCATCCTACCGTGTGAACGAGGGGTTCTCGCTGCCAGATCAAATCCGTTCGATCCACCGCATTCTTCCGTGTTCTCCGTGTGTTCCGTGGTTCCCCTCCGAATTCCGATTCTCCTTCGTCCTGAATCGGTGTCCTTCTGTGAAATCTGTGGATCCTCTCTCCTCCGCATCAGTTGGCTATCGCATGGACCTCAAAGCCGCAGCGTATTCTCCCGAGTTGTTCACCGCGTGTGGGCAGGAATTGTGCGAACAGCTCGGTGCTTATCTGACTCAGAAGCATGCGCGGGACGGGCGTGTCACACCGACTCTTGATCCACCAAAACTGATTGCCGCTGCGCGCGAATGGATGCAGACTGCGGCACCGACATCGACCGACAGTTTGCAGCAACGCTGGTCGTCGATGATCGAGACGATGTTGGATCATGCGCAGAACCTGCATCATCCGCGGTACATCGGGCATCAGGTCCCCGCGCCGGTCCCGTTGGCGGGGTTGTGCGATACCGTCGGCAGCGTGACCAATCAGCCGATGGCGGTCTTCGAGATGGGTCCGTGGGCAACCGCGGTGGAACGGGCTCTGGTCAACGCACTCGGTGAGCAACTCGGATTTGCTCCGGGATCGTTTGCGGGTTTCATTACCCACGGTGGATCACTGGCGAACTTCACCGCACTGTTAACGGCGCGGAACATCGCGCTGGGCAATGCTTGGGAACACGGCGTCGAGACCGCGGCACCACAACCCGTCATCCTCACGCAGTCCGATGCTCATTACTCCATTTCGCGGGCGGCAGGCATGCTCGGGTTGGGGACCCGCAACGTGATCAAGGTCGGCCTTGATGACCGCCGCCGCATGTGTCCCAACGCGCTGCGAGCCGAACTGGAACGCGCGCGGGACGTCGGTCGCAAAGTCATCGCGGTCTGTGCGAGTTGCTGCACGACACCGATCGGGGCGTTCGATCCGCTGCCGGCGATTGCCGATCTCTGCGAAGAATTCGACGTCTGGCTGCATGTCGATGCGGCTCACGGCGGCGCAGCGTGTTTCAGTGCTCAACACCGGCATCTCGTCGACGGCATCACGCGGGCCGACAGCGTGGTCTGGGACGCCCACAAGATGCTCTTCGTCCCGGCACTCTGTGCCTTCGTATTCTACAAGAACCCGGCGCATCGGTTTGAAGCGTTCCGACAGGACGCCCCATATCTGTTTGATCCAACTGCCCCCGGCTTGGCCGAGTACGACGTCGGCCTGCAAACCGTCGAGTGCACCAAACGAGCCGCTGGTTTCGGACTGTGGGGCGTGTGGAGTCTCTTTGGCTCCGAACTGTTCCGCACATTGGTCGAAGACACATTCGCGCTGTCGCAACAGTTTCATGACGAACTCAGCAACAGCACCGACTTCGTGCCGTTGCACGAACCGCAGTGCAACATCGTCGTCTTCCGTTACCAGCCACCGGAGTGGGCCGATGTGCCAGTCGAAGAAGTCGGGCTTCGGCAACTCAAGCTCCGCCGCGGCCTGCTGGAAACCGGCGAGTTCTACATCACCGCCACTAAACTCGACGGCATCGGCGCAATGCGCGTGACGATCATCAACCCGCTGACCACCATCGACGATCTCCGCGCGTTACTGGACGCGATTCGCGGCCTTGTCGCCTTGTAGTGGTTAAGAAATCCAGTCCACAGATTTCACAGATTGACGCAGATTCGGAGAGAGAGCACGGATAAAAAAGCAACGCTTCCTCGGCCTTTTCTCCCCCCGTCTTCAAATCTGTGTGAATCTGCGAAATCTGTGGACCGTATTGATCACTTCTTCAGCATCTTCTTGAACGCCGCGAAGGACCGGGTGTTGGCGATGTCAGCTTTCGTCAAACCGGCCCGTCGCGCTTGATAGACGCCCCATGGCAGGGCGTTGAAGCCGTCCGTGCTGTGCGAATCGGTGCTGATCACGATCGGAATGCCATGCGACTTTGCGGCGGCGGCCTGGATGTCGTCGAGGTCCAGCCGTTCCGGATTGGCGTTGATTTCCATCATCACGCCGTGATCGGCGGCCGCTTTGAAGAGGTCTTCGTAGACGATGTCCGCACCCGGTCGCTTGTCGATGAGCCGTCCTGACGGATGGCCGATGATGTCGACATGCGGGTTGCGACACGCATTGAGCAACCGCTGCATGATCTGCGCCCGCGGTTGTTTCAAGCCGTAGTGCAGCACCGCGATGACCCAGTCCGCTTCGGAGAGAACGCCGTCGTCGAGGTCCATCGTGGCGTCTTCGAGAATGTCGCACTCGATGCCGCAGAGGATTTCGAAGCCGCTGATTTTCCCACGGACCTGGTCGATCGCTTTCCAATGCTCGCGCAGCCGTTCGGCATTGAGGCCGTTCGCCATGCTGACCCGTTTCGAGTGATCGGTGATGGCGATGTATTTCAACCCGCGGGCTTTGGCGGCCTCGGCCATTTCCTGAATGGTCGCGATGCCGTCACTCGCCGTGGTGTGCATGTGCAGGTCACCCTGAATGTCGGCGACTTCCACCAGCGTCGGCAGCGTTCCCTGCTCGGCCCGTTCGATTTCCCCGCGGTTTTCCCGCAGTTCGGGGGGAATCCACGGCAACCCGACCGCCGCATACACGTCTTCCTCAGTCCGTCCGCCAACGACTTCCTCACCGCGGAAGACGCCCCACTCGTTGACTTTCAGGCCGCGTTCCTGTGCTCGGCGGCGAACGACGATGTTGTGCTCTTTCGACCCGGTGAAGTATTGCAGCGCCGCCCCGAACGATTCCGGTGGGACGACACGCAGGTCAAGTTCGATGCCCGTTTCCAACCGCACTCGCTGCTTGGTCTCGCCCCGCGCCAGCACTTTTTCGACCAGAGGATGCGCCGCCAGTCGGTCCATCACCGCGGTGGAATCCGACGCTGTGGCCAGCACATCAAGATCGCCGCAGGTTTCGCGGCGACGGCGGCAACTCCCCGCTTCGGAGACCTGGTCAACACCGGGCACCGTTTTCAGATCACGAAGGATTTCATCAACCGCCGACTTGGCGTGAATTAGGAGCGTTCGATTTCCGGCGGCTTCCCGATGGGCCATGCCTTCCAGAATGATCTGCTGCGTCTTCTTGCCGAAGCCTTTCAGTGCCGCGACGCGATCCTGTTCGCACGCCGCTTTCAGATCGGCGAGCGATTGGATCTGCAACTCTTTGATGAGGGCCGCGACTTTTTTCGGACCGATGCCGGGAATCCGCAGCATCTGTCGCACATCCGGCGGGAACTGCGCCCGCGCTTCTTCCAATGCGGGATGCGTCCCCGTGGTGACGATCGTTTCGATCTTCTCCGCGAGATCCTTGCCGATGCCTTCGAGCGACGTCAGATCATGCCCCGGCGCGGCGACGACATCCGCAATGGACTGCGACACCGACTCCAGCGTCCGGGCCGCATTCCGATACGCCCGCACCCGAAACGAATTCGCCCCCTGCAACTCCAGCAGGTCGGCCAGTTCTTCAAACAGGGATGCAATCGTCGCGTTCTGCATGGCAGATCGATTTCCGCAGGGTTATCCACCGAAGGCACAGAGATCATTGAAAGGAAAAGACAAGAAGGGAACCACGGAATACACGGAGGACACGGAAAAAGAGGAAGAGAATGGATGGAAGGAAAGACGTGTCCATCAGCCAACTTGTTCCCACGCTCTGCGTGGGAACACACGGCCGAGACGCTCCGCGTCGCCTTTCCGAACTGGTGAAGCACCCGTGCGACGCAGAGCGTCGCGGCCCGGCATTCCCACGCGGAGCGTGGGAACGAGTTCTCATCTCTGTTCTTCCCTCCCTCCTCTTCCGTGTTCTCCGTGTCTTCCGTGGTTCCCTCTCTTCTTTTCTATGTTCTCTGTGGATCCGTTCTTTTTGTGATGAAAACAACCCAGGGACGGCAGTCCCTGGGCTTCTGCGGACGACGATTACTTTTCGACGATCCAGATGTTGCGGAAGCGGACCGGGTTGCCGTGGTCTTGCAGGTAGAGCGGGCCCGGTTGCGGGCCTTCCGGCACCGGGGCGGCGGTCGTGATCTTCGGCAACGGCACGTCCTTTTGCACCACCACGCCGTTGTGCTTCACGGTCATCTTGGCATCGGCGGTCTTCTTGCCGTCGGCGTCGAACTTCGCCGCGGCGAAGTCGATGTCGTACGTCTGCCACGCGATCGGCGGGAAGCACATGTTGGTGCTGGGATCGCGAATCGTGTAAATCCCGCCGCATTCGTTGTTTTTGCCTTCGAGACCGAACGAATCGAGAATCTGCACTTCATACCGGCCTTGCAGATAGCACCCACTGTTGGCCCGCCCCTGTCCGCTCGCCGTCGGCATGTAGGACAACTGGAATTCCAGATGCACGGTCGCGTCCTGGAACTTGTGCTTGCTGGTCACGCCCTGAATCAGCAACCCGTTGGGATCGATCTTGCCGTTTTCAAAGGCGTCCGCAGACGTGCCATCGAACAGCACTTTCGCCCCGGCCGGTGCTTTCATGCCGAGCGTCGGGCTTTTGCGGTCGACCTTGGTGAATTTGGCGGCTTCCTGGCCATCGACGACGGTGACCAACGTGCCGTCTTTGAGTGTCGACACGATATTATCATGCACGAATTCCACGGCCCCGTTTTTCAACTCGCCGTCGACTTCGAGTTTTTCGCCGCCGAGAAAACCGTCACCGGGCAGACCGCCGGGGTAAGCCACCGCGTGAAATTGGCCGTTGCCACGGGCGATGATGTGCAGGCCGTATTTCGTCGTTTGCCCATCGCGATTGATCTCGCCGACGTATTCGCCCTGGAAGGGGAAATCGGCGTCGGCATCGGCGGCGGACAGGGCTGCTTTGGAGGGACCTGGCTGGGCAGACACCACGCTGTTACACAACATCAGTGCTGTCAAAACGAACTGCATTCCGCACCGCATCGGCGCTCTCCGTCAGGGGGTTAAAATCAAGAAGCAAGACCAAGGCCGGTATTCTCCGGCGCGTTCATGAGAACCGCAAGCGGAACGGGACGGACGGTCCATGTCGTGGTTGGGAAACACTACCGGACATGGGCGTAGAACTTCGCCAGATCATCCGGCGCGACCCCGACGTGAAACAGTATCAGCAAGGTCCAATTGAGCAGCGTCTGCCGGACGATGCCCCGTTTCTGCCAGCGGCGGGCAGAGACCGTAAGTGGTGTATCGATCACACGAAACCGGCCTTGCCCGCGCAATCGGCGACAAAGTTCGACGTCTTCCATCAACTTCCACTCGGGAAACCGACCGATGCCCTCGAAGACATCACGCCGCACGCACAGCCCTTGATCTCCATACGCGCTGCCCCACCACAACACTCGGCGGAGGTTGCCCCATTCCAGCAGACGGTACGGCCACCCATCGGCCGCAATGTGCTGCGTGAAACACGCGGCGCTGTTCTCCGAATCACCGAACACCTGCCGCAATGCGCGGGCGCTGTCGTGGTGCGGCAGACAGTCGGCATGGAAAAAGCAGACGACGTCACCTGTCGCGTGTTCCACACCGTGATTCTGTTGCCGGGCACGACCGGACGGTGAAATCAGAGTGAAATCCGCGCCCGCGTCCCGCGCGATGTGAACTGTGTCATCATGGCTGCCGCCATCAACAATCACGATTTCGTCGTACCCCGCGGTGCGCACCGCGGCCACCGTTCGGGCAATATTTCCCGCTTCGTTCCAAGTCGGAATCACCACCGACAACCGCATGCTCGGAAGTCCTTGAGCCACGAGACCGGACTGGATGCCTCTTCCCAGACGTTTGGACGGAATAACCGGCACGTTCGGAAGAGTCTTCGTACTCTACGAAATTGACGGCTGGAAGACAGAAGTCAGCCGACGAACTGCCGACCGTTCGGTCGATTCGTTTTCAGGACTGGGATTCCAGAGAACGAAGGGCGTTTGGTTATGGCTCCTGCTCGCGCGGTTCTGTTGCTCATCACGGTGGTGCTGTTTGCCGCCGCGTGGTCGGGCGACCACCCCGTGGAATCGGCAACGGCGATGGCCACCCCCGCCAACCCGCCTCCCGCCACATCGAGCCGTGACCTGGGACCGCTGGTCCGTTGGGATCACGCCGCACCATCGATGGAGCTTGACGCGCGTTTCGCCACGATGGAAACCGGCACGGGCACGTTCTCACGCTTGCTGTCGTCGTTGCCCGCGGGAATCACGCCGGGAACTTACCTGACCATCCATCCGAACGGTCACACTGAACGTTTCACGGTCGACAGCGAAATGTTGCATGCCCTCGGACACGACCCTGACGTCACTCCCCAGGCGACACTCACGGCACACATCGACGGGGCAACGCTGGTGCTGGTGCGGATTCAATCGCAATTGGTGATAGCAGAAGGGGTGACAGGACAGCGCCGGATGTGATTGGAAGAGACCCAGGGATCAGAATCCCAGGGCTTCCAGGTGCTACTTCCCGCCGTCTTCGAGGCAGTACAGGAACTCCTGCCGTTTGCCGTCGATGTTGTGGGCCACGCGGTGGTAGACGCAGCCGTGGCAGATTGTCGGCGTGGCGAAGACTTCGTCACCGAGTTTGTTCTCCGCGACGAGTTCGAAGGCCTTCGGGGTCGCTTTGAAAATGAACGTCTGGCCTTCTTCGTTGGTGGCGTAGAGGTTGTCCCCAGCGAGGACAATCGAGGAACTGAACGTCCCGCCGACACGGTTCTTCCAAAATTCTTCACCGGTCGCCGTGTTCCAGCAGGTGGCAACACCCGCATCGAGAACGCCGTACAGAATCCCGTCCTTGGCAATCATCGACGGCACATAGACCCGGGACGTGTTCTCCCACGCCACCTTGTTGGAACCGTCGGCGACGATCGCGGCAAGGTGGTTCTTCGGGTACCCGCCACTGGTGAAGATGTGCTTCCCATCGGTGACGGTCGACGTCACGCATTCCTCGGTTGCCCCCTTCATTTCCCAGAGTTCTTCACCCGTGAGCGGGTCGAGGCTGGTCACCAGATTGCAGCCGGTGAACAGGACCTGATCGCGACCGGCGACATTCAGAATGATCGGCGACGTGTAGTTCGGCAGCTTTGGACGGGACCGCGTCCACAGCACGTTGCCGGTCTGGCGATCAAGGGCGGTTAACGAGCCGCCGATCATTTTGCTGTCGGCGGAAACGATCACTGCCGATTTGTAGATCGCCGGGGAGGAACTGAACCCCTGATGCAGCACGAAGTCCGCGACTTTACGGCTCCACACCTTAAACCCGCGACGATCGAGTGCCGTGGTGTGAATCGCCCCGTCGTGCAGGAAGTTGACGAAGATCAGCTTGCCATCCGTCGCCAGGGTGGAGTTCGCCATCGTGCTCTTGGCGTTCTGCTTAATGTCGAGGTTTCCCTCATGCACGGCGGTCTGCCAGACCACCTTGCCGTTGTGGCGATCGAAGCAGATTACCGATTGCACCTGGCGTTCACTGTCCGCGGTCTGCAACAGGACGTGATCGCCGATGACAATGGGCGAGCCATGCCCCTTGCCTGGCACCGGCACCTTCCACGCCACGTTCTCTGTGTCGCTCCACTTTACCGGTGGCGATTGATCGGCGGGGGCGATGCCGTTGCGCTGCAGGCCGCGCCACCACGGCCAATCACTCGCCGCAATTTCGGGGAAGTCGTTGTCCGCCGCCGTTGCAGTCACGGACCACGCGCAAGATGCCAGACACAACAGAATTCCCCAGCGGCACAACATCGACGGGACTTTCACGAAAGGCGGGAACGGATCGGTAGTGCCCTATGTTAACGACGTGGTGGGGTCAACACGAGCGCTCCACACCATTTAGCCCCCGGTTGTCTTCAACCGGGGGACGAACGCTTCGACAAGCGCGAAATCCCCCCGTTGCGGACAACGGGGGGATAAATGAACTCACGGCGTCTGCGCCCATTTTGGGTCCGCAAACACATCGCCCACGGTGATCGCGAAACCGGGGATCGTCGGCGCACCGATCACACGCTCGTTTTCTTTGAGCATCTTCGGCACTTCGCCTTCCCGGAAGACGTGGGCGTGCTGCGATTCCGGATCGAACACCCAGATCGCGGGGACGCCCCAGTCGATGTAGCCCTTGATCCGTTCCGACATCGCTTCCCGGCGATCGTTGGATGACGCCACCTCGATCACCAACTCCGGCACGCGCTCCGTCGTGAGCCGGTCGAGTTCGCCGAGACCACCCTCGACGCGGAAACACGAAATCGCCGGGCAACGGACGGTGTCGGGTTCGAAGGCGGTGATCAACCCGAGTTCGTAGCACGCGAACAATCCTGGTTCACGCCGGAGCTGTTTGCTCAGCGCGAGGCTCAGATTGCGCACCGCGTTGCCATGCACTTCATCCGGCGGGCTGAGCCGGACCAGCCGCCCGCGCACCAACTCCATCCACCGCTGCCCGTCTTCGAGCAGTTCCAGATACTGTTTCGCGGTCAGTGGAGCGGTGTCGATCATCAAAATCTATCCTATCGCAACTCATTCCCACGGGGAGCATGGGCACGAGTCGACACTATCTTACCGGAATCCGCAACCGAGTTTATGTCCCCGCGGATTGGCGTACAGACAATCTGTCATGATATGCTGTTTCACGAGGCCGGGAGAACTGTTTCGGAGAATTTGCATGTTCGTCTCACTATTGATGGCCAGCCTGCTGGCTGCTGAACCGAGTGATGAGGCCGCGGCGTTTCAGGAATGGTTGAAGTTCTACACAGCCGCTGCGGCGGCGTATTCTATTGAAGCCGACGATGGTCGCGGCATGCTTCAGCCGTTGACTCTGCAACCCATGCCGGTGCTGCAGTACACAAATCCCGAACGGGGCTTCCAGCAGCATGGAGCGTTTTACGTGTGGACGTACCAGGGACGCCCGCTGTGCATCGGGTCGATCTGGTCCAACATTCCCGCGGATGATCCGCAACACCGCTGGGTGGCCCATGAACTGCATTCGCTGGCAGCGGGTTCCTTGCGGTCACAGCACGAACCTCGCAGGGGGAAACGGGGACCGGTGCCGCAGTGGGTGACCGAGCAGCCGGGGATTGTGTGGGCGGATTTCAAAGATGCTCCCCAGCCGGCTGACAAACCCACGTTGCGACTGGTGCAGATGCGGCGAATCGCGGAAGCCTTTACCGCACGAATTTCAAATGCATCCAACGAAAAGGAAGGCGAGCTGCGATTATTGACGAAGCCGCTCTATCGCTATCCCGCCGACGTCACCGGAGCGATCGACGGCGCGTTGTTTGCCTTTGTGCAGGGGACCGATCCGGAAGTCCTCGTGCTCATCGAAGCAACAGAAACGAACGGCCAACCGGGATGGCGATATGCTTTCGCGCGGTTTACCCACACGACGGCAACCGTGAAGCGCGCGGGTCAAACCGTCTGGGAGTGTCCGAACGCGGAACCTTATGTCGGCCAGAATCCCTACTTCCTCTTTTGGAAGATTCACTCCGCCGGATTGAAAACGCCGTGACTCATCCCCGCGGGCTTGGTCCGCCGCATCGAGATCGGTAACCTGCCCACATCATGACACGACTTCTCGGTGCGCACATGTCGATTGCGGGGGGGTACTACAAAGCCATCGAGGCGGCGGCACGGTTGGGGATGACGACCTGTCAGCTCTTCACCAAGAACAACAACCAATGGGCTGGCAAGCCGATTTCGACCGAAGACGTGCGGCTGTTTCGCGACGCCGTCGAACAAGCCGGGATCACTTCGCCGTGTGCACACAACAGTTATCTTATTAATCTCGCGAGTGCCAAGGACGAACTGTGGGAGCGCTCGATTGAAGCGATGATTGTCGAAGTCCAGCGGGCGGAATTGCTGGGACTGGCGGGAATCGTCATGCACCCCGGCAGCTTCGTGGAATCGACCGAAGAGATCGGGTTACAACGGATCATCACCGCGCTGCATCGCGTCACTCAGGCGACCCCCGGCGTCAAAGTCGAACTCTGGCTCGAATGCACCGCCGGACAGGGAAGCTGTCTCGGTCACCGATTCGAGCACATCGCCACGATTTTACAGGGCGTGAAAGAACCGCAGCGATACGGCGTCTGTGTCGATACGTGCCACATCTTTGCTGCGGGATATCCGATCGGAACGCCAGATGACTACGCCGCGACCATGAAAGAATTCGACCGCACGATTGGCGTGAAGAAGATCCGGGCGTTTCATCTCAACGACAGCAAGAAACCGCTCGGCAGCCGCGTCGATCGCCACGAGCACATTGGTGAAGGACACCTCGGCCTCGAACCGTTCCGGCATGTGCTCAATGATGCCCGATTCGAGACGATTCCGATGTATCTCGAAACGGAAAAGGGCGAACGCGATGGCGAAGACCTGGATGCCATCAACTTGCGGACGTTGCAAAGCCTGATCGCCACCCCAGGGCCAAAGCGCCGTGCCGCCCCAGGATGAGTGGTGGATGCGGCTTTCTGGGTCGTCGTGAAATTCATCCCTGTCCCTGACCCAACCAGTTTTGCCCTGCCATAGAGACCCACCAATCAACGAGCTACACTACGGTTGAATCATCGTCCGCTGTTTCGCAAGGAACCTGCCATGCGTCTTTGTCGTGTTGGATTGCTGTTGGCTGTCGCCGTTTCATTGACCGGGTGCATGCAGTCGCTCGAAGAGCAAACGAAGAAAGACCCGAACAACATCATGCATAAAACGACGCAGGATGTGGGCCAGTTCGATCCCAACGCCGGGGCGAAGGTCAGCGATTCCAAGATTCACGCGACCGACCTGGTCACCGCACCGGTGTCAGCGTATGGACCGATGGTCGAACAAATCGAAAAAACATACGTCCAGCATGCGTTGAACATCTTCAATGCCAACGAAGGCCGGTATCCGAACTCGCATGAAGAGTTCATGACACGGATCATCAAGGAAAACAAAATCGAACTGCCCGTGCTGCCCGGCGGTAAGCAGTATCAATACGACGTCGAGAATCACAAGCTCGTGGTTGTCGATCCACCCGCACCCGCGGCGCCGTGACACACCTCAACGAGCCCGAAGCGCAAGCGCCGGGTTCGTTTTGAATGCACCCGGCGCTTGCGCTTCGGGCTCGTTCAGAGTCGTCACCGCAGCAACTGCATGCGCGTGAAATCCGGCAGCCGCAGTTGCATCTCGTAGCTGCCGATGCGTAACCGGCCCGGTTTTGATGGCAGATGCACCACAAACGGCTTGCCGACCAAGAGGCTGGTTTTCACCGCGCCGTCGGCCCAGCGGCGACTGTCGTGGGACACCGGGCTGTTGTCGCCCAGTACAAAGAGTTCGTCGGCGTCGAGTTGATATGGTTTCTGCACCGCGTGTTTGGCGCGGGTCGCCGTGTAATAGACATCGCGGTACACCACGAGGTTGCTCACACTCAAGTCGAGTCCGCGTGCTCCGAACCGGGCTGGGTACCGTGACACCGGCGTTTCGGCGGGTGTCGAAAACGTCCACGGCCCCAGCAATTGTTTTCCGTTCGCGGCGACCAGCACCTGCTGATCGATCAGCGACATTTCAATCAATGTCGGCTTCATTTCCATCCCTGTCGGCCACGCGCCGGTGACGACGGGTTCCGGTTCATCGCCCGCATACAGGCGGACTTCCTGACGACCGTAGTCGAACACGCAGGTGTAATTCGCGGCCCCGTCGGACATTTCCGCCGCGAACTCACCGTCGCCGTTTTGGTGCTGAACCGTGAATTCCAGCAGGAGATCGCGGACCGGTGCGGGAGTGTAATCCCATTCGCGTGGGTTGTAACCATAACCGTCATCCACCGGGGCGAGATGGGAGCGTTCGCTCAAGGTCTGCACGGCTTGGTAGAAATCCTTGTCGGCCGCCGCGGCAAGTAACACATCCCGGGCTGCATCGGGGAGCACGCCGACACAACTCAACTGCTGATGAACCGCATCGAATCGCAATCCCGCGGGGGGCAGCCGTGAAGGGTCGATATCAACCGGCCAACTGGTCAGTTTGACCGACGTTTCGTGCTGACCCTTCTGGCGGACCCGGTGAGCATATTCCACCCACGACCACGCGGCTTCGTCGGTGACTTGCGATCCGGACAAGCGGAACTCGTCGCCGCTCGGTTCCCATGCCACAGCGGGAGCCGCGGTGTTGGCGAGCGGTTGCCAGGCGGGATCATTTTCTCGGGGACGATAGCGGTGCTCATGCACAGGGACACGGAGCACGCGCTGATCGTTCCAGTCTTTGCGGCAGAGGACGCCATCGGCGTAGATATCACCCTCGATAATCTGCACCTTCTCACCAGGCAGACCAATCACACGTTTCACATACGCTTCGGTGGGACAGAACGGATTGCGGAAGACGACCACTTCCCACCGGCGCGGCGGCCGGAGCGCATATGCCGGTTTGAAGACGAGGAGTTGGTCGCCGTGGTTACGCGGGACGTCGGTGAGATCGATCGCCCCTTGTCCGCAGTTGGGGCAGACCGCGCGGTTCCGGGCCGGGGCGATTTCCGCCGCGGCGTTGGTTCCCTCATCGGTATCGTAAGCCACGCCGAACGGGAACTCGTACCGGCACGTCGGACAGCAGACCCGCTTGTGATAGCCGAGCAGATGGGGAGCCATCGACCCCGTCGAGATCATGTACCCTTCGGCGGCAAATGTGCGGAACAGCACGACCGCGAGGAGCAAGCAGATCGCGGATTCGCACAACGACCGCGGGAGGCTGACGTGATCGCGCGCGGGGACCTCGGCCGGTGTCGATACCGGTTCCGCCTCGCTTCGAACATCCCCCCACGCTGGTTCCATCCGTCTCTCACAACCGGTGTCGGCTCCCGTACCGCACCGCCGTTCACTCCAGGTCGTCCTGCATTCTACGGATTTTTAACGGGGGGCGCGAAGATCATCCGTGTCGGCAACGGAAAGCGAACCCATCTAAAGGCGTTGGTATGTCGAATCCGTGAGGTGCGATTTGGATGTCACTCACCGTGAAAAACGCTGAATTAGGGTGTTTTCACGGATGCCGCAATCTGGTCGAGGTCCGCAAATTCGGCGGCTTCTCCGGCCGATTTCACCAGATTACAAATCATTTCGATCGTCCGGAACTTGGGATCCAACACGCCCAGGCAGGATGGATGGGCGAGAAAATCGAACACGGCCCGGTGTTCAATCGCCCAGACCACCGCCCGGCGGATCGCGTCGAGAAACCATTCGAGGTCCCATTGCCCGTTGCGGAACGCTCCGATATCGCTGATCGGACTCATCGGAATTTCGATCAGGCCGCTGGGATAGACGAACGGCTGCGCTTTCGCCTGGGCCTGCACGATGCTCTGAAAGACATCTTCTGTCGGTGGTTCTTTCGGTTTTGTGTTGCTGTGACCCGGATAGAGACTGCTCACCCATTTGAATCCGAGGTCCAGCAGCATCTGTTGCAGGTCTTCACGGCCGTGCAGACCGGTCGCGAAACCGCCGGGAGTGCGAAAGCCGCGGTTGTCGACGCCGAGGCGTTGTTTCATCGCCAACGTGGTGTGCCGGATGTTTTCCCGGATGAGGTCCGCCGTCATTTTCCCTTCAATGAGCCACGGGGCGCGCTGAAAACGATACTGGAGTTCGGCGTTGGTTTTCGCCAGCAGGTTGACGTGGTCGTACGTGTGGTTGCCAATCGGATGGCCGGCTTTGGCAAGCGATTGCAGCCACGTCACGTCCGGTTGTTCCAGCACTTGCCCGACGCAGAAGTAATGAATCCGACCGCCCGCGGCTTTGACCCGTTCCCCGGCGGCTACCGCATACTGCTTCGCAGCGTCGTTGAGGTTCCCCTTCTCAAAGTCCCAGTGCTTGTCTTCCCAGCGCGGAAAGTTCCGACACATCTCCAGATCGAGCGTGATTGCAATCTGCGCCTTTTTTACCCCCTCACTCGTTTGCGCGTTGCCGGTCCGACCGATCCCCGCCATCCCCAGCATTGCCGCCGTCTTCAACCAAGTTCGCCGCTGCATCACTTCTGCTCCGATGCGAGTTCAATCCACGACGTTTGCGTCATGAGCTGATTCAGCGAAGCAAACGAAATCGCCGCATTCGCGGCAAACCGCGGTGTCATGTTGGCCGGATACGTAGCCAGCGAGGCATCCGCCACGATGAACACGTTGAAATCCTTCGACAGATTCTCATACCCCGCCGTGGTGCGGCACAGACACATATCGGTGGCGTAACCCGTCAGCAGCACATGCCGCACGCCGTTTTTCTTCAGGAAATCACGCAGCGGCGGATAGCCTTCGGCGTCGTAAATCACCACATCATGCGGATCGACGGTGACGGACGTGCTCACCGGAATCGGTAATTGCCAGAAGCCGACGCCGTTGTACCGATCACCGGCGTACAACCCCGGGAACTCTTTGAAGTAATCCCGGACCGGCAGATCGGGGTTGATCGGCATCTCCGCCACCAACGGTTCCCCCTCGTACTTGAACGCCGCGAGGGTCTTGCGCAATTCTTTCTCGCCAACGACGCGCTCCTCGGCGGTGGGCGTTTTCGTGAAGGATCGATACACCTTGGTGCGGGTGGCGTCCGGCGGCCCCGGCAGACTGTACATCACGAACGCCGAGTGGTTCCGCAGTCGCTTCAACAACGGGTCGATCACTTGCTTGGTGTGCTTCGCCGCCAGGGCATTTTTCCGCGGCGTGCAGAAGTCCGCAACGCCGTTCGGTTCGGGACTCTTCCAACCCCATTCATCGTCAATCGCCCACGGGTGCACCATGATGACGGCGGTGTCTTTCGCGCGGAGATGATTCGGCATCTCGACGATCCCACGCGCGTTGTACGAAAACCGCCAGGCGCGAACATGCAGATCGGCGTTCGCATCATCGACAATCGCGGGGGCCAGGAAATGAGCTTCTTCCTGAATCGGCTCGAAGAATTCCGGATAGTCCGCCACCAGCGGCGGCGGGTTCTCGATCCGTTCGAGCCGGTTCTGATACGTCCGCGTCACCGGCCGAGGTTCTTCCGCACAACCGACCGTCGTTGTGGTCATACAGAGGAGGCAAATCGAAAGCACACGCATGGAAGTTCCTGTCGGAGTGGTCGCCGCAAAAAGACGGAAGAATTTAGCCACAAGAGGCACAGAAGACACAAAGGAAAAACGAATTCCGAACTCTTTCCTTTTGTGACGCTTGTGCTTTTTCGTGGCTCAACTCTTATCTCTTCTCCTGCAGATAAGCAAACAAGTCACGCAGTTCGCTGGGGGTGAGCAGGCGGTACAGGTTATCGGGCATCAGTGACACGTCGGAATCGTTCAGCGATTCGATTTCGTTCATCGGGACGGTGAATTTCTCGGCTTTGCTGTTGATGAGCGTGAGACCCGTATCGGTCCGTTCGATCGGCAGCCCGGTGACCACGCGGCCGTTGGTGGTTTCAATGACCACGCTGACAAATTCCTTGCGGATGACGCTGTTGGGATCGACCAGACTGACGAGCAGAAAATCGCGGTCCTGCCGATTCGCCGTCGTGAGATCCGGGCCGATCTTGGCTCCCTCGCCATGCAGTTGATGACACGCCGCGCAATGTTTTTTGAACAACGCCTGCCCGGCAATTTGGTCGCCCGGTGCCGCACGGAGATCATTGTTGAGTCGCCGCACCTCGGCCAGCTTTTCTTCGCGCGTGGCTCCATCGAGCTTGCCCCAGTGCTTGATCACCAGCGCATCGAGGTCTTTGTCCCCGAGTAATGTAACTCCACGGATTTGCTCCAGCGGTGTGGCATTGGCGGCGATTCGCCCGGAGTCCACCATTGTCAGCCAGGCTTTGGCCAGAGTGGGCTGGCTCAACATCACGTCACGGATCGACGAACGGACGACTGCATTGGTCGATTCGTGGAAGGCGATCAACCGTGGGGCGATGCGCTCATCGCGAAACTGTCCCAGCAAACCGATGAGCGCGAGATTCACGGCATCGGGGTTGGCCGTGTTCAGCAAATCCAACGCGGCGTCGAGGGATTCTCCATCATGCGCGGTGGCGAGCAGATTTAACATCGCGGTCCGAACGGCGGGCTCCGTATCGGCGGCAAACGCCAGCCGTCTTGTGTACGCCATTGCCAGCGGTTGCCGCATCGCCACACCGAGCGACAACAGTGCCGGGTGTTGTCGATCCTGGTTCCAATCCGATACCCATTTTAGGGCGAAGGGATTGACCTGCCCTATGAGGCGTCTCCATTCGTCGGTTTGAATCTCACGCGCTTGTTCGTGCCAGCCATTCAGGACGGGCTGCCACAGCAGGTGCCGATAGTGAAAATTGTCCTCCGTGTCTAACAGTCGTGTGACACAATCGATTCCTTGATAGGTTCCCTCGGCGGCATACCGCTGAATTAATCGTGGTTTGAGAAATTCACGCCCCAGTTTTGATTTCCACAACGTCGGCCGCGTGAACCGCTTCATCACTTCCTCACGACCACTGAGGCTGTGTTGTTCCACAGCCCACCACCACAAGAGCGGCAGGTACGGATCATCGTGATCGATCAACCGGTTGATGTTGGCATTGATAATCGGCAGCGCCTGGGCCGCGGGTAACTTGCGGGCCAGGCATGCCAATTCCTGTCGCACGGAAATGTCCGGTTCGCGCTCGGCGAATTCATCGAGTCGGTGAGCCATTTCGTGGGTCAACCGTTCTTCACCGAGAAACCGCAGGGTCCAGGCCCGAACCGCGGCATGCGGACTTTCGAGCAATTTGTCGATCTTGCGTTCATCCATGCCCCCCATGTTGTGCAGCGCCCACAACCGTTCGAGGGCGGCGGTTTCATCGGGATCGGTCAGCGCCGTGTTGAGGAAGCCATCGATCAACCGTTTGCGTTCGTTAAAGTTCATCGGCGGTGAACGGCGAGCGAGTTCCTGTCGCGCCCGGCGGACATACCACTGGCTGCGGTGCCCAAGCAGCTCGGCAAGTTGGTCATTGGTGAGCTTCACGAAATCGATGGGCGGCGCGGGCTTCAGGCCTTTCGGAGCGATGCGGTAAATGCGGCCGTTGCTGCGGTCCCAGTCGGCGTCAGGATCGGGGTGGGCCGTCCGCGCGTCGTGCCAGTCGGCGACGTAGATCGCCCCGTCCGGTCCCATCGTGATGTCTGTGGGAGCAAACCACGGATCGTTCGCCAACAGCAATTCACCGCCATGCGAGGTCTGCACGGTCGACCCGCGCGGTTCGATGTTGTGCCAGTAGACACCGTGGCCGAGCAGATCCCCGGCGATGTATTTTCCGCGGAAGGATTCGGGGAACGCATCGCCCTGATAGACAATGCCGCCGACGGTGACATGCCCGCCGCGAAAGTTCTGATGCGGAACGTGCTCGAAGTAGCCGTACGCATGCGGATTGTGCAGCGCCCCGTGCTTGCCGAATGACTTCACATAGTACGCGCCGGGCACGCCGTGACACATCACATATCCGCCGTAGTTCGTGCTGTAGAACAACCGGCCGGTGCGATCAAAATCGAGCCCCCAGGCGTTGCCGCCCCCTTCGCAGAAGAGTTCGAATCTCGTCGTGACGGGATGGAAACGCCACACGCCTTGCTGAAACTCAATGCCGCGGATGTTCGCCGTGACGGTGCTTCCCTGACAGCCGTAGAGCCAGCCGTCCGGCCCGAAGGTGAGCGAGTTGGCGACGCTGTGGGCGTCTTCCATGCCGAAGCCGGTGAGCAGCACTTCGGGATCACCATCGGGGATGTCGTTGCGATCGTGGTCCGGACAGAACAATAGGTAGGGCACATTCAGCACATAGACACCGCCATGACCGAACGCCATTCCAGTCGCAAGATTCAACCCGTCGACAAAATCGCGACCTTGGTCCATGCGGCCGTCGCCGTCGGTGTCTTCGAGAATCGTGATCCGGTCTGCCCCGCGCGGACCTTTCGGCGGCGGTTCGGGAACACGGTCATACTTGGTCCGTGAGAACCGATCGACCGCCACCCGTTCCAGTCCGTTCGGGTTCGGGTATTGCAGGTACTGAATGACCCACAGACGCCCGCGGTCATCAAACTCGATGGCGACCGGTTGGCGCACCAACGGTTCGGACGCCACGACGGTGACCTCGAAGCCTTCCGGAACGGTCATCTTGGCGACGGCCGCTTCCGGGCTCAGTCCCTGCGACCAACCCGTGGTCGCGAATGACAGCCACACGCCGACTGCGAAAATCCGTCGGGAAAAGCGATCGCATCTCGATGGGACCGCATTCCGGGAGGGCGAAGCTCCCGCTGAGCCGCGGGTTGTCCCAGCGTGTTGAAGCACTCGCGGCTCGGCGGGAGCCTCGCCCTCCCGATCAACGGCAACCCCATCGAACGTCCCGGCCGCGCGTGCTCGACTCCGCATCTCTGCTGTTCCCTCTGTGCGATTCGAGCGAGCGTCTCGAAGCGACGACTCGCCCAGCATACGCATCCCATCAACGCTTGGCGATGGTTCGCCCGGGTGATTTCTCGCAGAGCCGCGACCGAGAGGGAGCGTGTTCTTCATCGATCAAGACGTGCTTCAGAGAATAAGACCGTGCTCCCTCACGGTCGCGGCTCGGATACGGTTTATTCAGGCTCACTTCGGAGCGGTTGCCAATGGCCGTGCATCGCACAGGAACCGTCCGGCACGTTGGTCACCGGGCGGGCGTCGGTGCCATCGGCGTTCGCGACATACAACTGCATGATGCCACTGCGATCGGAACCGAAGAGCAGCCATCGGCCGTCAGGTGACGGGCTGGGGTGGTAGTGCCGTGTCTTCGCCAAGGACTTCGTGAGTTGCTGCACGGTGCCGTCCAAGGTCACCCGCATCAGTTCGATGCTGTCCCCCACTTTCGCGGTGTAGTAAATCGATTGGCCGTCCCTGGCCCACACCGGCACATCGCTGCTTTCGCTGTGAAAGTCCGGGAATTTCAGCCGTTCAACGACACCCCGGTAACCGCCTCGGTCGGCGAGTTTCCGTAACCCTGTGCCATCCTTACGGACCATGTGCGGATGACAGTCGTAGTGCTCGCCGGAAACGAACAGCAGCCATTCGCCATCGGGTGACCAGAGCGGCACGAAATTGAACGGGTGACCGGTGTCAATCTTGCGTTTCCCGCTGCCATCCTGGTTGGAAACAAAAATCTGATAATTCTCGTGGTAGCTGATCCGTTTGCCATCGGGCGATGCCGTGTATCCGTAGGCGAAGCCGCCGCTTTGTCCGGAAACGTCGCGCTTGTTGCGGCCGTCGCGATCCATCACGAAGGGTTTGGAGACACCGTTGATCAGCGGCGTGAAACCATACCCGCTGCCATCGGGAAGGAAAAACAGACCAGTGTTGTAGATGCTCACACGGTCCACCGACGTGAGATTGGTGACCGCTCCCGAAGCCATGTCGAGCAGGCAGCAATCCACCAGCCAGCCTTCGGTATGGCGGAACGTTTTGTGAGTGCGTTCCCAGGCGGCATTTTCGGGACTTTCCCAGAGACTCAAGACCACCGCGTGCTCGCCATCAGGCGACCAACCGGCGGCCTGCGTCCAGGAATGTGGCCGCTGGGTGAGTTCCTCGGCGAGCACACGGCGACCGGTTCCATCAGCCTGCACGACGCACGCCCGGTTGGTTTTCCAGTTAACGAATTGACCATCGGGAAGATCATTACGGCCTTCGGTGTAACCGATGCGGTACGACACTCGATCGTCCCTGATCGCGGTCGTCTGTCCCCAAGATGTGGCCGTAGTGGCGACAACCAGCATCAGCCAGTAGGCGGCGAACGGTCGGAGGCGAGGCATGGAGTCAATCCTCGGGTCGTCGAGCCACAACAAGCGGACAATCTTGACGGACACCACGACGTTATCACGACGTTATATCGCAAACATGTCCGGCGGACCTGCTTGACGGCATCGTCGCGATTCGGACAGACGGTCGCTAATCTGATACCAGTCCCAGAATTCAACTGCGCGTCTGGAGCGTCTTCGGGGAGGGCGAAGCTCCCGCTGAGCCGCTGATTGTCTCTGCGTGGGGAAGCGCTCGCGGCTCAGCAGGAGCTTCGCCCTCCCACGCGCAGACGATTCCTGCGATCGGTATGAGTTCCTCGATTCACTGTCCCACCACAATTTGTTCAGCCCGATGCCAGCGCGTGGGGCGATGACTGGAAGACTGACATGCCCGGCCGTTCCTGCCGATCGATATCGATCGTGTTGACCATGGGATTGTTGACGATTCTCGGAGATCAACCCGGCCGGGCGGCGGAGATCGCCGAGGATGCGCTGCGGGCCACGGTTCGGATTGTCGGCGGCGGAAAGTCGTCCACCGGCTTCTTCGTCACACTCCCCGCGGCGGCAGTGGGCGATAAACCACGAACGGTTCTCGTTACAGCGGCTCATGCTTTCGACGAAATTAACGGTCCCAAGTGCGCACTCGTGTTCCGCGCTCCGGACGCAGAACAGGGATTCGTCCGCAAAGAAGTGGACGTGACGGTCCGGACCGGGGAACAACGTCTGTGGGTCAAGCATCCTCAAGCCGATATCGCGGTGATCGGGGTTGACCTGCCCGAAAATGTGGATGTCCAGCCATTCCGGTTGAACCAGATTGGTGAAGAGAAGCACATTGTGGAGAAGGCGGTACGAGTCGGTTCGGACATCGTTGTCCCGTGTTTCCCGGCACAGGTGGAAGCCAACTCAGCAGGCTGGCCAATCTTGCGGAAGGGTTCACTCGCCACGCATCCCCTGACCCCACTGGCCCGGACCCCCACGATGCTTGTCGACTATTCTCACTTCGGCGGCGACAGCGGAGCCCCCGTGGTGGCGACGGTCAACGGAGAGCCGCTGGTTGTCGGGCTGGTCTTCGCCATGCTCCGAATTACAGATAAGGCTTCCACAACGTTCGAGGAGCGGACCATGCATACCCCGCTTGGTTTGGCCCTCGCTGCTCAGGCCCCGCTCATTCGGCAGACGATTGAGGCGTGGGTTGAAGCACACCGGCAGCCGTGAAAAGTCGAGTGTCGAGAGTCCAGTGTCAAGAGCCAGAAGGGATCGTTGCGCACAAAGAGGCAGTAACACAACCGCCGTAAAAGCCCGGCATTTCAGAAAATGCCGAGCTTTTGTTTTTGTCTCAACGTCTCGTATGGCTCTTGACACTAGACTCTCGACGCTTGACCCAACCCGTTCGCCCCAATAAACCCTGTGATTCTGCCACAAACCCGCCGGGTTAACCTTTCGCCCGCCTCACGGTTTCGCGACAATACGCCGTTTCGGTGCCGATTCCACGGAATCGTGTTCACCGATGCGAACCGTTGTCCTTTATCGAGCCTCTGTCCAGCATGGTTGATACGTCCCGCCCCGGCTTGTTTGAGCAGCTTCTGCACGACCGCATTCTCGTCATTGACGGGGCGATGGGGTCGATGATCCATCGTTTCGAGCCGACCGAAGCCGATTACCGCGGCGAACGTTTCAAGTCGCACCCCATCGACCTGAAGAACGCCAGCGACGTGCTGGTGCTGACGCAGCCGGGGATGATCGCGTCGATTCACCGGCAGTATCTGGAAGCCGGTGCCGACATCATCGAGACCAACACGTTCGGCGCCACCGAACTGATGTTGCACGAATTGCAGCTCAACGGGCTGGCGTACGAAATGAACAAGACCGCCGCGGAACTCGTCCGGTCGGTCGCCGATGAATTCACCAAGGCGAATCCATCGAAGCCGCGGTTTGTAGCGGGCAGCATGGGCCCGACGAAGTTTCAGTTGTCGTTCAATGCCGACAAGCCGGGTTACCGTCCGGTGACGTTCGAGCAAATGGTTGCCTCGTACGCCGAGCAGGTCCGTGGCTTGCTCGATGGCGGTGCCGACGTGCTACTGCCGGAAACGTCGTTCGACACGCTCAACATGAAGGCGGCGCTGTACGCCATTCAACAGGTCTTTGAAGAAAGTGGCCGTAAAGTCCCGGTGATGGTGTCGGGGACGATTTTCAATGGTGGCGTGACAATGACCGGCCAGACGATGGAAGCGTTCTGGGCGGCGGTCTCGCATGCGCCGATGACCAGCGTGGGGTTGAACTGCGCCCTCGGTCCGAAGCAGATGCGGCCGTATGTCGAGGCGTTGTCGCAATCGGCGAACCGCTACATCAGTTGTTATCCCAACGCCGGGATGCCCGACGGCATGGGCGGGTTCGATTCCACGCCCACCGAGTTCGCCGGCATCATCCGCGAGTTCGCCGAAAACGGCTGGGTCAACATCGTCGGCGGCTGCTGTGGCACCACGCCCGAGTTCATCCGCGCGGTATCGCAAGCCGTGGACGGAAACACTCCGCGCCGCATCCCCGACACGCCGCATTGGTCGACGTACAGCGGATCGCAAGCGCTGATGATTCGGGCTGAGGGCCTAGAGCTAAGGGCTAAGGGACAGACTGAAGAAGTCCCCGCGTCCGATTCTCTGTCCCTTAGCCCTCAGCCCTCAGCCCTTAGCCCCAAACCCTTCCTCGTCATCGGGGAACGCACCAACGTCACCGGCTCGAAGAAATTCGCCCGGCTGATTCGTGACAAGCAGTACGAAGAAGCCCTGACGGTCGCGCGGCAGCAGGTCGAAAGCGGCGCGAACATGATTGACGTGAACATGGACGAAGGCCTGCTCGACAGCGAGCGGGAAATGGTCCATTTCCTCAATTTGATTGCCGACGACCCGGACATCGCCAAGGTCCCGGTGATGGTCGACAGCTCGAAGTTTTCAGTCATCGAAGCCGGGCTGAAATGCCTCGCGGGCAAGGGCGTGGTCAACTCAATCAGCCTGAAAGAAGGCGAGGAAAAGTTTCTCGAACAGGCGCGGACGATCCGCAAGTACGGAGCGGCGACCGTGGTGATGGCCTTCGATGAAGAAGGCCAGGCCGCGGATTGCTTCAACAAGGTCCGCATCTGCCAGCGGGCGTACAAACTGCTGACGGAGAAGATCGGTTTCCCGCCGGAAGACATCATTTTCGATGCGAACATCCTCACCGTCGGCACGGGGATGGAAGAGCATGCAAATTACGCCGTTGAGTACATCGAAGCGGTGCGGCAGATCAAGGCGACCTGTCCGTATGCGAAGACCTCCGGCGGCGTGAGTAACGTCTCGTTCTCGTTCCGTGGCAATGAACTCGTTCGCGAGGCGATGAACGCGGCGTTCCTGTATCACGCCATCAATGCCGGGCTGGATATGGGGATCGTCAACGCCGGGCAACTGGCGGTGTACGACGAAATTGACAAGGAACTGCTGGAGTACGTGGAGGACGTGCTGCTGAACCGTCGCCCCGATGCCACCGATCGGTTGCTCACCTATTCCGATGAACTCAAAGCCCGTGGTACGCAGAAAACCGGCAACGAACCGACCGTCGAAGCGTGGCGGTCGGACACGATCGAAGCCCGCTTGCAGCACGCGCTGTTGAAAGGCATCACCGACTTCATCGACGAAGACACTGAAGAAGCCCGCGTGAAATACGGCCGCCCGCTGGAAGTGATTCAGGGTCCGCTGATGGCCGGCATGAACGTCGTCGGCCGCCTCTTCGGCGAAGGGAAAATGTTCCTCCCGCAGGTGGTCAAATCCGCCCGCGTGATGAAAAAAGCGGTGGCGTACCTGCAGCCGTTCATGGAAGCGGAAAAGGAAGAGAAGGCTAAGGGCTTAGAGCTAAGTGCTAAGGGACAGAGTCCCGACGCCACTTCTCCGTCCCTCAGCCCTCAGCCCTCAGCCCTTAGCCAGACCACGTCCCGTGGTCGCATCCTCATCGCCACCGTCAAAGGCGACGTCCACGATATCGGCAAAAATATCGTCGCCGTGGTGCTGCGGTGTAATAACTTTGAGGTGCTCGATCTCGGCGTGATGGTGGCCTGCGACAAGATTCTGGAGACCGCAAAGAAGGAAAACGTCGACATCATCGGGCTGTCGGGGCTGATCACGCCGTCGCTGGATGAGATGGTCTTCGTCGCCAAAGAAATGCAGCGGCAGGGGTTCACCACGCCGTTGCTCATCGGCGGGGCCACGACCAGCGCGAAGCACACCGCGGTGAAGATCGCCCAGCACTATGCGTCGCCGGTGGTGCACGTGGTCGATGCGTCGCTGTCGGTCCCGGCAGTGGAGAGTTTGCTCGATCCGAGCCGCAAAGAAGAATTCGACGCCAAGAACCGGGCGTCGCAGGAGCGCGATCGCACCAACTTCGCCGGGATGCAGGCCACGCGGAAGCTGGTGCCGTATGCGGAAGCCCTGTCCCGCCGGTTCGCCACCGATTGGGCGACCGTCGACATTCCGACACCGGCCTTCCTCGGGACGAAGATTCTCGACAACTATCCGCTGGAAGAACTGGTGCCGTATATCGACTGGTCACCGTTCTTCATGACCTGGGAACTGCGCGGCAAGTACCCACGGATTTTTGAAGACGCCACCGTCGGAGCCGAAGCGAAGAAACTCTACGACGACGCCCGCGCCCTGCTCGACCGCATCGTCAAGGAGAAACTGCTGACGGCCCGCGGGGTGTATGGCTTCTGGAAAGCGAATTCCGTCGGTGATGATATTGTCGTGCAGACGGCGACGGCTCCCGCCTCCGGGGTGCGCACCGGTGTCGAAGGGGCGATGAGAAAGTTTGAGCAATATCTGATCGCTCGCGATGCGCAGCTATCAGCCGATCGACGGGCGATTGCCGAAATTGCGCTGCAGTTCCGATCTTCCTTCACTCCGGAGGAGCTCATCAACCGCACGCCACGAGTGCATCGCCGCTCCCCGGCGATCGTGCATCGCACCATCAAATTCCTGAGTGAAGCGGGCCTGCTCTCCGTCTTCGGCGAAGGTGACGACGCCCTCTATTCGTCACGTCTCCCCGCGACAACGTCTTCCTCCGAACCCTCAACCCTCAACCCTCCACCCTCAACCACCTTCTCCATGCTGCGTCAACAATGGGAGCGCGAAGGCCAAAAAGACTTCCGCTCGCTCGCCGATTACATCGCCCCACAAGACAGCGGCCGGACGGATTACCTCGGGGCGTTCGCGGTGACGACGGGCATCGGCTGCGATGAACTGGCCAACAAGTTCGAACACGAACTGCACGACGATTATCTGTCGATCATGACCAAGGCGCTCGCCGACCGGTTGGCGGAAGCGTTCGCCGAACGACTGCACAAGCAGGTCCGTGACGACTGGGGCTATGGCCAGTTGGAAGCGTTGTCGACCGATGACCTGATCGACGAAAAATACCGCGGCATCCGCCCGGCCCACGGTTACCCGGCGTGTCCCGATCACACGGAAAAGCGAAAACTGTTCAACCTGCTCGACGCCGAACGCGCGACCGGCATCGTCCTCACCGACAGCTACGCCATGCACCCCGCGGCGTCCGTCAGCGGCCTCTACTTCGCCCACCCGCAAGCCCGCTACTTCGCGGTCGACAAGATCACTCAGGACCAGGTCGAAGACTACACCCGCCGCAAGAACGTCCCCATCGAAGAGGTCGAACGGTGGCTGTCGCCAAATTTGGGGTATGACAAATGACGTCCTGCGTCACCAGTCATGTTGCGGTGGCCCATTTTCTGGCCGCAAAGCATCGCACGGACATTTGAAATAGAACGAAACAACGTCAGGATCGCCGAAGCCGACGTTGTTGGCAGCGAGCGATTCGATCTCGCACCGTGTCCAGACGTGCCAGTAATGATTGTATTGTCCGCGGGTGCCGCTGGTTCGCACCTTGATGGCCACCTCCGGGTGATGATTGAGGAACACGACAATTCCCTTCGGCGTGACCAGACTCTCACTGTTGAGGTGCAGCGTGATGTGTTGCAGTCGCGGATAACCGCGCGTGGATGCCAGTCCCTTGTCACTGATCATGGCATCGGAAAACGTCACCCGTTCGAGCGCGGGGAAGTCTGCGAGGTTCTTGAGCGACTGATTCGTGATCCGTCGGCCGCCGACGATGAGTTCCCGCAATTCCGGCAGCGTATGCAGCGGAGCAATCGCCGTGTCTGAAACCGAATCGTACAGTTCCACACGGTGCAGAGTGCGATGTTCCAGCAATCGCGGAAGCAGCGGGTCCAGTGGTCCCGCCACGATCTCGTTCGGGTCATCCAGCCGGCTGCCATTCTTTTCGTAATCGTATCGAGACACTTCGCGAGCAATTCCGTGGGGATCGTAACGAAGGCGCAGGCCCAGCGATGGCCGTTCGCGATCGGAAACGCTTCCCAGTAACTCTGTGCGCCAATGACCGCCAGGGGGTAATTCATAGGGCCACGATAACCGGGCCACTTGTTCTGGCAGAGGGCGCAGAGATTGAGGCCCCGAGAGCGCGCGGGTCACTTTGGTGTCCACATGAATGGCTTCGCCGCGGACAACTCCGTCTGCCATCAACATGTGAAAATAAGGCCGCCACTGATGACC
Source organism: Planctomycetaceae bacterium (assembly GCA_041753475.1). Taxonomy (GTDB): domain Bacteria; phylum Planctomycetota; class Planctomycetia; order Planctomycetales; family Planctomycetaceae; genus DSVQ01. The sequence continues at coordinate 6,100 of JBGSUN010000265.1, read as the reverse complement.
GAACTCCGCCGGAGACGTATTCAGCGGAACCGTGATATCCCGCCAGTTCGCGGGATGCCCGAATGGCCAATACTGTCCGCGGGCATCGCCGAGCAACATCACGTTGCTGGTACCGGTCGTAATCTGCTTAATCGCCGCGCCAAAGTTTCGATGGAGCAACCATTCATTAGGCGAACCGTGCACGTCACTTAAACCATCCGTTCGCAACTCGGGAGTGGTGACACTGGGGTCAGTGAAAGGGGAATAACCACGCCGAAACACCAGAAAATGTTCGACTTGTCGCGAGTCATCCCATGGGATCTGAAAGTTAACTCCGTTGTACCAAGGGCTGGCATCAATATAGGGCATCAGGAACGATGTCCAACTGTGACAAGGTGTGCCTTCGGCTGTGAAGGTTCCCCCGGGCGGGAATCGTCCGAAGGTGTCGTGATAGTTGTGGAATGCGAGCCCGAGTTGCTTGAGATTATTCCGCCACTGCGTCCGCCGCGCCGCTTCCCGTGCTTGCTGCACAGCGGGCAGAATCAGCGCCACGGCGAGAAGCAGTCCCAGAACGATGAGGAAAGCCTGTAACCATCGGTTCCACGGCATGGCGATATCTCAATGACAGAAGTGGTGAAAGGCAAGTTCGTTCCAGTTTATCGCGCTGCCGATCCAAACTTCATTCTGATTTCAGGTTTCGCGACTCTGATTGCGGATACACTCTGTCTGGATCACAGCATTTCCCTTGAGGAATCTCCCATCATGAACATCGTCCCTTCCGTGGCGGCGTGGAGTACACTGGCGTTCGGATTGATCGGGACTGTGGCGCAGGCGGCGGAGATGAAAATTCCGATTACGTTTTCCGGCGGGCATGACACGGACCGCAAGGATGGTGGCCGGCCGGTGGTGCTGATTGCGGCGGCGCTGGGGGTGAAGACCGAAGTCTTTCGCGAGGCGTTCAGCGGGGTGACACCGGCGCGGGGCCGCGGTCCGACGGGTGAGGAAGCTCGCAAGAACAAAGCCGCGCTGATGAAGGTGTTGCAACCGCATGGCATCACCAACGACCGGCTGGATGAAGTCTCTGATTATTACCGCTATCGGCCCCAAGCCGGGGAGCTGTGGACGAACAAAGCTGCGAAGGCCCATGCCATCGTGCTGGATGGCAAGATCAAGGAAATCGTCGTGACACAACCGGGGGCCGGTTACAGCACGCCGCCCAAAGCGACGTTAGCCGGGATGGACGGCGTGGAATTGCGGGCGACGCTGAGCTTTGGGAAGGACTTGAAAACGAATGGTTCGGTGAGTGGCATCGAAGTGACCAAAGCCAAGACGGAGAAGTAGTGAAGCAGAACGACGACGCGGAGCGTCTCGGCCCTGGGTTCCCACGCGGAGCATGGGAACCAGTTAATCACGACCGGTCAACCCGTGAATTTTCCCGCCAGCGCATCCGCTTCGATGTCGAGGACTTTGTTCAATCGCCGCAGGTGCCGTTCTTCATTGGTGAACTGGGCCGACAGGAACGCGCGGATGAGTTCCACCGCGAGTTCTTCACCGACGATGCGGGCACCAATGCAGAGCACGTTCATGTCATCGTGTTCGACACCCTGGTGAGCCGAGTACGTGTCGTGGCAGACACCGGCACGGATGCCGGGGATTTTGTTGGCGGCAACGCTGATTCCCACGCCGCTGCCGCAGAGGAGCACGCCCCGGTCAGCGTCACCGGTGAGAATCGTTTCCCCCACTTTGCGGGCGAAATCGGGGTAATCGACCGAGCAATCGCTGTCGGTGCCGCAGTCCACGACGGTATGCCCGGCGGCTTCAATCACCATCCGCAACCGTGTTTTCAGCGGAAATCCGCCGTGATCGCAACCCAACGCAATCTGCATGTGCTGTCTCGCTTCCCGTGGTGAAGCGATGATTATGACATGGCGGCCGGACGAAAGAAATCGGAGCGGAAAAACGGCAGCTTCGGAGTCTACGGAAAGCGGCACCCGTCAACGGGCTCTCAGACCGTGAACGAAACGAAATCACTTCGCGCCCGGAATCTGCAATGTCCGGAACGCGAGATTGTCGTTCATGCGGGTGTAGTAGCACGACGGTAGTTCCCACACGGGCTGGTCATCGAGATGAGCAACGATGGGAAACGTAGTCATCCGGGCGAGGGCATACCGCCAACTTGATGTCTCCGTGGTTTCGAGAATCAGGATCGCTTCCGGATCAGTCACCTGCACGAAGGTGAAGACGGCCGTATCGATTTTGGACTCAACGGGCGAACGGTAGACCGGCTGAGTCAACAGCCGGGTCTCGAACTTGTTGTCGCCGCTTCCCTGGACACGAAACCGTTCGGCGATGCGGCGCATCTGCGTCAGACGCAAGGCCCGTTGTTTGTGCGGCGGCTCGGCATCGGGGACGTCTTTCCATTCCACGCCGGGTGTCATGTGGTGGGTTTCACCGCCGGCGCTGCGAATCAGCAGCGGGTGTGGTGACAGCGACGTGAATTCCTGCTCGATTCCCTGTTCATAGGGGTAGGTGCTGGCAATCAACTGCGGCCGACCCTCAATGGTCCACAGAAACACAGCCCCCGCGGCGGTCTTCCGGATCGGGTTCGACCAACTCAAGGCCGATGCCTTCTCGAACATCACCGGGACTTCACCCTGCGGTGAGACTTGCTGGATGTGGTACTTCGCGAATTCAGTGACCCGCCGGGCCTGCCACGCTTTGGCTTCCTCTGCGACGCGGTCGTCCTGACCCTGGGCCAGCCCAGCAGTCATCACCACCAGACAAACGATTCCCCTTCCAATTGGAACCAAGCTGCGCATGGCCAGCACCTTTCCTTGCCAGACGAAAAAGAACGAATCGATTGTAGACGCAATGTCTGTCTTCAGGGAAGTCCCAACGTGGTCGGATTTCGATCGCCGCACACACGGCGTTGAGGCCTTCGGCGTCCCGAGAATCGTCAATGTCCCGGTTTGAGTGCGTCATACCACCAGGTGAGTTGCCACTTCACGGAGTTGGGAAGTGAGGTCAAACTCATTTATGATCCATCGTTCCCCGATCGCCAGCCGTTTCCGACGAACAAGGTTTGAATGGAGAGCGACCCATGCCGGTGACCATCCAGGGGTTGTGTCCCTTGCTGCAAGTCTTCGATATGCCCCAGGCGTTGGGCTTCTATCGCGATCGACTGGGCTTTCAGATCGTCGCACAGGACCGTCCTGGTGACGATTGCGATTGGGTCCTGCTGCGTTGGGGATCGGCAGATCTGATGCTGAACACTGCCTATGAAGCGGACGACCGGCCGGACTCACCGGACATTGTGCGAATGGCCGCCCATACCGACACCACCCTGTACCTCAACACGCCCGATGTCGATGTGCTCGCCGTGGAATTGCAGCAACGGGGTGTCGCGTTCGCACCACCGGTGGTCCGTGAGTACGGCATGAAACAGTTGATGCTCCACGATCCCGACGGCTACGGCGTCTGCTTTCAATGCCCGGCGTCGTAAGCCCGGCCTGTCCTTGGTTCGGCGCCCCTGTCACCCTATGATGCGTCGCGGGGGACGTGGGCTTGGGTGGCGACGTGGGTGCGAACGCAGTGGAGAGCGAACGGACGTGGCCGGCACGGCTCGCCCGGTGGCTGGTGCGCTGGAAAGCGGCGCTGCTGATGGCGGCGCTGGTCCTGGGAGCGGTCGCGATCTGGCCTGCGCAGCACCTCCATCTCGATGAATCCATCGAATCGTTCTTTGCACCCGAAGATCCGTTGCTGCGAGATTTCCTCGAAAGCAAGGCCTGGTTCGGCGGCGACGAGCTCCTGCTGGTCGCCTATTCCGATCCCAGCGCCCTCGACGATGACCACCTCACCGGACTGCGGGACTTCGCCGATGAACTCTCCGAAGTACCGGGCATTCAGGCCGCGGCGACGCAACATCTTGCCGCAATGCTGCAACCGGAAGGGGTTGCCGCGCGGACGATCATGCGGTTCCCGTCGGTTCGGGAACAGGTGCTGACGTTCTCCGAAAACATCCTCATCAGTGGTGATCGACAGACCGTCGGGATCGTGTTGCGGCTCACACCTGAGAAGGGAGCACCGGTCCCACGGATCGAAACGTACAAAGCCATCCGGAAGCTGGCCGCGACCCACGATCCCCCCGCGTTTGTCGCGGGGGAACCGCTGCAAGTTCACGACATGTTCCGCTATGTCGAACAGGACAGCGTGCTGCTCGGCGTTTCGTCGTCCGCACTGTTAATCCTCGTGATTCTGATTCTGTTTCGCAGCCTGCGCTGGGTCGTGCTGCCGCTGCTGGTGGTGCATCTCTCGCTCCTGTGGACGCAGGCATCGTTGTACGTCGTCGATGTGCCCTTGAGCATGGTCAGTTCGATGCTCACGTCGCTCGTGACCATCGTGGGGATTGCGACAGTCATGCACGTCACCATCGCCTTTCGCGGCTACCGCAACACGTTGGATCGGGAACCAGCATTCTGCCGCAGTCTCCAACAACTGGCGGAACCCATCTTCTGGACCATCCTCACGACGATGATTGGTTTCGCTTCGCTGCTGTCCAGCACAGTCGCTCCGGTCCGCAGTTTCGGACTGATGATGACCGTGGGCACGGGAATGGTGTTGCTGGCCTGTGTGGCTGTCCTTCCTGGAGGCGTCCTTCTGGGGAAATGGGATGCCGATCCGCGACCGACCCCTTCGGAACACCGCCTTGTTGCGGCACTGCATCGACTCACGGCCTGGCTCGACCGGCACCATTGGACGTTATTAGTGGCCAACGCAGCGGTGCTGATTGTCGGGGCCATCGGGCTGACAAAGCTCACCATTGAGACCGACTTCAGCAAGAACTTCCGCAAAGCCAGTCCCATCGTCCAGGCACTGGAGTTCTTCGAGACGAAACTCGGTGGCGCGGGGAACTGGGAGATCAACTTCCCCGTGCCCAAGGAACTCGACGATGCGACGATCGATAAAGTCCGTACCCTGACCGAGGAACTGCGGTCGCTGAAGATGCCCGACGGCACACGGATGACGAAAGTCGTGTCGCTGGCCGATGGCGTCGATTTCATTCCATGGCTCGCCGCCCGCACATTACCAGCGAAAATTGATTTGCTGCGCGACTATCAGCCCGAATTCGTCCCGAGCATCTACAATGCGGGCCAGGGACGCATGCGGATCGTGCTGCGGTCCCTCGAACGGCAACCTGCCGAGATCAAACTCAAACTGATCGAGAAGGTGACGGCCGCCGCAAAGAAGCAGTTTCCGGACGCCAAGGTCACCGGTCTGTACGTGTTATTGGCGAACGTCATCACCAGCTTGATGGACGATCAACTCACCAGCTTTATGATCTCGGCGGTGGGCATCTTCATCTGCGTCGCCCTGGCCACGCGCAGTGTGGCGGTAGGGCTGAACGCCCTCTTCCCGAACCACTTCCCGCTGCTGCTGGTCGTGGGCGGCATGGGCTGGTGCGGCGTCCCGATCAACATCGGCACCGCGATGATTGCCAGCGTGTCGTTCGGGCTCACTGTCGATGCCAGTCTGCACTACCTTGCCGAGTACCTCGAACTCCGTCGCGCCGGCCGCGACCACCTGTCCGCCGTCCTCGCCACGCACGGCAACGTCGGCCGGGCGCTGGTCTTCTCCAACCTCGCGCTGGTCTTCGGCTTCGCCATCCTCGCGTTGTCGAATTTCATCCCGCTGGTCTACTTCGGCGTCCTCGTCAGCCTCGCCATGATCGGCGGGTTAGTGGGCAACCTCGTGCTGCTGCCGCTGCTGTTGCACTGGATACCGATCAAAGTTGACAGGCAACAGGCATCAGTGGACAGCCAGAAGCCGGAAGCGAGCGGCGTGGCGTAAGCCCGCCGTGTGATACCTTCGCTGGAGGAACCGGTCCGATGGCGACGTCCATGCACAATCATTCCTGGGATTCCCTGTTCGACTGGTCCCGCTGGGAATTGTTCGGGCCGCGTGAACATCGACCGACCACGCATCTGATTTCGATCACCATTCCCGCGGAACTGCTGACCGCCGCGGACTGGCACGATAACGCCCGTCACGGGCTTCTCACCAGCCAGCGCACCTGCTGCGCCGCTGCGGCCGCAACCATGCCGGACGCCACCCGCCTCCGCCG
>JBGSUN010000264.1:0-6889 GCA_041753475.1 Planctomycetaceae bacterium | reverse complement strand
ACACAAAGTGGTACTTGATGTCAAAGCGGGTGTGAGCCCCTGTCCGATAGTTTTCCATCCGGCCAATTGTAACCACACAGCGTAAAACCTGAAGGATTCGCCTGAAGGCGAGGGTTTCGGACCCATTGCGAGGACAATGATACTACGGGAGCGGCCCCATAATGGCGTTGATTCCGTGTGCCACGGCCGTGTCGGCCGTGCGCGGAATCAAAGCACCTTGCCACTTCGCACGGCCGATACGGCCGTGGCACACAAAACTCGAATCTTCTGAGACCGCACCGCATGCGCATTGACCGGATCGATTTGTTCCATGTCGCCATGCCCCTCATCTATCCGTGGCGGACAGCGTATGGCGAAGACGCGGCGATTGAAGCGGTGCTCTGCCGGTTGACGAGTGGTTCGCTGTCCGCATGGGGAGAAGCCGCCCCGTTTGCGGCTCCGTGCTACAGCCCCGAATGGGCCGGCGGCGTGTTTTCGCTATGCCGCGACTGGCTGGGGCCCGCGCTGCTGCATCAGGACATCGACAGCGGCGACGCACTGCAACAAAAGATGTCGCTCTTCAAAGGCAACCCGTTCGCGAAAGCCGTCTTCGATACCGCGTGGTGGAATCTCGAATCGCAACGGACCGGCCGCACCGTCGCCCAATTGCTGGGAGGCACACGCTATACGTTTCCCGTCGGTGCCGACTTCGGCGTGATGGATTCCATCGACGATTTGTTGCGGTCCGTGGAAGGAGCCGTGACCAGAAAATTCCGGCGGATCAAGCTGAAATTCCGGCCCGGCTGGGACCTGCCGATGCTGCGAGCCGTGCGGGAAGCGTTTCCGTCCGCGACGGTTCACATTGACTGCAACAGCGGTTACCGGCTCGATGATCTGCCGCTGTTTCGACAGGTCGATGAGTTGAAGCTCGCGATGATCGAGCAACCGCTGCGGCATGACGATGTTGTCGATCATGCCGCATTGCAGGCGGCGATCACCACGCCGGTGTGTCTCGATGAAAGCATCATCGGCCTGCCGCACACGCAGCAGGCATTGGCGTTGAAAGCGTGCCAGTATGTGAACATCAAACCGGGCCGTGTGGGTGGATTGACGGTGGCGAAGAAGATTCACGATGCGTGTCAGGTCGCGGGAATACCGTGCTGGGTGGGCGGGATGTTGGAAAGCGCGGTCGGCGCCCAAAGTTGCATCGCACTCGGTTCGCTGCCGAACTTCACCTACCCCGCGGACATCTTTCCGAGCGCGCGGTTCTACACGGAAGACCTCGCCGATCCGCCGGTGGAACTCATCACCGACGCCGACGGTTGCCCCGCGGTCGCCGTCCCGAAGCAACTTGCCGAACCCGTCCCCGCACGTTTGGAACGCTGCACGCGCCAACGCGCCACGTTGAAATAACCCCTGAAGCCCAGCCATTGCCATGGCTGGGATGTTCCAATCGCGAGAACGACATCAATTGCACATTCGATTATCATGACGTGATTCGATTCAATCCCCCTCGACGCACTGAGACGAATCATTCATGTCGGACTTTGAAACGGTAGCACTCGTCGGCGACGTCCCCGAAGGACAGGGCCGGGCGTTCGTCGTGCAGGGACGGCTCGTCGCGGTCTTCCAGAAGGACGGCGAATACTTCGCGATCAACGATTCCTGCCCGCACATGGGGGCCTCGCTCGCCGAGGGGTACGTCGAAGGGGACGCCGTGATGTGTCCCTGGCACGCCTGGAAGTTCTGCATCCGCGATGGCCTGTGGCTCGATAACCCCAAATCCAAAATCCGCACCGACTGCTACCCCGTTCGCGTCGAAGGGGACGCGATTCAGGTGCAGATTCCGGAACCGCCGTCATCGACTTCATCAACGTCGCCATGACAAGTGCCAGGCGGCATGCACCTCTCTCTCAATGACGGGAGCGAAGACACTTCCCATCTCGCGCGATCCGGGTACGCTATCGGGGAGAAACATTTCCCTTGACACCACTCCGGAGCGCTTTCCATGAGTGCCTTTTCTCGACGTTCCTTTCTGCAAACCGCGGCGGCCACCACACTCGCGGCGGGATACACCGCCACTTCCCGCGGGTATGCGGCGAATGAAACCATCAGCGTCGGTTGCATCGGTACCGGCGGACGATGTCGCAAGCTGATGGAATCGCTCAACGCTCTCAAAGGGGCGAAGATCGTTGCCGTGTGCGACATCTGGGACCAGCATCTCGCCGACGGGAAGAAGCTCGCCGATCCCAATGCCTTCGCCACGAAAGAGTACGAACGCCTGCTCGAACGGAAAGACATTGACGCGGTCATCATCGGCACACCCGATCATTGGCATGTCCCCTTGACCATTGCGGCGTGTGCAGCCGGGAAGGATGTCTACGTCGAAAAACCGCTCACGCATGACCTCAGCGAAGGCGCGGCGGTCATCAACGCGCAGAACAAACACAAGCGCGTCGTGCAGGTCGGCACGCAACAGCGGAGCATGACGCACCTCATTGAAGCCCGCGATCTTTTGAAGTCCGGGGCGCTGGGGAAGATCGTCAAGATTCATCTCACGTGGAACCGCAATCAGGACCGCATCCGCGTCACCAAGTTCGGCGTCGATCCCAAGACCGTCGACTGGAAGCGGTTCCTCGGCAATGCGAAGGACCAGCCGTTCGAAGAGTTCCGCTTCCGGCAGTGGCGATGGTTTTGGGACTTCGGCGGCGGCATCTTCACCGACCTGATGGTCCACTGGATCGATGTCGCCCACTGGTTCCTCGACCTCGATCACCCCGCGGTCGCCACCAGCATCGGCGACTGGCTGATGGCGAAGGACATCTGGGAAACCCCGGACTCCGTGCAGACCATCATGCAATACCCCGAGCACAATCTGCAGGCGTACTTCGAGGGGACCTTCAGCAATGCCCGCAACGGGGCCATGCTGGAACTGATGGGGAGCGAAGGGACGCTCTACGTCGACCGCGGCCGGTACGAAGTGATCCCCGAGCGGAACAAGCGGCTGCAACCGAAGGAACGGATCATGGGGACGCTCCACAAGGGAGCCGATTTCTCGGACGTCCCCGACGGCGAAGCCCTGCACCTCTCCAACTGGCTACAGTGCATCCGCACCCGGAAGACGCCGAATAGCCCGGCGGAAAGCGGCGTCAGCAGTGCGTCCGCCGCCCACATGGCGAACTTGGCGCTGCGCAGCGGCCAAGTGACGAAATGGCCGGGGAAGTAGGCCATAAGGGTTGTGCCACCCCGTTCATGTCTTTTCGAGAAATTGCATGCCTGCTCGAACGAATGATTTTCAACGGCTCGTCGCGCTCGTACAACAGGTCTTGGCCCCGTCTGGCGCAATTGCTAAAGAATCTGCAATTGTTCTCGACGAAACGAAGACCACTCGTGAGATTGATGTATTTTTGAAAATACAGGGACAAGAGTGTCTTCTGAGAATTGCTGTCGAAGCAAAGGATCATAAAAGTCCGATGGATATCGGTCAGTTCGAGAGTCTATTGGGAAGGCATTATGTTGACGGTGGGATTCCGGTTGATCATTTGGTTGTGATTACACACCGCGGATTTGCAAAGACGGTCGCGAAACGTGCAAGTTTTTTGAACGAGCGAGGGAAGCTCATAACGCTCCAACGCCTCAGCGAAGTGACTGCAACAACAGTGCGAGGATGGTCAGATAGATTTCCGAAACAATTTGTACTTAAGGATCTCCCAGAAATTCACATCCTGTCAATCGAGCAGTTGACGGAGGGCGTGACGACACCAGAACTCACGGCTCAAGGGGAAATCATTTGTCCGCACGGATGCCATGTTTACAAAACCCGCGAATATCTGGAGGGCCCTTTTTACGAGTATGTGAGAACTGCGAATCGAACACGAATCGAGCACATGTTTCGATGTTCAGAGCGGACGAGGATGCCGTGTGTTGAGCCATGGATCGCTCCAGAGCAAGGTATGAAGTGGAGGCTTGGTTCGAGTGAAGGGCGGATATCAGGCATTGTATTTTTAGTTCGATGTACCGCTCGATTTTCAACAGTTCATTACACGGACTGGCACTTGAACTCAAAATTGGACGGTTTATCAAAGCCGTTCACTGTTGCCGAAGTACCATTCGGTCATGAAAAATTGCGGTTCGTGATGGAACAGACCAATGGGCTGCCACCTAAGATCGCAATCGAGACCTTGCGGTCAGAAAACTCGCCTATGCCACTCTTGGGAGGCATGAAAGGGCGAGTTACCGTCTGTGGGCTCGACGATTAGAAACCCCGCCAGCAACGTTTGGACAGATCGACGGGTGCATCAGGTGATTGGCGGGGAACTTCTGTGAGCAATTCCGGAGTCCGGAGCCCCAACGGGGCGGCATTCGATAGCCCAGCCCAGCGGGCTGGGTCCGCGAGTGACGAGGCAGGCAGCCCCAACGGGGCGTGACTCCCCTCTAGAACAGTCGCGCCCCCTTGGGGCTTGTCGTAAATCTTGAATCTCTCGACCCAGGGCTTCGCGAATACGCTGTGCCCTGGGCTATCGCATCGCGCCCCTTCGGGGCTGAAGACCGGCGAGGGACACCCCACCAATCAGCGGATGCACCCCATTTGAACAGCCCCAGACGTTATCGTTGACATCAACCGTCGCAAACGCCACCATATTGAGACTGAATCTCAATCCGAAACCGCCGCCAGCCAGCCCACCGGCATCGCCAGCCCCTCGCGGATCGGAAACGAGTTTGTCCTACACGGGACAAATGCCGTTTCGTTCCTGATGGAAGGAAGCTGTCGATGACACGCCGTCCGCGAACTCGGGCCCACCGCGGGTTCACGCTCATCGAACTCCTGGTCGTGATCGCCATCATCTCGGTTCTCGTGTCCCTGCTGTTGCCTGCCGTGCAACAGGCCCGCGAAACGGCCCGCAGCACGCAGTCGAAAAACAATCTCCGGCAGATCGGCCTCGCTCTGCATAACTATGCCGATGTGCATAATGGTCACATGCCCTTTCACATCGGCGATGGGGACATGACCGACAAGACACAGTCGGCGATGTACGCGCTGCTGCCCTACTGCGAGAACAACGAGCAGATGTTTCGGTGTCCCGACGATACCGGTTCGATGGAAGATTCCACGCCGTTCTGGGTCACTTTCGGCACCAGTTACAAACTGGAAGGCCGGGCGCTCAGCGAACAGGCCCTGCCGCAGCGGACGGTGACCGAGTATGACGCCAAGAAAAAACAGTGGAAGACGAGTGTGAAGAAGGCCAAACCGCTGGTGGTGCGAAAACTCGTGCACCACGATCAGGGCGTGGACATCAAAAAGATCATCGAAGGCAAACAACAGAAAGAGCAGCCGGGCGGTCAATCGCAGATTCAACTGGCCCGTGATCTGTTTGAACCCTGGAAGCAGGGCGAAGTGAAGTGGAACGCGCTCCGCGGGATCTACACCGCGCGGCCGTATCACGAATCGTACATGAACGTCGTTTTTGTCGATGGTCATGTCGCCACGTTCGGGGATCAAGCCGGGTGGGAACTGGCCCGCGCCAAGACGCCCGGCAGCGGTGACGATTGATCGCGGTGAGTGAATCCCTGACCGGCTTGGAGAGCAGAGGAAAACGATGTCGAACTACGCCCGCTATCGCGATTGGCATAAGTGGATTGGCCTGATCCTGCTGATTCCGATGTGCGTCATTGCAACCACTGGCTTCCTGTGGAATCACGAGAAAACGCTCGGGATCAAGCACGAAGAAAAGAAGATGAAGACCAAGCCCGCGCCGTCGAGCGATGCGGAAACTGGTCCCACATTAATGGCGGAAACCGGCGCGTGGCAGACGCACTCCGGTGCCATTGACGCGGCGTTGGCGGAAGCCCGGCGCGAGTGGGGCGATGCGATCGCCCTGGAACGGATCGAACTGAAACAGGAAGACGGCTACGGGACGGTAGTGAAAGTCAAAGCCTCCGAAGACGCCGACGTGCGACCGTACGAAATCGTGTGGTCGGCGACTCAGGGCCGAGTCATTGAGAAGAAAGGCGATCCAAAGGCCGGCACCGATTGGGCGAAGATCGTGCATGATCTGCACACGGGGAAATTCTTCAGCCGGAAGTACGGATTTCTGTGGTCGGACAGCAGCGCATTGGCGATCGTGGCCCTCGGATTAACCGGCTTAGTTCTGTACTTGATTCCCGTATTGAAGAAACGCGCGAAACGGGCGAAAGCCCCGCCCATGGTTGCCAGCCGCCCCGCGATGCTACCGATGCGGCCCGCTCCGCAACCCACCACCGTCGCCTTGATGACCAGCGAGGCTGCTCCGTAATGGGAGAGCCTCCCGCAGTGCGCTGGGGCGTCGGCGGAGTAGCAGCGCTCCTGATGATCGCCGCGGTTGTCAGTGGTTGGCAATCCCGTCCCGGTGACGCGCTCACGGTCCCCCCGGCTCTGTTATCACGGCTGGGGGCGACTCCTTCCGATGAGAGCAGCGAGATTCTGACCGAGATTCAGGATCATCTTGCCCGGCGGCATCCCGTGCGGCAGGTGTTGCTGCTGCAAGCGGTGTCTGATGAACCCGCTCAAGTCGTCGCCGCACCGCAGGATTCTTCAGATGAAGAACCGGCGACCCACTGGCCGAGTCCGTGGAAAGCGGTGAATCTCGCACTGTCACTGGGTCGAATTGAAGAGCCCACCACAGTTCATGGACACCACGCGGGCTTCGATTATCGCCACGACATGCTCCCCGTGGACGAAAGCCGTTCGCGGATTCTGCTGATCAATCAGGCGATGCCCGCTCCCGGTTGGCTGAACCAGCGCGGACTCTTCGTGGCCATCGCCCTGATGCTGTGGGCCGCCCTGTGGTTCACCCGCGGGCAGTAACCACGGGGCTGCCCTGCGAAGCTGGCCGATGCAGCCTGTTCAGAGCCGCGACCGTAAGGGAGCGCG
>JBGSUN010000263.1:0-10256 GCA_041753475.1 Planctomycetaceae bacterium | reverse complement strand
ACCTGATGCCGCAGCGGATCGGCATCGCAGCCAAAAAGTTTCGTGCCGCACCGACGACATTCGGTCGGCTTCAGCGGCACAACTTCGTCGCACTGGTCGGTCGGGATCAACGGCCGCTGGTGCCTGGCATGTCCCGGCTGCCCGCCCCGTTTCTGCTTCGATTTCGACTGCGGTTTCACCGGCTTGGCATGCGGATGCTGCGTGCTGGGCGGCAACGACGAATTCTGCGGCGTCTTCCGCAGGCCCTGGAGTTCCGCTTCCAACCGGGCAATCCGCTCCTCATAGTGACGAACGATGGCCTCGATCACCGCGCGCACATCGGGCGGCAAGGCAGCCAACTGTTCAGAGCTGATCGGTCGCGACGACATCCCCCAGATGTCGCCTTTTTCTCAATCCAAGAAAACCCCAATTTCCGTCCCCGCCCTGTGAACGGTTACGAATGCTCCGAGACGAAACGGTCGTCTATGCGAAGGCCAATCCGCAGAAGGGCAGGCGATTTGTGATCAGCAATCATCAGCCTCATCATCGTACCTCATCCGTTGGGGAGCTGATTCCTTTGGTGCAAAGCGAGTTGGACTTCCAGCTCCTTGATTCGTTGCTGAAGTTGTTCAATGACGGGAGCGACTTGCTTTTGCGAGAACCGTCTGTGAATGTGCTGAGGGCAGTTCACGTCCCACGCTTCGATCTGGAACAGGATGGCCCGTTCGACCTTCCCCGGATACGCAGGATCGTGCAATTGGTTGAGCAAGGCCGAATCGTCCTCCACCATGCGGGCAGTCCCCCAGACCTTGATGCGGCGGCTGCGGGCGTAATCCATCAGGAAGATGAACGCCTTAGGATTCTCCGCAAGGTTGCCCAGGGTGATGTATTGCCGATTACCCCCGAAGTCGGCAAAACCCAGCGTTTTCTCGTCCACTTTCTTGAGGAAGCCAGGCGAACCGCCCCGGTACTGAATGTAGGGTTGGCCGTCGGCGTTCGCCGTTCCCAGGTAGAACATATCCAGTTCCGCGAGGAAGGCTTCCAGTTCCGGCGTCACGGTCGTTTCCCAACTTCCACTAGATTCCATCCGGGCATAGCTGGACCGCGAACCCTTCTCGGTTTGAATGGCCTTCACCGAGGAAGTGAAGGCGACGTCGCTGGCAAACGTGCGCATGGCAGATATCCTCCAAACTGGCTGTTGTTTCGCTCGCATCCGGCCGTCGACATTCGGACTGTGACGCGAGCGGGGACATTCATCTGACGTCCGGAATCCCGGCATCGTTGACTGGTCGCGGGCCGGGAGCAGGCCAGCGGAACTTCCGGTCGGATTCCTGGATCGGCACGTCGTTGATGCTGGCCTCTCGCCGCCGCATCAGTCCCTCTTCGTCAAACTCCCACAGCTCATTGCCGTAGGCCCGGAACCATCGGCCTGCCTGATCGTGGTACTCGTACTGGAAGCGAACGGCGATGCGATTGTCGTCGAAGCTCCACAGCGATTTGGTGAGGCGGTAGTCGAGTTCCCGTTCCCATTTGCCGGTCAGGAACGCTCGAATCTGGTCCCGGCCTCGCAGGAATTGATCGCGGTTTCGCCACTCGGAGTCTTCCGAATAGGCGAGTGCCACACGGTGCGGGTCACGACTGTTCCACGCGTCTTCGGCGGCCCGCACCTTGGCCGTGGCCGTTTCCAATGTGAAGGGTGGTCTGATCGAGGTCATGATCGGTTCTTTCGAATCGAGATTGAGGCACGTAAGGTCGGGTGCCTGGGTTGGCCAGGCACCCGGTCGGATCACAAATCGACATCCATGTTTACTGGAGTCGCTGTTTGCCGAGGAATTCTCGAATCCTCGCCGCGATCTCTGCCCCTTCTTCTTCAAGGGCAAAGTGGCCCGTATCGAGCAGATGGAATTCCAGGTTCTTCAGGTCCCGCTTGTACGGGTGAGCTCCCGCCGCCGGGAAAATCGGGTCATTCTGCCCCCACACGATCAGGGTGGGGGGCTGATGCTGGCGGAAGTACGCCTGCCACTGTGCATACAGCGGCGGGTTGCTGCCGTAGCTGAAAAACAGGGCCAGTTGAATCTCCTGTTTGCCGGGACGATCCAACAGCGGCTGCACGTGGCCCCTGGTGTCCGGACTGATCGTCTCGACGTTGCGCACGCCGTGGGTGTACTGCCACTTCGTGGCATCGAGCGTCAGCAACGACCGCAATGAATCCCCCTGCTTGTCAGAGCGGTCCTTCCAGTTGGCCTTGATCGGCTTCCAGAACTCGTTATCGAGACCCTCCTCATAGGCGTTCCCATTCTGGACGATCAGCGTCTGCACACGTTCCGGGTGCTTCACGGCGAGTCGATAGCCGATGGGCGCACCGTAATCCATCAGGTAGATCGAATACTTCTTCAGGCCCACCTGCTCGGTGAACTTCTCGATCACGTTTTCCAGGTTATCGAATGTGTACTCAAACTCCTTGACGGACGGGGCCGAACTACTGCCGAAGCCGGGATAGTCCGGGGCGATGACGTGGTACTTGTCCGCCAGGGCGGGAATCAGATTGCGGAACATGTGCGAGGAGGTCGGAAACCCGTGCAGCAGGAGCACGGTTGGTGCCTCCTTCGGACCAGCTTCCCGATAGAAGAGATCGAGTCCATCGACCTTGACAGTGCGATGCAGGACCTGCGTCGGCGCAGCGGATTTCGGCTCGCCACCCTGCGCGGTTGTGGCCAGCGCGATGAGGGCGATAGCGGTCACGAGAAACTTGAGAGGGATCATGATTGAGTTCGCCTTGAAGATGAGGGATGGATTGGAAAAGAAGGTGAGACAAAAGGATCTCAATCCGGCCTACCGTGTCTCGTCACACCCAGGGATCGCTGCGCACACTTCGTGGTGATCGACGATCGGCTCAACCTTGGGGAAATCGATGTCCGTCTCGGCGACATGGTTGAAGTAGTTGGTGAAGAGGTTCAGCGCGACATTGGCCACCACTTCGGCTAGCGCGGCGTCATCGAGACCAGCGACACGCGCGTCCGCCAGATCGAGGTCACTGACCCGGCCCCGTTCGTCGACCACGCGGCGGGCGAACTTCACTAGCGCTTCCGCTTTCGGATCGATGGCCGTTCCACGACGGCTGTCCATGATCTGCTCGGCCGTCAGCCCCAGCATCTTGCCGATCGTCGAGTGGGCCGCGAGACAGTAGTCGCAACCGTTGACTTCCCCGACCGTCAGGGCGATCTGTTCGCGCTGTTTCGCATTCAGGTGCCCTTTGCTCAGCGCTCCGCTCAGGGACAGATACCCGTCCAGGACAGCGGGGGAATTTGCCATCGCGCGAGTCATGTTGGGGACCAGCCCCAACTTGCTTTTCACGGCGTCGAGCAGTTCTTTGGCCTTGCCAGAAGCGAATTCAGGATTGATTTGGGGGATGCGGGACATGATCGAGACCTTTCCAGAATTGTGTGGCACTTTCGTTCCCCACCGGACAGTTGGCGGGTGATGTCTCGCTTCTAATTCAGTTTCCGTGCCAATCGGGTGGCAATCTCTCATGTCATTTATGGGTAATGCTTTGCGACTTTATTCCAGAAACAATGGATGCACGACATTTCGTTGAAAAACGATTTCTCGTGCAATCACCACGAAAAGTCGTTACGCTGAAGAGATGGCAGAGCTCCCCCAGACGTCCGGAATCGTGGGTGATCCCAGGATTATTCTCCTGGAGTTGGCCGACCTGCATCAGTTGCCAGAACTGTTGCCGCTGGCGGTCCGGCGACTGGCCGAATCTACGACCGTGGCACTGGCTCGCATCTGGTTGATTCAGCCCCCGAAGACCGGCGACTGCGCGGCTTGTCGCTTCGCCAGCGAGTGTCCTGATCGCGCGCGTTGCCTGCACCTGGTGGCGAGCGCCGGACGATCGATTCAACTGCCGGAGACCGATTGGGAGCGAGTGGAGGGGGCGTTTCGACGATTTCCGATCGGCGTCCGCAAAGTGGGCCGGATTGCTGCAACCGGCGAATCACTGGAAGTGGCGGACGTGACAGGCGATCACCCCTGGGTGGCTGATCCCAATTGGATTCGCGCGGAAGGGATTCAGTCGTTCGTCGGACATCCCCTCCGGCACCGGGGTGAAGTGCTGGGTGTTCTCGCGCTGTTCTCGCGCGCCCAGCCGGGGCCGACTTGCTTCGAGTGGTTGCGGATGATCGCCCATCATCTGGCCGCCGCAATTGCGAATGCCCGCGCTCTGGAAGAGATCGAAGCCCTCAAGCAGCGTCTGGAGTTGGAGAACGAGTACCTGCGGGAGGAAGTGACTCAGTCCGTGGCCTTCGGCGACCTGATCGGTCAATCGCCCTCGTTGCAGGCCGTGACTCGTCAGATCGAGCTGGTAGCTCCCACGAATTCCGCCGTGTTGATCCTGGGGGAAAGCGGTACCGGCAAAGAGGTCGTCGCCCGCGAGATTCACCGTCACAGTCAACGCTCGGAGCGACCGCTGATCAAGGTGAATTGTGCCGCTGTTCCGCGCGAACTCTACGAAAGTGAGTTCTTCGGGCATGCGAAAGGGGCATTCACCGGCGCACTGCGTGACCGGGCCGGAAGGTTTGAACTCGCCGATGGTGGCACCCTGTTTCTCGACGAAATCGGCGAGATTCCCCTCGACCTGCAAGCCAAGCTGCTGCGCGTGTTGCAAGAGGGCGAGATCGAACGGATCGGCGAAGAGCGAACGCGGCGGATTAACGTGCGCGTGATCGCTGCCACCAACCGAAACCTGCGGGCCGAGGCGGAAGCCGGACGATTTCGCCAAGACCTGTTCTATCGCTTGAGCGTCTTTCCGATGGAGTTGCCGCCACTCCGAAAACGCGTCGAAGACATCCCACTCCTGGCGGAACATTTTCTCGCTCGGTTCTCCCGCCAGTTGGGGCGGCGCACCCCTCGACTCACGCTGGCCAACGTCCAGGAATTACAGCGGTACGACTGGCCGGGCAACGTCCGTGAACTTCAGCATGCTTTGGAACGGGCCTGCATCGTCTCCAGCGACGGGAAACTGCGATTCGAGTTGGTAAGAGAGCCGCTCAAGCACAAACCCCCAGCATCCGAACCAAAGACTTCGCAAGAAATCCTGACCGACCAGGAACTGCGGCAGTTGGAAGCAAATAACATCCGAACGGCGCTGAGTGTGTGCAAGGGAAAGATTTACGGGACAGACGGTGCCGCAGCGCTGCTGGGCATGAAGCCCACGACGCTCGCATCGCGCATCAAAGCCCTTGGAATCAACAGCTGATCCCGCACTCAATTGAACCGTTGATACTATGCCGCTATTCAAAGAATAGTGCTTGAGCCGCCCTCCCAACCGCTCGCGGCAGACGTTCCGCAGCTTGGTCTCGTCGATGTCGCTGTCTGGGGTTCCCGTCGTCTGGCGATTCACTGGTGGCTCATTCCCCAATGACTGGTGCGGCATTTCCTTGTGGTAATGTTCGACGGTTTCGGACACCAGATGGTCCATGTGCTGCTCGTCTCTCCCTTCGCAGGAGAACAGACGGTTGGATTGGGATTCATCTCCTGAGTCACTTGACGATGATCCCTCTTCCTTCGGGATGTTCCGCACGGTCTGTCGATGCTGAATTCCGCGACGATCAAATCCATTCAGGACATCATGCGCAAGGACGTCGGCGTCGACGGCGATGCGCAACGTATCGGGCAGTTGACCTGGCTGCTGTTCCAAAGAATTTTGATGACCGTGAACAGGAATGGGAACTCGCCGAAGACCGGTACCGCTCGCCGATCCCCGAAAAACTCCGCTGGCGGAACTGGGCGACCGATGCCGAAGGGCTCACCGGCGATGACCTGCTCGATTTCGCCAACAACACGTTGTTCCGTGAACTGAAAGCGATCAACCCCGATCGCAGCCCCCGGCATCGGGTGATCCACGATGTCTTCGAGGACGCCTATCAGTACATGAAGTCGGGAACGCTGCTGCGGCAGGTCATCAACAAGCTCAACGAAAGTCTCGACTTCAACCGTTCTGAAGATCGGCACGTCTTCGGCGATCTCTACGAGCAGATCCTCAAAGACCTGCAATCCGCCGGCAATGCGGGGGAATACTACACGCCTCGGGCCGTCACGCAGTTTATGGTCGATATGGTCAATCCCCGCCTGGGCGAAGCGTCGAGAGATGCGATTCGCGGCCGCACAACTCATCGCCGATAAGGCACACTCCAAAGACATCGAATGGATCGCTAACGCCCTTCAGATGGCCTCGGTACTGCTCCAGCGACTTGAAGCGCGGATCATCGCTGCGGTTGAGTCTACGGCCCCCAAAGGTGATGAGGACAGACCGGTCCATCCACACTTTGTGCGGCTCAGTCGGTCCATCGTAAGGAATAATTGCAGCGTATCTCTTCAAGCGGCATATACCCGCGGCGGTATCGAGCGAGCTATTTCTTACGACTGATGATGCCGTTGAATTGAAAAGTGATTAACCGGCACCCCGCCGGACTTCGAAAAAAGGGCGAACCGAATGGCCTCCGTATGTTGTGACAAGGGCGGTCTGAAACGGATCACGTTCAAAGGCCTCGACGGTAAACGCCGAACTCTGCGGCTGGGTAAACGGTCCGAGAAATACGCGAACGATGTCCGCCGGCACGTCGAGGCAATTCTTGCATCCGCAGGAGCCCGGCTGCCCTTGGAACAACAGACCGCCCTGTGGCTCGCCGACATCGAAGGTGAACTGCATTCCCGCCTGGCGTTGGCGGGATTGGTCATTTCGCGGGAATCAACGGCGATGAAATATCTCGGCGCGTTTCTGGACGACTGCTTCGCCAAGCGCACAGACCTGAAAGGGGGACCCGCGCGAATTCGCCGAGGTCGGCGGTGTGTACGTCTTCACAAAACTCCGTCGTGATGCGGCTCAGCATGCGACCGGGTGGAAGGCGGTCAATCTGCGGTCTCAGTTCACGAAGATCATCAAACGGGCCGAAGTGTTGCCCTGGCCGCGGTTGTGGGTGAATTTGCGGTCAAGTTGCGAGACGGAACTCGTGCAGCGTTTCCCGGCCCACGTCACCGCGGCTTGGTTGGGTCATACGCCCGACATCGCCTAAAAACACTATCTGCAAGTTCTCCCTTCGCACTTCCAAGACGCTGCGTCTGAAAATGCGGCGCAAAAAGCGGCGCGCACCTCGCCGGAATTGCGCCGCATTGACGCGCACGGCGCGCATGAAAATGAAAAAAACCTTGTTTCCAAGGGGTTTCCGCGTCGGGAATGGGCGATACTGGATTCGAACCAGTGACTTCCACCGTGTGAAGATGGCACTCTAGCCGCTGAGTTAATCGCCCGGTTGGGGTGTGAACCCGGTGAGAAAGTTCTACACAACCGGTGACTGCACTGCAAGGGGTCCGCATTGCCTTGGCGGTTTGCATCCTGATGAGACGCAATCCATTGCGGGAGGTTCGCGTGACGATCAGGGCGACTGTACCCGATCCATCAGTGTCATCAGCAGGGCCTGCTCCATTTCTCCGGGCTTGAAGCCGAAGGGGCCGCGGCCCCCTTTGTAGCTCACTTTGCCGGACGTATCGATGACGTACAGCCGCGCGGGCATGCCGCTGTAGGCGTTACCGGTGGCATCGTCGACGTCGTCCACCAGCCACGGCAGCGATGGTTTCAAGCGGACGAAGCATTGCTGGGCGACGGCAGTCCGTTCGAGCAACGACTTGGGCTGTGCGACACTCACACCGACTTTCTCATTGGTTTGCATTTTCCAGCCATCGGTCGGATGCGCTTCACGAACATACACGCCGAGGAACACCGCCTGGTCACGATATCGCCGGGCGATTTCATCGACTTCGGAATACATCATGCGGAACGGTCCGCAGGTGAAATTGCCAAAGACCAGGACCACGGGTTGCTTGCCGATCATTTCCGAGAGCCGAACGGTGCGGGTACCGTCCGGTGTTTTCAACGTGAAATCGGGCGCGGGAGCATCCAGCGCCGGGCCTTCCTGCAGGGAGCCGACTTCGCCCGAGAAGAGCCCTTTCAGCAGGATTTCTTTCGTCGGGGCATCGCCAGGAAGAAAGCTGCCCCCCAGACCGGTGAGCCAGTGTTCCCGCAGCTCACTGGCCGTGACGGACTCTTTCCCCTTGGCAACGGTGTCGAAGAAGGCGAGCCACTGTTCACGTGTCAGTTGTCCATCGCCGACCTTGTTCATCTGCCGAAACAAACGATTTGCCAGGTAGGCATGCTCAACCCAGGGATTACCATCGGACCAATCGAGATCGAACGGAGCGATGATCCCGTCGCGATTGCGATCGAGTCGGTCAAACCACGCCTCGGGACCCGTCCATTTTTCCCGTGTGATGCCCATGTTCGCTGCGGGATCGACACCATACCGCTGCGCAAGCCAATTCCACGAGTGCCGTGCCTGGCTCGGACCGAACCATCCTTCGCGGGGGCCCATGCGCCCCCCTTTGACAATTGACAGGTACATCCGAATCGCTTCCGGCGGCGTCTTCCCCTCGTAGGCCTTTTCCAGCTCTTCGACAGGGATGTTCTGCAACTCGGGACCAAGCGGGAAAGTCGGTGCCGGCTCGTCCGCAGCCGAAACCGAGGTCGACAACAGGATTGTCATGACGAGAGATCCCCACAGCGACCAGACGTTCGGTTGCATACTGACTCCCCGAGCTTCAGTGGCTCTACACATTCGTTCCGGCCACAGCGGTGAATTGGCCGAATCACTGGACATCGATCGGAAGCCCCGCGGCTTCGGTCACGCGGTCGAAGTACGCCCGACTGGTGACGAAGTTGATGAGCTGCACGACATGCCGCGGGCTGGTTTGTTCCAGTGCTTCGGCAACGTCGTCGTCGGTCAGCGCGATCGGCGTTGCGGCCAGCTTACGGGCGAACTGGAACAGCGACCGATCCGCAGCGGAGAATTCTTTCCAAGTGCCATCGAGTGCGAAGATTTGCTCGTCGGTTTGTCCGAGTTCTTTCAGGCGTGACTGCACCAGACCGGTGGCGTACCAGGCTCGGTCTTGCCGCGCGATGATCCAGCTCACCTGGGCTTTCAGCAACGGGGTGAGGTCGCCACGGTTGTCGGAGATCGCATTCAGACTGGCGAGCCGGCCGCGGGATTCACGGGGGAAGTTCGCCATCAACCGGATCCAGGCCGGAAGCGGACCCTGCGGGGCGTTTTCACCGAGCGCCGTGCGGGCGGCCTCTTCCGAAAGGACCGGCAACCGCGGCGTCCGTTTTTTGGCGGCGGCGAGGGCGGCTTCGACTTCGGCGCGCGATTCGAGGGCCGGGCGGGTGCTGATCCCCATCCGCGTCGGTTGGCCGGTCTTCAGGTCAATCTCCAGCGGCGCGACGCGGGTCACAGCCGAGGCAAACACGTCGGACGTCGGTGTCAGGAACGATTCATTCGGAACGGGACGATCGGCGGGGATCTCCACCTGAGCGCGGCGGAAGAAGTTCCCGCCGTCGCGCGATTGCGGCGAACCGGAGCCTTCCTTCCACCGATTGATGGCGTTGTTCCCCGCCACCGACAATGTCATTTCGAGAATCTGCAGATCGGTGTAATGAGCCTTGAGCGCGGTGATGTCGGCATCGGTCAGGCGATTCGGTTCGTAGGTGATTTTACGGGCATAAGCGAAGGCCGCCTGCTCAGCGGGGGGGAAGCGGCTCCAATCGGAATCGAGTGCGGCGACTTCATCTTCGAGCATCCCGGATGCGGATAACTTCTGTTCCTGATGACCAAGGCAGTATTGGCAGTTGTTGGTGCGCGAGACGATCCAGAAGAGCTTCGTTTTGAATTGATGGCTCAGCGTCATGTTCTCATCGGCGTTGCGGGTGAAATCGCGCGCCGCGGGAGGAGTGGTTCCCGTTCCCTGTGCCGGTCGTGGGCCGCCACCGCCGAAGACCGAACCTTCACCGGCGGGCAGGTAGTGAAACCGCAGACGGCTTTCGTAGCTGCCGCCGCGTTCGCCCAGTTCGGCCTTTTGTTCGTCGGTCAGATCGGGGACCGGAATGCGCAGCTTGCGGGACTTCATGTCTTCCAGCAGCTTCTTCATTTCCGGGCGTGTCGCCGGAATGGGACGGGCCGTGTTGACCCGTTCGTCAGCGAACGCGGACGAGGCAAGCAAGATCGCAGACGAGCTCATGAGCAAGCGGAGCATGGTTCTTCTCGCGAAAAGAAAGGGAGCAAGTTGTGCGGGTGGGGTTAGCGGTCCATGGATCTCTTGTGTGCCACGGCCGTGTCGGCCGTGCGAAGTGGCGAAACGCTCTGAAAAATCGCACGGCCGACACGGCCGTG
>JBGSUN010000262.1:0-23487 GCA_041753475.1 Planctomycetaceae bacterium | reverse complement strand
CGTGCCCACACCCTGAGCGGCCAGCGCGACCGCCTCGCGTCGCACCCGCTCTAACTCCTGAGGACTTCCCTGTCGTCGCATGGCAGAACATCTAACGCTTCCCCGCGTCGACGTCTATATCATCCTGAGAGTCAATAACTTTCACTCCGCTGATGACGGTGCCTGCCGCGCGACCATGGCCGCATAGGTCGATTGCCGCGCCAGCAGTTCCGAGTGTGTGCCGGTTTCGATGATGCGACCGTCTTGCATGACAGCGATCAGATCGGCCTGATGGATGGTGCTCAACCGATGTGCGATCACGAACGAAGTCCGGCCCCGCATCACTTCCGTCAGCCCCGCCTGGATTTTCTGTTCGCTCTCGGTATCGAGGTTGCTTGTCGCTTCGTCGAGAATGAGCAGCAGTGGATCGGCCAGGACGGCGCGCGCGAGTGCTAACCGTTGGCGTTGACCGCCGCTGAGTTTCACTCCGCGCTCGCCGATCACTGTGTCGTATCCGTTCGGCAGCCGCGCGATGAAATCATCTGCTTGTGCCGTTTGGGCCGCGGCAACGACTTCCGCATCGGTGGCAGAGGGGCGACCAAACGCGATGTTTTCGGCGACGGTGCCATCAAACAGACAGACATCTTGCTCAACAATGCCGAGCAGGGTCCGAAAGCTCTCAACGTTGAACTCGCGCAGATCGCGGCCATCCAGCAAGATCCGTCCGGCGGTGGGATCGTAGAACCGGGCGATGAGATTGCACAGCGTCGTTTTCCCCGCGCCGCTGGCTCCCACAAACGCCACCATGCTGCCGGCCGGAACTTTCAAGTAAACGCCGTCAATGATCGGCCGTGTTCCCCCGGGATACGTGAAGCTGACGCCTTCCAACGTGATCTGGCCCCGCAATTGAGCGCGATCAGCGAACGCTCCCCCCGCCGCATCGGCCAGTTCACGCGGCTCTTCGATGATGTCGAGAATCCGATCCAGCGCCGCCAGACTGTTCTGCAATGTGGCGGCACTTTCCGCAAGGACCGACAGCGGCTCCAGCAGCATCAGCAAGTAGGCCAGAAACATCATCAAGTCGCCGAGCGACAGCTGCTCTGCCAGCACTTGCCGTCCGCCATACCACAACAGCACGGCAGTCGCGATGGGGATCATCAGTCCCCAGACAAACTCCACGGTTCGATAGGCCCACCAGACACGGATTTCTTGTCGGGTGAGGAGATTATTGCCCCGAATGAATCGACCTGCTTCGCTCCGTTGGCGACCGAACGCCCGCACCACGCGCATGCCGCCGAAGGTCTCGGTTGTTTGGGCATCGACATGTTGTCGCGTCTTCCGGACCTGCCGATACAGTGGCCGAATGCGGCCAATCCATGTGCGATGCGTCACATACACCAACGGCAGCAGCACAATCCCGCCGACAAGCAGCCGCCAATCGACGGTCGCCAGAATCACCAGACTGCCGAGCAATTGCACAATGGCTCGCCACGGGTTGTAGAGCATCGAAAAAATGAGTTCGCCGACACCACCGGCATCTTCCCGCAACAAGCTCGCCGCGCCGCCACTCTTCAGCGCATGGACGCGATGCAGCGGCAGCCGTACCGCATGGTCGAACACAGTGCGACGGATCGTGAGCTGCAACCGTTTGGTGGCGCGCGTGGCCGCCCAGCGTCCCCACATTTGAACCGCGCTGCGCAGGACGGCGACAACGAGCATCGTAATGAGAATGGCGAACAACAACTGCGAACGGTCGTCCTCGGAGGGAATGACGCCGTTCATCCATGCCGGGATCGGCTTCGATCCCAACACGTGATCGATAATCACTTTGGTAGCCGCAGGGGGAACCAGGCCGAGAATGGTTCCGACGGTGACGGTCGAGAGCGCCAGAATGATGCGGCCGCGCTGTTCGCGCAGCATTCCCCAGAACGCGGAAAGCAATGTGGCGACCGAGCGCTGCCGCGGTGCTTTGCGACCGTCCTCCAGCGACGAATTCGGGTCGTCGCGCAGTTGTGCCGCACTCTCGGCATCGAGCTGGCGGCTGGGCATCGGTCGGCGATGCATCACGCACTCCCCACGACCGGGGCGACGACCGTTGCTTCGACCACGCGCCCATCGCGGATGCGGACCAGATTATCACCCGGGTGCACGAACTCCTGCTCGTGGGTCACCACAACCACGGTCGCTCCCTGCTGCTGACAGGCGTTGCGCAGGTCTTGCAGAATCAACAGCGAATTCTCGGTGTCGAGTTCGCCGGTCGGTTCATCGGCCAGAATCAACTTCGGCCGTTTGAGCAACGCCCGCGCGATGGCCACTCGTTGCTGTTCACCGCCGGAAAGTTGCCCCGGTCGGTGATCGAGCCGATCCCCCAATCCGAGCCGCTCCAGCATGGCTTTGGCCCCGCGGCGATGTTCCACCGTCGCACCTTTGGGGTAGTACGGAACCAGAACGTTCTCCACCGCGGTGAGGTTCGACAGCAAATTGAAGCTCTGAAAAATGAAGCCGACATCTTCTCGGCGAAAGCGGTCCCGTTCCTGCGGCGGCATGCCAGTGACGGACTTGCCATCGATGCGAATCTCGCCGGAGGTGGGTTCATCCAGACCGCCGAGGAGATACAACAGCGTGCTTTTGCCGCTGCCGGACGGTCCGAGGATGAACGTGAACGAGTGGGCGGGAATCTGGCAGTTGATCTCGCGCAACGCCGTGACCGTAAGCTGGCCGCGCTGATGGACCTTGGAAACGTGTTCGACATCAATCATGCGCCATCCCTGCCGGGTGAACTATTTCGCAATACAGAATCTTAGCGTGCACGGCACGGACTTCCGATGGTGGCCGACAGATTGGTTAAGCCTAGGCGAGCGGGGGGATGTGAGCCCTCCCGGTGATTGACCTTCTGAAGTCGAGTCAAATCAACCGAAAGACTTTCGTCTCGCCGCTCGCCCAAGTCGTGAACTCCTCTTGCCGCTGTGCGATCACTGTCGGTAGCATCGCTTCGAGATGAAACCCGGCTCACGGAGGACGTACATGCACCGTTACCCATTCCTGTTGCTTGCGGTGTCCGTCTCGGTTGCGTGGGCCTCATCGAAAATCGCCTGTGCTCAGGATGGTCCTGTTGGCAAAGTTCGTTCCACCACCGTCGAGGTCGAACTTCTCACGGCTCCCGAAGGGGGAGCGCTACACGCACAGCAATGGCGGGCGCAGTTTGAACAACTGGGGATCTCACTGCGGGTCCGTCGGCCTGTCCTCAATGACAAAGCAGACGTCACTGAGCGCGTTGTCGGAACGCTCCGGTATGTCACCGCAGTGGGACAGCTCGAACGGTCGGGAAAAATCGTCTTTCCGGGGAAAACCTTCGGCTACAGCGATGGCCCGAAGCTGAAGGAATGGCTGGACGAACTGAAGACTTATGGAGCGCAAGGTTCACCCAACGGCCGGCCGTTATGGGGACTTTCCGAGAAACAGTTCAAAGTCACCTACGATGTGCTGACCGCCGTCCAGAAAGAATCGGTTGCAGGAAAGGACTTGCCCGAGGCTGTGATCGCCCTAAATTTGCCGAAGAACCTGAGCGTCCGGTGGAGCATCGCCGCGCAACAGCATTTGGAACGCCGTGTTGCGGAGGGTCGTATCACCGCTGTTCACGACACCGCTGGGTTCAGCAAGGCAACGGCGCTGGCCATCGCGCTGAACGATCAGGGCTTGGGATTCCGACCGAATCGGACGCCGGAAGGAACGATTGAACTGCTCATTGAGCCGCAGGCGGTCGATCGACAAGATCACTGGCCTGTCGGCTGGCCGCTGCAAAGGCAAGCTCCGGTCGCGATGCCGGGAATGTTTGTCATGGTCAACGTGGCGCTCGAACGTCTCCCCGCCAGTGAGGTACTGGCAGATGTGGCCCAGGCAACGGAAACCCCCATTCTGATTGACCGCGCGGAGTTCGAACGCCGCGACATCGACCTGACCAAGCTGCTCGTCAGTCATCCGTTGAAAAAGACGACGTGGAGCCTGGCGCTGCGCGCGATGCTGGTCCCCAAACACATCAACCGCGAATACTGGCAAGATGAAGCCGGCCGCGGATTCGTGTGGATTACCGCGGTGGGAAAACCCCGCGCCGCCGCGGTGAAAGATGTCGGCACGAAATCGGAATGATGAGGAGAGCATCGCGGAGTGATGATGGAATCTCATCACTCCGCACTCGTCACCGATCATTTCTTATGTGAAGAACTCGGCCGCGTCTTGGTAGAACTCGGGAGAGAGCGTCTTCAGCTTCCCCACAGCGTCCGCCAAGGCGACATCGACGATGTTCGTCCCTTGCAGCGCGACCATTCGGCCGAACTTCTTTTGCAACACGAGTCGCCCGGCCCCCACGCCGAGCCGGGTGCCGAGGACGCGGTCATACGCACTGGGGGCTCCACCGCGCTGCAGGTGACCGAGCACCACATAGCGAGTTTCAATGCCCGTATTCTTTTCGATGATCTCGGCAACGAGTTGACCAAGTCCACCCAGTGACACGTGACCGAAGTCGTCGATCCGCGCGTTCTGGGTGACGAAGCCTTCCTGTTCCGCGATCACTGCCCCTTCGCTGACGACGACGATGCCGTAGTTCTTGCCGGCCGCGCGGCGTTGCTTCAGCACATCGCACATGGCCTTCAGGTCGGCGGGGATTTCTGGAACGAGAATGTAGTCTGCGCCGCCCGCCATCCCGGATTGGCAGGCGATCCAGCCGGCGTGACGCCCCATCGTTTCCACCACAATGATGCGATGGTGTGACTTGGCTGTGGTCCGCAGACGATCGATCGCTTCAGCGACAATGTTCAACGAGGTGTCGAAACCGAAGGTGACATCGGTGCAACTGAGATCGTTATCGATCGTCTTCGGACAGCCGATCGTGTTGAGCTTGTGGTCGTGATACAAGCGGTTCGCAACACCGAGAGTGTCATCGCCGCCAATCGCCACCAGGGCATCGAGCCCCAGCTTCTGAAAGGTCGCGAGGAGTTGCTGGACGTCCTCGGGTTTCTTGTAGGGATTGGTGCGGGAACTGCCGAGAATTGTGCCCCCTTCCCACAGGATTTCTTCGGTATTGGCGACGGTGAGGGGAGTGGTGATGCCTTCGATTGCGCCACGCCAGCCGCGCAAGAGACCCACGACTTCGCCGCCACCATTGCTGACTGTGCGGACGACACCGCGAATGACCGCGTTCAATCCGGGGCAATCTCCGCCCCCTGTCAGAATCCCGACTTTCATGACCGTTCCTTGCTCACCAGATGCTGCTCGACAAACGTTGTATGCATGCGGCCTTCCACAAACGCTGAGTGATTCAAGATCTTCTTCAGCAGCGGAATGGTTGTCTTCACCCCTTCGAGCACCATTTCATCGAGACAGCGCCGCATGCAGGCAATGGCTTCCGCCCGTGTGGGCCGATGGACGATCAGTTTCCCAATCATCGAATCATAGTACGGCGGGATCGTGTAGCCTTCAAAGACATGCGAGTCGAACCGCACGCCGAGGCCACCGGGAATCCGCAGTTTCGTGATCTTGCCGGGGCATCCGCGGAAATCGTTATCCGGGTCTTCTGCATTAATGCGGACTTCGATCGCCGCGCCGTTGCAGGGAATATTTCGCTGTTTCCACGGCAACGGCTCCCCGGCCGCGACACGAATCTGCTGCTGAATCAGATCGGTCCCGGTCACCAGTTCCGTAACCGGATGCTCGACCTGAATACGGGCATTCACCTCAATGAAGTAGAACTGATTGTTCTGATCGACAATGAATTCCACTGTCCCGGCGTTGGTGTAATTGGCCGCCTTGATTAACCGTACCGCCGCTTTGCAGATGTCTTCGCGCACGGAGAGCGGCAAGTTGGGAGCGGGGGATTCTTCAATCAGCTTCTGATGGCGTCGCTGTGTGGAACAATCACGTTCCCACAGGTGCAGAACTTCGCCATGATGATCGGCGATGATCTGCACTTCCACATGGCGGGGATTCTCGACGTACTTTTCGAGATAGACCCCGGCGTTATTGAAAGCCTTCTCGGCTTCCATCGCCGCGGCTTTGAGACCGGCCTTCAGCGAGATGTCATTGCGGGCGACCCGCATCCCTTTGCCGCCGCCGCCTGCCGTTGCCTTGATGAGAATCGGGTAGCCGATCTTCTGAGCAATCGCGAGGGCTTCTTCTTCGCTGGTGATCAGCCCATCGCTGCCAGGAACGAGATTCACCTGGGCGGCTTGGGCGATCGACTTCGCGGTGATCTTGTCACCGAGGGCTGCCATCGCTTCCGGACTCGGCCCGATGAACGTGATGTTGCAACTGCGGCAGACTTCCGCAAAGTGTTCGTTCTCCGAGAGGAAGCCGTACCCCGGATGGATGGCCTGCACATTGCCGATTTCCGCCGTGCTGATGATGTTCTTAATCAGCAGGTAGCTCTGACTGGCTTGTGCCGGGCCGATGCAATAGGCGGCGTTGGCCATTCGCAGGTAATCGGCCCCGCGATCGGCTTCGCTGAAGACGGCGACCGTCTCGATGCCCATTTCGCGACAGGCGCGAATGATCCGCAGGGCGATTTCGCCGCGGTTGGCGATCAGGATGCGTTGGAACATCGCGACTTGTTTTCCCACCAGGAACGTTCACTCACCCGTCGGACATCGTAGCGAACCGCCGGGAAGACGGGTCACATCGGGATGGAATGACAGGGAACATTTTCCGCAACGAGCAATTTCGCCCGCCGCAATCAGGGACGGACTTTGAACAGCGCCTGGCCGTACTCGACGGCGTCACCATTCTTCACGAGGATGGCTTCAATCGTTCCGGCGACATCCGCGGTGATGGGATTGAAGACCTTCATCGCCTCGATCAAACAGACCGTGGATTGCGGACCGACCTTCGCACCGACCGTCACGAACGGCGGATCTTCCGGCGACTGTGACGAGTAGAACGTGCCGACCGTCGGCGACTTGATGATCAGCAGGCCGTCGTCTTTCGACGCGGCAGCGGAGGCGGCCGGTGCCGAGGGGGCAGCCGCGACCGGAGCGGGAGCCGGTGCATACTGCATCGGTGCGGCGACCATAGTGGCCGGAGTTCCCCGACGCAGACGCCACTGTTCGCTGCCACGCCGAAGTGACACGTCGGTCACGCCGTGTTTTTCCATCATCTCAATCAGTTGTTGCAGCTTGTCCAGATCGAACGGTGCCGCCGAAGTGGACGACGGTTCGGTCATTTCGGGTTCCTTTTCCGGTTCCCGTTCCGGACGACGGGGACTACGGGCAGGCGGTTGAGGCGGATTCGGACGTGGCGGCATGGGTCACACCATAAAAAGTCAGACGCGCTGCCGAGTGTCGCGAATGCATTCTCAGCGACAACTCCGCAGCGGTCAGGATTGGAAAACGTCACAACTCTAACGGCACCGACGACATGACTTCGTAACCATCCCGGGTGATCAGCACATCATCTTCCAGACGAACTCCGCCAAATCCCGGCAGATAGATTCCCGGCTCGACGGTGAGAACCATCCCCGGTTGCAGGGTGTCTTTCGAGATCGGACTGAACCGCGTGGACTCATGAATTTCGAGTCCGATTCCGTGGCCCAAGCCATGTCCGAAAAACTTCCCGAAACCGGCGTCCTCGATCACCTTTCGAGCCGCGGTATCCACGTCCTGACAGGCGACTCCCGGCCGGATGGCATCGAGTGCTGCCTGTCGAGCATTCATCACAACTCTATGCAGCTTATCAAGTTTCGGCGGAATCTTACTGGTGGCTACGACGCGCGTCAAGTCACTGTGGTAACCCCCGGGCTCGATGGCGCCCCAGTCAATCAGGAAGAAGGGGGCTTCATCCAGACGCCTCAATCCGGCCCGGTAGTGCGGGAGCGCTGCTTGTGGCCCGACACCAATAATCGGCTCGAAGGCCGCTTTCAGGGCACCGAATCGCCGCATCGCATGCTCAAGTTCATGTGCAGCTTCACGTTCCGTCATTTCGGGGAGCAGGAGAGCCCGGAGTACGGAATAGCCCCGTTCGGCGAGGTAAATAGCATCCCGTATCGCTGTAATCTCTTCACTGTCTTTGACTTGCCGCAGTTCTTCCACGAGTCCGGTGGACGGCGACAGGGTGACCGTGGTCGCTTTTTCTGCCAGTCCGTCTTTTGTGGCGACCGTGGTGTAGGCGGATTCAAAACCGATCCGCTTCTGTCCCAGCTTACCCAGAATCTCAGCGAGAAAATCGACCGTCTGGGTCTTGGCGGTCCGGATTTCCGTCGGCAGTCCGGGACATTCGTCGGCGAGTTGGGTCTCAAACCGACTGTCGCTGACCATCAGCGTCCGCTTAGGGCCGATGAGCAGGTAACTGGCATCCCCTGTGAAACCGGTCAGATAGGTGACGTTCGGCGGATGGGTAACGATCAGCAGATCGAGTTGGGCCTTTTTGATCGCCGCGATCAGTTTTGTTCGGCGTGTCTGATGGCGATCCGTAGCCATGGAATTCATTTCCTTTGCACCAGCCTGCGGCACCTGCAGGGGAGATCCGCAGTCGTGTTCGCCTGTGCGGACGACAGGGGTTGGTTAAGGCATCTACGACAGGCTGTTCACCGGCTCGGGGGCGGGCCGTTCAGTCGAATCTGAATTGGCGACCGTCGTCGCAGCAGGAGTCGGCTCAGGAATCGCTCCCAGCCAACGGCCCAGGCGACCGAATCGGCCGCTGTGCAGCAACACGAGATAGGCAGGAACTAACACCGGCCGGACGACAAAAGTGTCGAGCAAGACCCCGAACGCCAACGCAAATCCGAGCTGCGACATTCCCTTCAGCGAGCCCGCTGCCAGGGATGCAAACGTTCCCGCCATGATGATCCCGCAACTCGAAATGATTCGACCCGTACGTGACAGGGCATGAATCACACCTTTTACCGGACCGAACCGCTTCTGCTCTTCATCGATCCGGGTCATCAGGAAGATGTTGTAGTCTTCTCCGACCGCGATGAGGATCGTGAAGAGAAACATCGGCACCTTCCAGTCGAGGCCGGCAAATTCATCCCCGTCCCAGAACCGGAATGACAGGTAAGTGAATCCGAGCGTTGCGAGGTAACTGAAGAGGACCGTCACGATGAGGTACATGCAGATGCCCGGTTGACGGAGCAGCACGACCAGAATGGCAAAGACGCCGAGAATCACAAGGAGATCGATCCGAATTTGATCGCGATCGGTGACGTGTTTCAGGTCACGGATACTAGCCGTCGGGCCGAGCACCAGGATTTCGGCAGCGGCTTCGGCTGGCAGGTGTTGACGGATCTCGTTTTGCAACCGGCCGAGGTGTTCCATGCTGTTGCGGGCAAAGGGATCGATTTCGCTCGTCAATTCGAGCCGCGTGACATGACCTTCCGTGACTTCGTCGTGGCTCACATAGTGATCGACGGCGCGTTTGGTCATCACCCGTTTCTTGGCCGCGTTCCCCGCGGAATCGAGATCCTCATCGCCTCCCAGAGGATGTGACACGCTGCGGATGTCGGCGAGTTGCAGCGTCTCTCGTTGTTCATTCAAGGCCGTGGTGAGGTCCTGAATCACTGGAATCCCAGCATCATCTCCCTGTGATTGGGTGAAATCCAGTTGCGGCGACTTGATCAGGACGGTGATCGGCCCGGTGGTTCCCGCAGGGAAATGTTCGCGCACAATGTTTGTGCCGACGACGCTCGTGGAAGTCGATGGTAGATCCGACAGCAATCCGTAGCTGAGGTCGGTGTAGAACATCACGCCCACAACGGCGAACGGCAACATCAGGACGATACTGGCCAGCCAGATCTGCATGGGGCGGCGGACGATGAGTGCCCCGACGTGGTCCCACAGGTTTTGTAGCCAGCCCCCTTCCGGGACATCGGACTCGACAAAGGCCTTGGCTACCGTCGCCTCCGCCGTCATTTTCGGCCAGAAGACCCACTTTCCGAAAAGGCTCAGCAGGGCCGGAGTGAATGTCAGGCACGCGACCAGGACAATCACCAACCCGAAGGTGATCGCGATCCCGGCTTCGTGGAATTTCCCGAACTCGGCAAAGATCATCATGCCGATGCCGCAGATCACAGTTCCGGCACTGGCGGCGATGGCCGCCCCAACGTAACCCTGCGCGTCGATGAGCGCCTGCCGCACAGGAATGCCTTGATCGGCCTCTTCTTTGTACCGGGCAATCAGGAACAGGCAGTAATCGACACCGGCTCCGTAGAGCAGCACCGTCACATACGATTCAAATCCGGAGAACAGCACGACGTAACCGTGTTGTGCCAGAATGCACAGCAGGTTGATCGTTAACTTGACGGCAATGGCCACTGTAACCAACGGCACGAGGGCCAGCAGCGGGGCGCGGTAAATCAGAATCAGCAGGGCGATCACGAGGATAATCGTGTACCGCTCCGTTGATTTCGCACTGTCTTTCGCGGCCTTGAGCATGTCGCGACCGACGACCGCCGTGCCACTGACAAACAATTCCACGCCGGCGGGCCAGGTCTTGCGGAACTCGCCATCGTTGAAGACCAGGCTCTCGACCTTCTGGACCAACGGCCCGTTGTCCGAATCGAGGAACTCCCGGTTCAGATCGAGGACCACGAGTGTGGCCCGACGGTCGGAACTCATCAAGAATTGACCGATCGTTTTGTCACGGTATGTCCGGACAATCGATTCTCCTTCAGCCGCAGCCTCGGCGGTGGTCAGACCGCTTTCTTCGGCAATCCGGACGAGCCGTTCCCGCAGTTCTCCGGCAACGTCGGGATCATCGGCATCGGTGCCGTCGTCGACGAATTCGAGATCGGCGTCGCTCAGTTCTTGCCCGGTTGCCGCACGGCGGACGATAACGGCAATCGTGCTGGCTTTGGATTGCTGTGGAAAGGCTTGTGCGTAAAGCCGTTCCGCTTGACGGCTGGGGCTGTCTTCGGGGAGGAAGGTAAACTCTCCCGTTTTGATCACAGAGTCGCGGTCGGGAGCGAACATTGTCGCCACGACAACGGCCAGAATCCACCCGAACAACCACATTGGCCATGTACGAACAACGAATTGGCCAAAGCGATAGAACATCAGCGGCATAGCCTTCCTGGCCCAACGCCCCGCAAATGGTACGGACGTTATGCCAGACGGCATCTCCATGAGACGATGGGAAATAGAACAAGTACCGTACCCGGCATGGGAACCTCCGTCAAACCTCAACAACTCTCTGCCGAGAGGCGTTTTGTGGTTGCTGGATTACGTTCTTGTAAGCTACGGTCGTTTTCTGCGTCGGAAGAATGGAGCCCGGAACCCCACGGACAGTCGAAATTCGTTGCGACAGCGGGGGCGATTTCCTGGGAAACGGTAAAACAGGGAAAGGCTGCAACTCGGACTTTTCGCAGTTTGGAATGTTTGCTATAGCGCCGATAGAGATCTTGCTCGAG
This sequence comes from Planctomycetaceae bacterium, assembly GCA_041753475.1. GTDB lineage: Bacteria > Planctomycetota > Planctomycetia > Planctomycetales > Planctomycetaceae > DSVQ01. The sequence goes on along the minus strand of JBGSUN010000262.1, from coordinate 12,119 downwards.
CGCCGACAGAGAACAAGAGACGGACGGTCTTGGGTCGAAAAGGAATCCACTATGCAGTGCCCGCGCTGCAAGACGCATGACGTGTACCGCAGCCAAAGCGCGACGCCACATGTGCTTTCGTTCATGATGATGACCGTGCGTTGTCACCGGTGTTGCCTGCAGTTCTCGGTGCCCCGCTGGTCAAACGTACCGACGAAAGTGAGCGCCAAAAGCAGTGGTGCACCATCCGAACCTCCTGTGAGGCCTCGGAAAGCCGCGTAGTGCTTCGTCGCAACGAAGAATTCGGGTGCGTGCCACTGGTTCTGCCAGTGTCTTCTTTGCGAACAGCCTTGTTGTCAGGCAGCGACTTCCGCCGCTTCTTCGAGGCGGTGCGGATACCCGTAACAATCGAAGGCGTACTGCCAGCGCTCATACACTCGGCGCATCGTTTCGGCGTCGAGTGAGAATCGATTCTTGCGGTAAGAGTTGTGCTCGGGCATTTTCGCCGCGAGACGTGGAATCATTTCTTCCCATCCCGGCAGATGCAGCGTCTGATAGACCCGCTGCATTTCACCGAGTGGATCGGCTTCCAGATCTTCGAACCGCATTTCGTGCAATTGACCAGCCGGTATCAGCCCTTTTGTGGCTTCATACCGGCGGATGCAGTGGTCATAGGTCACCAGAACGTCTTCTTCCAAATGGTCGTAACACGGCTCACTGAGCGCATTTTCCGCGAACAGCATCCGCCGGAGATGCAGCGTCGAGCTGTACACATCGTACGGATTCCGCGTGATGTAGATGAACTTCGCCTGGGGATACATCTCCAGCAGCAGCGGCACCCGGTAGGTGTGCGATGGGCTCTTGAGCACAATCGGCTTGTTCGCGCGGTACGTCAGCTTTTGCATGAACCAGGCGAATTCGTCGATCCAGCGGCTCCGCTCTTCGGGGGTGAGGTCCGTCAATTCAAAGAAGCGTTCATACGTTTCCCGCTGTCCCTGTGTGACCAGCATGTTGTAGGGGGATAAGCCGGTCCGTAGCAGAATGGCGATTTCATCTTCCTGCGAATGCTTCCAGCCGGCAGGGACATTGTCCATCGGTCGCGTCCGGGGCAGCATCCATCCGGTCAGTGCCGATCCGACCGTTTCGGTCAGCAGGAAGTGTCCGGAAAACATCACCTGATACAGATTGGGAAACGTCAGCCGCTGGTCCAGCGTGAGCAAGTTGTGCAGCAACGTGGTTCCGCTGCGCCAGTGCCCCAGGACAAAAATCGGCGGATGGGTCACGACGGTCTTCTCGACACTCCGGCGATAGACAGCGGATTCGCAGGCTTCGTAGACCGAGTTCATCGCGCTGATCGCGGCGATGGATAAACGTCGCAACCGATAGCGCGGATCCGGAGGAAGCTGCTTCGCGATTTCCAACCACCGGCGACGATTCAACCCTTGCCAGACACAGGCCAGATTCTGATGGGAGCGATGCACACCCGATGACGAACGACTGCTCTTCGTTCGTGTCGCCAGCAACGATCCGGGTTGAGTCACAGGGAGGCTCCTGCCGCGCGAGAACGTCCTGTTTCGCGAATTCACAACATCGTGTCGAGAAATTCAAGTCCCCGTCAGTACGACTTTCTCGTCGGTGAGTCAACCTCGGGACGAGGTTCCCGTCGAATATTTCCCTCCCGCAGGCGATTCCCCGTGGTGAGAAGCCCGCCGGAAGGTGTTCGTCTCGCGCAAAGGGGTGGCGGAGAATCCGGATCGTGTGCCGCGGGCTCTGCCAGTGTCTTTTTCTCGAAGAAACTCACTGCTGGCACACAAAAATCAAGCCCCGGCACCGGACTCAGTCACAACACCTCTGGGATCCACACAAATACTACTTAATCTCAATTGGAACTCGGCGGGACGGTCAAACGCTGGCGGATGTAATCAGCCCGCGCGGCATTCCGCTCGGCCGTTTCCATCCGTTCATGCCGCAGCTTCTGCAAATGAGCCGGCTGCGTGTGAATGAACAATTCGTTGAGCGTGGGGATTTCCAGATCGTGAATGAGACCGAGGTTGATTCCCATCCGCACACTGGAAAGAAGGTGCATGGTCTCTTCGGAACTGATTTGCCGGGCATGCTTTAAGTTGCCGAGAGCCCGGCTGACTTGATCGTGCAGATTCTGGCGGTTTTCCTGCACCAGCGTGGTCCGCACCTTGCGTTCGTAGGCGAGGATGTTCGGAATCACATCCTTGATGGTCTTGATGATCTGTTCTTCGCTCTTGCCCAGCGTCGCCTGATTCGAAATCTGGTAGAAATCGCCCATCGCCTGGCTGCCTTCGCCGTACAGACCGCGAACGGCGAGGCCGATTTTTTGCAGCGCCTGAAAGACCTTCTGGATTTCCTTCGTCATCACCAAGCCGGGGAGGTGCAGCAGCACACTGACCCGGATGCCGGTACCCACATTGGTGGGGCAGGCAGTGAGATAGCCCAATTGTTCGCTGAAGGCATACGTGACCGAACTTTCGATCGCGTCGTCGATCGCATTGATATCCTGCCAGCATTCTTCGAGAGCAAAGCCGCTCCGGAGGACCTGCATCCGCAGATGATCTTCCTCATTGACCATCACGCTGACGTTTTCTTCCGGCGAGATCCCTACGCCTCGCTGTCCGTGATTCTCGGAAAGCTCGCGACTGATCAGTTGCCGCTCGACGAGAAACTGCCGATCGAGCGTTTCCAGGGCATCAATCTGCACGTATTGCAGCTTTTTCCCGGCGGGGGATTTGGCAATCTCATTGCGGAGGAGCTGTTCAATTGTCGCGCGGACCGCGTCGCTGGCCCGATTGGGGAACGGAAAATCAGCCAGATTGCGTGCCAGACGGATCCGGCTCGACATCACGATATCGGAATCGGGACCGGTCGCGCGTAACCATTCACCACTGGTGTGAGTGAGGGCGTCCAAGTCCACAACCGACTCCTTCCGTCCTGCAGCGCTTCGCAGGATTGACCCGGGCCGCGAAAGGCCCCTCTGCCGCTACGACACTGTGCCGGACGACTCTGCCTCGGCTTCGAGGCTTTGAATCTCATCCCGCAACCGTGCGGCTTCTTCGTACATTTCTTCGTCCACTGCCGCCTTCAACCGATTCCGCAACCGGATCAAGCGGAACTGGTGCTGGCTGGCCTTCGGTGCCCGCTTGGGGACTTTCCCCACGTGCTGGGTTTCGCCGTGGATATTTTCCAGCAGCGGCATCAACTCGTCATGGAAAGCGGTGTAATCGTGCGGGCAACCCAAGCGTCCCTGTTTGCGGAACTCTTTGAACGTGATGCCACAGTGCGGACACGTGGGGCTGACCGCGTCTTCCGATTCCGCCGATTCAGACGACTTCCCGCCTTCACTGGCAGCGATATCGTCGTCATCATCATCGGGCGGTGGTCCCCCCGCCTCGGATTCGTTGAGGTATTCCTTCGCACAACTCTCGCAGAGATGCAGTGCCTGGACTTCCCCGTGGCGAATCTCGGTAATGTGCAACACCGCCGGCTTGGCGCAGCGACCACACTTTTTCATGCGGAGTCGATCTCGATGCGGATGCGATCCGTCCAACAACGCCAACAGGACAACTTATCCGATCGGACGTGTCGCTTCGAATTCTAGCTTCCGGCCCCCCTGAGTCAAGCGAGAGCGCTCAAGGCCCGGTCTTCCTAAATCCTGATCTTGGTTATGGATGTGACACCGTCAGCAGTCTTTGCCGATGGGTCGGCATCGACGACTCGAAAAAACACCGCCGAACCCCCACCGGCTGGGTGCTGTCCGAGTGTCGCAGCGGTATGCTCTTGGTTCGTTCGACCGTCTCTGAGCTGCGACCATCGCGGAGCGGGTTCATCGCGGTCTTTGCCATCGCCAACGGAACTCGTTCCCTCACGGTCGCGGCTCGGAAAGTTATCGCACACACGGATCGCCCATGCCACACTGTCCGGATTGGAACACGTTTTCGCAGCTTGCCGCCGGACATGATCTCGTGCCGGTCTATCGCCAGTTGGTCAGCGACACGTTGACCCCGGTGAGCGCGTACGCCCGGCTGCCAAATCTCCGCGACTCCTTCCTGTTCGAAAGTGTCGTCGGCGGCGAACGGATCGGTCGGTACAGTTTCCTCGGCGCGGAACCATTCCTGTGGCTCGAAGCTCATGGCACCAAAGTTCGCAAGATCCGCGGGAACCACGTCGAAGAGTTCACAGTCGCCGATCCCCTCTCCGAATTGGAAACGCTGATCGCCGCGCATCGGGCTCCGCACGTCCCCGGATTGCCCCGGTTTTGCGGCGGTGCGGTCGGGTATGCGGGGTACGACACCGTCCGGTATGTCGAGAACCTGCCGAACGCGCCGCAAGACGATCGCCACTTGCCCGATCTGTCGTTCGCGTTTTACGACCGGATGGTGATCTTCGACCATCTCCGCAAGACGATTCTCGTTGTCGCGCACGCCGATGTCCGCAGCCACTCCCCTGAAGTGGCTTACGAGGCCGCGTGCCAGCGGATCGATGAATTGTGTCACGCCCTCGCTCAATCGACGGATGGATTGCAGCTCACCGATCTCGCGATCAACACGCCGCCGACGCGGGAGTTCAAATCGAATCTCACACGGGCCGAGTATGAAGGAGCGGTCACCAAGTCGAAGGAATACATCCTCGCCGGTGACATTTTTCAGGTCGTGCTCAGTCAGCGACTGGAACTCGAAACGGTCGCCACGCCGCTGGACATCTACCGTGCCCTGCGGGTGGTGAATCCCAGCCCGTTCATGTTTTTACTCAACACACCGTCAGTGTCGCTGGTTGGAAGCTCGCCGGAAATCATGGTTCGTGTCGAGGATGGCGAAGTCACCATTCGTCCGTTGGCCGGGACGCGCAAACGCGGTGCGACCGATGCCGAAGACCTCGCGCTGGAGCAGGAGTTGCTTGCCGATGAAAAAGAGCGGGCCGAACATGTGATGCTGGTGGATCTCGCCCGGAACGACGTCGGCCGTGTCGCCGAATACGGCTCCGTACAGATTTCCGACGTGATGAAAGTGGAACGGTACAGCCACGTCATGCACATCACCTCGAACGTCACCGGCCAGATGGCGGCGGGGAAGACGGCTCTCGATGCGCTGCGGTCCGGTCTCCCGGCGGGAACGGTCTCCGGGGCACCCAAAGTCCGCGCGATGGAAATTATCGATGAACTCGAACCACACCGCCGGGGACCCTACGGCGGCGCGGTCGGTTACCTCGATTACACCGGGAACATGGATACGTGCATCGCGCTGCGAACGTTCGTTATACAAGGCAACCGGGTCTACATCCAAGCTGGGGCCGGCATTGTCGCCGACAGCGTCCCCGCGAGTGAATATGAGGAAACGCTCAACAAGGCGCGGGGACTGCTGAAAGCGATTGAAGTCGCAGAGAAGCAGTTACATCGGAAGTAGGGAGCACAGGTTCAATCCACACGCGGCGCGAAACCGCAAGCGGAAGGCGATGCAGCCGAACATGACCATCGCTGAATTTCGTATCGTAGGTCTCGCCGGTCGTGCGGACTTTGAAGTCCTCGATGAGGACCGGAGTCTCGAAGTCAACGACGGCGTTTTCCGGGACACTTTCGCACCGTGGGATGTCCATCTCTACCGTCTTGCAGAAGTCAAGCCGAAACAATGAGTCGGCATGCCACATTCTGCGGCTCAAGCCGTCCACCACTCGGCCCCTTTGCCCAGGGTCGCGCCAACTCTATCTGCAGCGCAATGTCGGTGTGACGATCGGTGACCGTTCGCGTGCATGCTCAAATGCATGGTCGACACGGAATTATCAGAAAAATCGCTAAACCTTACCGGGTGTGAAGTCCGAAACGAAATCTGATGCGCTCGAGGCCCGGCGCGGCTGGCCACCAACGGCAAATACCGCCGGACCGGAATGGCCTACGAGCACAGACTCCGCATCGCGGTCACACCAGGAATGAATGCACATCCTTTTGTACGTTTGAGGCATGTCGATCATCGTCGAGTTGAGGGCCATCGACAAACCGAAAGTGCGGCGCGTTGAGATGCGTGGGTTGTCGTTGCTATTGATGTTTCCCCTGTTTCTGGTTGCGCCTGGCTGCCGACTCCTGGGGCCCTTCTCGCCGCTTCGACCCGTCGAGCAAGTGCTGATCTATCCGCAGTCGGTTTCACCTTCGTTCACCGATTCGTCTGAGGCCGCAGGCCGACAGGTCTGGCTTGAATCCGCGGATCATCAGCGTCTCGACGCCCGATACTTTGAACATCCCTATCCACAAGCCGTGGCACTTTATTGCCATGGAAACATTGGAACTGTCGACAAGTGGAGTAATCTCGCGCAGCGTCTGTCGCGCTTGCATCGTCTGTCGATCCTCGTCTTCGACTACCGCGGCTACGGTCGCAGCACAGGCATCGCCAGCGAGCAAGGAATTCTCCAGGATGCCGAAGCCGCTCGGAACTGGCTGGCCGCAGAGAACGGCATCAGGCCGTGCGATGTGGTGCTGATCGGCCGTTCGCTGGGAGGGGCTGTCGCCGTCGATCTGGCGTCGAATGGTGGAGCGCGGGGCTTAATCCTGGAGAGTACGTTTTCTTCGCTCCCCGATGTCGCGGAACAGCATGTCGGTTGGTTGCTCCCCGAATGGAACATGACCCAACGGCTGAACTCGGCGGAAAAGATCAAGAACTACTCTGGGCCCCTGCTCCAAAGCCACGGCAGCGAAGACTCGCTGATTCCGCTGCCGGTCGCAAACGAATTATTCGCCAATGCTCCCGGCCCCAAGAAGTTCATCGTCGTCCCTGATGCCGACCACCGCGTCGATCACATTCGCTACTGTGCCGAAGAACGGGAGTACTTCCTCCGTTGCCTGCCGTAGCAAACCAGCCGCCATAAGCTCTTCCGGACGGTCATCTTCTCCGCGCGACGTTCCGAGCAGTTACGAATCAGCGCTCAGCGTTCTAATAGCTCCAACGGACATCGAACAGCACGCGGGAGTCGTACCAGCCGGGATCGCCGAAGGTCAGGCCGCTGGAGATGCCGACTTCCAGCAGTCCGAGATCACCTGACGGGCCCAACGCGGTGCGGAGGCCGGGGAGGATGCTGAAGAAGGTGTCGCCGTTGGCGCGGGTGACCGTGCCATCGGGCAATGTGGCCTGACCGTCGCCGATGGTCGAACCGATCAGTTCCAGCGTGGACATGACGGCCCGTTCGTCGGTCTGCCAGAGGACGTGGCTCATGCCGGTGCCGTATTGGAAGACGCTTCCCGCCTGCACCGGGTCGCCGCCGAAGGGCATCCAGTATTTGAGTTCGCCGTGGAAATAGGTCCGTTCGCTGGCGCGATAGCGAAAGAGCAACCCCGGTTCCAGGGCGACCAGTTCGTTGCCCAATCCGCGGCTTGCCGATCCTGTGGGTAGGTAGGTACGCATGATCTGGGCAATTTGCCAGCGCCGATTGTGGGGATTCGTCAGCAGAAATTTCTGTCCGATGGTGATGTTGCCCAACCCCGCGGTGCTGGCATTCACATCGGGGCTCAGAAAAATGAGCGGGACTTCGGTGAAGGCGGAGAAACTGTCGCCGCCGGTTTCACTGTAGACGGAGAAGGTCTGATAGTTGACCTGGAGTTCGGGTTGAGACGGACCCACCGGCGACACCGCCCAGAAACGCTCGGCTCGATCGGGCGTCGTCAATCCGTTGGCAAAGTCGGCCCGCAGACGAATCTGGGAAAGGGGCGCGACGGAATCGATGTGAAAAAGGGCGAAGGGAACCTGGCGACTGCCGATTCCGAATGAATCGTCCGTCCCCTTCACGAGCATACTGCCGGGAGGAAAGTCCCCATCCGGCGAAGTGCTGCCGGTCTGACACTCCGCACAGAAGGGGTCTAACGTTGGGACTAAAGCTGGCATGTCATCCGGCCCCTCGATGGGCTCGGGTTCATCAGACGGCGGCAGTGGCACCGGCGGTAGCGGCGGTACGAGTCGTGGTTCCGGCAGCGGAACCAGAAATGGCGGATCCTGTGTCGCGGAGATCAGGAAAATGCGGCGTTCCGGCCAGATCAGGCCTTCTTCGGCGGCTTCGTCAGGCGCCTCCTCTTCGGATGGATCAACCGGAATCAGTTGCGCCCGGCCGACACTTTCGGGGGCAGGGTCTTCGGTCCATTCCGGATTGTCTGTTTCCAGATCGCCCGTGTCATACTCGTCCGCGAGCGCAAGGCTCCCCAGACAGACCGCGGCGAACAGCGCCGTTAGCCACAGCCAGCCACCCACTTGGCGGCCGGACATGCGAGCGCGTCGCGGCACCAGATCGGGTTGAGGCCGGTTCATGAATGATTCGCATGCCACAGGCTGAGCGTGACGGATTTTCCTTGAATGACTTTGAGAGTGGTATCGGTTCTGCCAGAACAACCGATTGAGCGTAATGCGGAAATCGGGTGCGGCGTCTTTCAGCATGTGCCACTTTCAGTCACCGCCTGAGGATATGAACGGGATCAGCCGGAACGCGCTCGCGCTTTATCACGACAAAGAATTCGCTCGGTGTGCCACTGGCGCTGCCAGTGTCTTTCTTCAGCCGGGAGCACACTTTACCGTCTCACTGGCAGAGCCAGTGGCACACGAAACTCGAGCCGTGACCGGACGCTAGCGCGTTCCGGCTGATGGTTCATCTCGCAGTCATGCTGTTACCGGAACCGGGGTGCGCCTCAGGGAGAATCCGCAAACTGGCCTTCATCCTGCACGATGCCCCCGCTTGCCTGATCGTCGCGGGAAGTGTCGGCGGTCTCCGTCGTTACGACACTGCCTTGCAACTCGGCAGCGATCGTTTCCGCGACCAAACGCCGCATCCGGACTGCTGGGCAGCGGCCATTTTTGCCGAAGTCAAGGGCGAAGTCATTTTTCGGATGTGTTTCCGCCTCTGAGTTTGAAGCCGCGACTGGAACCGATGGTTATGCAACATCTGCCGGTTCATTGGCACGAAGGACTGTTCCTGCGGGCTCATCATTTTCAAGCGGCGGACCGGGCGGCGTTTGAACTGCGCAACACTAGTGAACGCTGGGACCACCCGTATCGACATGGTCTCTACGCGCTGGAGTACAGCACCGAGGCCTTGGCCAACGGCTTCTTCGAGATTCATCGGATCTGCGCCCGTCTGCCCGACGGAACCATCGTAGACCTCGGTCAGGACGCGACGCCCGATCGCCGCGCCGTGTCCCCGGTTTCCGCGACCAGCTTGCAGGCCGCGTTTGATCAGACGGCGGTGGTGCGGGTCTACATCGGGATTCCCCGACGCCGTTCCGTCGGCGCGAACGTGGCCGAGCGGAATGGGCATCCGGTCACAACGCGCTTCATTCGGCGTGATCTCTCCCTTCCCGATGACAGCGACGGGGGGAACGAACAGGAAATCTCGCTGCGGGAACTCAATGTTCAAGTGCTCCTGTCGACGGATGACTTGAGTGGCTATGACGTCCTGCCAATCGCGCAGATTCGCCGCTCGTCCGCGGAAGGCGCGGTTCCGGAAATCGATGCGGATTATGTCCCGCCGCTGATTGCTCTGGAGGCCTGGCCGTCGCTGGGACGAGGCATCGTGCGGGCCATCTATGACACTCTCGGACGGAAAGCCGACATTCTCAGTCGCGAACTGAGCAGCCGTGGGATCAATCTCGATGGGCAGACGCCGGGCGATCTGGAACGGATCCTGATGCTCGGCAGTCTGAACGAAGCGCAGGCGGTGCTGGGGGCGCTGACGTTCTCGCGTGGATTACACCCGTTCGCGGTCTTTGTCGAACTGTGCCGCATTGCGGGACGTCTCGGCCTGCTGACACCGACACGACGGACGGGCGACCTGCCCCAATACAACCATGATGATCTGGCGACCGTCTTCCGGCAGCTTCAACGTCAGATCGAAGTCAGCCTGACATCGGTCCGAGACTACGAACATCGCCGTCACGAATTCGTCGGCTCCGGGCTGGGAATGCAGCTCACGTTCGACAGTTCCCTGCGGCAGTCGAACTGGCAATGGTTCGTCGGCATCTACAACACCGAATTGTCGGCCGCGGAACTTCAGGAACTGCTCTCACCCGGTCACCTCGACTGGAAGCTGGGGAGCGCTCGGCAGGTCAACGAATTGTTTGCGCATCGGGCCGCCGGATTGGAAATGCTGCCGCTCAATCGGACCATTCGGGCACTCCCTCCGCGGGCCGACTGGTCGTACTACGAGATTCCGCGCGGCGATTCCCCCGCCTGGCAAGACGTGCTGGAGACGCAAACCGTCGCGATCCGGTTCAAGGATTCGTTGATCGTGAACCGGGATGGTCTAGAAGATTCGCGCGAGATCATCGTCCGTTACCGCGGCCGGCCGGTGACCTTGCGGTTTGCGCTGTTTGCCGTCGATCAGGAATAGCTTGTTCGCAAATGTGATCCGGAAATATTTCGGGAGGGCGAAGCTCCCGCTGAGCCGCTGATTGTCCCAGCGCTGTGAAGCGCTCGCGGCTCGGCGGGAGCCTCGCCCTCCCGTTGGAAGGCCGCTTCCAAGAACATCGCTTGTAAAGGTCCGCACGTGACACCGCGATTCGCTGCTGCTGTTGATCCGGTCTTTCGCCAGGGGCTGGTGCTGCTTGATCGCATCCAGCGTGGGGAAGTCCTCGATCCCGAGCAAGAGCAGTTGTTGCTGCGTGCACGTCTGGAGCAGGCCTCGATCATCGCCGGTGCGAGTCGTGAATGGGAACTGGCGGAGTACGCCCTCGTCAGTTGGCTCGATGAGATGCTGGTCGATACGCCCTGGAACGGACAGGACTGGTGGAGCAACAACGTGCTGGAGATGACGCTCTACCAGACGCGCGATTGTCATGCCCGATTTTATGTACTGGCCGGACAGGCGGCGGACACCAAACGACGGGACGCGCTGCAGGTCTACCATGACTGCGTCGTACTCGGGTTTCGGGGGCTCTACCGTCAATCCACTCTCACGGCGGAATTAACGCGGCGACACGGTCTGCCTTCCACCGTTGCCGAGTGGCTGCGACGCACCCAGTTGAGCATTCGCATGGGTGACGACCGTCGACCCCTCGCCGGCGCAGCACAAATGGTTCAAGGAGCGCGACCGTTGACGGCCGCCATCCATGCGGTCTGGGCTTGGACCACGGCGGCACTCCTGCTGGCCGTGAATCTCGTTTGTTATCACCTGTGGCGGACTTGACGCCGGTTCGATTTCGTCACCCCGTTCTGCTTTGATCCCTCGCCGAGTTGATGCGTTGATGAATGCTCTGACCGCCACCTACCGTCGCATCCGCTGCCGCCTCAGCCGTCTTTCGACGGCGGCGCGGGTGGCGTGCTGCCTGGTGACGGGACTGGTGCTGATGCTGCTCGGCGTCTGGATCAGTTATGCCTGGAACCCGCGTTACATCCCGTGGACGACCTACATGTCGTGGTCGCGCGGCGGCCTTCTCGCCGGGCTGATCGTCGCGGTGGCCATCGTCGCCTATCTCACCGTCCGGGCCTGGCTCGCGGATGAGGCGTCGGATCACAGCGTATTCGGTGCGTGGGCCCGAGGCTTGCGGGAGTTGCGCTATCACGGTTTGCCGATTGATGCGCTCCCCATTCACCTGATTCTGGGGGCCGGTACTGGAGAAGACGAAGAGCGATTAATCCGCGCGTCGGGCGAATACCGGTTCGTGCTGCCCACCGGCACCGGCGGATTGACGTTCTTCGCGAATGCGAGCCGTGTGTGCCTGAGCGCGGGCGGCATTGGACTGACGGCGTTGGCCCGCACGGCGCTGGCAGACAAGATTCGCGACTGGTCGCCGGATGAATCTTCCCGCTCCGACGGCTTTTCTCTCGCTGCGGACGTTGGACAGGAAACGGATTCGGATCCCCTGTCTGAGACCTTGCAAGCGGTCGGCTGGGAAGACAATGAAGGCGATGAGCAAGCCGAACCCGGCGATGACGGTTGGCACGCCGCGGGATCCGATGGCGGCGTGATGACCTCCATCGCAGCGCGGTCCCTTCCAAAGCCGCTCGCCTTGATCCGGAACCCGCTGGAAGCCGAAACCACACCGCTGTGGACCTTGCCGGAAGCCTCCGCGGCTGGACAGAAACTGAATCAACTCGCGAACCTGATCCGCAGCACACGACGGCCGCTCTGTCCGATCAACCGCACGATCATCG
>JBGSUN010000261.1:0-7953 GCA_041753475.1 Planctomycetaceae bacterium | reverse complement strand
ACACAAAGTGGTACTTGATGTCAAAGCGGGTGTGAGCCCCTGTCCGATAGTTTTCCATCCGGCCAATTGTAACCACACAGCGTAAAACCTGAAGGATTCGCCTGAAGGCGAGGGTTTCGGACCCATTGCGAGGACAATGATGTCGCCAGCGTCGCGGGAAAGAAAAACCGCGAAAGATCGCGCCGAGAGCGTATCACCGACGGAAGATGATTTCAAACCGTCGTGATGAGGATGTCTAACTGAAGGTAATGACATTCAATGTCAACAGGGCTATTAGTGACTTATTTCCAGATGAGGAGGGCTGCTTCTCATCGGAGCCCGATCAGACAGCAGATCGCTCATGCCACGGGGCCGGATGACCCTGTGCCATGGCCGTTATCTCGTCGATTTCGGCGAACCTATTGACTGAGTGGCCCGCTTTCCCGCCAAGAATGCATCCCGAGTTGAGGCGGCTTCACCGCATGCCGAGCCGCAGACTTGCTTTCCTCAGCCGGATCCAGATTCTTCGTCTACCTTGGCGATTTGTCACAACTCAAACTCGGCGTACCGCTGGCTTCACCAGCGCGCCGGCGTTCGAGGAACGACACTGGTAGAATCAGCGGCACACAATCCGAATTCTGATCCGTGACACAGCGCTAGTTTTGCAGAACCTTACGGATAAAGACCGTAGAAGCCATAAACAGAATCGCATTTGATCCCCAGACCGCCCATGTGGGATCGAACTGCCCTGACTTTGAGAGGTTGAAGGTCATCATCGAAACCGGGTAATAGATCGCCAGGATCGGCAGGAAGCAGAATAGAAAGCTGGTCAGGAATTCTTTCTTGGCCATCCAGATCGCGAAGGGACTGCCGAGCAGCACGAAGAAGAAGCAACTGCACGAGGTGGCAAACCGGTTGTGAAACTCCGCCCGCAACTTTCGGAAGTCTTCGTCAGCCACCAGTTCTTCCAGCTGATTTGACTTGAATGACGGCTCCGTCAAGCGCGTGAAGTCACCGTTGCTGAGGACAAACGCCGTTTCCATCAGCTTGCGATCCCGAAACTCCGCTAATTGCTGCGTTGCCGAGACCATTTCCCGCTCAATTTCCCGAATGCGGATCCGTTGCGGTCGCAGCCGCTGACTGCTGTTGGGTAGCGGGAACGCCTTTTCTTCCTGCTCGAAGTAATTGCGAATCTTGCCGGGGACATCGATGTAACCCCGCGTCATCCGTAAGACGACCTGCTGGTGTTTCAGGTCGAAGTCGAGACTGGCCTCCCGTGCCTGAATTGTGACCGCGCTCCCGCCTTTGGGGGCGAAGCGAAAAATCGGCGCGATCAACGTCCGTTCCTTCACCGCCATCACGGTGATGGTGATACCGCGATCCTTCAGATGAATCTGGTTTTGCGTTCGCAGCAGGTCGAGAAAAATCTCTTCCGTGGCCAGCGCGGCGATGCGTTCAATGTTGGCATGCGACCAAGGAATAATCTGGTCAAGTAACAACAGTGAGACCACACTGAGCACAGCCCCCAGAAAAAAGGACGGCCAGAGCAGGGCCATGATGTTCACCCCGGCCGCCTTGGCGGCGATGATCTCCCGATCCCCTGACATCCGCCCGTAAACCACACACACCGTCAGCAACAATGTCGCAGGGATGGTGAAGGGGAGGATACTGGGGATGATGTAGGGGAGCAGGGCGATCGCCTGCGCGGGACTCAGTCCCTTTTCGCGCATCTGACCGAAAGCCCCGACAAAGACGAGCAGGCACGTCGTCACGATGAGCATCACCGTGAACACGCGGGCCAACTGAAAGAAAACGTAACGTTCCAACAGACGCATGGGGCAGGCGTGTCCGGGGCGGAAACCTCGCGCGACGGCACCGAAGGCGAGGTGTAATAGGGTGTTACGCCCGATTCGTCAAGGTGGTTTTGATCGAACAGCGAATCCAGACAACGGCTATAACAGACTCTTTGGATTCATTCTAGGCATCTCTGGCATGCCCCGAGATCCACATCCCACACCGCAAATATGAACACGCGCCCACATCCCATTGGTGAAATGAGGCGTCAGGGTCTTCGTGTCTGGCCTGTCCGCTCCTGTTTCTGAGAGTTCGCACTTCGGGCACTGTCCGGGATGCAGTTCCGCGGCTGGAATCGCCGAAGTTCGTTCATGATTCCCTGCGCCGGAACTCTCGTATGCCCCCATTTTTCATCGGTGTGGAGCTCCTATGCTGTTCGCCAATCTCCTCCAGTCTGCCAGTGATGACCAAGTCGCCGTCGTTGGTGGTTTGGTCGCTATGTTTCTTGCCGGCGGTGTGATGTACCTCAGCTATTTCGTCGGTCCGGAAGCCCGTAAGCAGCGGTCGCTGGCCCGTGCTCACGCTGTCCGTCCACTACCGCAAACCACTCGCACGGCTCATGATCGGGCTGCATAAGTGGCGTGGCTTAACCGATTCCCGCGTCACTTCGGCCTGGAAAAGTCTCCCATGACCCTCTCGACGCCGACCTCTTGTGGCGAACGACTCTATTCGTCCTTTCAGGATGATCCCGATTTCCACGATTTGCTCGTGGATTTTGTGGCGGCAACGCACGATCGGCGGACGGCCCTGAAAACCCAGTTTGATGCCGGTTGTTGGGACGAAGTGCGGCGTCTCGCACATCAGATTAAAGGAGCCGGAGGCGGTTACGGTTTCGATTCCCTGTCGCAAGTCGCGGCTCAACTGGAAGAGGCCTGTCGAAAGACAGACCCCTCGATCGACGAGATCAGCGTTCGACTGGATCAAGTCCTGGATCACCTGAAGCGTGTGTCGGTGTAATCGGAAGAGGCTGGTTGGGACCGCTGCCGATCGGAAATTCCCTGCTGTTGAACGACACAATGGATTGCAAAGACTCCCGGTCGTCGACACGATAGACAACATCATTCCCGAATGCGTGAATTTGTTTGAGGAACGGGCTCATGTCGACGACCGCGCGGTGGTGCAGTGCAATCGGACTCATCGGCCTCGGTTTCGTGCTGGGACGGACCGACGTTTCGTTTCGGAACGGCGTTCACGCGCAGGAAGCCGAAGCGGCGGGGCCATCGGAAGAAACGACGAAAAAGATCCAGATGGTCAACGATGCGCTCAAAGCCGCCACGGAATCGTTGAAGAATGAATCCCTGTACGTCGCTGCCACCAAGCCGATTAACGTGATGGCCGTCCTGGCCGGAGGCATCAACGCGGTGGATGATCTCGAAGCCGGTCGCGGCGTCGATCCCGAAACCTTTGCTGCGCTTTATGCCGACGAAGCCACCGATGATGTGAAGCAGCACCTCGGCAAGGATGAAGATGGCCGTTTGACCTACAAAAACAAGGTCATCCGCATCTATCCGATTTCCCGCCTGAAGAAGATGCACGCTCAGCGACTCATCGTGACGGGCGAAGTGAAGCCGACTCCCGAAGAGAAGTAATTGCCAGCGGGCGATGGTGTCTGATGACCGCCCCCTGGCAACCGCTGCGGCGTTTGCACCAGCGTGGCGTGCCAACCCGCAGAAGTCTGACTGGCGATCGACAGCCGCAACGGTTGAGATTGTCCTGCCATTGAAGGCAGCGTGAAGAAAGCTGTGGCTCCACCGTCGATTCTAATGGTGACGGGATGTCCTGACCTCACCGGATGACGTTGCGTCTCATTGGCGATGGCCACTGATACCAACCAGGCGCGGTGGATTTCAGGCCAGCGCTGTCCAACGATCGATAACCACGGATCGTCGATTCCCTGAGATGGGACAGTGCGCCGCGCCATCGCTTCCAGCCCGTAACGCTGCGCTCCCCATGTGAAAAAGGAGCAGGCAGCCCCTCGGCAACGGGGGTCACGCCACCGTCCACTGACTGCGGCATCGACGACCACCAACGGGCTCTGTTCCGGTGCCTGATGAAAAGCCAACAGCCGATCGGCCACATTCTGGTCATTGTGAGTGAGCAACACCTCTGCCGCGTGGGCACACCCTTCCAGCATCCAGTCTTGCAGCGGCCACGGCGTGCGGCCGTACCGTCGACGAAACGTGCAAAACTGCGCGGCGTGGGTCAACTCATGCACTAGAATTGGATCGCTCTTGCCGAGGTCGAGAT
This sequence comes from Planctomycetaceae bacterium, assembly GCA_041753475.1. GTDB lineage: Bacteria > Planctomycetota > Planctomycetia > Planctomycetales > Planctomycetaceae > DSVQ01. The sequence continues at coordinate 3,873 of JBGSUN010000261.1, read as the reverse complement.
CCGGGTGCAGATAGATCGCATCGCAGCCATGGCTCTCGGGACGTTCCAGGTCGACACGAAAGTCCGAGGCCAGGACAAAAGCTTCCACCGGAGAACCAGATCCTCCGGCATCGCGCACTCGGGGAGTCACCACCACGGTCAGCGTTCCAGCAGCGAGCCGATCGGCCACCGGTCCAAAGACCGATTCCACGCGCGGAATGAGCACTGAATTCAACCGCGCCGCCAACTGCCTGCACCAGTCAAGACGCACAGTGTTCCACGCGATTTCGCGGTCCCACACGATACGCACGCGCCCATCACATAACACTGACATCGTTGAGAGCGCCGCGCCAGGAGAGCCCATAATCGACGGCTTTCGCCGCGTCGGGAGAAACCAGGTCTCGTGAAGGGACTCCGCGGGCGACGCCTCGGGTGTGTTGATTCGCGCGGTCTCCTTCGCAGAGGGCAGCGCGGGGAAGGGGGACTGCACCGGGTGGTCTTCCATGGCCTGCCAAATCGGTTGGCCAACAGCCTCCGCTGAGGCGTCCTCAATCGTGACCGTCATGGTGGACGAACGCCGCGGCACATCTTGCACAGACACCATCAAGAGTGTTTCACCCACTTCGGCTGGGGGGAGCATCACCGCCGCGCCGCCACTCTGCGGAATCAACTCAGCCCACAAGACGTTGGGCTGCGGGAGCGGTGCAATCAGACCGTCGCCGCTTCCACAACGGTGTATTGTTACCGTGTCGAACGGGGCGAAGCCTGCCGGAGTGTGGGTTCCCACTCTCAAACAGGCGGCCAGCCCCAGCAGCAAACCCAGCCATACCAATCCGTGATGAATGCTCGGCATCGCAAATCCAGCATCACGACGGAGAAGTGGGCGTCCAGGTCAGCCAACCCTTCGGCCAACGCCCGCAGATTCCTCTTCATCGACAGAACCCCTTCCACCGCTCCAGTCGGGACGTGGCGCACAATCCTCTGACGTCTATTTCCCCGCAGCGACCGGTGTCGAATCGACATGCCGACGGCATTCCCCAACACCAGCCGGGTTCGAGCCGCAGGGAACTCGTAACCCTTGACTCAGCAACAGGTTTAACAGCGCAGTCCGACCGTCGTCGGCCCCGTCGATCGGGGTTCCGCCGTCCGATTGCCAACTTACGCCACTTGTAACGACCGCAACCGATGCACGTGTCGCACCTTCGGATGGATTTCCCGTCAGCCCCGTGGAGAGAAACGGCCGAAACTCACGAAGAGACGTCCTTGGCGATGTTGCGCGCCCCAAAAGCCGTGGCATTGGCAAGTTCAGCACGATTCTCCCTGAAAGCCGAGAGGCTTCCCGAGATTTTGCTTCAATTCGTCCTGACCCCACTGGTAGAATCGCGGAGTTGCCTTCATCGCGGGATGGCCATCGACTTGTCTGTCGACGGTGTTCTGAGCGACGTGATTTCAATGCCGAGTGTTCACTCGGGGAGTAGCAGCCGATGTTACAGCGTTTGGTAAGTCGCTTTCGCGTCATGGCCTGTCTTGCGGCAGGGGGTGCCATCGGATTAAGTTCCGTGGCGACCTGGGCTGCGGACAAGGCGTCTGCGCCGGTATGGCAGCGGGTGGCCGCGGACGGGGAATCGTATCAGGCGATCATCCTCCGGTCCGATGAACTGCCCGGTGCCGTTACACCGAAAACCCATGCGATTCTGGTCGACACCTCGGCCAGCCAGACGGGCGAGCATCGCCAGTTGGCGTTGAACCTGGTGGCAGAACTGCTGAAGCAGCTTCCGGCCGACCACCTGGTCCAGCTCTGGGCGGTGGATGTGGCCGCGGAACCGCTGACGGCTCAACCGGTCGCCCCGAACAGCGCCGCCATGCAAGCCGGACTCAAGTTGCTCAACCAGCGGATTCCGCTCGGGGCAACCGATCTCGCCGGCGGACTCAATTCGGCTCTCAAAGCCCTTCCCGCCAACCAGCCAGCGTCCATGGTTTACATCGGCGATGGCCAAAGCGGTGCTGAAACCGTCGATGGAACCACCTTAGCGGCGTTGGCGAACGATTTCCGTCAACATCGGACCTCGATCACCAGCTATGCCGTCGGACCGATGTTGCACTTGCAACTCCTCGGCAGTCTCGCCGTGCAAACCGGTGGGAACGTGCACAACGACATGCTTAACGCCCTCAACGACGGGCCGGATGCTAATGATGACGAAGCCACCGCCCGCAAGGCGGCTCAAGCCGCAGCCGCGTTTGTCTCCACTCAGGCGACCGCTGTGGCCCGTTCTCTCACGGGAGCCGTCAGCTATCCGGAATCGCTGAAGATCACCCCGGCCACGGTTGCCGTGCTTCCAAACGTGGCGCTGCCGCTGCGAAAGGATCGTGAAACGATTTATCTTTCGGCCGGAGTCTTGCCGGCGGAAGTCACAGTCTCTTTGACCACCGGCAATCGCCCCCAAACCTGGACGCTCGCCGACCCGGAAGAAGCCCGTGGCACAGCTTTCATTCCCACTTACACTCAACGGGCCATGACCGATGCGGGCCTGAGCAACGGACTCGCCGGGGTCAATTTCTGTCGCCTGGCAGATGACGACTTCCAGGAACTGCTGACCAGCCGGTTGATCGAAGGTCGCCGGGCTCTGCAATCACAACAGCCCGGTCTGGCCGCAAAGATCGCCGACGAAGTGCGCCAAATCGACGACGACTTGGTCGAAGCCAGATTGCTCGCCTTTGCTGCCGAGAAAGTGCAGGTTCATCTCGCCAGCCGGCAAGCCACGGCAGAAGAACCGGAATCAGCGAATGTCGACACGATCGGCGAACTCGAACGAAACACCCGCGTGAAGACGCAGAAGCTGCAATATCAGGTCAGCCAGGTTGTCGAGGCGTCCCGGGCCACCCGGGAACTCGACTCGGCGATTGATGCACTCCGACAGACGATGAACAGCATTCGTTCGGCGACGGACATCAATCCGGAAGACCGTGCGAAGATGATGAAGCAACTGGAAAACGAACTCCTCGCCACGGAAAACCGTCGCGATCGCACCAATCAAGAGCAAACCCGCCGGCAGGAAGCGTTGGCCCAACTGGAATCGCAGAAGCGGCTCCAGGAAACGGCCCAGCTTGAAGAAGAACGGCTGGAGAACCTGATTGACCGCGTCCGCGCCTTGATGCTGGCTGGTCGCCATGGCGATGGAGCAGCCTTCGGTGAAGCTCAGGCCGTTGCCGATGTGGCCATCAATATGCGGCCCGGCGAAGGAACTTCGGCCGCAGCCCGCTTCGACGCGGAAGCGGCCGAACAGTTGGATCGGTCTCGCCGTCTGCGGGCTCGCCGGGCAGATCAGTTCCTCGAAACATTGCATCAGGTCGAACTGTCCCACATTCCGTTCCCGGACGAACCGCCAGTCCGTTATCCGCCTGCAGAGGTGTGGCAAGCCCTCACGCAACGTCGCAAGAAGTGGCGTTCGGTGGACCTGCGGAAGAACAGCCCGATCGAACAACGGATTGAAGCGGCACTGGGTGAGCGGACGGAGTTGAACTTTACAGATACGCCGCTCACTGATGCCATCGACTTCATGCGGGATGTCCATCAGATCTCGATCATCATCGATTCGGCAGCCTTGCAGGACGAAGGTGTTGATCCAAGTTCTCCCATCAACCTCGAACTGTCGGGGATCACGTTCCGCAGTGCCCTGAAGTTGATGCTCTCGCCGCTCCTGCTGACGTATGTGATCGAAGACGAAGTGATGAAGATCACGACGCAAGTCAAAGCAGACGAAGTGTTGACGACTCGTGTTTATCCCGTTGCCGATTTGGTGATTCCAATTCAATCCAGCGGTGGTGGTGCGGCCGGGCAGGGCCAAGGAATCTTCGGGAACCCGCTCGGTGGTGGCGGCGGCGGTGGTGGCGGCC
>JBGSUN010000260.1:0-28719 GCA_041753475.1 Planctomycetaceae bacterium | reverse complement strand
GCGCACTCGAAATCCTTTTGCCTGCGAATGGGTCATGGATCGTCAACACCCATGAAACCCCAAACAATGCCGAAGGATTTCGAGTTTTTCACGCGCCCACCCAAAAACGGACGCCAGGGCATGCTGGTTTGAGGTCTAGCGTCCCAATCTGCAAGACCGCTTGCCGCAGATCGAGCATCACGCTGACGCCGCCCTGAGCGATCTGGTGCTCACGCACCAGTTCACGCATCTGAAAGTAATCATTGGCGTCGAGACGCCCGGTGATCACGGCATGCGTAACTGTCTGAACGGTCTTCGTATCTGCAAGCCATTTCATCTTCTGACCCTGGAAGATGGTGGAGCGTAACGAAGTGAATTGAAGTGAGGGGATAGCGATCAGTGTGCGACCAGCAACTCCACGGGTCAAGAAGAATCTTGAAGAAATGAACAACTATCGGCGACAAGCACCAATTCGCATCCTGGTGACCGCCGGACCGTCTCGGCTATCGTGGTGCAGAATGTTGTGGACCGACGTCGATCCGGATCTCCACACGGGCATTCGACAACGCTGCCACGCGCGGTGCATCAATGTCATCAATCCGGATGCGGACCTCGATGACCCGGGCATCGGTATCGGAAATCGGGTCGTTGTTCAACGTGTCCTTGCGACCGACCATCCAGCCCAACCGCTCCACCTTGCCGTGCAGATCCTCTGGGAGTGATGGCACTCGCAATCGCGCCGGTTGACCGACCTGGATGCGCGTGAAGTCGGCTTCGTAAACTTCCGCAACCGCGTACATGGCGGAAGTGTCCCCCATCTCGACGACCCCTTTCTCGCCGATGCGCTGTCCCGGTCGCGCATGGACGCGTAGAATGCGGCCGTTCGTCGGGGCGCGAATTTGCGTTGCGGCCAGTTCGGCCTGGGCTTGTTCGACGGCCGATTGCGCCCGGCTGAGTTCCGCGGTGGCGAGTGCAACGTCCACAGGTCGCACGGTCTTCAGTGCTTCGAGTTGGGCCGTCGCCTGCCGGAGCGCTTCCCGAAACCGATCCCGCTGCAACGCTTTCGCGGCGAGGTCTTCCGGCCCGACAATTTTTTGCTTGGCGAGAGACTGCCAGCGTTCAAACTCGGATTGCGCGTGGTCCAACTCGGTTTGTGTCCGGGTGATCAAGGCTTCCTGAGCGGCGATTTCCGCCGGCTTGGCACCCTCTTTTGCCTGCGCCAGCTTGGCTTCCGCGACGAGACGCTGGGCTTCCGCTTCCCGAACTGCGGCTTGACGACGGGCATACATGTCGAGGACGGCAATCACATCCCCGGCGGCAACCGTGTCCCCCTCTTCGACGAGCAGTTTTTCCACGCGCACACCATCGGCACCGGTCGGCGGTCCGAGATCGATCACTTCCCCTTTCGGAGCAATCCGTCCCCATGCCCCCACCGCGGGGAGGGCCAAGGCATCGGGTGGTGTCGTCGGCAACCCCGGCGGCGGCGTCTTTTGAAGCTGCGTTGCGGCCCAAGCACCGGCACTGATGACGATGACCAGACCCATCAGTGACAAAATCCAACGCGCCCAGACTGGAACAGATGGTCTCATGACAGACCCTCCACCGGCCGCGGCGGCGGTTGCTTCGTCAGGGCGTACAAACGACGAATCAACTGTTCCTGTAACGGATCGGTTGGCGGCAGCAGCCCGAGATATTGCCATAACATCAGTCCATCCACGGCCAGCCATGTCAACAATTGCCAGTCGGCGTCGGGATCTTGCTGCAACATCCGGTCCATCATCCCTCGGGCGCGATCCCGCAGGGGAGCCAGGAGGTCACGGTTCACGCCGGCGGCAGTGATCATCGCCAGAAACATCCGAATTGCATCGCTTTGAGCTGGGTGACTGTCCGGTGTCGAGTCGGTTGTGGCTTCTAACCATGGAAACGCAATGTGCATCATGGCCCGCACACGGCGACCCGTCATGAGCGGATCGTCCGCCGCCCGGCGGTCCAATTCGCGTTCGAGATGCTCACCATAGTAGTCGAGCATGCCAGCGACGAGGGCATCTTTCGAGGGGAAATAGTGGATCAACCCCCCTTTGCTCGCTCCGGCCGCCTTGGCGACTGCATCCAGCGTCATTGCCCCAAAGCCATCCCTGGTGACGACTTGCAACGCTGCGTTCAACAACAGATCGCGTGACACCGCCATGAGAATCCTGCCCAAAACCACTGATCCCCACAAATCATACCGACCGGTCGGTCGGAAACAAGGTGAGTTCGGTTCGATTCTCGGAATTGGCTCTCATGGCCGACCCCCAACGGAATCTTTTGAGCGCCGATCTTCACCTTTGCGAGAATCCCTCTGCTCTTCGGTCCTTTGTTGACGAAAATCACATCAGCGTGTTACGATCTGTCTTGCGCCGGCGTGACACACTTTCGGGGATCGGTCTATGCTCCACCGTCGCGATGCTTTGCTGCGCCTCGGAACCGTCGGTCTCGGCGGTCTCACTCTGCCCAAACTGATGCACGCGGAACAAGCCCGCCGTGCTGTCAACAATGGCAAGCTCTTCCCCGAAGCCTCGGCAAAGTCGTGCATCCTGGTTTACCTCTGGGGCGGCCCGCCGCAGCAGGAAACGTTCGATCCAAAACTCGATGCCCCGGAAGGGATCCGCAGCCAGTTCGGCGCGACCGACACCGTCGTCCCCGGCATCTCGATCTGTGATCAACTCCCACAGATCGCCCGCCATACCGATAAAATGGCGATCATCCGGTCCTACAATCATCCGAGTAATATCCATGAAATCGGCGTCAATTATACATTGACCGGCCGATTCAAAGATGGGCTCGTCGTCCCGCGGAACATGCGGAATCGGACCGACTTCCCGACGCTCGGGTCGGTCGTATCCTATTTCAGTCCCCCGGGTGCGATGCCGGCCTCGGTTACCATCCCGCGACCGATTGGTCATGATGGCGTGATCTACACCGGGACCCATGCCGGGTTTCTGGGGCCGCGCTTTGATCCGCTGGAAATGCAGGCTCCCGGCGAAGTGCAGGGACCGCCACCCCATTCACTCGACTTGCCAACCGGGCTCAACGCCGCTCGCGTGCAGTCGCGCGTCGGCTTATTGAAGGTCATCGAAGAAACCGAACGGAGGTTGCAATCGCAAGGGGATCGCAGTTCACTCGCCGGGTTGGAAGCGGCCCGCGAACAGGCTTATCGGATGCTCTTTGCCCCGGAAGCCAAAGGAGCCTTTGAAGTCGCCCAGGAACCCGATCGTATGCGCGACCGTTACGGCCGCAATGAATACGGCGAAGCGTTCCTGCTGGCGCGGCGGCTCGTCGAATCGGGTGTCCGGCTCGTCACGCTGGTGTGGTACTACATCGCTCCCAAAGACGGCAACGTCCTCAACGTCTGGGATAACCACGGCGGCACCGGGTCGCTGAACAGCATCACCGGCCATCAGATGTTGAAGGAACCGTATTGCCTGCCATCACTCGATCAAGGGTATTCAGCCCTCATCGAAGACCTGTCCCAGCGCGGGATGCTGGATGAAACCCTGGTGGCGATGATGGGCGAGTTCGGCCGCACGCCGAAGATCAACCCGCAAGCCGGTCGCGATCACTGGGGACCATGCCAGTCGGTGGTCCTCGCCGGCGGCGGGATTCAAGGGGGCCAGGTTTACGGGGCCAGTGACCGCCAGGCGGCTTACCCGACACAAAATCCGGTCAGTCCGGAAGACTTCATTGCCACGATTCACCACGCCCTCGGCATTCCTCTCGAAGCCGAACTGCGCGACCCCCTCAACCGCCCGCACCGTGTGTGCGAGGGGAATCCGCTGGTAAATCTCTTCGGGTGATCGGGAAGCGTACGCTACTTTTTCTTCTTCGGCAGGAGCAGCACCTGCAAGCCTTGGGAGCGCGTCTGGCGGATGATGTCGGTCAGACGTTCCGCTTTGGGTTCCAACCGGCCGTTGACCAGTTTGGCGGTGACGGTCAGTGACGATTCATTCCCGCTGCGGAGACCAGCGGCTTTCTGAATCTCCGGGCGGCCGGTGCGGGTGCCGATTTCCAGAATCCGGAACGGGCCGATGACTTCGCTGGTTCCCGACCCCGATGGAACACCAACGGGGCTGTTTTCGGGGATCGGCGTCGGGGAATCGGTTCCTGTCCGTGGGGCGATAAACATCACTTCGTCATCGGGATTCACTCGGGCCGCGCTGAACGAGCGCGGGTCGACGGGCAGCCACATCGCAACTTCATCCGGGCCGAGTTTGTCGCTGAGATCGCGTTGCCCCGGCGTGGTGAGATCATCATGCAACACGATCTCGCCGCCCCGAAAAGTGCGGGCGGTGACCAGACCGATCACCGCTCCGCGTACCGACCACCGCGGGGCCACCTGGTCGAGATTGCCGAGGTTGCTGCGGGGGATGCCGACGGCGATGAGATGCTCTTCCTTGATCGGATCGCCGGAGTTGAGCTGCACCCCGGCCTTGATGCCGATAAATTGTTCCTTCGCTTCTTTCCCGGCAAGCCGTTCGAGATAGAACCAGTTGCACAAGGCACCGACGAGGCCCAGGCCGACGGCGACCAGAATTCCGGGGATACCTTTCACGGGATGTCCTTTGAGCGCTGGTCATCGTAGCCCTGTCGCTCCGCGACAGGAATTGCCAGTTCTTGGAAGACGATCCAACAAACGGCTTTCCTGTCGCGGAGCGACAGGGCTACTTGGGTTCGGACGAATTTCGGTCGGGATCAGTCGGCAGTGATTGTAGCGTGTCCTTTGTGGCGAGCGGGATGGTCCAGCAAACCCCGGTCAGCTTGCCCTCTGCGGTGCGTTGCAATTGAATGTCGGTCACGAATTCCTGGCTGCGAAACTGCAGGGTCGCACTGTCGATACCCACCTCACGCACCGTGCGGGCTTCCTTGCGATGCTGGTGTTCCCAGAACGTCACCCATTCCGTGAGAGTCCCCGTCCCGTGGAAGGTGGCCACCCGCCGACCAGCTTCGTCGGTCCAGGACAGTAATGGGAGAGCGTCGGGGGGAAGCGATGTCGTCGCATCGCTGGATCCGCGATGCGCCTGCGCGGAGAGGACGAACACCGTCCACTTGTCCTGTCCCGAGGGGACCGCGAACCCGTGGGCGACGATACGTTCTGCGTCCGCAACTTGCATCGTCCCAATCACACCCGGCCACGCGGCGGGCCAACGGTACAGCGTTCCGTGACCGTGGTCGGTGGCGATCGGCAGTTCGGCTTTCAGTTTCTCCAGAAACGCCTGCTCGGCTTCGTCGGCGGGACTGCCTGGAACCGCCGCGTCTTTGAGTCGGGATTGCACAAGTTGCATCAACCGGCTTTCGACCTCCGTCCTCGTTCCCACAAACGGCGACCGGTGCAGCGGCACGCTCCGTTGTCCCACCGAAAACTCCACCGGTCGGCGATACCAGTCCTCGCCGACATCCCGCACCGGCTGCGGCACCGCACCCGGATCTTCCCGCCACCAGTCCACGAGTTGCCGGCCCGTGGTCAGCCCGACCGCCGTGACCCAACCGATAACAACGAGGTCGAGCAGACGACGGCGCAGAATGGACGTGACGGTCCGCGGCACCGGCGGCGCTGTCACCGCCGCCGGGCTGCTGACCATCGTGTTGCTCGATTCCGTCGCCGACATCCTCAATCTCATGTCTGTGGGGCCGACACATCCTAATACGGAACTCGGTCCGGTGCATAAACAACGCCGTGGATTCGATTCCCCTTTTTTCATGAGCCGAGTCTGGTGATAATTCATCGACCGAGAAGGTTTTCGAAACCGGCAAGCAAGGGGCGATCACTCTCTTCGCTCGCCAACTGCTCGATATTCCACCCAGGTCCGACGCATCCATCTCGGTCCGAATGGGCTGCAATGAAAGAATTGTCGGACGATCCCTTGCCGAAACGCATCGCATGGTTCGCACCGTGGCGGTGGTCTCGGCGAGCACGATGGACAGCGGCAGGTCTGCTGCCTCTTGTCTTCGCCGCCTATTTGCTGTCACCGCCCTTTGTGATTTATTTTTGCGTCTGCACTGGCACCTTCCATGACCCATGTGCTGACCACGATCCCTGGATAACTGAGGTGGTGAGTTACGTCATGTATCCGGCAGATTTCATCAATGCCCGTTGCCAACCACTTTACAACTTAAATGACGCTGTTCTGACATGGTTGATTTCGACTTTTGGTTTACCAACCGATCCGTAGCAGCCTGTTGACATATTGTGTGCCACGGCCGTGTCGGCCGTGCAAACTGGCAAAACTCTCTGAGAAATCGCACGGCCGACACGGCCGTGGCACACAGAATCGAATACTCAAACCGATTGGTAGTGGTGCATTTCAGAAATGCCTATAAACCAATCAACACCTCTCGGTTCGAGGACCGAAATTGCCCCCCTTCAGGAGACCTCTCATGGCCATGTTCCCGGTCGGTGACAACAGCGAGGAATCATTGGCGGAGTTCTTTGGTCCCCAGCAGATTGACACCACGATTCGTCAAGCCATCACTTTCTGCTGGATGGCGATCCCCAAAGGCAAGCGCAGTGCCGATGAACTGGAGCGGCAGATTCGACGAATCGTGGATCGGGCGCTGGAAGATTTTCGCGAGGATCAGGCAGCGTTCACCAGTCCCTAAGCGGAGTCCGGTGCTGGTTTTCCCGCTACTCTTCGCGTGGGTCGCGCATCACGCTATCATACGGAATGACTGGCGAAATGTCCGTCGAACCGAAAATCGGTTCGGCCACTCTTGATTGATGGCGATGCGGGATGGTTGGCGGTCGTGAAGCCCTGCGGGGCAGTCTTTCTTGGGTTCTTCGGAACCGTTCCGTCTGCGAAGCGAGTGTGGGATGTTTGTCGATCAGGTGTCGATTGTTTGCAAAGCGGGTGACGGCGGCGATGGCTGCATGAGCTTTCGGCGCGAGGCCCACGTGCCGCGCGGCGGTCCGGACGGCGGCGATGGCGGCCGTGGCGGCCATATCATTATTGAAGCCGACGAAAACGTCAGCAGCCTGATTCATCTCGTCGGCGTCAAGAACTGGAACGCCAGCAACGGGCAACCCGGTATCGGCTCGCTCAAGTCGGGCCGGGACGGTGAGGACATGCTGATTCTGGTCCCCACGGGAACGATTTTGCGCGATACCACGCGCAACTTTATCCTGAAAGATCTCGTCCAACACGGCGACCGGGTGACCGTCTCCAAGGGCGGCGGCGGCGGACTGGGGAACGCCCGGTTCATGTCGTCGACCAACCGCGCCCCGCGCGATTTCACGCCGGGTGAAATTGGCGAACGGCGCGAAATTACTCTCGAATTGAAGGTCATCGCGGATGTCGGTCTCATCGGCAAGCCGAATGCAGGCAAGTCGACGATGCTCAGCCGGTTGTCCCGCGCGAACCCGGAAATCGCGAATTATCCCTTCACCACGAAGTACCCCAACCTGGGAATGGTCCGCGTCGGTCTCGATCGCGATTTCGTGCTCGCCGACATCCCCGGACTGATCGAAGGAGCGCACGCCGGGGTGGGACTGGGCCACGAGTTCCTCAAGCACGTCGAGCGCTGCAAGGTGCTGGTCCATCTGGTGGAACCCTGTCCGGACGATCAATCGGACCCCATCGACAACTACCGCAACATTCGTGAAGAGCTGCGATTGTACGACCCGGCGCTGGCGGAACGCCCGGAGTTGCTGGTCGTCACCAAGTGCGAAATGCTCGACGCCGAAGCGACCGCGGAACTGTTGCAGGAAGTGACCGGTAAACCCGTGCTGCAAGTCTCAGCGGTCACCGGCAAAGGCCTGCCACAACTGCTGCAAGCGACGGTGAAGCTCCTCGACAGTCTCAACGAACAGTGGTGACCCCCGCTTGCGGTTTCGCGCCCCGCGCCGATCCCACGCCGTGCCTTCCCACGTTATGATGCGGACCGGTCGTGTTTTCAGGAGCCCCGGCGATGCGCATCGGACATTGTCAGTTGGATTCGCAACTCGGCGACTTCGCCGGGAACCTGCAGAAAGTGCTCACCGGACTGGAACGGGCCGACCGGGACCGTGTCGACATCGTCTGCTTCCCGGAATGCTTTCTGACCGGTTACCCCGATGACGGCGACCGCGCCCGGCAAGGTGCCTTCACCGTCGATTCCCCGCAGATCATGGAACTGCTCGGCAAGACCAGTGCGTTTGAGGCCCTGTTCATCGTGGGCTTCAATGAACGCCGCGGCGACGATCTCTACAACACGGCCGCGGTGGTGCACAAAGGGCATTTGCTCGGCACCTACAGCAAATGCACGGCCTACATGAAGTTCCACAAACAGGGTCGCGAGTTCCCGGTTTTTCAGCACAAGGGGCTGACGTTCGGCGTCGTGATCTGCTCGGATGGTGGCTACATCGAACCAGCCCGGTTGCTGGCGTTGCAGGGAGCGCAGGTCATCTTTGCCCCGCACTTCAACTACATCCACAAGGACGGGCTGATTGGCCACTTCATGAAAGTCCGGGCCGATCACACCGCCCGGGCCGTCGAAAACAGCGTGTACTTCGTCCGTGGCAACAATGTGTCGGTCGGCAAAGAAGAATGCATGTCGAACCCCGACGGCGTGGGTTACGGGGACAGCTACATCATCGATCCGCATGGCGAAATCGTCGTCCGCAGCCGCCGGCACGTCGAGGATTTTTTCTTTGCCGATATCGAACCGATTACAGACCGTGGCTGGGGCGTCGGCCGTTCGATGTGGAGCGCCCGGGAGTTCGGCGAACAGTTGATGACGATCGCACGCAAGAAATAGGGGGGAAAATCCGAATGTCGAAATCCGAAGGAAATCATAAAAGCGAACTGGAAAACAGGATCGCTCGATACGGTCAGGAACGCGTCACGTTTTCCTACTTTGAGATTATGGTTTCCTTCGGATTTCGAATTTCGACATTTGGATTTCTCCACCAATGACACCGTCAAGCAATCCGCGCCGTGCCGTCGTCCTCCTCAGCGGTGGTCTCGACTCCGCGACCACACTCGCTATGGCACGGAGTGAAGGTTACGAATGCTTCGCGATCTCCTTCGATTACGGTCAACGCCATCGGTTTGAACTCGAAGCGGCCCGCAAGGTGGGTGATGCACTGGGGGCGACGCAGCACATTGTCGTGCCGATTGATCTCCGTCCGTTCGGCGGGTCGGCCCTCACGTCTGACATCGCGGTCCCGAAAGATCGCCCCACCGATGAAATGTCCACGGGGATACCGATTACCTACGTTCCCGCGCGGAACACAGTGTTCTTGTCTTTGGCACTGGGTTGGGCGGAAGTCCTCGGAGCGTATGACATTTTCATCGGTGTGAATGCCGTCGACTACAGCGGCTACCCCGATTGCCGCCCGGAGTTCATCGCCGCGTTCGAATCCATGGCGAATCTGGCAACGAAAGCTGGGGTCGAGGGGACCGGTGCGTTCCGCATCCACACGCCGCTGATTCACCTGACGAAAGCCGAGATCATTCGCCGCGGAATCGCCCTTGGTGTCGACTACGGTTTGACGCACAGTTGTTACGACCCCGACGAGCAAGGCCGCAGTTGCGGACATTGCGATTCGTGCCAGTTGCGGCAGAAAGGCTTCGCCGAAGCGGGCCTTCCCGATCCGACACGGTATCAACCCATTTAGCCCCCGGTTGTCCGCAACCGGGGGTTCTTCTACGATAAATCAGTGAAGACGGCCCCCCGTTGCGGACAACGGGGGGCTAAATGGTTTTTGATCTGCCGTGATCGCGATCTCCCCGTGCGTATTGCTGAAATTTTCGACTCGATTCAGGGTGAAGGACGCTTCGCCGGAGAACGGTCCCTGTTCGTCCGCACCACGGGCTGCAACCTGCGCTGCTGGTTCTGCGACACACCTTACACTTCCTGGCAGCCTGAAGGGTTTTTGGTGCCGTGGGAGGACGTGCTGAAGAAAGTGCGCTCGTTCGGCGTGAGGCACGTGGTGTTGACGGGGGGCGAGCCGTTGTTGCAGCCGCAGATCGTGCCGCTGTCGCATGCCCTCAACAAGGAGGGGCACATTGTCACCGTCGAAACCGCGGGAACCGTCTACCGCCCGGTCGCCGCCGATCTGATGTCCCTCAGCCCAAAACTCGCGAATTCCATCCCGACCGCACAATCGGCAAAATGGTCCGCACGACATCAGCGCGATCAACACCGGCCGGACGTCCTGCGGCGCTTGATGGCCGAGTTCCCCTATCAACTCAAATTCGTGATCGACACCGTCGGTGATCTGGATGAAGTCGTAAAGTACGTCGAATCACTGGGCTCAGTTCCCGGCGAAAATGTCTGGTTGATGCCGCAGGGGATCTCCACCGACATCCTGGCGGAAAAAGCGACGTGGCTTGCGCCCGCCGCCGAGGAACGGGGGTTCCGCTTCTGTCCCCGCAAGCACATCGAGCTGTTTGGAAACGTTCGCGGCACATGATTCCGTGAAAACGCCTTGAAAAAAGACACGGCGTCTGTGATGATTCGGGAGGCAAAACGGCACCGACATGCGACTCTGATGGTCTGGTTGCCCTTTCTCCAAGGAGTCACGTCCGATGCGTACGGCTATTTTCTGGATGATCGTGGGCGGAGCCTTGTTCGCCACCGGTGCGGGTTCATTCGCGGCGGACCCTGCCGCGCCTCTCACACCGAAGTCCGCCCTGTACACCCTGAATGCCGATGGCACGGGATGGCAGAAGTTCTTTCAGTTGCCGCAGGTGGGAACGGTCGGTTCACCATGCATTTCCCGCGACGGCAAATGGCTGGCCTTCGACGGCTGGATGCCCGACGCCGGTGAGGGAACCAGTGATGCCCGGTTGTTTGTCATTTCGACGGAACGCGATGAACTGTGGCTGCTGGGCAACGGCGCCATGCCCACCTGGGGACCAGACAGCACCCGCCTGGCCTGTTCATTCTATTCGGGCGGCGTCGGCATTCTGACGATTGCTACCCAGGAAATCGTCACCGTCGACCGCAACGGCTGGGGAGCCCAATGGTCGCCCGATGGGAAATCGATTGCCTATGCCGTCGGCAGGCAACTCCGGGTCTACGATGTCGACTCTAAAAATACGCGCACTGCTTTTAACGCAGAAGGCCAATATACATCCCTGGGATGGAACGGAACCTGGTCGCCGGATAGTCAACGGTTTCTGTTCCTCGGCACCACTGAAGACGGTAATAAAGATATCGCCTCGGTGGCCGTGACGGGAAAAGATGCCGATCTGAAAAAGCACGTGCCGAAGATCAAGCCGTCTTCCAAGTTCACCTGGCATCCCACACAACCTCGCGTGGTCTTTTCGATGTACAGTGCCGATCAGAAACGGCCGCAACTCTTCGAGTTCGATCCCACAACAAGCGACCCTCCCAAACGTCTTGAAGGGCAGGACCCGACGCTGGATGTCCATAACCCCGGCTGGACTCCAGACGGGAAGCGCCTGTTCTGTTGCGGCCGCCCCAAGATCGAGCCGCCAAAGCCGTAGAATTGCCACGCCATCGCGCGTTTTCAGCTCCAGCCCGAACGGGAGTATCGCATGCACCCTCGCCTTCGCATCAACGTCGTGTTCGTCGGAATGTTGGTGTCATCGTGGTTGATCGGATCTGATCAACTGCCTGCCCAGGAACGCCGGGATGACCAGGAACGTGCGGAAGCGGCGTTGCAGTTAACAAAGTCCCACGCGGAAAAGTATGCTCTGTTCCCGCCGACCGAGTCACCGGCTTGCAAGCTCGTGCCGCAACCGATTCTGCGCTGGTCGAATCCGGAGCGCGGGCAGATCTTTGGGAACGTCTTTCTGTGGACATACGATGGCCGTCCGTTTGCCGTTGGTTCCTTGTATAAATGGTATTCCCCATTCACACATATGTCCCACGAGTTTCACTCCCTGTCACCGAATGGACTCCGCGGGACTTATGAGGACAAGGCCGTATGGAAGACCGACCAGCCGGGACTCGCGTTCCAAGACCTTCCCGACGCTCCGGAGGTCGCCCCGACACCGGCGGCGCGGCTGATACAAATGCGGCAACTCGCGCGGCGGTTTACCGCGTCCTCGGCGGATGCGGAAGGCAAATCGACCGAACTGCGGCTGTTGTCGCAGCCCGTCTACCGATATGAATCGGCATCCGCCCCGACGCCGACCAGTCACGAAGATGGCGGATTGTTCACCTTCGTCCAGGGAACGGATCCGGAAGTGTGGCTCTTGCTTGAGGCCACGCCTGCCGGAAAATCGAGCCGGTGGCAATATGGCCTGGTGCGGATGAACAGTATTCTGCTGACCGTGGAGTATCAAGGGACCGAGGTCTGGCGGGTACCCGTCATTTCTGGTCGCGAAGTCGGCTCACACCAAGGACCGTACACTCGGTACCATTTCGAAGGGCCGAAGCCGTAACCAGTACCCTGGGAATAAGTTACGATTGCGCAGCGGCTTCCGCCGGGGCGTTGACGCCGTTCTCGAAAAGGTGTTGATAACCGGCGGCTTCAAGAGCCCGGCGGTCGTTGCGGTTGATGTACCATGTGAGCACACCGACACCAAACGCAATCGACATGATCATCCCCAGCATGAAGAGGATGCTGATCATGTACGCTTTGGGCTGCGGGTCATCGTTCTCCAAGGCAATCTTGCACATCGGACAGGCCCACGCCGCGGATTGCACGGCAGACCATGTGATGCAGGCGAGCAGACCAGTCCGGGCGGTGTGGCGATTCATCGGACGTTCACTTTTCTGTAAGTCAGGTTTTGCCTGACTTTTTTTCTGCATCACTCAGGAAGAGCCTGACGGATGGAACCTAATTCACGCACTGCTTCCGCACTCGGCCAGTGATACAGCATCCCATAAATTACCACGCCGGTGATGGAGACGTAAACCCAGATCGGGAAGGTGAACACGGCAATCCGCTTGTGCCCGGCCCAGTTCTGTTTCCACGCCCGGTAAATCGTGATGAGTGCCAGCACCGGCACTGCGGCGGCAAGAATCACGTGAGTAATGAGAATCGTAAAGTAAATCGGCCGAACGATGCCGACACCCGCAAACTTCTTCCCCGCTTCCCCCGTCAAACTGTGTAACGCCCAGTGGTAGGTGAGATAACAGCCGAGAAACAGGATTGAAGTCGCGAATGCCGAGAGCATCAGCGATTTGTGCAACTCCGTCTGTCGACGTTTGATTGCCACGTAGCCACTCAGCAGCAGCAGCGTCGCCAATCCATTCAGCGATGCGTTCACCGCCGGTAACCAATTCACCAGTTCCTGCATGCCATCTGTTTCCGTGGGGGTGATCTGTCACCCACTGTGTTCTAGTCGATCTGGCGAGATTCACGTAGCCCTGTCGCTCCGCGGGGCTCTCCTGTCGCGGAGCGACAGGGCTACTTCGATGACTTCGCGTTCTTTTTCTTACGCGGGGGCTTGGTTTCGACCGGTTCGTCGTCTGCTTTCTCCGGCGCGGTTTCCATCGATTCCGGATCGTCTTGGGTCGACTTCTTTTCCGGCATTTCCGGCGGCGTCTCGGGTTCTTGTCGGGGGGTTCGATCCGGTTGCACAACGACTCGGAACTCACCGGCAAACAGACCGGCAGAACCGTCCGGCCGGGGCTTGCCCTGCAAGGTGAACGTTTTCAATTTCGCCGGGAGCAGGAAGTACAAGCTGCCATCGGCTTGTTCGTACACGCAGGGATAAGTGGTGCGCCCTACCACGGCCACGGTGTGGGCACCGAGACCTTTCACCAAGGCGTTGAGGGCCAGCGAGTCGCGGTAGGATGTGATCGTCGATGCGTCCTCTTCCCGCTTACGGACTTTCTGATAGTCTCGAATGAATCCCGGGGCGGCCTGATCCAATTGCTTGATTCGGGGAGCGTTTAAGGCTTTCGCATTTTCCGCAGCGAACTTCGCCAACCGGGGGTGACTCTTGGCATCGACCCGATACCACCGCGTGAGTGCTCCCTGTTCGATGGTAATCACCAACCCGTCTTTGTCCCCGCCGACTTGGACTGCCATCAACTCGCTGATGAGGGGCACTGGCTGCGATTCGAGATCCGTCAACAGCGGATCGAGCGCGGACGCCACCTGTCCCAGCGCTGCGCGGGGAACCGTCACCGCCGGCAATTGCGGGTCTTCGAGCGCAGTGCCGATCAATTCCCCATCCAACCGCCCGTGGAACGCGTCCCGCCAGACGACATAACCAGCAGTGACCGACAAACCCAATCCCAACACCGTGGCAATGATCCACATCACCTGCGGACGTTTTCGCCCCGTGGTTTTACGCTTTTTGACCAGACGGCGGCCCGGACCCAACGGGGCGATCACCGGGGACAAATTGGTCGGCAACGCTGTTGGTGTCGGTTCGATCGGGGCAACGACGGGCGCGTCCGTCGTTGCGAAATGAATGTCGGGCACATCCGCATCGTTCTCTTCGAGCAACACGGGTTCATCTTCCGGAACGACCGGTGGCGGAGTGGCTGGAGCCGTGACGGGCGCGCCGCTGAATTCGAGTGGCAGCGCAGGAGGCAGCGCCGCGGATGGCCGCGGCACGATCATCTTCGTGTTGCACTTCGGACATTTCCCCATGCGACCCGGTGCCGAGTCGGCAACACGAATCGTGGCCGTGCAGTAGGGGCAGCGGAACTCAATGGCCATGACGTCGGTCGTTCGTGAGGCAGGGAAAATCGCGGGGCGGGGCAAATCTGTACGTTGTGACATCATCGCGAGCAGACCGACGGCGAACAAGCATGCGCCCGCTTGCGCTTTGCAGATCACACCGTCCGCTCGCGTGCAGACACCCGGCGCTTGCGCTTCGGGCTGGGGGGGATGTTCAATCCACGACACCCAGGCGTTGACCGAGTTCCCGCAGAATTTCACGGTCGGTGTCGGGACGCCGGAACCCCTGCGGATGCGGGGCGTCGCAGGTCATCCAGTCGCGCAACTTCAGGAACTGAGCCGCGGAATGTTTGTAGGCCGCAGAGGGACTGCGGAAGGTGAGATACCCGAGGTATTGAAGCTGGTCGTTCAACTCATAGAACCGCGGGTCGCCGCATTCCCAGTAGGTGTCGCGCAGGGCAAACAGATCCGGGGCGAACGTGCTCAATCCGAGCAGATAATCGCTGCCATACATCACCATGTCGATCGCGAAATCGTTGCCCGTGTAAAGCCGGAAGTCGGGTCGTTCGGCGTTTCTGAGCAACAGCCGTTGCCATTCGGGTTCGCGGTGAAACGAGGAATGTTTCGCGCCGACACATTGCTTCACCAGCATCATACCCCGGAACGTTTCGAGATCGTACACGCCTCCGAACGGTGCGAGATCGCGCGTCAATTCGAAGCCGAGGAAGCGGTCGCAGCCCCGGCCAATAGCGTCGTAACTTGCAATAATCTCCGGCCCCGGTTGATGCGTCAGGCCGTAGGATGGAAACAGAATCGGCAACCCGCCGTGCTGCTGGATCGCTTCGCACCGCCGCAGGTAACCGTCTCGCGAAAACGGAGCCCCGGGTTGATCGGCGACAAACGCTCCGGCGACGAACTCACCCCCGCCGAGCAGCGATCGTGTCCGCCGCAGGACTTCATCCTGCAGGGATACGTCAATCAGGTTGACGTATCCCGTGTCCATGTTGACCGCAGGGGTCAACCCGGCATTGGCCGTCCGCGTGACATGCGCTTCAAACGCGGGGCAGTCGACATCGCCGACTTCATTCCGAAACGGCAGCAGGATCGCCGATATCCCCGCGATCCGCCGCCGCGGTTTCAACAAGGAAGTGGGATCAAACATGACATCATCCTGGAATCTGGCAACCAATGCAGGTACGAACACCGAGCATATCGCCCGCGGGACATCGGACCAACACTGGCGGCGGACAGGGTGTCGCCGACGTGGTAAACTCAGGGGGTATCCGGGTGACAGCCGACCGGAATCCTTTTGCTGGCGGAGATTTCCCGTGCGCTCGTTGTTGACCTCTGGATTTCTTGTCGGAGCGTGCGTCTCGCTTGCGGGCTGCAATCGCAGTCCTTCCAACGCGCCTCCACCCTCTCCTGTGATGCAACATGACCCGCAATTGCGTGAAAATGCCGGTAGCGCCATGCAGCCGCTGGTAGGGGCCACGCAGCCGGGGGCGGCGGGAGCCGTTGAGGCGGCACTCGAAGGGTTTCGCACCGGTCACCTCGATGTCGCCTTCGACTTTCTTCCCCCTTCGTACCAGAAAGATGTGAATCGCGTCGTTCATGAATTTGCGGAACGGGTGGATCCCGAACTCTGGTCGATGACCGTGCAGTTGCTCGATCGCGTGAACACGGTCCTTCGCTTGAAAAAGAACATTCTGTTGCCGCTGTTCCCGCCTCGAGGCGAAGGCCAGCCTTCGAGTCTGCCGATGGCCTGGGATGACTTCACCAGTGCTGCCGATCTAATGATTCACGGGAAGCTCGACGACCTCAACGAACTGAAGCAGGCCGATGTCCGCGAACTGCTCCGCACCGATGTCGGTCGGGCCGTGCGCCGATTGATGATTCTCAGCTCTCTTGCCAACCCCGGCAGGCCCGATCCACTCGCTGAACTCGGCCAGGTGCAAATTGATCTCGTGGAGGCGACGGGCTCCACGGCCCGTGTACGGATCACACCACCGGGGCAAACCGATGTGGAGCCGACCGACTTTGTGAAAGTCGATGGGAAATGGATCCCCCGGTCGTTGGCCGAAGGGTGGGAGGACGGGATCCGCAACGCCCGGCAATGGATTCGGCTCTGGTCCCGCGACTTCAACGCCGCAGAGGCGAATCGGGTCCGTGACACGCTCACCGTGTGGGAGCACGTGTTGGACGAAATGCTGGCGGCGCAATCCGCGGAGCAGATGGCGACGGCGGCAACCCCACTGTTCCTGCAAGCCGCGGAGATGACGAAGCAGATTCCCACGCCGATGCCGACGATTCCGGAAGGACCCGCGGAAGGGGTCTCGCTGTTGATTGCGCGTGAACTGTCGGATGACGAACTCACGCGGTTATTGCACATTCTCGAACCGTTGACCGATGATCCGGCACGGGAGTATCACCTCGCGACCGCGAACGGGGGGAAGACATTCGTGTCGATCAAACCCGTCCACGATGTCGCCGCCTTCGCCGCCAAGTTGACGTTTGCCAAAGACCCCGTCACCGACGAAGAGGCCCGGACCATTACTTTGGGTGATGTGGAGTTGAAGTAGCGAATCACGGCTTCTTCTGGGTTTCTTTCGCGACGTCCGGTGACGAAACCGGCCTTGCTTGCTTCACCCCGGTGCTGATCTGGTGCGTTTTGAGCAACGCTTCTACAACTGTTTCAATCCGCCGATGGGCGACCTCGGTCTGCTGGACGATCAGCATCGAACCCACGCGCTGAATCGAATCATCCGGCCAAGTAACATCGGGTAGCTGCACCAGCTTCGGCAGGATTGCTTGCAAATCGGTCGCGATGGCTACATCGGGCAGCGCATAAATGCTGTGCGTACGCGCAGGCTGCAACGGTTTCGCGGGAATCTCCAGTGGATGACGGAGCTCATCGAGTTGCTTGGCAACTTCTTCGAGGACATTTTCGGTCTGCCGGACGATCAGTAGCCCAGACAGGCCATTTGTGGATAGTGTTCCGCCAACGCCGTCAACCATTTCCCATTGGCCGGATGTGGTTGAATACAAGAAATCCGCAAGCCAATCGAAATCGCCAGCTTCAGGAAGACCACCTATGTCGTAGATCATGGTCGTCAACGCTTCGTCCGCTTTGACCAGAGAGGTAATGACGAATCGACCATTGAAAAAGACCAGCGAGAGATGGGCTTGGATCAAAGCGTCCTGGAAAAGTTTCCGCCGTGAGACTCCGGGTGTCAGTGCGACCTTCACTTCTTTCCAATCAATGCCTTCATCTTCTAGCGCGAATTGGTCGACACGAATCGCGACACCATGGGCACGAATGTTCGCATCCATCCATGCTTGCAGCGACATCGTCCCCGCCGGGGCATCCGAAACGATGTCTAGAATGCGGTCCAGCGCGGCACGGACACGCCGCTCATCTTCGCTTTCACCCAGCCTCAAGCGGGGATATTGCTTCAGGTCGCCGAGCATCATTTCAAGATTCGACAAGACGACGAAGGCCTGCTGATGGACTTGATGCGTTTGACGGAGCAAGAGCCGACCGGGACTCGCCGTGATCGTCCCACCAACCATATCAATTTCTTGCCATTGTCCCCATGTGTTCTCCTGAATCAGCGTCATCAGACGATGTTCCGCGGGAAGCCGATGTTGAACGTTTTTCAATGGAATCCGGAAGTCCGCCTTTCTTCGGACAACTCGCGCAACACCGCCACTTCCAGCACAAAGACCAATCATGCGCTCTGGCTGCGAGTCCGCGTTCTCGGGAACGACGCCAAAAAAACCTCCACCGCCGCCAACACCGAAAGTCGAATCAGAAACCGGTTCTGTCGTCAACCGCGGTTTGATGAGTTCGACTAACCGCGAGACATCGAAGAATCGGCTTCGCAGAATCTGTTCGCCCTCAGCCGTCACAGATAACGTGTCGTCATTCAACTCATAGGAGAGCGACATCGGCCCTAAAAGCTCCAACAGTGTTTCCGCGATCTCTTGTTCCTCACGCTGAAGTGTGACCGGCGTATCCGGCTTCACGGCGTTTTCTGCATACATCGGCCACTCCAACCGGTAAGGCACACCCGCCTCCGTTGCGAGTTGCTCAATCGCTTCCGATAACGGGATCGCGCGGAAGTTCACGGCGATCCGTTTCTTCAGCGCCTGCGTGATCTTGTTCTCCAACGCGGGCCGCACTTCGACTGCGGGGAGTGGGCTTGTCGTCAACATGAGAACGATCCAACAGGACCACACCATTCCAGAGCGATGCATCTTCATGGGCAATCTCTCAGACCAACGGCAGAAATATCCGAGTGATCGCAATCGTACAGCAGCCCCTTTCACGCAGCGAGAAAAATCCGTGCGAGGTTGTTCTGCTCTTCGTGAGCGACACAGCGCTGGCCGCCGGTGACTTTACAGCCGTGTGAAGAACCGGCGGCTAGCGCCGTGCCGCTCACAAGAAACGTCGCCAGACACCGGACAACACACGAAACAGACGTGGTGTCTTGACATGGCAGACTTCAGCCGGGAGAATCGGGCACCCCTCGATCATGGAGCCTCCCGATGACCGGTTCTTGTTGTCTGTTTGCCGTAATCATGTGGTCACAAGTCGCGAAGTCGGACGCGGATGCGGACCTCGTGAAACGGTGGCTGGCGGTCTGTCAGACCCAGGCGGAGCTGTATGCCATCGGGCCGATGAACGCAGACAAACCGCGGTTCCAGCGGGTGAAGGAACCGATCTTCCGGCATGCCACGCCAGCGCGGGGCAATGATATCGGGGCAGTTTACCTGTGGGTGGACGCCGAGCAACGCCCGATGATCGTCGCCGACATCTTCGCCTGGTCGTTTAATAACGATCCGAAGCGGCAAGTCGTACATGAGTGTCATTCGCTGGCCCCGGAACCACTGGACGTTCTGATCGATCATCGGCGGTTGTGGAAACCGCAGCAGCCGGGCCTGAAGTGGAAACCGCTCCCCGATGCTCCGACTCCCGCAGCGATGAAAGCTCAACGGTTTCGCCAGGCGCGTGAGCTGGCGCAGAAATTCACTGCGAACTCAATCGATGCCTCCGGCGGGCGATGGGAACTGCGCGTGCTGCCGCAGCCGGTTTACCAGTATGAAACGACGACCGAACAAGACCGCCAGACCGGGGCGCTGTTTGCCGTCTGTCAGGGAACCGATCCGGAACTGTGGCTGCAATTGCAAACCCACAGGACCAAAGACGGCGAAGGCTGGTTCTACGCCTGCGCGTCCTTCACCGACTACGCCCTGCAACTCCGGCACGACAACATCGAAGTCTGGTCCTGCCCGAAGCACGACCAGTCGATCAAAGACGCGCCCCATTTCTGCGAAGGCCTCTTCAGCAACGTCCTCGCCCCGGAGTTGCCGAAATAACCTGGAGAAGCCCAGGGATTGCCATCCCTGGGCGTTTTTTTCATTTTAAGAACTCAATCGTCAGCGGATACTTCCACACCTTCCCGCGAGAGGCTTCCACGGCACCGATGATCGGGAAGATGACCCCCATAATCAATACGGCGGGAATCAGGATGATGCCGACGACAAAGAACAGCGCGATGCCGGCAATCACCAGATAGAGCAGGCTCGACAGAATCCAGTTGGCGACGTTCTTGCCGTGCGCGTCCAGGCCAGGATACTGCTCTTTCAGCAGCAGCCAGATGACAATCGGAGCCGCCAGGCCGATGAACGGAACCGCGGTGAAACCGAGCAACTGCGACAGATGCAGGATCACGGCCCAATTGTTTTCCTCGCGCTGACGGGCTGCCGGGTCCGCGGACGCCTTCGGCCACACCCCATCGAGCGGTGACCCATTGAGCACTTTCGCCTTGGCGGCAGCCAGTTCCGCGTCGGTGAGTTGCCCCGCGGCATGCAAATCGTGCAGCTTCTGGATCTCGTCGGCAACGTTCATCGTGCAATTCCTCTTTCCACACCGGCCTACCTGATTCTACCAAGCGGATCTCAAAACGGAGGCCCGGCTTCAATCAGAACGCACCGGCCTGCCAATCGGATCACACTCCCGCAAAAGCACACAGGATGAATGCCTGTTGGCAATCCGGGACGGGTGGCGTTGGATCGACTGCTACGGGAGAATGCGGCGATGAGTGCCGCGCCGAACTCCACCGAATCTTCCACGCTGCCGTTCTCGCTGCCGCGCCGTCGCCGTATGGGATGGTTGTGTCATATCGTCCCGTTCTTGGTCTTTGCCGCGTTTGCGGTCCAGGTGACATGGCCGATGCCCCGGATGATTCACCGGGATCTGCCGTTGGGAACTGAGGCGGCGGCGACGGTGCCGTTGTTCAATCTGTGGACCGTGTGGTGGAACGCCGACCGGGCCGCTGCGGGATTCCGCGGGTACTGGGACGCGCCGATCTTCCATCCGACAACGAAGACCTTTGCGTTCTCAGAGGCACAGCCGACGACACTCCTCGTTGCGCCGCTGGTCTGGCTCTCCGATCAGCCGGTGCTGGCTTACAACGTTTATCTGCTGGTCACGCTGTGGTTGAACGGCGTCTGTGGATACCGGCTGCTGAAACAGCGCGGCTTCGATTGGTGGCCTGCTCTTTGCGGCGGAATTCTCGTGGAAACGCTGCCGTTCGTCGTCTGGCAACTGGGCGTGTTGCAACTGACCGTCCTGTGGACTTCGCTGTGGACCATCTGTGCCCTGTGGAAGTGGAATACGTCTCTTCACTGGTTGACCGCCGTGGAATTGGGGATTGCGTTTGGTTTGACGTATCTCACCTGTAACTATTACGGGCTGTTTTTAGCATTGCTGCTGGTGCCGACGGGTGCCGGATTGTGTTGCCGCCATGCGTTTTCACCCCGCGCGTGGGGACAACTCCTCACCGCCGCGGTGGTGGCCGGGATGCTCGTGGCCCCGCTGGTGATCCAGCAAGACCACGCCTCGCGCGAACATGGATGGAAACGCGAGATGACGATGGTGATCGATCTCTCGGCTCATCTGCGCGACTATACCAATTCGCCGTGGGCTCAATGGCTTGAAGCATGGGAATGTCCGGAAGCTGGTCGCAGTGGTTGGACGCTGGGGCCAGCCCTGTTGCAAGGGCTCTTCGCCGGAGTCGGCATTGTGTGTGGGTTATCCGTTCATCGCTGGCGGCGTTGGACATGGTTCGTGGTGGGCATGGGCGGACTGGCCTTGTTCTTCTCATTGGGACCGCGCGTCGAGATGTGGGGATTGTCCCCGTATCGCGGCTTGTGGGCCGTGGTCCCCGGCGTCGCGCAGATTCGGAGTCCATTTCGTTTTGCCGTGTTCGTGCAGTTGGCGACAACCTGGCTGGCGGTCATCTTCTTGCAGGGACTGGTTCCCCACGTGGATGACACGGCCCGGATCACCACCTGGCGGCAGCGGTTTCTGCTCGCCGCGGCGTGGTTGCCGACCGTGCTGGCCGGGCTGGTGTTGATTGCTGAAACGCGGCCGGTGAATCTCCAATGTGATCGCTGGCCGGACACCACGTGGCCGCAATGGGTCGAATATCTCTGGGATGAAACCCCACCGGAAACGACCATCGTCTGCCTGCCATTTCCCACTGGAAACGACATTCATGGATATGAACAAGCCACTCGATGGATGATCTGGGGGATGGGACATCGGCGGCGGATGATTAACGGGTACTCGGGGTACTTTCCCGAACCGTATCTCAACTTCAAAGGCGCACTCGCTCACTTTCCCGCCACGGGAGCCGACATGCTGGTGGAGCAGAAGATTGACCTCGCGATTGTCGATCGTCGCCGGATTCCCCCGGAACACATCGTGCACACCGAACCGACCTCCACCTGGGAGTGGCTCTTCAGCGATGATGTCGCGCTGATCGACATTTACCGCATTCAGCCGCCACCACCGAAGGACTCACAGCCGGAAGAGGGCAACGATGAATGACCGATACCGCGGCTTGCCGGATGAAGACTACCGGTTCACGCTGGGAACCACGCGCAGCTCGATTGAGGAGTATTTCGCGCCTACCGCAGAAAACGCCGCAATTCTTCAGGAACGCCAGCATTGGTTGAGCACGGCTCCCGACTTGTACACCGGACTCCTTCCGGAAGGGGAAGCGATCGCCGACGAGTTCTGTCGACTTGCGGCGAACTGGATCAAACCGTCACCTGGTGGCGCGACGAATCGGGCTGATCTCTCACCCTTGCACCGTTTGATTGACGCCTCGGTACAACTCGAGCCGGACATCGTGTTGATCCGTGAGAACGCCGCGGGGAAACCGATCACCGTGGGTGGCTGCGTCTGCTTTCCCTCCTCGTGGAGTCTGCCAGAGAAGTTGGGGCTGTCGGTTGCGGAAGTCCATGCGGTCGTTCCGGGAATGAACGTCGTGTTGGAACAGCGCGTCGACAAGCTGTTGCATGCGCTGAAGCCGGGCGAAGGCTGGGTGCGATCCAACTGGTCCAGCGAGGCGAGCGCGGAGCGCAATCAGCATCCACAACAACCGACACCAGAACTGGTCTTGCCGTTGGACCCCGAGCGCGTCTGGCTGCGACGGGAACATCAACTGCTGTTCCGTCTGCCCGAAACGCGTGGCATTGTCTTCGGCATCCGCATCGAACACACCCCATTGCGGGAAGTGCAAGCGGACCCGGAAATGGCCCGCCGCTGGGCTCGCGGCCTGCAAACCATGCCCGATGAACTGCTCAGCTACAAATGGCTGTTGGCCGTGCGTAAGGAACTGATACGGTTGTTAATCGGTGACGACCGACAATCTCGTCGTTCTAACTGACCGTGATTCCAACATCAGAACGCTGGCACTGGAAAGTGTCTCATTATGGCGTGCAATCACCGGCGACGAAGGCCGCCTGCGTGCGTGCACCCAATTCATCGAGGCGACCAGCCAAGATATCGGCTTCAATTTGCCGATCCCATTGATCCGCAAGGTACTCTTCGAACCACTGCGCGAAGGTTTTCAACTCATCCGCCGGAAGTTGCTGCACGGCGGCTTCCAATTCTTTGATGGACATCATGCCTCCGTCTGTCTCACATGAAAAGCAGTCAGCCTCAGCCTGATCTGCCGCGAAATCAATTCGCAGCTTTCTTCGCGCCCGCTTTTGGTGTGGTTTCACTGGCGGGTTTGATCGAGGACAACCGCAAGACTCCGCGGAAACTGACGTCGGGAAGGAGTGCAGACATATCGGCGGCGGAACGGTGCCAGACGGCCCAGTCGTCGCCTCCCCCTTTGATGACGCGCTGGCTCCCCGTCGTGGCGGTCTTCGGACCCGTCCAGTTGCGCAGGGCCTTTGCGGCGGCTTCATCAGCAGCTTGCTGATGGGCGTTCGCGCGATAGAAATCGGCGGTCCACTCCCGGGCATTCCCGGCCAGGTCGTAAATCCCGTAGGGGCTTTGGTCACCCACAAAGGCTCCTACGACAACCAATGTTTTCGGCGTCCGCGGACTGCCCCACACCGGACGGCCGTTGCCCCACGGAGAGCGGAAACCGTCATTCCCCCGCGCGGCTTTTTCGAACTCGGCTTCTGTCGGCAACTCTTTTCCGGCCCAGCGGAGGAAGTTCTGCGCGTCACCCCAACTGACCCCCAGCGCTGGCCAACCTTCGCCTGCATTGGCATTCACCGGGGGCGGCGGGACACGCTTTTTGTCTTTACGCAGCTCATCACGATACATTTCGAACTGTGTCGCCGTGACCTCGGTGACGTCCATGTAGAAGGCGTCGATGAAGACCGAGAACGCGGGTTGTGCTTCGGCCGGACCGCTGTCAGTACCGACGGTAGCCAAGCCTGCCGGGACCAACGCCATCACCGATTCATCTTTCTGGCAGCGAATGCGCAGCGGTGCCCCCTCCTCCCCGGTGCCGAACTCCGTCATCGCCGTGAAACCTTCCGGCAGTTTCAACGAACTGGCAGCGGGAGTAGCCGCCGCGCCGGTGTTTCCTTTTCCGACGGCGGTGAATTGCGACGAATCGGAACCTGCCAGGCCGGCGACAATCACGAATTTCTCGTCTTCACGAAATCGCGGAGCCACTTCCGTGGTCATCGGTTCGGCGGTGGCGGTCACCTCGAAGACATTCGCCCGGCTTTCGTTGGGATAGGCTTCCACCGGCGCGGCTTTGGCCTTCGCTTTGGCAGTGCCCTTGGAATTCGCCGGCTGGCCCCCAGTCGCACCGGCCGCTGGCGCGGCGGCGACGGGTACTGGAAGTGGCTTGGGAGGATCGGCCGGTGGAGGCAACGGAGCCGTGCCACAACCCCACAGACCGACGACGATCCAACCCAGCGCAAGCTCTTGCCACCGCCCGGCCCACGTCACCGTCATGGCAGACTCTTTCATCGCGAAAACCTCTCGATGGGTGCCGATCCCTGCCTCATTCACAATTGTCACCCCCTGGGCCACCAAGAGCAACAGCGAAGCGGAAATCAACCCCTGTCTCTGATCGAAAACACGGACTCCGCCATCGAACGTTTCTTTGTTACGACCCGCAACTGTTGCCCACCAATTCTTCTCCTGAATTGACACCCACTCGGCGTAACCGCACCATGTTATTGGGAGTGACGAAGTTGGCGACCACCCGCAATGAACGACGGCGACGATGGTTTCTTCGCACCTGGGCCACTGCCGGGTGGCTCGCGCAATGGCGGGCTGCCGTTCGGGACACCCACGCCGCCGCACCCCTTTCGGCTGTTGCCCAGCGATCACCCCGCGACCAGCAGTGGGCGCGGTTCGCCGCTGACAGCCGTGTCCCCTCTGGTGTGTTCCTCGAAGTCCAACGGCGTGATACCGGCGTCACTGTCACGCTCCCCTTGACCGATCCGTATCTGCTCATCGGCAACAGCCGCCGCTGCGGACTCCGGCTGGGTGATCCGCTCCTGCGGGGCGAACAGTACGCCTTCTTTTGGTTGCACGGCGAACTTTACGGCGTCGATCTCCGCCGGAATGATCCACATCACTTCGTCGAAACGAACTTTGATGGCTGGTGGACCGACGGACAATCATTGCGGCTCGGTCAACACACCGTCCGCGTCCGCGGGTTACCCGGCATCCCGGCGCGGACCAACCTGCTGGTCGATGATGCCACGGCGTCGCTTCACCTGGAAACACCGACTGGACCGCATCGGCAACCGCTCATCCGCTGGTTAACGCTCATTGGTTGCGGCGTCGACAACGGCGTCTTCATTAATGAAACCGCCATTGCCCCCCGCCAGGCCGCCCTGATCCGCACGCCGACCTCGCTGTGGTTGGTGAATCTCACCGAGGCACTCCCACCACAGATCAACCATCGACCGATCGAGTGGTCGCTGCTCGATCCGCTGGATGAATTCACGTTCGGCGCGACCAAAGCCCATGTGGTGACGACCTGGCCCGAACCTGCATCGGCGATCTCCACAGAGTTCCTGTCCACGATGGAATTGACCACGGAGAGTCCGTCGCTGGAAGAGTACCGCGACCGCGTCGCCACGTTGCAGGCCGAACTTGACCGGTTGCGCAATCTGAGTGACGTGGTGCGATAACGACGCAAAGTTGCCATCGCAACCAAAAGAACGAGGCGGGTCTTCCTTCGTGGAAGCCCGCCCCATGCGATCAACGACGGTGTTTCGACAGCACTACGGCAGAATCACCGAGTCGATGACGTGGATCACGCCGTTGCTGGCGCCGATATCCGTCTTCGTCACATTGGCGGCGTCAACCATCACCTTGCCATCCTTGACGGTGATCTTCACAGCCTTGCCCTGCACGGTCTTGGCTTCTTTCAACTTCACCACATCGGCGGCCATCACCTTGCCGGCGACGACATGGTACGTGAGGATGTCGGTCAGTTTCTTCTTGTTCTCCGGCTTCAACAGATCTTCCACCGTCCCAGCCGGCAATTTCTTGAAGGCTTCATCGGTGGGAGCGAAGACCGTAAACGGTCCCGGACCTTTCAGAGTGTCGATCAACCCCGCGGCGGTGAGTGCCGCGGCGAGGGTCTTGAAACTGCCAGCGCCGATGGCGGTATCGACGATGTCCTTCTTCGCCGGTTCGGCGGCCAATGCCACGGCCGCAGTCGCTGGAATTAAGGCTTGTTGACAGGTTTGAACGACGGCGACGGGATGAACCACCAGAGTACGACGCTTCGCCGCCTCGGCAGTGGATGTACTGATCGCGAGGGCTCCGATGAGTGCCGCGCTGAGCATGAAATTGATGCGCATTCCGAACCTTTCCGCGGCGGGGTCGCCGCGCTGAGAGAGTGAGAGCGGGATCAATCAGTGCAGTCGAAATTCACCGGTGGGCTGCATGAAAGTTGTAGTCGCGCCAACCATTCGACCACTGCTTCCCGACGAATTTTTCGTGAATGCCGTCAAGTCCCTCGATTTCCTCGCGGGGGTTCGTGACCCGTCCCGACGCCACATTGTGCCCCCGACCGGCCATCCGGTAACCTAGTGCTTCGTCATGGCTTCATTTTCGCGTTTTCAGTCGAGGGAATAGCGAGTAGGGAATAGCGAATAGGTTCAGACCAGCACACGACTTCTGGCTATTCGCTATTCCCTACTCGCTATTCCCTTCACCCGTACTTTTTGCGGTGACAATGCACTCGGTACCACATTCCACGACGCGCCCTTCGCGCTTTGGCCAGAGAGGAAGGATTCACATCATGACGTTCGGTTTTCGATCACGTGCTCTCAGTTTGGGTCTCGTGCTGCTGACGGCCACGATCGCCCCGGCCGCGGACCTTCCCAAAGACTCCAACCTGGATGACACCGGGTTTGTCACCCTGTTCGACGGCAAGTCGCTCGATGGCTGGCATGTCAGTGCCCAAACCGGGCATAGCCGGACCAGTGAAAACAAATCCGGCGGTAAATGGGTCATCGAAGAAGGAGCGATTGTGGGTTCACAGGATGTCCCCGGCAACGGCGGCATCATCCTCACCAACCAGTCGTTCACCGATTTCGAAGTCATCGTCGAAATGAAGAACGACTACGGTCCCGACAGCGGCCTCTTCCTCCGCAGCAACGACAAGGGCCAGGCGTATCAGTACATGGTCGATTACCACGACAACGGCAATGTCGCCGGGATCTACGGCGAAGGTCTCCCCGGCGGCTTGCACTTCCGGAACTACGAACTCGGCAAAGAACCAACGGACTTCACGGCGCTCGATCGCCGCACCGATCCCCGCGCGGCAGCCTACGGCAGCCCGGTGAACGCTGAGCAATGGAAAGACCTCTGGAAGCATGGCGAATGGAACCGGCTTCGCGCTCGCATCGTCGGCAATCCGCCGCAGATCACCACGTGGATCAACGGCGTGAAATTTATGCAGTTTCAGGACAACCAGGTTCGCACCACCGATGGCGGCATGATCGCCCTGCAGGTGCACGGCGGCGGCGACTACACCAAGCAGTTCGTCCGCTACCGCAATGTGAAAGTGAAGACGTTCCCTGTCACCGAACCCGTGGCCGGCAAAGAAGTCTGGCAGAAGTTTGAGTCCAAGAAGATTCCCGGCGAAAAATTGCCGTATCTGCTGGCTGTCCCCACGGATTTCAAGGCCGATGACACCAAGCGCCCGTTGCTGTTGTTTCTGCACGGAGCCGGGGAATGCGGCGTGGATCTCAACCTGGTCAAGATCCACGGCCCGCCGAAGCTGGTGGAGAAACGGCCGGGTGATTTCCCGTTTATCATCGTGTCACCGCAGGCTCCCGTGAATGAAGTGCCAATCATCGATCGTTGGGAACCCCGACTGCTCGCCGAATTGGTCGATCAAGTCGCAGCGAAATACAACGCCGATCCCGATCGGTTGTATGTCACCGGTTTGAGCATGGGGGGTTACGGCACGTTCCGGTTGCTCGCCCACTATCCCAAGAAGTTCGCCGCCGCCGTCCCGATTTGCGGCGGGGGATGGACGAACTATGCCGAACCGCTATCGCAAGTTCCGATGTGGATTTTCCACGGGACGGATGATGGAGCGGTGCCGTTGGAGCGGTCGCTGGAGCTCGTCCGGGCCGTGCGCAATCGAGGTGGCAAACCGCTGTTTACGGTCTACGACGGTGTGGGTCACGACAGTTGGACGGCAACCTACGATAATCCCGAAGTTTACGCCTGGCTCCTCAAGCACAAGCTCTCCGACCGAATCAAAAAGTAACCCTCGTTTCAACCCGCAAACCCACCCCGCTTGCGGTTTCGCGCCCCGCGCTGAATCTGTCTCAGTGCTCACCGACAACACTGGGAAGCGTTC